>CAYPFJ010000189.1:0-1507 GCA_964409945.1 uncultured archaeon | reverse complement strand
AGCTTTAAGATTATCGATCTGGGATCCAATGAAATTAAAGATTTCTTTTCGATATTGAACTGAATCTCTAATTTTCATCTTATCTAATCCTAAATAATTCGGAAAACATATGAGTTTCATTAAATATGGAAGAACTTTTTCATTTGTTTGTAAATCTTTAAAGATTGCATAGAATATATTTTCATCAGATAGTTTCCATTTCAAGATACCCATATATATCAAGAAAGAAAAATTCATTGAAATCCAATTAATTAATTCCTTTGATAAAAATCCTCTTCTTTGAGAAGCAAAAGCCAAATAATATAATACTAGCGTTTCATTACTAAATTGTGGATAATATCTTATTGTTCCATCAGATTGTTTATTCTCTCGTAAAAAATTATTTTCTAACAATAAATCTACAAAATCCTTTTGTGGTGCCAAAAATATTCCATCAATTAAGCGTAAACCTAAACGTTCAGCAATTCTTTCTATAGCTTCTTCTTCTGGATTCGCAATCGAATCGACATATGGCAGAAAGATATCACTTTTTAAGATCATTGGAATCTCATAGTTATTTTTCTCCGGATATTCTCCAAAGTTAGGATCTAAGTTATAAAGTGATGTTATATTGTTTATAATTTGATAAACCTTTGGAGATATACCAGGAACTTCAAAATATTCTAGACTCTCCAACTTTTCTCTATAATACGTATGAGATTGTAATAAATGACGTTGACATTCATAAATGTCAACAGATTGTTGGAGTAATTTATTATATATGATCTTAAGATTTGCTCCTCTTGGAAATAATCTACTCTCAATAAATTTCACTAGCTGATATAAGTAAGTATTCTCTAAATTAAGTTCATCAGGATTCGTAATATGACGTAATATATTTAAAGCATTAACGGATTCATGTAGAAAATCTAAAATGTAATCCTTAATATCAATTATAGGGATTTTTTCTCGATATTTAACAATAAAATCTTTAATTATATCATAAACATTTGATCGATACATAGCGGAAAATTCTGAAAGTGCCCTGACTTTACGAATATTTCGCTTTTCTTCTTCTTGACGTATCTTATCCAAGATTTCTGTATCTAACAATAAATCTGCATCTAAATCGATAATAATTCTTCTTGTTTCTCTAAGAATTGGACGCATATGACTGATAAATGTTAAATATCTAGGTAAGATGTCTGTCCATTTTTCTCTTTTTCTCCCCGGTTTTACAGTTCTTGTAGATCTTTTCTTATAACTCATCATAATACCTCCAATTTGTAGTTATATTATTCTTCCTTGTAACCCACTAAAATTTCGGTAAAAATGTTAGAGATCTCAATGAAAATGGGTATTTCCACTCGGCATAAATTTCCCAGTATCCACTTATTAACATCTTTAAGCAGAAATCTTATTTGATTATGGATCTTTTTATTAATTTCTGAATCTATTATTTTAGATAACCATAATCCTCCTCCTATCCTATATGCTATGATTTTAATGAGTGGTTCGAATAAAGGTT
>CAYPFJ010000188.1:0-1520 GCA_964409945.1 uncultured archaeon | reverse complement strand
CATTGGAAGAAGATATTAAAAGTGATGATGTACAAAGAATTAAGTTAGGGATCGAAAATCTACAGAAATCTATGTATAGTTTTTCTCAAAGAATTTATCAAACTCAGTCTCAAGATCAGGTATACCAACAAGCTGCTGAACAAGCTCAGCGTGCAGCAAGTGGTATGGGTGGTGTTCCTCCAGGTGGAATGGGAGGTGCTCCTCCAGGTGGTATGGGTGGTGAAACTGGTGCTGGTGGTGCTACTTATAAAAAAGATAAAGATAAGGAAGAAGATAAGAAAAAGAAAGTTGTGGATGTTGATTGGGACGAAGATTAATTAATATAGTTTTTTCTTATATTCCATTATTTTTTTATATTTTTAATTATCACTCTAATATATTTAACTTTTAAGTAAATGTTGTCCTAATGAAATTCTGAGTTCTTTAAATGATGAACTCTTCACTATTTTATAAAAAAAAGGAAAACTACTTTTTTAGTAATGTGCCTATTAAAGTTATAATAAATGCACCAATTGCAATAAAAAAACCATTACCCAGTCTCCAAGCCCAAAATCCTAGAGCACCTAGATTTTCACTACCAAAAAACACTGTATAATTCGCTCCAGTCAAGAAATTTAATCCTTCTAAAATGTTTTCAAAATCTTCAATTACCGCAAGCCCATAGCAAAATAGTCCTAACCCACCAATCATAAGAATGGCAAATAGGATAGAATAACTCCTTTTTTCTTTAATGGCAGAAATAACAACACACAAAGAAGATAATAAAAATATAATCCCTCCAATTAGAAGTAAAGGCCCATAGAACTCTATATTACTATTTCCAGTATTGCTTGAGTATCCAAAAGGACTAATATAACCAGCTCCATCAAATATTGCTAAATAATTTTCAACAGTTACTTCCCACCAACCAAGTGAAGGTTCAAATACCCATAGAATAGCTGCAAATATTCCAATTAGTCCTCCAATTATGACGACAATTTTATTCATAATAATTATCGATAATGAAATTTGAGAGAATTAGAAATTTATAATACATTTATTTTATAATAATATATAATTTTCTATAAGTATTTGTTCTCTTTCAGTTTATAAATAATTCCACAATTAATTTACTTAATAGTCTATTATCTAAAAAATTAAATTTCATAAGCAGTTTTAGTCACTTGAATATTGAACTTATTCAATAATAATAGGAATCTTAGAAATTATGAGTTCTGGCAATAAAAGCGATTACTATGAAGTTCTTGGCATAAGTAAAGATGCGAGTTTGAACGATATTAAACTTGCTTATCGTCGTTTAGCTAGAAAACTCCATCCAGATTTAAACAAGACAGACCCAAAAGCAAAAGAGAAATTTATTGAACTTCAAGAAGCCTATGAAGTTTTGAGTGATGAAAATAAAAGGCAAAATTACGATAGATTTGGTTTTAGCGGAGTACATGTAGATATGAGTGATTATTTCAGCGGTGGCATTCCGGGAATCGATGAATTACTAAAAAGTATTTTTGGTGGTTTTGGAT
>CAYPFJ010000187.1:0-1533 GCA_964409945.1 uncultured archaeon | reverse complement strand
AAAATAATTTTATTGATACTTATAATAAACAAATTAATAATTCATTATCTTCGACTCTTTTAAAAATTAAGCAAGAAACATTAAATGTTAAAAATGAATTAATTTCAATCCTAATTAAAGATTTAAATTTACTATTAGAAAAAAAAATTACAGAGAATTATTCAAATTATATTAAATTTCTTTTAGAAACAATAAAAAAAATTAAATCTTTAATAGATAAGCCTCCAGAAATTGTTATAAACTTAAATTCTAAAGATTATGAATACTTTCTTGAAAATTTTGAAAGAATACAAAGCATTTTCAAAAATAGAGTGATATTAAATCCAACACAAAACGAGTTTATTGGTGGATTTAGAATTTTGCAGGCTGAACTGAATATTTCTTATGATTTTTCAATTATAAATTTAATAAATAAAAAAAGATCTGGAATTGAAATTGAATTCTCAAAAATCTTTTCAGATGCTTATTTAGAGATTAATGAAATAATTCAAAATTATGAAAAATTCATTCAAAATCAAAAATTGGTTATAAAAGATTATTTAAAAAATTATGACAAAATCTAATAAAACGGCTTATGAGAAATTTAATTTTGGGTACATATCCTCAATAAATGGAACATTAATAGAAGTAAAAGGATTTGAAAGCCAAGTTCGCATTCATGACCTAATAAGAGTATCGGAACAAAATATTTTAGGTGAAGTGATTCAAATTTATCAGGATCATGCAACTGCTCAATGTTTCGAGAGTACTTATAACTTGAAACTAGGTGAAAAAGTAATCAATTTAAGAGAACCATTATCAATGGAATTAGGTCCCGGATTGTTAGGTAATGTTTTCGATGGTATTCAAAGACCAGTTGATATAACCTTTAATATTACTCATAAAGGTTTTTTAGAGAGAGGAAATGACTTACCATCATTATCAAGGATTAAAAAATGGCATTTTAAACCAAAAAAAGAAATTAATGACATTGTAAGTAGTGGTGATATAATTGGTATTGTACAGGAAACTCTATTAATTGAACATAAAATAATGATTCCTATTGGAATCAGTGGAAAGTTGAGCTTTATTGCTGAAGAGGGAGATTATACGATTAAGGATGAAATCTTTCATGTGAAGATCGGAAAAGGTGAAGAATCTTTTACTATGTTGCAAAAATGGCCAATCACCAAAAGTAGACCTTATAAAAAACGCAAGACTCCTATTGAGCCATTAATTACAGGTATGCGTGTAATAGATTTATTATTCCCTATCGTAAAGGGAGGTACTGTTGCGATACCAGGAGGGTTTGGAACTGGTAAAACTGTTATTCAACAATCATTAGCTAAATGGTGTAATGCTGATGTAATTATTTTTGTCGGATGTGGAGAACGAGGAAATGAAATTGCAGATGTTTTAAAACAATTTACTGAAATAATTGATCCAAAAAGTGGAAATCCCTTGTTAAATCGAATTGTTCTAATTGCTAATACGTCAAATATGCCAGTTTCAGCTCGTGAAGCAAGTATCTTTTCGGGAGTTACAATTGGGGAA
>CAYPFJ010000186.1:0-1570 GCA_964409945.1 uncultured archaeon | reverse complement strand
CTCCATTATCACGATTGATTTGGTTTTTTTTTTTATATTTTTCAATTATTTTTTGTTTTATTAAACTTGAACTATGTAATTTGTATTTATCATAATAAGTTTCTAGTCTCTTAACCTCAATGTGATCTAAATTTTTTTTTCTAAGCTTTTTTTTAAGAATTTCAATACTATATTTCTGATCAGGTCCCAATAGAATTATGTCTGGATTAATTTCTTCAACTGTTTTAAGCGTATCATTATCGCTTCTTCCTAATCTAGCATCTGTTACATTTCTAAAGTTCTTGATAATTTCTAATCTTTGTTCCTGGGTAATAATAGGTTGTTCCCCTGAGAATATCTCACGGTTTTTATCAGTAGCAACAACAACATACACGTTTCCTAGTTTTGCAGCTTCATTAATTAGGTAAATGTGACCTGCGTGAATCAGATCAAACGTTCCAGCTATCATTATCCTCTTCTTTTCTTTATTCATCTTTTTCTGCTCACATACCCATTTCAGATAATTAATGTTGAAATTACATCTTGTTGTTAAAACATCTCTTCAAATCATCCATTTGGATTGCTAGTGATATATCTCCTCTTGTTTTTTCGATTATATTTCTAGCAACATCTACTTTATGTCTTAAATCTTGAGTTACACCAGATGGATAATCAATAGTGAATAAATACGTGTAGATCTCATCCATCTTTTCTAATATCGAATTTAAATCTTCAACATGAGAATTTCTAATATTATCTAAAGCATATCTCCGCAATTCTCCAATTACATCTGCTAATCCTAGTAGAAAATTTAAAGGATTAATATTTAATTCCAAAGGTGATGGAATCTCTTTTTTACTAATAATTGAATGAAAAGCAATTGATTCAACATATTCTTGCTCAGGTGTTGTTAAATATTTGAAAAATATACCAGGATTTTTGTTGACTATTTCGATTAAATTCTTATGGTTAATCTTAATCTGGTTTATTCTTTCATGAAATTTATCAAATTCTTTTCTATGAACATTTTTTATAGCTATACTGCAATCCCTAATTACATCGCGAGACAATTTTAAAATTTCTTCTCTATCTTGATATAATATATCTAATAACTCAGTTATTTCTGAAAAAGCTTTTTTAAGATTCATTATAATAAAACTAAAATTTAGTAATAATTAATTTGAATTTTGAATATAATTAAATATCAAAAGTAAGAAAAATATTTAGAATTTATTATAATATATTGCCTACAAGACTAGAATAAGGGATCATTATGAAAATCTTATTAATTCACTCTCAAGATGTAGAAGTTGTTAAGAATAAAGAAGCAACGAGTACTCCTCAAGAGTATGCTGAGGATGTGATAAAAATGAAGGGTTTAATTCTTGTTTGTTTTGTCTCTGTTGAGGATCAGGACACATATGATACAGATTTAATTGCTAAACAAGGCGCAGAAGAAATTGAGAACGCAATATTACAAATTACCGGATTTCCAGAAAAATTAAGACAAAAAAACGAAGAAATTAGAGATTTTAACCAAAAAATTGAAAAGGGTGAATATAAATATAAAATTTAATAATTATTATTTTTA
>CAYPFJ010000185.1:0-1623 GCA_964409945.1 uncultured archaeon | reverse complement strand
TATCAGCTATTCAGCCGTAGCCAAGGCGTTCCAGAGGTTTTCAGTGAAATTAACGAAAGACAGATCTCTGCAAAGAACAATTAAGGAGATCACGGGGAAAATGTCCTATGTCAAGACCTGACCCCATGTCTTCCTTCTGAATCGGTATAGTTACACACGAAACAATCCGCTTATTTATATTGATCCAGATGGCCATTTTAAAATATACGCGCATACTCAAGGGCTAGGTCATGTTGGGATAAGAACAACTTATAATGAGCACTCAACAAATTATGATTTTGGTAGATATCATGGTGAATATAAAGGAAAATTCATTGTATTTTCTGGTCCTAATATATTAAGGAAAACAGAAGGGGATCCGTATGCCTTAAATAAGCAAGGAGGGAGCCAATTCAATTTTGAAGTTAGTAAAGATTTAGATAATATAATTGCAGAAAATTTTGGTGAAAAATGGAATATTGGGGCTAAAACTATACCAGAAAACATATTAAAAAAGATGGAAAATCAATCCCAATTATTGCCGGATGAGAGATATATGTTTAGTAATTGGGGTCTTGCAGGACCTAATTGTGTAACATTTACCTTTGATAACATACACGAAGCATTAGATAATATTAATAAGCAGGATCAATATTCAGATGAATTAAAAAAAGAAGCTCAAAGCATTAAAGACGAAATAGAAAAAATACATTATAAATTACGTACTCCAGCTAATATAAAGAAACAATTGCAACAAAGAGAAGAAGAAAAGAAAAAGAAGAAAAAGAAAGAAGAGGACTGATATCATGAAAACTCACATAATATACTGGTTTTTAATTATACTAACAATAATTATTTGTAATGCAAAAAATATTTTATATTGGTATTTAGATTTGAACAAAGAAGGTTATTTAAAACTGAAGTCAGATGTTGAATTATTTAATCCTAAAAATGGTGAGATTGTGGGTTGGTTAAAAAAAGGCATAGTATTGAAATATCCAAATGTAGATGATCTTAAAGATTGCGATCTCGGTGATAACGATCGATTTAAAATCTTAATTGATCTGGAAGGTGTTGATAGAAAAATTCGTGTTTATAAAGATAGTGTAAATGAAGTTTTTGATGAAAACAATATAAATTATTATAACGCAGTAATACTTCGACCGGTTAAAAACAAAGGTTAAAAGAAATAACTAGAAAGGTAGTTAGGATGCCGCATGGAAGGGATAGAATGGACAGTCGGATAATGCAGCGCACGTCTAAATCTTTACGCGTGAGTATTAGCAAGGTTAGCTTTTATGCAGGCTTTTAAGAGAATAAAAGAATCGGGGTCTTGACATAGGACAAATCTCTTAGATGATAAGAGAGAGCATATAGTAGATGACGAGTAGATGACGGGGTCAAATCTTCATTGTTGACAAAGTGTATGGTCATTCTCAATACAGGTTCGCGAAAGCATAAAACTTAAGGATGTTGTTTTGCAACGAATTAAAGAGGGGGTCGGTGCAATGAAAGCAAAGAAGATATCCGTAATTGTGGCAGGATTGGTTTTGTTGGCTTTATGTATTGCCTCTTATTCCTTTGCCGTTACCATCACCCATGGAGATAACTGGGGTCAAATCTTTACCCTTGAGTTTTAGTTAG
>CAYPFJ010000184.1:0-1746 GCA_964409945.1 uncultured archaeon | reverse complement strand
ATTATCTTTTTCTTCTCATTAACGTTCCATTGATCAATTTTATCTTGTTCTAGTTTTGTTTGGTCATCTACTTGAGATGTATCAATTGATGAAGAAGTTTTAGTTATTTGGCTAGAATAGCGTGAATTTATATCTTTTAATTGAACAGTTATCTCTATAAGCCATTTACTTACTTCCTTCTCAATTAATTCAATCTGAGTTTTCCATCTTAGAGCATTTCCTTTCATTGTATTGATAATCTGCCGATATTCTTCTGAAATATTTAACGCATTTTCAGTAGAAATACTGGTATCTAATACTGTATACTCGGCAATTGGTTTATAATCAATAAATGGGATAATTTTAATTAGCGATTGGAGAAATTCTGGATTAATCAAACCATTAATTTTAAGAGTGTGAAATTCTGACTCTTCCCCTTCCCCAATTTCTTCAGCTTCTTTATCTTTATATGATAGGATATCTATTAATATGTTTAATTGTTCAACTTTAGTTCGATTTTCAATATTTCTTAGGATATGGCCTATTAAAGGTTGTCGAGGGGGATTAGAAAACCGCCCGCTTTCATTAAACAAATTCAATCCATCTAGCATTATGTGAGTGCTAATTACTCCTTGAATGCTTAATATAGGCCAAAGAAGTTTAGAAAAGGAAATAGTCTTTTCATTTTTTCTTAAATCTTTTGATAATAAATAAAATGCGAGAGCTAATTCGTCATTTCCTTGAATTGAAAGGGGAAGAGAATCCTTTCTGATAAAAAATGGTAATAAATATTGATTTCCGTGGACAGACATGGATAATATCTTGAATTTTTAATTAATTTCTATATTATATATTTCAAATATATTAAATTTAAAGAGATTCAATTTTAAATTTTTAATCTTTTTTTCAATTAGTAATTAAAAGTTGGTTTTTTAATTGTTCCTACTTATCCTAAGAATTGGTTTTGAATAAGAAATGATTAAAATAATTATAAGAATTAAAAGTAAAACTTTTTTATTTAAGTTGTTCGTAATTATTTGCAATTACTAGAATAAGAAGTGCTAGTAATATTAGTAATGGGGGCATTACAGCTCTTAAATGGGGTAATGTAGCTACATCTAATACTCCTTGCATTATTCTCCCTCCAATAAAATAAAGAAGAAACCCAATAGCATTTAAAGCATATGATTTTCTTAATACTCCAAATGTTTTCCAAGCTAGATAAAGAAAGATAAACGGGATTAAAACAAGGAATAAGGGCATAAAAATAAAATTAAACAGAAATCTACCAAGAGGATATTCCCATGAACCAAATCTTATCAACGTTAATTCAATACTAATACCATAATCATCACGGAAATCAGGATCCATAAATAAGCTATCTGATAATGTTAATGCAAGAATCCCTATAATAATTGGAAGAGCAAATAATCCTATCCGAATAAGTAATTCGAGATTTTTTTTCTTTTTAAACCATTCGACTAATGATTTTTTCCCTTTTTTTTCCTCTTTTATTTCAGGTGGAAACAAGAGAATTCCTAAAACTCCAACAGCACAAGCTACCCCCATCCAAGTAAAGAATGTAGCAAAGCGAAAATTTATCATTAAAAAAGCCACAACTTCAGTACTATTACCTCCATCGAATAGTTCTGGACCGAAAAAATAATATACAATGAAAAATACGCGTGCAATACCAAAACATAGAAAAAACAAGCTAAAAAACAGCCAATACAACTTCCTTGAAGTTCTATATCGTATGAATAGGAA
>CAYPFJ010000183.1:0-1770 GCA_964409945.1 uncultured archaeon | reverse complement strand
AAAATACCATGGGGTCCATTCAAACCTCTTAGGAACATGGACTCCTGTTAATACAGTTACTCCGGATCTCTCCTTATTATTCTTAAAATCTACTAATCTTGATTTTACGATACGTAAACCCGTTTCTAATGTTTCTGCAGATGCAACAGTATCAAATAAAAAATCAATTCCTTCTAATAACCAAGGTTTATTTTTTTTTAAATAATAAATATCACAATTTAAGTAGTCTCCAACACTTTCGATGACTCTGCTTGGAGGAGATGACTTGATTACAAGATCTGCACCAAATTTCTTTGCCATTTCTATTTGATGTGGAAATCTAGCAATAGCAATTACAGTTATATCTTCATAAATACTCTTTAAGAATTGAATTGTTAGTAGCCCAAGATTTCCACACCCATAAACCCCACAAATCGATCCTTCTCTAAGATCAACTTTTAATATAGAATGAAGCACCACTGAAAAAGGATCTGATAGAACAGCTTGCTCCCATGACACTGAATCAGGAATTTTTATTGCCATAGTTTCGTGCGCCGGGAAAAATTCTGCAAAGCCTCCTGTAGCATCACTACTAGTACCTGAATGAATTCCAGGGGTGAGAATACCTTTTGTAAAATTTCTACAAAGATATTTGTTTCCATCTTCACACGCACTACAAATCGGTTTAATTTCTCGCGGTTCGCAACTTATCCATGGATTTAAAGCAACTCTATCACCTGGTTTTAAATTTGATGATTTTCCGACTTTATCGACAATCCCAACAGCTTCATGTCCTAAAGTTTGAGGCCATGAAAGTAAAGCAGTTATTGGATTATCAATGTTTCCATCAAGAAAGATTTGTTTCTGATCAGAACCGCATATCCCACAATATTTCGTCTTCACAATCAACCAGTTGTTACTTTTAAGCTTTGGAAAAGAAACTTCTTTCAACCGTACTGCTCCAAGTTTAGAAAGATATCCTTTTAGATAAACTGTTCCCAATATTTTAGATAATGCTAATCTGTAAAGTTTGTAATTAAATACGAGTGCTTTCATAATCCGTATTCACTAAATAAGTATAAACAATTAAACTTTTAATAATTAAAGATGTTTACTTAATAATAAATATGATTTCCTTAAAAAGTGTTAATTAATTAAAACTAAATCTAACAATTGAGATAATTTTATTCAAGAGAACTATTATAATATTTTAAAGATTTTATAATTCATTTTTATAATTACATTTATAATAATATTTATTGAAAAACCTTAGAGCTATGAATATTGATATCGCATTATATGAAATGATTAAAGATTCTGGAATAAATTTAATTTTATCATTACCTTGTATTTTACTAAAGGGACTTTTAGAAGAAATTGATGAAAGACACGAGATTCAAAATATTCCAATAACTCGTGAAGAAGAAGGAATAGGAATTGCTGCAGGTGCCTACTTGGGTGGAATAACTCCAGCATTGTTAATACAGAATTCAGGTTTAGGCAATTCAGTAAATGCTATAAAATCATTACTACAATTATATAAAATTCCAGTTGTTTTTATAATGAGTCATAGAGGTGCCGAGGGAGAAAAAATAATCGCACAAATTCCAATGGGTAAGCTTACTCCAAGTCTTTTAGATATATTAAATATTAAAAAATTCATTATTGATTCATTAGACAAAATAAAAGAAATCAAAATAGCTGTTGAATTTAGTAAGAAATCCAACCAATCAGTGGGAATTCTTCTAAAAAGGCAATTATGGAGGAAATAATATGAAAAGATATGACGCT
>CAYPFJ010000182.1:0-1810 GCA_964409945.1 uncultured archaeon | reverse complement strand
TAAAGATTGGACTTTGACTGCTCTACCTGATGATTTTGAAAAAAAAATTAAGACTATAAAACTTGCTGAAACTCAAGTGGGGAAAAAGAGTAATGAAAAGCAAGAAAAAGCAGTGTTGATTGATGAGTCATCTTCAAGTGCGAAATTAATGAAATATCTTGATTCATCGATAACTGTTTATGAGGCAAATATTACTGACATTGTTAAAAAGGAATCTGAACATTAAGGAAATATAACTACTTTTTATATGGCTTCACTTGGAAATCTCAAATTAGGTCCTAAATTAAAAAAAGTAAGCGATTTCAAAGAAGAAGATACTGATACCGCTGAAAAATTAAAAGTACGGATTAGTGAAAAATTGCAAAATGAGAACAGTTTTATAAAAGGAGATAAGATCAGCTTTAGCGGAAAACTTGTAAGAGACAATTTTTGGGGATACATAGTTAAGAATGTAAGGAAGATTACTAAGAAATAAAAAATCAAATTACACACCTATGTAAACTTTTCTTATAATTAATTCCTTTATTTTTAAATCAGTAAAGTTTTATTAGTATTACTTTATTCTCCTATATATCCTCTTTTAATTAGGAATTTTAATATTTACTTTGGGATATTTGTGATGGCTAAAACTGAGAATAATAAATCTAATATTATGGAAGGAAAAATCTGTATGATTACAGGTGCTAATTCTGGAATTGGTAAAGCGACTGCGATAGGTTTAGCAAAATTAGGGGCGACCTTGGTATTAGTTTGTCGGGATCAAGCTCGGGCGGAAAAAGCAATAGTAGAGATTAAAAAAAAAACTGGTAATACTTCAATCGATCTAATAATTGCCGACTTGTCTTCTCAAAAAGACATCCATAATTTAGTATTAGAGTTCAAAAAAAAGTATGATCAATTACACGTCCTAATTAATAATGCTGGAGTAAATTTAAATAAACATACATTAACCGAAGATGGAATTGAAACAACATTTGCAGTAAATTATTTGGCTCAATTTATGTTAAGTATTTTATTTTTTGATATCTTAAAAAAAAGTGCTCCTGCCCGCATTGTAAATGTGGCATCAAGTGTCCAAGCAAAAGTTATTGATTTTGATGATCTAAATGGTGAAAAGCATTATGGTCAATTAAAAGCATATGCACAATCAAAACTGGCAGTTATTGTCTTTACTTACGAATTTGCCCAAAAAATCAATGAAACAGGGGTTTCAATAAATTGCCTTCACCCGGGATATGTAAAAACGAATATGATACGTAATTTTCGACCCTTTGTCAAATATTTTTACCATTTGGTGGGCTTATTTATGAAAAGCCCGAAGCGTGGGGCTAAAAGTTCAATATATTTAGCATCAACTACCGATATTGATGGTGCCAGTGGAAAATATTTCAAAAAAAGAAAAGAAGCGAAGTCTGTTAAAGTATCTTATGATGCTACTATATCTAAACAATTGTGGGATGTAAGTGTTAAACTAACAAAGGTTGATTTTAAAAGTAACTTATCCCAACTAATTGAAAATAAGACTTAAGGATATTTGCTTTTCAAAGAATTTGTAAGATGGTCTAATTTTTCTGTTATTTTAAGTTTGAATAAATGAGCTTCCTCTAATTTCATATAGGAATCGGGTATCTTCTTAATATTGTCTAAATAAAATTTCTGAATATCATCCAATTTCGGTAATTTCGTGATTAATTTCCCCTTCTTCATACCAGTAGGGGATTTAATCACATATATATAAACTCCGCTAAAAACATTATTCCCTGCATTACTTTTCACATCCCATTTATACTCAGCTAAACCATCTTTATGC
>CAYPFJ010000181.1:0-1812 GCA_964409945.1 uncultured archaeon | reverse complement strand
TAAAAAAATTATTAGATTACAATAATCTATCAAATAAATTAATGTATCGCCTTAAGGGATTTAACAGATTAAAAACATGGTTAAGAACGAAAACACCCTTTCTTACAGAGTTTTTATTACCATTTACTCCAATTGCTTATAATGCACCTTATATAGCAAACAAATTAATTTCGTTTTTAAAAACTTTTCAAAAACCATTATTTATTTGGGCTCACTTTATGGATGTTCATAGTCCTTATAATCCACCTAGGCGAAATGTTTTAAATTTCAGAAAAAAAGATTTTGACATTTCTGAAAGAAAATTTCTAGTAGAAAAAGTATATCCAAGGGCAAAAGAAATTAAAATAACACCTAAAATGATAGATGATCTAAAAATACTCTATGATGCTGAAATTAACTTTGTTGATGAATATCTAGCAATGTTCTTAGAAGTGGTTAAAAAACAAATTCAAAACAATTGTTTAATAATTATAGCAGCTGATCATGGAGAATCCTTTTATGAACATGGATTATTTGGCCATCAAGGTAGTATATATGATGAAGTGTTAAAAATCCCTCTAATTATTGTTGAATTAGGTAAAAATTCAATTAAAAAAAAAATACAAGATAGTGTTCAACTAATTGATATATCCCCTACTATTTTAGATTATTTTGGTATAAAAATTCCTGAAAATTTTCAAGGAATTAGCCTTCTACCCATGATTAGAGGTGAATCCATAAAAAGAAAAGATTATATTATTTCCGAATGTTATCAGAAAAATGGATTGATGAAAAGAAACAGTAAAGAGGGTTTCATTTTATTAACAATTCGAAACCAAGGATGGAAATATATTTTTGATGAAGAAAAAGATACAGAATTGTTATTTAATTTGAAAATAGATCCTCAGGAGAATAATAACGTAATCAATGAAAATACTGAAAAACTGGCAGAATTTAGAACAATAAAACAATACCATCTCAAGAAAATAACTGAATCCTATGAGGAAAAATTAAAAATCACTAAATCTATTGATAAACTTAAATTAGATAGTTTAAAATAAAATAAATTTGTTTTTTATTTTTAAATCTAAAAATTACAAATTTAGTTCCTTTTTTTGGATTTGAATTAATTCTAGAATCCCTTTTTCTCCCATTTCCATGATTTCAGTTAATTTCTTTTTAGTAAAAGTAGCTTTCTCCGCGGTTCCTTGGATTTCCATAATTTCAGATTTCTCATTCATAACTAAATTAAAATCAACATCTACTTTTGAGTCTTCACTATAATCTAAATCCAATAGAATTTGATTATTTTTTATTCCTAAAGACACTGCTGCTAATACAGTATAATCTGGAAATTCATAAATGAGTTGTTGATTGTAGAGATGATTAATAGCATCAAATACTGCTATGAACGCTCCCGTAATTGAAGCACATCTTGTACCACCGTCAGCTTGAATAACATCGCAATCGATTTTTATAGTACGTTCACCAAGTTTTTCATAATTAAAACCAGCTCGTATACATCTCCCTATTAATCGTTGGATCTCAACTGATCTTCCTCTATTAGGCTCTCTTTTGTTTCTCACTTGTGTGGCTCTCGGTAACATAGAATATTCTGCTGTAATCCATCCTGTTCCTGTATCGATTAAAAAACGTGGAACAGATTCAACAATTGAGGCTGTTACAATTACTTTTGTATTTCCCTGAGTTATTAAAACAGAACCTTCAGGATATTTAAGGAAATTTCTCTTTATAGTAATTTTCCTTAATTCATCAAATTTTCTTCCATCAAATCTTTTATTTCCAAGCATTTCTTAACTCGAGTAATTATTA
>CAYPFJ010000180.1:0-1839 GCA_964409945.1 uncultured archaeon | reverse complement strand
ATTTTTCATTTAAAAAATATGAAAAATTTGAATTTCTTTTATGGAATACTGATTGTAGACAACAGAGAGCTTATTTGCGAACTATTTTTTATAATGGGGCAGAAGCTATAATAATTTTCATTTCTGAAACAAAAGTGGATCAAATTTTATATTATTTTAATGAAATCCAAGCACGAATACCATCAATTACTATAATTTTTTGCATAATCCTTGAACATTTTACTAGAGAAGAAATTATTAATAGGCATTTAAAGAATGATGATTTTGATTCAATTATAAAATCAAATAATGTTTATATTAATGAAATATCTGAGCCTTTAGACATTCTGGATCAAATATGTTCAATTTTTTTAAAGAGAAATAAATATAAAGAAATGGAAAATGTTTATATCATAGACTTTATTCCTTTAAATCTCCTTTTCGATCATTCTGACGTCACTGATGAATGTAATGACTATTATGAACCTGAACGACGTAATACAAATATTATTCGAGCAATAAATACAGAACAATTGATAAAATATATTTTAACCTTGAACTTGAAAGTTCATATTGAATCTGATAATTGGATTCGAGTTAAAAATAAGGAACTTGGCAACTTTTCAATTTATCTTAAAAATGGTAATGTATATTATTATCCTAAAATATGTGAAAAATGCCGGGATAACAGATGCTTAAAATTCAAAAAAGCTCCTTTTTTTATTTGTATTGAAGCGGGAAAATCAGCGGGTTGGACAAATATCGATGGATTTGAACAAAGTGAACTTCTCATCATAACTAAAATACTTGCATTAAAAGAAGGAAATGAAAATAATTTACCTAAATCAGTATTAAAACAAATTAAAAATTTGAACAGATGTGAACGATTAAAGAAGTGAAAAATGACTGCAATTTTAAAAACATTTGATTTAAAGACAAAAGCATATTATGACGTAATTAATATTACCGAGCAAGTTCAACATTGTATTAACAATAGTAATATCAATAACGGAATTGTAAATGTTCATGTAGCTGGATCCACAGGAGTAATTTCTACTGTAGAGTATGAACCAGGTCTGGTAAAATATGATATCAAAAATCTCTTAGAAAAGCTAATTCCATATGATGAACATTATAGTCATCACGAAACTTGGCATGATTATAATGGAGCAGGACATTTAAGAAGTTTCCTAATAAAAACTTCTCAGGTATTTCCATTTAAAAATCAAAAATTAATATTAGGAACGTGGCAACAGATAATATTCATCGAATGTGATGAAAAAGCGAGATCAAGAAAAATATATTGTATGATTGTTGGCGACTAAGTATTCTTATAGAATTTAAAAAAATAAATAAAATTATTTTTATTTAGGTTTAGTGTTTTTTATTAAATTATCCAATTCTGATATTATTAATTGGTATTTGTCACGTATTCGAATTTTCTGGAATTTTTCTGTAAGATCCATAACCGAGTTATCAAATTCCTTTACTTTTTCAGTAAAAACAGGGATTTTTTTCATTGTTTTATAAGTATTTTCTTTTAAACTGATCTGATACTCTAAATTTTCTAAAAATGTGTTTTCTTCTTTTATCAATCACATCATCTTTTTTACGAATTAAATCTTTGAGTAAAATCAGTTTGTTCGCTTTAAAAAATATAAATGTCATTTATGTGTCATCGAAATTTCTCTGAAATCGGTATTCTTTTAAGAAATTCTCCCAAGAAATTGAAATTATAAGCATAGGAGTAATATTTAGATACGATCTCGATATTATAGCAAGCAATATAGCTAATAATTCCAAGATTAAAATTGAAAAACTCATTTTCGCATTCGCAGAAATTTAAATTTAAATGAATCT
>CAYPFJ010000179.1:0-1864 GCA_964409945.1 uncultured archaeon | reverse complement strand
AATATTTGTTCTTTAATAACTAACTTTTCTTTTTTGAATTAAGTTTTTAAATAAATCAAGTGCTAATAATTATTAAATAGATATTTGTTAGTTTTCATACTTAATTTTAGAAATTAGGGTTTATAAATATTGGAACTGTATAAAAAAGAGTTAAATGAAAGAATATTTAATCCAATTGAAAATATTAATTCAGTTAAAGGATTTGAAATTATAACTGAATCTTTAGTCTATAAGGTTTATGATGTTTTTGGTCGTAATAGCTTACTTTCAATTCTATATCAAACTGGAGTCTTTCCCGGTACTATTATTGCGGAGAGAATAAAAAAGGAATACAATAAAGAAAAATTTGAAATCATGGAAGCTTTAGTAATTCTAATGGATGAATTAAAAGAATTTTATTCAATACAAGTTCGAGATATTGAACAATATGAAGATAGATATAGGGTTATCATCGAAAATCACTGCTTTTTACGTAAACCAATAAGTCATCGCGAAAAGTTAGATTATGGAAAAGCATTTTGCAGGGTTAATAAGGGATATTTTGAGACTGCCTTCCAGAAACTCTTGGGGGATAATGTAAAGAAAATTGAAATAAATTTTCTTGAAAATGATACTGAGAAAGACGTGTGCATAGAAGAACTTACTTTTTATATTTAATATTTTTTAGAAATTAAGGATATAAATATGGGTTTTTAATTTTTTATAGATATAGAAGACGAATTAAATACATTAAATCGATTAAAGAAAACATATCATTTTCATTTTTTGAAAAAAAAATATAATATATGTTAAATTAAACATAACAAAATTCTATATTAAAATTAATATTTAAGAGGTTGAAATAAAAAAATGGCTGATATTAAAAATATTGTAGCTTTAGGTGTAGGGCTTATGGGTGAAGGAATTGCCCAGGTTGCTTTAATGGCAGGCTACAATGTCACATTAGTAGATATCAAAGAGGAACTAGTTAATAAAGCGTATTCAGGCATAGAAATAGGCTTGAAAAAGTCTGAGGAGAAAGGTAAATTAGGTGAAGGGGTTACTGCAGCAGATGTAATGGCAAGATGTAAAAAATCAACTGATTTAGCTTCTGCTGTGAAAGAGGCAGATATGGTTATTGAAGCAATAATTGAAAAAATGGCTCCAAAGAAAGAAGTATGTAAGACGATAATGGATAATGGACCTTCTCATATTATTTATGCGTCTAATACTTCCTTTATGAGTATAACTGAAATTGGAAAAGATAGCGGAGCTCCGGATAGGGTATGTGGAATGCATTTTTTCAATCCCGTTCCTTTAATGGCATGTATTGAAGTAATTAAAGGAGAAAAAACTTCCGATGATACATTTAATAAGGCAATGGATGTCGCTAAATCACTTCCTGTTCTAAGAGGTAAAAGATACATCGCACCTGTATTAAAGGATAGACCTGGATTTGTTGTAAATAGACTAAATGCGCCGGGGAACATATATATAAGCTGGGTTCTTGATAGAGCTGCAGAGAAAGGAATTCCATGGGATCAAATTGATGCTGATGTGGGAAAACTTGCTGCCATGCCACCTTGTGTTTTAATGGATTATGTTGGAATTGATACTATGGTACATGGAATGAATTATAATGCTGAACTTCTACATCCTGATTTCAAACCAGGAAAAGTACTTACTGGGATGTATGAAAAAGGTAATTTAGGGAGAAAAACTGGCAAAGGTTTCTACGATTGGAGTAAGGGTCGACCACAACCTGATTTTTCTGTAAAGTCGGGATTATTCAATTTAAATGCTTTATTTGCAATCGCTTTAAATGAAGGGTGCCGTCTTTTAGAAGAAGGTGTTGCAAGTGGTTTTAAAATAATCGATGATGCAA
>CAYPFJ010000178.1:0-2076 GCA_964409945.1 uncultured archaeon | reverse complement strand
CCGCCCTGGTTTAGTCATTGGTAAAGGGGGAAAGAGAATTCAAGAAATTACAGATGTCCTTCAAGACCGATTCGGTTTAGAAATGCCCCAGATTGAAGTCGAAGAGGTCGTAGAACCAGATTTAGATGCTCAAATAATGGCAGAAAGATTAGCTTATTCACTAGATCGAGGACGCCATTACCGTAGAGCAGGTTATTATATACTGAGAAAAGTGATGGATGCAGGGGCACGTGGTGTAGAGATAATTGTGTCTGGAAAAGTCACTTCACAGCGTGCTCGTACACAGATATTCAGAGCAGGTACAATGTCTAAATCAGGTCAATCAGCAGCAGCTGTTGATAAAGGTGTTGCCCAATGTATACAGAAATCAGGAGTCTTAGGAATAATTGTGAAGATTATGCGAGCTGATATTAAAATGGGAGATGATGTTAAAATCAAGGATGATCTATTAATTAAAGCTCAAGCAGAAGAGGAAGCAAAATTGGCAAAAACACGAGTAGACTATATGATTGAACAAGAAGAGGGTGTTTTAAGTGAGGAAGATAAGAAATTACTTGATGAAGTTGATGAAGAAGAAATTTCTGAGATTACGTTAACTCCTACTACTGAGGAGGAACATGAGGAGTTAGAGAAAGAATAATTATACTAATATAAAATTGTGGTAAAATATGGATATTTTAACAGCTAAAAAAGTACGAGAAATGGATGAGAGAGAAAGGGAGAGAAATTTGATTAGTTTACGAGAGGAATTAATGATGTTGTATTCAATGCAAACTGGTGGAGGTCTTTCTGATAATCCTGCTAAAGCAAAATTATTAAGAAAACAAATAGCAAGAATACTTACTGTGATGAAAGAAGAGGAATGATGTTAAATCCAAATTTTATAATATACCATGATTTGATAGGCATTTATGCCTTAATTAAAACAAAATCAAAGTTAAATGATAACAAATTCTCGCCTATAGGCGTTGTGATTGATGAAACAAGAGATATGTTAATTACAGAAAAAAATAATAAAATAAAGAAATATATTAAAAAAGATCATACATTTAGGTTTAAACTTCCGAATTACGAGAACGATGAAATGTATTGTTTTGTAGAAGTTTCAGGAAATAAGCTTATTGGCCTTCCTGTAAATAGACTAAGAAGTTTAAAGAAAAAGAGAAGGTTAAAAAAATGAGTAGAAATATTGGTATTCCAGGTGTAAATCCTCCTAAAGTAAAAGCAGAGGAATGCAAAGATCAATCTTGTCCCTATCATGGAAATACACGAATTAGGGGAAAAATTACTAAAGGAATTATAGTTAGTAAAAAATCAAAAAATACAGTCATTATAAGACGTGATTATGTTCAATTTGTAAAAAAATATCAAAGATATGAGCGTCGTAATACTCATCTAGCGTGCCATTTACCAAATTGTTTAAGTCATGAAATTGATCTTGGAGATTTAGTAAGAGTTGGCGAATCTCGAAAAATTTCTAAAACAAAAGCTTTTATTGTAATAGAAAAAATTTCTCGTGGTGCAGAATAAATGGGAACTAGAAGAAAATTAGGAAGAAAAACATATACTAAACCTCGCACCAGTTATGGTTTATGTAACGGATCAAGAATCATTATTGCTGATAATTCTGGAGCAAAAATAGCTGAAATTATTAATGTAGACGGTTTCAAGACACGATTAAGAAGATTACCTAAAGCATCTGTTGGAAGTGTATGTACTGTTACAATAAAAAAAGGGAAACCTGAATTACGAGGAAATATAGTAAAAGCAGTAATAGTAAGACAGAAAATGATTTACAGAAGGATAGATGGTACAAGACTTTGTTTTGAAGATAATGCTGGAGTCATTATAACAAAAGAAGGTGATCCAAAGGCTACAGAGATTCGAGGGCCAATAGCAAGAGAAGCTGCAGAAATGTTTCCAAGATTAGCATCAATATCTTCATTAATAATATAAATGGAGGATTTAAAATGAAAGTTGAATCAAAACAACCAAGAAAGCAAAGGAAAGCTCTCTATAATTATAAAAATCATAACCGCTCAAGGTTACTCAGCACTAGAGTAGCTGATTTTCTTC
>CAYPFJ010000177.1:0-2127 GCA_964409945.1 uncultured archaeon | reverse complement strand
TTATGAGAGATAAACCTAAACCCGTTCTAAATTTATTTTCCTCTTCTTCACGTGTGATAAAAATTTCGTCTTTTCTGTCATCTGAAATTCCAACTCCATTATCAATAAACTCAATTTTGATATTTTGGGTTTGATTGAGTTTAAATTTTGATACTTTTATCTTAACTTCAATGGGGTCATTTTTATTGTGTATTATTGCATTAACCAGGATATTTTCAAATACATTATTTAGTAAATCATTGGATTTTAACAATAAAGTTTGTTCTGGGAATTGAATTATTATATTTCTATGTTCATATAATTTTTTCACCTTTTCAACTGTTTTTTCAAGAATACTTTTAAGATCTATAGTGTGAATTGGAAAAGGTGATTTCCTTATTTCAGAGAGTTTGGTAACGTTTGAGATCAAATTTTCTCCTCTTATTATTTGTTCTTTTATTAATTCATAAATTTCGGGAAGATTCTCTAATTTTTGCTGATTATGATAAGATTGCTCAATAATGTTATTAGCTAATAGGATATTTTGTAATATATTTCTAATATCATGAGTAAATAAATCTTTATAAAATTCTGTATACCTATATGCTTCTTCTATATCTTTTTGATTCTCTCGTAAATTTTTTTCACTTTTTTTCTGTATAAACGTATATAAAAAAAAAAACCAAGCTAAAGGAGCTAATGATGCTATATAATCTTCAACATTCACTAAAACATCGCTAATTCCAGACCACTCTAAGAAATTACTTAAATAATAGAAGGAAATAATGAACATCATTGCTATAAGAGATAATTTAGTGATAATTGAAAATTGATTTTTCCAACCAATTAAAATAATACTAAGTGATAAGAGCGTTAAAGTGAACACAAAGAAATCAATTATCCCTATTAAATTCATTGCCACCCCTCTTTTTAAAAAATATTAACGTCCAAATGAACATCATTATTGAACTGGAAATATAACACAAATGTTCAAACAGATTAAATAGTTCCTCAAAGATAAGCCCTTCAATAACCGTAAAAAACCAACCCATAGTAAATAAAGTAAAAGAGATTAGAAAAATCTTTAAACTCGGTAATGATTTCAATTTACCATAATTAATAATAATAAAGAATAATGCTCCTAGGCAAAGTATAAAGGTAATTAATTCATTTTCTTGAATCATTTTAGAATTTTACTAAATGTTGTACATTATTGATTGAAAAATAATTCCTTCCAACTATGATATTGAAATATAGATAGTACAAGAATATATATCTTCACAATGTTATGCGTAATACTATAGAAAATGACTACTTTAGAGAGGCGATTTCTTATTTGGATCCGAAAATTATTTTTTCTTTATCAATTCTGCAAGGTAAAAGGTTCCTTAATATCAAAATTTCAATTTCTCTTTTTAAAAGATCATCACTGAGATCTAATTTATCTTTTTCCTTTAAAATCTGATTCAGTTCATGAAAACTGAAATATTCAGCCCTGCTAGTAAGTTCATTGATGGTCGTAAGGATAATTTGTTGATTATAGAGTGAACGAGAATTAGAATCTAATTGGTATAATCTGTGGGTAAGATTATAATCAAAATTGCCCATTTTTTCTAATTCTTTTAATCTTTCAATTAAAACAATTGCTTCTTTATAATTTTCTTGTTGCATTAATTCTTGAACTTGATCTAATTTTTTAATAAATTCGGTGGAATTCATTTGCATTCAGTCTGTATTGAGAAATATCTTTAATTTATAATATATTAGGGGAATTCTGTATTTTTTATTATTTTTTCTAATTAAATCATAATTTCTATATATTGAAGAGTCTTAGGGTATTAGAAAAAAATTCCAGATTTTTTCTGCATCCATTTCCATATCATTTTAGTATACTTTAAATTCTATAATCTAAAGTCACTCATTAAGCTTTTTACTTAAAAGATCCAAAAGCAAAAAGCATGATTAAAATAACTCAATTTGATAAATATTAATAAAATATAAAGAGAATCCTTTAAAAGGTTAATTTTCTTTTCTATATTAAAGAACATAAACAATACTATTAAGTGAAAGTAATGGACGCAGAAAAAGTAAAACAAGTTATTGATAAAATAAGGCCTCAATTACAAATGGATGGCGGCGATATCGAAC
>CAYPFJ010000176.1:0-2212 GCA_964409945.1 uncultured archaeon | reverse complement strand
GCAATGAATGTTGTGAATCTACTTATCAGTGGGAAGAATAATTTTTATTAAATTACATTTTAAGAAAATAAAAATCTTATAAGACCTAAAGATTAAATTAAAAAAAAAAGATAAATTAAAATTGGATTTCAGTCCAAACTGCGGGATGATCTGATTCTAGATTATTTATATAACGTGTTTCCGATACTGTAAAAGTAGGAGATACAAAAATGTGATCTATCCGATCTGCTAAATCATAACTGGTACCATCTACTCCTCTCGATGACGCGTTTACCCATGCATCTTGCAATTCTGCTATTATATTACCATAATAGATTGTATCATTTCTAAAATTGAAATCACCTAAAGAAATCACATTACTTTTACCACTAATTCGATCCAATAGAGCTTGTACATGTGCTGATTTTGCACCATCATTTCCATCGGGGTGATTTACATAAACATTAAATATTGTAGCTCCTATTTTGATTTGAACTTCAGTTGTACCTATTTCATCTACATTACTGTACGAAAAAATTGTCTTTGCATTCATAATTGGAAATCGAGACAGAATTGCTGTGCCAAATGTTCCAGTTACTGTTCTTGGACCATAAAAAGAATAATAATTCAATTGATTAGCAAAGTAACGTACTATATCTAAATTATTATAGGAAATTCTTGCTGTGTCGCTTTCTTGCAAACCGATAATATCTGGATTAACTGCTTTAATAATCGCTAATTGATTGTCAAAATTTGCATCCCCTGCTGTATTTGCTCCTTGTTGTATATTATATGACATTACTATAATAGAAGTTATTCCACTTGTATCTTGTATCTTGGGGCGTAATTCCCATACTAAAGCTGAAACACTAGTTCCAATTAACATTAATGCCAAGAATGAAGCTACTATTCTTTTATCGCGTATATTGGTAAAAATAGACTTGAATTCTAATAATCTTTCTTTAAAGATTGCTTTTCCCATAATTGGGATTGCTATACCAACTAATAAGAAAGGAAGCCAGAATAAATTACGAAATATTGTGCTTACTGGATCTACATAGCCCCAAACATTTGTAAAAATAAGTATAAATGACATCAACATGAAAAATAGACCTCCTGTAGCGAAACCTGCCCCTAACTTCGATGGACTTGGTCTCTGCCTAATAAGTTCTCGAGATAAAAGTGTAAAATCGATAAACACTATAGGGATTAATGCTATCATAATCACTAAGGGAATGTAATAATACCAACCGATTGGATGATTTATGATTACTGGATTTGAAGTGGGACTGGCGGGAAATGGAAATGTATGAACTGCAATAGTTAAGACAAGTGAAAGTATAAACAAACCATTCCAGATCCAGAGTATACGTGAATTCAGTTTACTAAGAAGGTTTGGTTTAAATGTTAGTATAAATATGGTTATCGCTATCATCGTTGCTATTGCAATTATAATTGCTATATAATCTCCCTCAGTCCATCTTGAAATAACAGTTGGACTACTGAAAGCAAAGTAATTGAGAGTTAATACACTAAAAAGGCCAAGTGAAAGTAATTTTACGCCTTTAAAACGTTGCCCTTTTTCAGATCCTTCTTCTTTTTGAGACTCAGGGGATCCCTTATTCAGGGTATTCATAGATTCGCTACTTTGTTTTTCCTTTATTTGATTAATTATTGAAAGAATGGCGATTATAGCAAAAATCCAACCAATTATTTGGAATATTCCGTAGGTTGAAATATCCACAGTAGAATAAATTGTTCTTAAGGTAATTGAAAGTAAAATAGCTGAAGCGAGCCCAGCACCAAATTTTAAACTTAGCTTTTCTTCTTTGTCCGTATTATGATTTTTTATGCATTCTGAGTAATATGAGGGTAGAAATAACATAAAACATCCGACTCCTAGTCCTGAAATAATGATTTTGTTCGCAGAATCTAAAAATGGAGAAATCAAACGAGTAATTATAGTCACTACAGCTAAAGCTTCATAAAAGTAGTTAGGAATCTTACGTCTAAATACTAACATGATAAGAGGTGTTAATAAAAACAATAACCCTAACACTTTTTCATCCATTTCTAAATTTAGAAGATCTAACATGTATACAGATTCAATTAAATCACCAACTAACTGGAAAAAGAATAAAAACATCACCGTTAATAGCGCGAGTTCAGAATTAAATTTTTTATATAAATTTTTAATGGAATTCATGATTAGTGAATTCATTTTTAAACTATA
>CAYPFJ010000175.1:0-2226 GCA_964409945.1 uncultured archaeon | reverse complement strand
AACGTTTAAAATATCCTATAATACCAAAAAATAAAGTTACAAATACAAAAGCTGAGGACATAGTCGATATTGCTAATGCTCTTGTAAAAAAGAAACTTATAGTCTGGATTAGTGAAATCCAAGCCCATATAAATACAAAAATCATTAAACCTAAGATAATATAATATCCCGGTTCCGATTTGAATTGGTTTAAACCTCTCTTGGTATTCTCAAAATTAAGAAAAATTGATCTTCTTACATCAGGAATATGATAATAAGCATCTGAAAGTCCAGCAATATATCCTTTAGACCCATAAAAAGTTAATATCATTAGTGGGTAAACTAGACTCCATGTTACCCAAATCACTATAAAAGGTAAGCCTAATATTGACAATATAATAGGAGGGAGAATAAAAATTAAGAGAAAAAAGACTAGAGCAATTAGAACGTTTATAATTTTATTACTTGAGTGAATAATAATCTTATTTCTTATAAATTTATGAAAAGGTGTTAATCCTTCATCCGATTCTTTACTTAGAGCAATAAAAAGGAAATCTATTATTGGATAAAATGTTAAATAGATTAAGCAACAAATAAAAGGTATTAATAATGCTAGAGGATTGACTTCTGGGGGAGTAGTTTCAGGGTCCCAAAAATCAGGGGATCTTACAGTAAAAACAACAGCAACAGTAAAAACTACTAGGATAGACAAACTAAAGATAATTCCGTAAAATAAGCATTGGAATCGATCTTTATTACTCAATTCTCCTTTTTTAACTAATGCAACTTGTTTATATATTATATAAAATCCAATTAAAAAGAAGATAATAAAGACGATAAGCAGTATTATTTCTATAACCAAAATTTTCACGAGGTTTTTAATTTATTAAAAAAATAATAATATGTTTATTTCTCTTGAATTACTATTGTATAGTATAGAAAGACTTATTAATTTATTAAATCTGGTGAAATTATTATTGGAAGTGATTGGAGAACGATTTGCAGGTTCTTTGAGTAGGTTAAACTTTGTCTTTAAAAATGAAATTATTATTACGGAATGTATAAAGGATTTTGAAGGTTTTTCTCTATTAGGAGAATTGTTCGGTCCCTTTGAGAAAGGTAAAAAATATCGATTAAAGTTATTCTCTGCAATACACTTCATAGAAAAAGATATTTTAAAAGTTGCTTCGACAGAAAAATGTGATAACATTGATGTTCAACGTTATGCTATAGGTGAGAGAGATGATCTTAAATTAATCAAAAGAAATGATAATTCTTTTTTAAATAAGATAAAAGAATTTAAAAGGTTCATGGAAAATGAAGTAATAAAAAAAAATAGACCAAAAATAGATTTGGATAGATATAATTCATATACTTCCAATATAATTGATAGTCGGTTATTAAAACTATTAAAGTTATCTATGGCCGAATTATCTTTAGAGGATGAGAAAAGATTAACTAACTCTGAAAAATTGTTTTACACGTATTTATATAATTTTGTTAAAATATGGAGAGATTTTTATTAAGCTTTAAATAATTTAAATTGTAGAGATTTAAGAAAGATTAAAAATTAATTCGTTTAGTGCCATAATTTTTAAAGTATTCTTCAATTTGTTTCTTTATGTCTTTATTCATATTTATTCTGGGCAATAAATCTATTGCATTGCTCATTGCATAATACTGGGCATTTTGCTCTTTTACTATCTCTTCAACACTCTTTCCATCATCTCTTAATTCGTTTCTATTTGTTAATCCAATAGTAGCAATTATTTTCACATTTAGATCTCTCAATTTCTTAATTGTTGCAATTAGAGACTCCCCCGTAGTAGTTACATCTTCAAGAATAATAGTATCTCCTTTAGGTATTCCAACAAAAAATCTATCTTTCGGATCTCCATGTTCTTTTTGTTTACCTCTACCCATAGACAAAGGGTAACTTCCAGGATTATAATTTTTCTGTCTTCTTGCCCACTTATATTGTGTAATAACACCTAATTTTGTCGCTCCTTCTGGAACACCATAAAAACATTTCGGGTTTAAACCTAAATAATCAATAAATAAAAGAATATAATCAGTTAATTGATCGAGTAAGTAAACGTCGGAAGCTATTTTCCTCCAATTTATATACCAGGAAGATAGTCTACCTGATTTTAATCTAAGAGGTTCTTTAAAAAATCCAATAATTTTATTATTTAATATGAAATTATGAAAATTGTCTTTTTCATTTTCCCAATTCATAAGATAGAT
>CAYPFJ010000174.1:0-2271 GCA_964409945.1 uncultured archaeon | reverse complement strand
AACTCTTAAACCGCTCGTAGTCGGTCTTCTCATAGAAGATGGTATTGCGCTCATTACCTCTCGCAGTTATATGATAGAATGCTCCTTCGTATTCGATGCGTAACGGCCTCGCCATTTCTGTATCCTAACCCACCATCCTTATGCTAATGCTCTCTCTCATCCTCTATGGGATTTGTCCTATGTCAAGACCTGACCCCGATTCTTCTTTCAGAATATCAGGCACCCCATCTCCATCAAAATCAACCTGGTGTTTAACAACTTGTTTCCCCTTTATGACGCTGAGCCGGTTGCCGGCCTCATCGTAGGTGTACTCAATGACGGTGCCATCAGGGTGGATCGTGCGGATCACGCGGTTGAGCTCGTCATATTCATGGGTGATGGTTCCGGCAAAGGAAAAAGAAGCAATACACAAAGCCGCCACAACCAACCCCAATAGTATTACGGATAACTTCTTTGCTTTCATTGCACCGACCCCCTCTTCAATTCGTTGCAAAAAAATTCTTGTATCATTGACTTTTAAAACACAAAATTGGAAATAACTATGTTCATTCTCAATTAAATATTTTACTTTCATCTACTTTTCTTTTTTTACTCGCTCCATTTTATTAAATCTTTATCTGCCTTCTCGATACTTTCTATACTTTCTATTTTGCAATGGTTACTGAGTTCTTTTACAAACGGATCAACAAATTCACTTTCTCCTGCAATCTTGAGATAAAATGTTCGAAGATTATGCTTATTTGAGAGAAGTATAAAATCAATATAAAATTCTTTTTTGTTGGCACTTAACAAATACACGTTAGAAAGATTTTCTATCTCATCAAGATATTTTGCTTGGCCCTTTTGGGTATAATAAGACTCTTGTTCCTCATCAGAGGATAAATATTTTAAAAGATAATTGAACAGGCAATCCATTCCAGTTTTTTTAAGCTCGACTCTGTAACGAGAAATTTCAATTTTAGATAACTTTTTAGAAGATTCGTTACAAGCACTAATAAAGAAAATGCCTATTAATAACAAAAAACCTATAAAAATCATTCGCATCTTCTGCATGCGTCTTTTTTTGTTCTCTTCAGGAGAGAATAAATAATTTAAGAACGGCAGCACTACTTTATACCCCTTATAAAACTTTCTAGAATTATACAAAAAATCCTTTTATTTTTTCTTATCAATCTTCAGTTTGATCTTTTTCTACTCTTTCAGTCTTGCAATTACTGTCAATTTCTTTTACAAACGGATCAACAAATTCACTTTCTCCTGCAATCTTGAGATAAAATGTTCGAAGATTATCCTTATTCTCAAGGAGCGTAAAGTCTATATAAAACTTTTTTTCTTTATATATAATAGTATACGGCTGGTCATATCTTTTTATCTTATCAAGATATTCAGCCGCCCCCCTCTGTGCAAAATAATTTTTTCTTTCTTCGTCTGTCGCCAAATATTTGCTAAGATTATCGAAAAGGCATGATATTCTTTCTTTTTTTAATTCTATTTTGTACCTGGAGATTTTCTGATTTAATGTATCGCCATTATTGCAAGCAAAAATAATTAAAAACAAAATACTAAATAACAATGGTAATCTCTTCACTGTCCTTTCTCCAATCTTTTTTAATTTTTTCATTAATAGACCCAGTACATTCAATCATCACTATCTTCTTTATCTTTACTATCTTCTTGTCCCCGCCTTATGTCATCAAATATCTTTCCCGCTTTTTCAAAAATAGGTGCTGCACGCCAGAGTACATACGTTCCTTCGTCACCTTGTTTATACATTTGAATAAACTTGTCCCATCCGCCGCCGGCAACCGGAGGTCCCTGGCACCCCTCACTCCCAACATCTCCAAGAGTTTTTGCATGACTATTCATCATGTGGATATATATCCAAGTAGCTTTGTTCTGTTTCGCTTGTACTGTATTCGGCTCTAATGTGTCAATTGCTTCACCACCTTCTAATCGAGGTGCAAAATAAGGTCGATTTAGACGTTTTTCCACTTTATACTGGTACCGTCCTGACTCAATAGCAACTTCTTCTCCGAACTTATTTTCCCCTCTTGTTACCCATCTATCCCAAGTCGTAGGTGTAAAAAATTCTTTGACGCTTTTCAAATTAACAGCAATTGGGAACCCACTATCGCTTCTGCTAAAAATTGGTTTTTTACTTTCAAATATCCTTATAGCCTTAGCTCCATATGGATCAGCAGAATTATATTCAATGGCAAGCGTAATTTTCCCACTTGGATCAATATAAATAAGCGGGTTATTCCTCGTATA
>CAYPFJ010000173.1:0-2286 GCA_964409945.1 uncultured archaeon | reverse complement strand
AATGGTTCGGAATTAGGAGGAATAGGCTCATCGTCAAGAGCTAATATATCTTCTTTAAATTTATTATGTTTA
Source organism: uncultured archaeon (assembly GCA_964409945.1). Taxonomy (GTDB): domain Archaea; phylum Asgardarchaeota; class Lokiarchaeia; order Sigyniarchaeales; family SOKP01; genus Loki-b32. Next base: position 2,214 of record CAYPFJ010000173.1, on the reverse strand, counting down.
TCATAAATCCTATATACTTGTTTTTTCCCTGGATATGTTAATTTCTCTTCACTAATTTTAATTTTCGGTAATTTATTATATTCAATTAATTTATATACACCTGCGATTGTTGGATCATCCCGTGAGGTTACTAGTTCTGTTCCAACACCAAAAGCGTCAATTGGAGCATTCTCATCAATAATCTTTTTTATTTTGTATTCATTTAGATCTGAGCTTGCAACAATTAATACTTTTTCACATCCATTGCCATCTAAAATTTTTCGCACTTTTTTAGCATGGTCAATTAGATCCCCAGAATCTATTCTTACTCCTCTTATTTTATTCCCAAATTTACTAGACGTCTCAGCTCCTTTTTCTGTATCATACGTATCTATTAAGAGGATAGAGTCTTCGTTATAAATTTTATAATATGACTTAAAACTATCTACCTCATTTTCGAATTTCTGAACAAAACTATGAGCCATAGTACCTGTAGAATTAATCCCTAATTCGAGATCTGCTACTACATTACTAGTGCCGTTGAATCCCGCGATGTAACTTGCTCTAGCTGCATAAACACCTGCAAGTGGGCTATGAGATCTTCTTGTACCAAATTCAAGAAGAATTTTATCTTGTGCTACATTTTTAATACGTGATGCTTTAGAAGCAATTAGTGTTTGAAAATTAATTACGTTAAGTAGATATGTTTCTACAATTTGAGCATGAAACATAGGTCCTTGTACTCTCAATATTGGTTCATTTGGAAAGAAAAAGTTTCCTTCTCTCATTGCCCATACATCAAGATTAAATTTAAAATTCGGTAAGTAGTCATCAAAAAACCGTATATCAATATTTTTGAAGACTGTCTTATTTCTTAAAAATTCAATTGATTGTTTTGTAAATCTAGCATTAAGTAGATATTGAATTGCTTGTTCCAAACCTGCAAATATTAAATAATTACGATTTCTGGGTAATTTTCTAATGAATAACTCAAACGTCGCGATATCATCTTCTTCTTTAATTTTATTTTCAAGGTTATACTGATAATAAGCAGCACCCATTGTCAATTGATAAAAATCAGTAGCTAGAATCATATTTTGATCGTTTATAAAACCAGAGTTCACATTACTCATTTTTTTTTCATCGAATTTACTTATATTTTCTTAAGTATTTACTTTACTTTTTATTATTATAAACATTTACAAATTAGTTACATTAAAAATAACAACCTCCAAAAAATGCTAATAGAACCTGATAAATCCTAATTTTAAAGTTTATTTACAAATAATATTCTCAAAAGTAGGAAAGATAAGATTAACTTTAAAAGTAAAAAAATTGATCTTTGTATAAATACTTATTTTAACAAAATTGGTTTAGTTATTTTAAAAGAAAAAGTGATTATATGTACCATCTAGACGATGATGAATATTTAAATGTACCTTATTATCGCAAAACGCGTAGTGTTTGTCCAGAATGTTTAGAACCAATTGGTGCTGAAGTTTATGAAGAAAATGATGAAATTTGGATGAGAAAAACTTGTGAAGAACATGGTAAATTCAAGGATAAGATAAGCAGTTCTGCTAAATATTATAAATGGACACATTGGGCTATAAGAGATAAAGATGGAAAGGTTATTTGGAAATTTGATAAGGATGGAGAAGCAAATCCTCCTGATTGTGGTGTCGAAGATCCACGAGGTTGTCCTTACAATTGTGGTCTATGCCCAGAGCATCTATCAACTTGCTCCTTAGCATTAATTGACTTGACTAATCGCTGTAATTTTAATTGTAATTTCTGTTATGCAAACGTACAAAAATCTGGTTATTTAATTCAACCGTCTTTAGAAGAGATTGACAGAATTATGAAGCATTTTAGAAGTAAACCTATCCCCGCGATTGCAATAATGTTTACCGGTGGAGAACCAACAGTTAGAAAAGATTTTCCTGAAATTTGTAAAATGGCAAAAGATAATGGATTCAAAGAGGTTATCGTAGCTACGAATGGTTATGGTTTTCAAAAGAAAAATGGTGGTCTTGAGTGGACTAAAAAAGTAAAAGCGGCAGGATTAGATACACTTTACTTCCAATTTGATGGAATCAACAATATTACATATGAAAAAACGAGAGGTATTAAGAATCTCATGGCATACAAACAAAGAGTTATCGATAATTGCCGTAAGGCTAAACTTGATTCTATTGTATTAGTTGCTACAATTGCTAAGGGAATTACTGATAT
>CAYPFJ010000172.1:0-2293 GCA_964409945.1 uncultured archaeon | reverse complement strand
TTAAAGCTGTTAATTTAGCTTTAAATATTTTATCAACAACTTTAGCAGATATGGGAGCAAAAATTGAAAGTGTTAAGGTAAATTACGAGAAAGGGAAGGAAATAATTACCCCCAATCTGAATCCTGAGAAGTGGGAGGTTGAGATTGATTATATTAATAAATATATAGGAATTAGTTTATCTTCAAAAGATATGATAAAATGTTTTAACAAAGTTAGATTAGATGCTAAAGAATCAAATAAGAAAGGATATTTAGATGTATGGGTACCCGCTTTTAGAGGAGATATTATGCACGTTGTTGATTTTACCGAAGAATGTGCAATTGGATATGGATATAATAAACTACCTACAACCATTAGAGAAGGATGTATCGGAAAATATCATCCGATTCAATCTTTTTCGAATAAAATTCGGACTATAATGATTGGAGCGGGATATTTAGAAGTCTTGAACTTTATTTTATCTAACTCTGAAAAGCATTATAATTATATGAGACAAGAATTTAAAGAATCAAGTCATGTACAAATTTTAAATCCCGTGTCAAAAGAATATAATACTACAAGAACAGCGATACTACCGAAATTGTTGGAGACTTTATTAAATAACCGTTCTGAAGAAAAACCTATTAGAATTTTTGAAGTTGGTGATATTATTTTGTTAGATAAAAGTAAAGAAACAGGGACAAAAAGGGAAGTTCATCTTTCTGCGGCCACTTATCATGAGCATGCTGATTTTACAGAAAGCCGGTCTACTTTAGATTTTATTATAACTTCACTAGGGTGTTATGATGATTATGAAATTAAACCTGAGAAAAATCCTACTTATCTTGAAGGTAGATATGGGAGTGTTTATTTGAAAGGAAAAAAGATTGGAGAGATTGGTGAAATTCACCCAGAAGTTTTGTTAAATTTCAAATTAGAATTTCCTGTTGCAGCTTTAGAACTAAATTTAGAGGACTTTTTATAAAAAGATATATTTTTCTTTATTTTTAATTAATTGTGGTGGTGTTATAATATGAAAGAATTTAATGCCTTTAAAAAGGAAATAGAGATATTTAGGAAAGAAATTGATGAAATTGATAATCAAATTATAAAACTCTTAAATACAAGAGGAGAAATTGCTAAGAAAATCGGAAATCTCAAAGAAGAGTTAAGTATCGAGATACATCAACCGAAGAGAGAGAAGGAAATAATAGAGCGAATTAAAAAAAAATCAACAATGTTAAAACCAATGAGTATAGAAGCTATTTGGAAAGAAATTATCAATGCTAGTAAATTAATACAAGGTTTTATGATTAAAGTTGGACATCTAGGGCCAAAAGGGACGTTTACCCATCAAGCCGCATTAGAATATTTTCCTAAGGCAAATACAGAATTCTTAAAATTCAATTCTAACTCAGAAATTTTTGAAAGTATTGAAAAGGGCTTAATAGATTATGGTATTATCCCGATAGAAAATAGCCTTCAGGGAACAGTTAGAGAAACTCTTGATTTATTAATTGAAAAAGATCTCTTTATTTATGGGGAGTCTGAGCTTAGAATTATTCAAAACTTATTATCCTTAAAATTTTCTAATTTATCGAAAATTCGATATATAATTTCTCATCCACAAGCTTTTGCTCAAACTAGTACATGGATTAAAACTAATTTGCCTAATGCAGAATTAATCAATGTTAATTCTACAGCAGAGGCTGCCCATAGAGTGAGTGAGTTAAATGATGAATCTTATGCTGCAATTGGAACAGAATTCTCAAGTGATATATACAATTTAAAAGTTTTAAGCTCTAAAATTGAAGATCATCCGAACAATTATACAAGATTTTTAATAATTTCAAAAAAAGAAAATGATCAAAAAGAGGGGAAAATAAAAACTTCTGTAGTATTTATTACTAAACACGTTCCAGGCGCTTTGTACAATGTTTTAAAAATTTTTGCTGATGCAAATATCAATTTATTAAAAATTGAATCCCGTCCAAGAAGAAGAGGCCGTTGGGAATACATTTTTTTAATGGATTTTGAAGGAGATAAAGATGATCCAAAAATAATAAAAATTCTTGATAAGTTGACCGAAACTGTAATTTGGTATAAGATTTTAGGATCTTATCCTACGGTAAAATAATATGAGATAATTGCTAATTTTAATAACTTTTTTACTTTATAAAAAATATACTAATATACTCTTTAAGAGTTAAATAATAATTTTTAATACTTTTAATTTGAAATTTTCTAATTTTATTTGTTAATAATTACTCGAGTTAAGAAATGCTTGGAAATAAAAGATTTGATGGAAGAAAA
>CAYPFJ010000171.1:0-2443 GCA_964409945.1 uncultured archaeon | reverse complement strand
TAGCATTAGCTCACACTCGATGGGCGACTCATGGGTCTCCGACAAAAATAAATAGTCATCCTCATTTGGATTGTGAGGATAAAATAGCAGTTATTCATAACGGAATTATTGAAAATTTTATTGAACTTAAAAAAGAATTGTTATCTAAAGGTCATTTTTTTAAATCAGAAACTGATACGGAAATTATACCTCATTTAATTGAGGAAAACATGAAAACTAATAAAAATTTAAAAGAAGCGGTGGCAAATGCCATAAAAAAGTGTAAAGGTGCATATGGGTTAGCAATTTGCCATGCGGATTACCCAGATACTATAATTGTTGTCCGAAGGGAATCACCCCTCATAGTTGGAATAGAAGAAGGAAAAACAACTTATTGTGCTTCGGATATTCCCGCATTTCTTCCATATACACGCAATTGCTACATTTTAGAAGATAATGAGATGGCAATTTTGAAAGCTGGGACAGCAGAATTTTATGATATTAATGATTGTGATAATCCTAAACAAAAAGAAATTCAGCTCATTGAATGGAGTATTGATGCTGCAGAAAAGGGGGGTTATGAGCATTTTATGCTAAAAGAAATCTATGAAGAACCCTCTGCTTTAAGAAGAACATTTAAAATCCCTAATGATTCTTTAAAAAAGTTTGCCGAAATCCTATTATCAGCAGAAAGAATATATATTACTGCTGCTGGAACATCATTTTATGCAGCTCTAGCTGGAAAGTTTATAATTACTAAGTTTTTGGGAAAATATATTGAGGCTATAGAATGTTCTGAATTTAAAACACAGTTAATAAATTCATTAGAAGAAAATTCAATAATTATAGCAATATCTCAATCTGGAGAAACTATCGATTTAATTGAAGCAGTTCGATGGGCAAAAGAATATCGACCAAGTGCAAAAATTATCTCTATAACAAATATAGTAGGATCTACTCTTACTAGACATTCTGATAATATAATAATAACACAAGCAGGCCCCGAAATTGGTGTTGCAGCAACAAAAACATATGTTACTCAAGTATTAACTTTTGCTTTAATTGCACTGGAGATTGCTAAGTTAACTAAAAATGAATCACAAGAAGAAATCCAGAAATATTATAATGCACTATATTCTACACCTGAAATTATTGAAAAATTCTTTGAAAAAAATGTTGAATTGATTAAATACATTGTAAGAAACTTAGAAAAAAACTTAAATTTCTTCTTTCTTGCACGTGGAATATCAATCGCAACTGCTAAAGAAGGTGGTTTAAAGTTAAAGGAAGTCGCTTGCAGATTTGTAGAGGGATATTCAGCCGCACATGCAAAACATGGGCCAATATCATTAATAAGAGAAGGATACCCAATTATATTCATTGCACCTCCTGATGAGACTTATGAACGATTGATTGGAAATTTAATGGAGTTCAAGTCGAGAGGTGGTAGAATTATCTCATTAGTCGTAGAAGATGATGATAAAATTGCTAATTTAAGTGATACAACAATTCGAATTCCACAACCGGGAGATAAATATCATAACTTGTTTAGTCCAATAACCTTTATTCCCGCTCTTCAGCTTTTAGCATATTATGCAGCATTAGAACATAACCTTGATCCTGATAAACCGTTAAATCTAGCTAAAACAGTTACAGTTCATTAATTTTTAATAAAAAGGGTTAATCTTCTTTTTAATACCTTTAAACGGATCATAATAATAGAGTGTATGGGGAGGTACGTCTTCCACAACTAATGTATGTGCTCCTATTACAGAATTTTCATTTATTTTCTTACCACACATTATACTAGTATTAATACCTGTTTGAACATTTGGACCGATTATAGATCCTAATTTTCTACGACCCGAGTCTATCCGTTCACCTTTTATAGTTACCCATACGCTCTTATTATCAAAACGTAAATTTGAAACTTTTGAACCTGCACCTAAATTTACATTTTCACATATGATTGAATCTCCAATATAATTAAAATGTGGAATATTTGAATCAGAAAATATAATTGAATTCTTGATTTCACTGATACCTATGTGGCAATTATCTCCGATAGAGCTATATGGCCTTATAAAAGCATTTGGACCAATTAAAGTATTTTCTCCAATATAGCATGGTCCTTGAATATATGAACCAGATCTAATGGTGCTTCCTTCCCCGATATATACATTACCTGAGATTTGAACATTTGCTTCAATCTTGCCCAATATATTCTTCTCAATTTTATTTAATATATGTCTATTAGCATCTAATAATTGCCAAGGTAATCCTATATCACTCCAGAAATAATTTTTTATTTTATAACCTAAAATCTTACCTTCAAATAGGTTTATTAGGATTTCCATAGAATCTGTAAATTCATATTCCCCCCGAATTGATTTTTCAGTCTTTTCAATTGCTTTAAAGATAAAAGAATCGAATATGAAAACTCCTGCATTTGCTAGATTTCCTA
>CAYPFJ010000170.1:0-2461 GCA_964409945.1 uncultured archaeon | reverse complement strand
ATAAATATTTATATCATAAGAGTTAATAAATTTTTTTATTTAATAAAGAAATATTGATATCTTTATATCCCCATTTATTTCATAAAGTCGATCTTAAAATTTCTTCTTTTTAATAAAATTAAAATTCATGACTCAAGAATATCGATTGAAAGAGAGTGGTGAGAAATATCAGATGGGATTAGTGAGCATGGCAGAGGCGGCTACCTTAGCAAAAGTATCGATTTATAAAATGATGGAATATGTTGAACGTGAAAAGATTCAAGCCCCTTCTTTAACTGAACCCGAAATGGAAGATGATTTAAAGCATCAAAAATTTTTTCTATATTAATAATTGCCATTTTTATATCCTTCAAATAGATCAGCAGTTTGTTACTCATATATAACCTCTTGAAGGATGTGTTGTTTCAAGTCTTCTTTTAGGCTTGGTTTTGATATAACATCCACTTTCATGTTAAAAATATCCTCTAGATAGCGTGAAAGCCCAATAAAATGGAATAAATCAGCGTCGTCTTCAAATTCTACTAAAAAATCAATATCACTTGTATCTTTTTGCTTATTATTTACATAGGAACCAAAAAGTCCAATTGTCTTGACTTTATACTTTGTTTTGATTTCTTCTTTTAAATTTTTAAGTTTTGTGAGAATGTCCTCTTTATTAATTACCATGTTATTAACCTTTTTTAAAAGCTATTTTGAACTAGAAATAAGAATGTCAACCATATAAATTCTAACTCTTTATAGAATTATTATCCATAAATATTAATAAATAAAATGGAGATTAATATTCTTCTATCAATTGCTTAATTTTGAAATTCAGTTATTTCACAAATAGCTCATTTGAACTCGTTCTACTCAAAAAATAGCACTTAATACACTCATGATTTGACCACATCATTATACAAAGTTACCTAACTAACAGGAGAGAATATCATTTTTAAAATTTTAATTTGATAACCATTTCGCGAATGAATATAATATTGTTGTAGATATTCAGGTAGTATCCAAGTGATATAATCTAAATTTTAAGTAGATTTATTTGACATAAGTAGATATTAAGTAAAAGGGAAAGTTTCATTAGTTTAATATTGTTAGATATGGTTTTTAATAATAAAATTTAATTCACAGCATTTCTTGAAGTAATATAGGAAATAAGATAATTTTTTCATAATTTTTTTATTTTTTAGATAAATTAGAAAAGTCTGGTAAGAATAATGAATGAAATAATATTCCTTATTGAAGAATCTTTAGAAGGAGGTTATGAAGCAAGAGCCTTAGAAACCTCTATCCATACCGAAGCTGAAAACCTTACTGAATTAAAGGATTCTATTAGAGATGCTGTAAAATGTCATTTTGATGAGGAAGAAAGACCCCGTATAATACGATTACATTTTGTAAAAGAAGAGGTTATAACTTTATGAAAATCCCGCGTAATATTAGCGGGAAGAAACTATCCAAATTACTAAAAAGATTTGGATTTGAAATCACAAGGCAGACGGGGAGTCATATGAGATTAACTACGACAATTAAAGGTGAATTTCATATTACTATTCCAAATCATAAGAGCTTGAAAGTAGGTACAATTAATAATATATTATCGGATATTGCAAAATACCTCGCAAGAGATAAGATTGACCTTATAAAGGTATTATTCGGATAAGAAGGTACTCTATATCATAATATAGGTAAAAAAGAATGTTGGATAAAAAAGAAAGAAGAAATCCTAAATTTTGAAAAATCACATATTAATTAAAGAGTTATTTATTAAAATCACAATATAATCTAATACTATAAGAGATAATGTGATTATTATGGATATAATTAGGATTTTAAATAAAAATAGAAATATCATTGAAAAAGAATTTTCTGTGGAAAAGATTGGAATTTTTGGTTCTTATGCTAAAGGAATTCAAACCGAATCAAGTGATATTTACATTTTAGTTGAATTTAAAAATCCTACTTACGACAATTTCATCAATTTGGCGTTCTATTTAGAGAATTTGTTTGGAAAAAGAATTGATTTAATTACAGTAAAGGGGTTAAGCCCTTATATCTACCCATTTGTTGCGAAAGAGGTTATATGGTGTTGAAAAATCAAAAACCTTTGCTAAAACATATTTTAGATGAACTGGATTTTATTCTTAAATATACCAAAGATATTGAGTTTGAGTTTTTAATTCATGATGAATTATTGCAAAGAGCTATTGTTAGAAGTCTTGAAATCATTGGAGAAGCTGTAAAACAAATAGATGAAATCTTTAAAGAAAGTCATGATGAGATTGAATGGAGAACGTTTCAAAGATGCAAAAGAAAATCTTATGAATGTGGATATTGATGAGATTATAAGTAAAGAGATTTAATCTTTGAATTTTCTTCTCGATGAGAATGTAACTATCTCGATTAAAGATGTAATTCATGATTTAGATTTTAATGTTTTCACTTTGCTATTGAATAATATCAATAA
>CAYPFJ010000169.1:0-2502 GCA_964409945.1 uncultured archaeon | reverse complement strand
TTTCTCCCACAATTTTTGCACACTTTACGTGTGAACTTGTATAATTCCAATTATTTGTTGCCATAGCATATAATATCCTTCTGTGTACGACTTTTAATCCATCCCTCACATCTGGAATCGCGCGCCCAATGACTACAGACATAGCATAGTCGATGTAGCTGCTTTGCATTTCATCTTTTAACAATATTTCCTTAATCTGCTCTGGAGTCATTCATCTCATCTTATCTTTATTTTAAATCGTAATTTTAATCTTCAAGCCATCCCTAACATCAGGAATTGCACGCCCAACGACCACAGACATAGCATAGTCAATATAGCTGCTTTGCATTTCGTCTTTTAATAAAATCTCTTCAATCTGCTCTGAAGTCAATTATGACACCTTTTTATTTTAAATTATTATGATTTAATAAATAAGGATTAAATATCTAATGTTTTAGCTTCATCAAAATTACTAATAATGAACTTTTTACGGGCTTTTACTTCTTTCCCCATCAATTTTGTAAAAATTAAATCATTTTCGAGATAGGATTCATAAGTTACTTTTTTCAATGTTCTAGTTTCTTTATTCATTGTAGTATCATAAAGTTCATCTGAGTTCATTTCACCAAGGCCTTTATAGCGTTGAGTTTTGATGGAATCCAAATTGTTTAAATTGTATTTTTGCTTGATACTTTTAAGTAGATCATCTCTCTGATTGTCAGAATAGACATATTCCTTCACTTTTTTATAAGAAAGCTTATATAATGGAGGTACAGCAATATATAAATGTCCTTCGTCTATCAAAGGGCGTAGATATCTGAAAAAAAATGTAAGCAATAAAGTCTCTATATGGAAGCCATCCACATCAGCATCACACATGATTATGACTTTATGGTATCTAAGTTTACCTAAATCGAAATTTTCCTCGGTCTCTTCCCCATTCTCTTCTAATTCGCCATTGGTTCCATTTGGTAAAGTAGCTTCTTGAAATCCCACTCCTAACGCTTTGATTATGGCTTGTATTTCATTATTTTGCAACACTTTATCTATTCTAGCTTTTTCAACGTTAAGAATTTTCCCTCTAATAGGAAGAATTGCTTGATAAGTTCTGTCTCGTCCTTGTTTTGCAGGTCCACCAGCTGAATCGCCTTCTACAATGAAGATTTCTACTTTTTCTGGATCATTTGACGAACAATCGGCAAGTTTTCCCGGCATTCTAGCGCTATCTAATGCTGATTTCCTCCGAATTAATGCTCTTGCTTTTTGGGCAGCTTCTCTGGCTAACTTTGCATTTATTGTTTTTAATACGATCTTTTTAGCAGTCTGGGGATTTTCTTCGAAATACTGAGTTAATTTATCGGTAACAATTTGGCTTACAATTTGCCGAACATCAGGATTTCCTAGTTTAATCTTAGTTTGACTTTCAAATTGAGGATCAGGAAGTTTAACAGAAATAACTGCTGATAATCCTTCTCTTGTATCAGCTCCACTTAATATATGGCCCTTATACTTTTTCTCCATATAATTCTCTACATAGGAGTTAAAAGTTCTTGTAAGAGCAGATTTAAATCCAGTTAAATGTACGCCACCTTCAATAGTATTGATTGTATTTGCATAAGTTAAAATATTTGTTTGATATCCAGCATTGTATTGCATAGCTAAATCGCAGAAAATTGTCTCTCCATCCTCCTCCTTGTAAGAGTCGCTTATATAAATAATATCAGTATGTAATGGTTGTTTATCTTTATTTAAGTATGAAATAAATTCTTTAATGCCTCCTTCATAGTGAAATTCTTCCTTTTCATCATCAATTTTACTATTAATTTCAAATCTAGTGTGTGGCGTGAGAAATGCTAACTCTCGCATTCTATTACTAATAAAATGTGCATTAAAAAGAGGTTCGTTAGTTTCGAACTTAAAAATTTCTTGATCTGGGTAAAAGGTTATTTTAGTATAAGTTTCTTTTGTTTTAGTTTCTGTTACCTCTGGTTCTGATGCTTTTTTTCCCTTAGAAAACTTTTGTGTGTAAAGTTGCCCATCTCGACAAACCTCAACATGCATCCATTCTGTTAAAGCATTTACAACTGATAACCCAACACCATGTAAACCCCCTGAAATTTTATAACTCTTACTGTCAAATTTACCTCCAGAATGGAGATATTCCATAATGACTTCAAGAGCAGGTTTATTAAATTCTGGGTGCGTATCAATTGGAATCCCACGTCCGTTATCGAATACTTGAACTGAATTATCCTTATATAGAGTAACTTTTATCTCATCAGCATACCCTCCCATCGCTTCGTCAACAGAATTATCTAAAACTTCAAAAATAAGGTGATGGAGTCCTGTTTTACCTGTTGAACCGATATACATTGCAGGACGCTTTCTAACGCCGTCAAGACCTTTTAATACCTTAATATCATCAGCGTCATAAGAATTTTGGTCAGAGGATTTGCCAGGCATAAGAGAACAAGCTTATATAATTTGATTTGTAAAAGTAAAATTATTCAAAAATTAATGAAA
>CAYPFJ010000168.1:0-2684 GCA_964409945.1 uncultured archaeon | reverse complement strand
GTTAGAAAATTCTGGTAAGAGCCCAAAAACTTCTTGAGCAATCTTTGAATGTAAAGCGGTGTCTATAAGCACCCATTCAAGATTGACTTTAACAGCCTTGATATAATATTTTAGTTTACCCCGAGAATGAGTAAATAAAACTTCAGCACCTTCTATAAGTAATTCTTTTAACCTGCCGGGGTCGTGTATGTGAGCAGTTTCAATATGTCCCTTGTATTTGATTTCTCCTATAAATCTATTTGGTCTTGAAATAAATATTCCTTTCATTAAATTAGGAATTTCAAAAAGAGGTTTCTTGTTGTTACTCATGAATCTTTTAGTACCATTTAATATCAATTATATTTAGACTAAATTTGTTTATAAAATTAAGAGATTTTATTATAGAATATAACCTTAATAGATAAAAAGAGTTTATTATTTGAATAATCATAATGAGCTGCTATTATGAATTACAAATTTCATCATATAGATACTTCGAAGTGTGCTCAATGTCAAGATTTTTCCTGTGAAGAAGCTTGCTTTAGGGGTATTTATAAAGTAATTAATAAAAAATCTACACCTAAATGCACTGTGGTGGAAGATCGTGAAGATAGATGCATTAAATGTCATATTTGTACTACAGCATGTAAATATCGGGCTATTATCATTGATTAATCTACTAAAAGTTCATTTTAAATCTCTTGATATATCTCTATCTATAAATTTTCCTTACTTTAATTGAAGATATTTATCAAAATACTCAAGATAAAAAGCGTTATGAGCAACTTCAGTACCAAAGTTCGTTTGAATAAAAAATTCTATCAATAAATTGAAAAATTATTATTTTGAAGAATAGTAAGTTTTTTCATTCATTGAGCGCAAATACATTTTTCACAACAAGTTGCTTGCAAAGATACTTCTCCAAAATCAAGATTTAAATCTATTGGTAAGACAAGATCATTAACTACATTCTCAATTTCACCTAATAATGCGCTTCATGATTATGTAGGGATGTTATACAGTCTTGCGAGCACACATGATGGTAAAGTTATAAAGCTTGGTCCAGAAGGTAAGACTTCAGTCTCTTTTGAGGTGGATTACGACATTTTGCAGTATTTTATTGATAGTGGTATGATGACCTCCAATGCTTTATACACGTGGCAATATTCTCATCTTTATGTTAACAATAGAAGGACATCTAATTATTTTAATGATTTTAATTTAATTTGGAATTCAGAGCGGGAAATAGATGGAGAAATGACGAGTTTTGCTGAACGCTTTGAAAAAGCTTATAATGTAATTGATGATATAATTAAAATGGTTCCAAAAGACGATACAAATCTCAAAGTAGAGTTTTATGCGCGAACAGAAGGCGGTATCGACAAGAATCTTCCAATAACAGGTAAGCCAGATGGGATTCATACTGATTTCAAAGTAAGCGAATTTTCCATCGATCCAAGCAACCCTGCTGAGGCGATAATAAGTATGCTTTTCTGGATGATGATGGAGCCAAATATATTTTCCGTAGTCAAATGGGGCGGTGAGAATCTTATCTACTTAGATATCTATAATTTATTCGGTCAAGATCATGTTCAATCAGGCACAATTGCTCCAGAAAACCGTATCAATGGTCTTTTTGCTTGGACAGATGGCGACCCAACATTTTTGACAACAAAATACAACGAATTTAAAGAAAGGTTTGCAAAATGCTTCGAATTTGGCGATATCATGCATTTCTTGGGATTCCATAACCACGAGTTAGATCCCAGATTCAACAACATCATTGACTATATTATGGATAAAGTATTAGTACACTTTATTTCGATTGGTACGTTAAAAGGAATTAGTAATCCTAAGATATTTGATCTTAGAGCTTAAACTTTCAAATTATAGTTTAAAAATCTTTTTTTTTTCACTATCTTTTATCTTTAGATAATGAACACTTATTAATTTATTTGCAAAATTATATTGCTCAATTTGTTCCTTTTTTAGATGTGTATTATTTACATACAGTTTCTTTAATTTAGGTAAGCTGTATAATAGTTTTGGTAATTTGTATATGGGATTATCAGTAATAGTTATGACTTCTAAATCTTTAAGCTTTCCAATTGACTCAGGAAGATACTTGAGTAGATTATTTCCTAAAAATAGGCCTTTTAAGTTTTCTAAATCTCCAATAGATTCAGGAAGCCTTTCTATTGGATTCTTACCAAGGAGTATCTCTTTTAACTTTTTTAGATTTCCTATCGATTCAGGTAGACTTTCAATATTGTTTTCATACAAGACTAATTTTTCTAGACTCGTTAGACTTCCTATTGATTCTGGGATTTCTTTTAGATTGTTCTGATATAACTCAAGAATTTTAAGCGACTTTAGATTTCCAATTGATTCTGGTATAGTTTCTATTTCATTCCCGCGAGCATATAACTCTTCAAGGTTTTTCAACTCCCCGATTACGCTTGGAAGCTTTTTAAATTGATTATTTGTCATTATGAGAACTTTTAATTTCTGGAAATAGCTAAACCATTCTGGAAGTTCTTTCAATAAATTGTAAGATACATTCAGATGTTCAAGTTGGGTTAAATTTCGTAAATACTCTGGAAGGTGTCTCAACTCTAGTCCTCGAAGATCAAGTTTTACGACTCTTCCTTTTTTAATATCAATATTAATTTTTAACATCATTCCGCCATGTTCCCGTCTTTCGA
>CAYPFJ010000167.1:0-2939 GCA_964409945.1 uncultured archaeon | reverse complement strand
CTTCTTATATCCTTTTCAATTACTAGTTCTTTGGATACAAGTCCAAACATATTGACAAGTTCTTCAAGTTGTTTTTTCACATAATGACGTGGTTTATTTGGATCTCCAAACATAGCAAAAAATTGATGATCAACGATATGAAAGTCATTTCTCTTGCTAAACGCCTCAACCATTCTATCTATTATCGGCCCTTGAGTTTCAGATGCTATAGCTTTTGCTTTAGATGTTACAAATCCGTTTAATAATTCATTAATGATAAAATCTTGTTCATGAGTTCTCGATTTTAAAATCTTTTCAAAAGCTTCGGAAAAATTTTTAGTGTTTGGAAAAAATGCGTTTTGAATTTTATCATTAATCGATTTTAAAAAAAGATCTCCATTATTTTTTGGAAAATGAAGCTTTATATTGTTTAATCTTTGAATTAAAGCCTCTTTTGCGCCGGGAATATTTTCTACGTCTCTTTTTTGCAATTCTTCTAATGCTTTTTCAAGTCCATCTTGAAATTCATTTAATAATCCTTTCCATGTTATATCTTGAGCTTCTGTCATAATTTTCTCTAACTTTTTAGTATATTCTATTCATTTATGGTCCAATGTAATTCATTTGAAATATTTTTTAGGGCATTGATTAGTGGTCTAACAAGCTTTTTATCATAGACGTTCGGAGAAGACATACCTCTCTGAGCTTTCCACCCCATCTGAGTGTCATTTCCCATCTCCCTCTGTCCATATTTTAAAATATTACTCAAATCACGAACCCACCAATAGAACCTTAACCATTTTTTATTGGGATTATCCTTAGAATATATTATTGCTAATGCTTTCCACTCCCCCATCAACCATTTAAGAGTTATTCCACTAACAGGTAAATAATAATTTATTGGAAAATTAGCATGAAACCTTAAATCGAGATCTTCTGTTGAAATATTAAAAATTGGTTGGTTATATCCTTCCAATATAACAATTTCTCCACAGTGTTGACACTCATAATGGGATTTCATTTTATCCATTTTTTTCTGGCATCTAGGACAAGTTCGATTTTCAAGAATCCTATATTTTATAATCTCTAAATTCTTCTCTCTTTCTAAGTCTTCTTTTGTTTTAGATTTTTGTTTGCCATATTTTCCACTCCAATTCCATAAATCATCAAATGAGCCATCAACTTTTTCCAAAGCACTAATAGTGTTATTTAAAACATGTTTATCATAAATTTTAAACATACCTGCATGTTGATAATTTTTCCACCAAGATAATCTCACATATTTTTCATCTTTTAGATAGGCGCTATGACAAATCAATGCTGCGAATAACCGATTTTCGGTTTTATTGATTGTGATACCTTTTTCACAGATTTCATATTGTTTATTCAAACTTACGTTTTTATGAAAATACATACCCTCTTGAAACATTCCTTCTTCAATTTTAATTTTACCCTTTGCTTCTGTTTTATTGTCACTTTGCTTGACAATTTTTTTGCATCGAGGACATTGAAAAATTCCCTCTACTAAGGTTTCCATCTTGATATCACATGCAGGACAATTCAAATTTACTCATCACTACTCATTAATACTAATCTTTCATAATCTAAATTTAATAATTTTAGTTCTTTTTCTTTTATTTTAGAAATTTGTTCATTAATCTTTACTAACTCTTTTCGCAACTCAATCAAGGAATTTTGAATATGGTTTACTAATCCATCTTGATTAAAAGACACTTTTTCGATAAATTCTAAATAACCATATTTTTTGTTTTTACCTGAATAATATTTTTTTAAATCTATTAGTTTAGCATTAATTTGTTCAATTTGGAATCTGCACTTTAACATTGACAACAGTTGTGAATTCCATTGTGTAAATATGTCATTACTTTTATCAATTTTTTCAAAATTGAACTTTTCTGAGAGTTCTACTTTTTCATCTTTAAGATATTGAATAACGTCTTTATTTTCTTCTATAGCGTTATTAATTTTTTTTATTACTAGCTTTAAATTTAATGCGGGTTCAACAATTTTAATATGTCTAGTAATTTTTTCTTGAATTTCTTTATACTTTTGATAAAACCCTTCAATGGTAATTTCAATTTTAATTGCTTGATATATGTTCCCATATTGATCTAAAATATAATAAAAATCATCCGATAAGGTATAATCATGTTCACCAATCTCTTTAATTAAGGAATGAATAAGATTACTTTTCTCACACCGAACTCCTTTTAACCTCGTAAGAGCTAAGTTAAAATTCCTTCTAATTAAAAATTTAAATTTCTTATTTACTATTAAAAAAAGAGTGTCATCAGGAACAGAGATTATGTCATTTTCAATAGTTATTGTTTCCTCACCTAACTTAATGATAAAATCATCATCTTTTTGTTTGAATTCTCTCAAACTTCGAATATTTTTAATTAAGCCTAAGTCTATATAAATTTCAATAAATTCCTCATCCCAAAAATTTACAACGTTGCTTTTATAAATATCATCTAAAACCAATATTCTCTCAAAGGATTCTATAAGATTATCGTTGGTCAAATCTTTAAATAAATCATTTCTAATGATATATAGGAAAAGAATTATGTATCTCATATCTACATTATCAAGAATATTATCAATAAGGTTTTTATCATCTTCCAATGTTAAATTATTATGTTCCATACCTAAAATCCACTCATATTTTTTTAAACGGTTAATATATTTCAGTCAAAAAGAGTATGTGAGATAGTTAACCATTCCTAAAAAATTTTACTAAAATCCTTGAAATGTTTTCACATAAAAGCAAAAATATTTTAGCTTTCCTTTTCTTTATTCTAAATGATGTTAGATAGATTTATTACATATTTACGTAGTGATATTAATGGGAAGAAGAAAACGTAAACAAGTATCACCAAAAAGGGTTAAAAGAGTACCTAAAATTTTCACCTGCCCAGAATGAGTAAATCGGATTCCGA
>CAYPFJ010000166.1:0-2957 GCA_964409945.1 uncultured archaeon | reverse complement strand
AAAATTAAAGGTGATTAAAAATTTAATTCATGAAGGGAAATTAAAAATTATCTTTAAAATAATAAAAAAATAAAAATTTTGTTAATACTTATTCCTCAGATTCTTCAGCAGCTAATTCCTCTTCCAATTCTTCAAGTGGAACGGGTGCTGGTGTGGTTAACATACTGTATCCAATCCAAATAGCAATAATTGAAATCAAAATTACTAAAAGCCACATAGGTAGAACCACCATGAGCTTCCAACTTAATATATCCAGTTCAAAGAACCATTGAGTAAGATTAATCCCACCAGGAATATGCATAACCGATTCCATGTAGAGATCTACAACAGACCCTAATGTATAAATAATAGCGATTAAAATACCAACAATCATTACAATTGCGCCAATAATCTTATCTTTAGCCAAAGGTAAAACCTCTTTTGAATATTACTTTTTATTTTTTTAATTTGATAATTAATAGTTCTATTTTTATTAAGCACGTAAATTTTGCTTAATATGATTTTTAAAAAATTATTAAATTAAAACCATTCGATCAAATCTTTTTGATCGAAAGTAAAATATTTTGATGAACCACAAATAGAAAATATATATACAATTAAAATCATAAAATTTGTTAAAATTAAGTGCATATTAAATGACTAAGAAATCTGAATATGTACTAATAATTGGTTCTAGTAATATGGACTTAAATATATATTCTAAACGATTTCCAAATCCGGGAGAAACAGTCACAGGAGGAATATTTAAGCAATGTTTGGGGGGAAAAGGAGCGAATCAAGCAGTTGCATCAGTTAGATCAGGAGCAAATACAATTTTCATAGCAAAGATTGGAAATGATTCATTTGGTGATCAGATGCTCTCTCAATTAATAGATGAAGGTATTAATATGGAGCATATATTTAGAGATCCTCAAGAACCAAGTGGGGTTGCTTTTATATTAATTAATAAAAATGGGGAAAATATGATAAGTGTTGCGCCTGGAGCTAACTTTAGATTAAATCCAGAAGAGATACGTTCTAAAGCAGAAATTATTAAGAATGCAAATTCTATTGTAGTTCAGATGGAAATTCCAACTGAGACAATTCAAGAAATATTTACTATAGCCTCTAAAGGAAATAGTTTTAAAATTCTTAATCCAGCACCTTTGAAACCTATACCTCTTGAGGTTTTAGAGATGGTGGATATAATTATCCCTAATGAAGGTGAACTTTATAAAATGCATTCACTTTTAGGTTTTGAAGAATTAATAAAAATAGGAAACCAAAGGATTATTCAAGCTTCAAAGGATATATCTAGTCTAGGTATAGGATATATCATAACAACTTTAGGAAATAAAGGCTGTTTAATCTTTGATGGAAAAAAAGATGAGTTTTTCAAAATATCTCCTCTAAAAGTTAAAGCTATTGATACTGTAGGTGCAGGTGATTGTTTCATTGGAGCCTTAGCCAGTATGTTGAATAAAGGTGAAAATATTTTAAATGCGGTTGAATTTGCAACAGTAGCAGCTTCAATTGCAGTTACTAGAACAGGTGCTCAAGAATCAATGCCATATTTTAGTGAAGTTCAGAACAGAATTAAAGAATTGAAATTACAAAAGAGATAAGAATAGTAATTAAAATGAAAAAAGAACGTATTTCCGCTGAAAGAAGTACTCCATTAAGGGAAAACAATTCTCGGGAATTAAGTATAGCTATCAATCAAAGTAATTTTCAAGATATTTTCCTAATCAATGGATCATCTTTTATTACTGAAGGAATTTCTAATTCAGATTTAACAATCAGTCCAAATACATATTACATGATAATAAATTATGGAAAAAGTCTACTCTATATCAATTATGATCACGACATTTCAAGCCATAAAATAATTTATGATCCTTATAAGTATGAATCTTCACAAAGGATAAATTTAAAACCAGAACTATTCCTAAAAAGATATAATATACCTGAAGGATATATAGATACACTTCCAAAGTGGTATAGTTTTAAATTTACTTATCCAGATTATAATTTGATCTTTGTTCGACCAGAATTTGGGCTTTCAATTCAAATTCATAAATATAGAAATGAGGTTTGGGAAATATTGGATGGTAAACCTATTATTATCACTGGAAAAAAAGTGCATTATTTTGTTGAAACAGGAATAAAATTTCAAAATCCCATAAATACTTACCATTCAATTATTAATCCTAATAAAGAAAAAAACAAATTTGTAGCGATTAAAGAATATTGGAATGGAAAATTTAATGAGAATGATATAGAACGCGTCTTTAATCCAAATCATTATAAATAACTCTTTTTTAATCATGAAAAAGGTAGACAAAAAGCAGATTATTATTTAAGACATTAAGATAAGTGTGGTTCTCTTCAAATTTACATCTAACATTTATAAGTTTTATGATTTTTAATTGCTTAACCTAAAAGTTAAAATTCTATTGAAAACTTAAAACCTTACCGTAATAAATTGTTTGAGAAAAAAATTACAGAATAATATAAATGGAATAAGTAGATTGGTTAAAAAATGACTCCAGATGAACAATCTGATGAAAATAAATCAGAAGAATTGGAAGAAGAATTAAACAGTGATTTAGAAAAAGATTCAGATTCAGAGAAAGATATAGAAACTGATATTGAGACAGAGGGAGAAGAAATATCTCAAGAAAAAGGAGATTTAGACACGGAAGCAGAATTAGATAGGTTAAGATTTAAGTATAGAGGGTATACATTAGAAGAATTAAAGAAAATGAATATGGATCAATTTATACAATTATTACCAGCAAGAGCAAGACGTTCATTAAATCGAGGCTTACCTCCAAGACAAAAAAAATTACTTGAAAGGTTAAGAAGGGCATATAGAGCAAAGAAAAGAGGGAAAGATTTACTCACTCGAACCCATGTAAGGGATATGATAATATTTCCTGAAATGGTTGGCTTAAAAATTGGAGTATACAATGGAA
>CAYPFJ010000165.1:0-3026 GCA_964409945.1 uncultured archaeon | reverse complement strand
TCTTCATCGGTGCCCAAGCCAAGATATCCACCAAATAGCGGAGGCGTATTGGCGTTTAGTTGAGGAAAGATTCAGATTGCTTGTATAAGGGTATGCGTATTCGGAGACAATAAGTCTATTGAGGATCTTTTAAGATCACTCAATATCATTAATGACGATTTGAGACGATAATAAGAAGACATAAATTAATATTAATTAGGGAGTATGTTCTTATGAGCATGATTTTCCATGCTTGGCTCCGGTTTCCTCAAACCAACAAAAGGACTTGTCGGTTTAAGCACTCACTTCCTGTAGTACCATTTTCAAGACAGAAGTCTTTATTGGTATACTTCAGTGAGGCCTATGCCAGTTATCGGTCATATATCATCAGTAATAGATGAGATATTTTTGTAACCAATAACTTGTCGATGACATATAGGGTGTTTTTTATTCGACTCAATTAATACCATCGACAAAATATTAGAATAAATCCTTGATTAAAAATTTTATGGTCTAGTTTCAAAAATTTAAAAGGAGTTGACAAATGGTTTGAGGTTTATTAATTAAATGGTTAATAAAGAGCTAAAGCAAAAAAAAAGGTGAATTAACGGAGAGTACAAATTAGAAAATATAGTAACTTTTATAGTTTAATTATGAATACCTTAAATTATTATTAATGGACCTATAAGATTTCGAAGGAAAGATGTAAAGCCTAATACGAATAGAGACTAATGACTGATAGAAAAATATTAGTGGGTACCTCAGGCTGGGGTTATGATGAATGGGTTGGTCCTTTTTACCCAAGAAATTTACGGAAAGAGGATTATTTGATGTATTATTCGGAGATTTTTTACACGAATGAGATAAATACTACTTTTTATAATATACCATCTCGATGGGTTGTAGAAAACTGGGTTAACAAAACACCACAAAACTTCTTATTCTCGGCAAAAATTCCTCAATCAGTGACACATGAGCATAAATTAGATTCAAGAAATTGCTTAGATGATTTAGATAATTTTTTAAGGGCAATGGATCCATTAATTGAATCTAAGAAGTTGATTGCTTTCTTAATTCAATTACCTCCCTCTTTTAATAAGAAGGAGCATTTCAATAGTTTAAAGGAATTTATTGATAACTGGCCCGGTGACCCTAAAAGCGAGAATTATCATTTAGTTATTGAGTTTAGAGATAAATCATGGATGGATGATGAAGTATTTAGGTTTTTAGAACAGAAATTATTAACATATTGTGTAGTGATTGAGCCATTATTACCTCCAAGGATGGATATTACGAATCCAGCTTTCGCATATGTTAGATTTCATGGTTATGGTAAGAAAATTTGGTTTGATTATTATTTTACTGAAGAGGAAATTAAAAAGTGGGCACACTCGCTTAAAGAGATAATTCCAAAAGTGGATAAAATTGGAATTTATTTTAACAATCATTTTTCAGGGTATGCTGCTAAAAACTCTCTGATGTTAATGAAGGAATTAGATGTTCAACCAAAAAAATCGCCAGAAGAAATCAATATTTTAGAAATTAAGAAAAAGACAGGAGAATTTTCAAAAGGGCAAATAGGTTTAGATAAATTTTTAAAATAAATTGGATGGGATACAACAGCTTTTGAATGAAAGAAGATTAAGAATTGGGTTTATTGGAGCTGGTTCAATAGGAAGTTTATTTGGTGGATATTTAGCAGACATTAAATCTGATATTTATTCAATAGAAATAATTTTTTTTTGTATGAAAGAGCATGCTAATGTGGTTAATAAGAAAGGGTTAAATGTATATAGAAATCAAAAGATCAACGTAATTAAAAACATCAAAGCTTATGAAAACGAAAAATCTATTAAGGAAAAGTTAGAACATGATTTGAATTTTGAATTTGATTTTGTTTTTCTTACAACAAAAGCATATGACATTAAAACAGCAATTCGTCAATATAATAGAATCATTAAAGCGAGTAAATATTTAGTAATTTTACAGAATGGAATTGGCAATGAAGATATTGTGATTGAATATTGGAATAAGGCAAAAATTATTAGAGCGGTGACAACGAATGGAGCTTTATTGGAGAAACCAGGTCACTTAATTCATACAGGGCAAGGTATAACTAAAATAGGATTTCCATTTCTTAGGGAACTTAATTTAGAAGAAAGTGAATTAGATCAAGCAAACTCGTACTTACTGTTATTGAGAGATATTTTAACTTTAGCTGATTTGGAAACTATTATAGTAGAAGATATAATCAAGGAAAGTTGGGAAAAAGCGTTGGTTAACATTGGGATCAACGCAATTGGGGCTTTAACTCGTTTAACTAATGGAGAGTTATTGGAAATTGAGGGATTAAAGTATTTCATAGAGCAAGCAATTAATGAAGCAATAAAAGTGGCGGAGATGAAAAACATTATACTTTCCAAAAAAGATTATTTATCAATAACCTACGATGTTCTTAAGAAAACAGCAAATAATAAGAATTCAATGTTACAAGATATCTTAAATAGAAAGCCGACTGAAATTAATTTCTTAAATGGAAGAATCTTGAGGAACGCTGAGAACTTAGGTATTAAAGTGCCCTATAATGAGCTTTTAACTTATTTAATAAGAGGTTTGGAAGACTCAGTTATTTAGTAGTCGTTTACATCTAAAGTCATAAAATACGCATTTTCCCCGTCTCGATAATAGTTTTTTTTGATACTTTCAATTTTATAATTAAATTTTTCATATAATCTAATTGCTGTATAGTTCGACACTCTAACTTCTAGAACGTATTCATGAATTTTGTATTTTTTTATTGCGGTCATACTATTTGCCAATAGTGATTTGGCAACTCCTTTTCTTCGATAACCTTCAGAGACAGCGATAGAAACGAGATGTGCTTTATTTATATATTTTAGACTATTGGCAGAAGGAGCTTTTTCAACTCTCCACATAATATAGGCTATTATTTTTCCATGTTTATTTTGAGCTAATAAGAAGCATTCTGGAAAATCATCAAGTATACTTTTATAAAAGAAGTATGGATAATCTTCGGGTAATTCTTT
>CAYPFJ010000164.1:0-3042 GCA_964409945.1 uncultured archaeon | reverse complement strand
CCAGTTGAAATAATTAGAGAAATTTCTTGGTTAGTGGATAAAAATTCAAGAATTAATTTTGAAATAGATTTATTAAAAGATCATTATAAAAAAATAGAATATGAACCATCGACGGCAACATTGCTATTAGAAATGAAAGGAAAAATGAAATCAGAAGATCTTACGTTTGAATTTCAAATAAAATTGCCAAATGAATATCCAATGAAAATGCCTGAACTGAAAGTGACAAATGAATTCGAACTTGAAGCTCATGAGAAAATAAAAAATGATTTATACACATCATTTGATGATTTTTTTAAAGAATGGACACCATTTAGTTATCTTGTTGATTTATTCAATCTTATTTCCCAGAAAATTTTCGAAGTCTCGGTAGTCTCGTGTGTTATATGCCATAAAATCGAATGTCCAAGCTGTTCTAAAAAAATTGCCGGTGATGACAAATGTCATGCAGAATGCCCTCATTGTAATAAATCATATCATAATCATTGCTGGGAGCAAACGATTAAATCATTTGGTAAATGTGGTTTCTGTTTAAGGTAAATCTGAATGAGTTTTTAGGTGAATTAATTAAATTTTTTAATTTGAACTTCTTATTATAAACATTCACATTTTTATTAGATGATTTTCGTGGAAATATTGGATAAGAAGCTGAATTTAATAGAATTAGAAGAAAATATATTGGAATTCTGGAAAGATCAAGACATCTATTCCTTGATAAGAAAAAAAGAAAAAGGAAAAGAAGTTTGGCGATTTATAGATGGACCTCCCTATACTACAGGCTCAATCCATCTTGGAACAGCATGGAATAAAGTATTAAAGGATTATTTAATAAAATACAAACGGATGAGAGGGTTTAAAGTTACAGATACTCCCGGTTATGATACTCATGGATTACCGATCGAAGTTCAGATGGAAAAGGAATTAGGAATTAAAAATAAGCAAGAGATTCAAGAATATGGCATTGATAAGTTCATTAAGAATTGTAAGGAATATGCTAAAAAGAAACTTAAAATAATGAACGAACAATTTAAAAGATTAGGATGCTACTTCTGGGACTGGGAAAATCCATACATTACATTTAAAAATAGTTATATTGAAGGAATTTGGTGGACATTAAAGAAAGCTTGGGAAAATAGATTATTATATCAATTTTATAGACCGTTGAATTGTTGCCCAAGATGTGCAACAGCGCTCGCTAAGCATGAACATGAGTATAAAAATATTATAGATACTAGTTTATTCCTAAAAATAAAATCTGTAGATATGGAAAAAACATATTTTATAATCTGGACGACAACACCATGGACATTGGTTGCTAATGAAGCTATAATGGCAAATCCATTCGTCGAATATGGTAAGGTATATATTGAAGATCTTGATGAATATTGGATATTATCGAAAGCTTCAATAACTCATCTTATTTCGGGAGAATTAGGTTATAAGTATAAGATTGTAGAAGATTTTACAGGTGAAGATCTAAAAGGAATGAAATATATCCATCCACTTTTAGAAGAAGTACCTTTTCAAAAAGAATTAGAAAAGCAAAGCGATACAGTTCATTCTATTATATTATCTGAAGAATATGTTTCAGCTTCAGAGGGAGTAGGCTTAGTTCATTCCGCTCCCGGTCATGGTCCTGAAGATTTTGAAGTTGGTGTTGCCAATAATATTCCTGTTTTTACCCCCGTAGATATAAAAGGAGAATATACTGAGGAAGCAGGAAAATTTAAAGGAAAGTTTGTTTTTGATGCAAATGAAGAGATTTTAGGGTTGTTAAAACAAAAAGGTACATTAATTTTAACTAATGAAATAGAACATGAATACGCACACTGTTGGAGATGTGATTCAAAATTAGTGTATAGAGCTACAAATCAGTGGTTCTTTAAAACAGAAAGTCTTGTTCCGGAATTACTTGAAAAGAATGGAGAGATTTATTGGATCCCGGATTGGGCTGGAGATAGATGGTTTAAAAGTTGGTTAAGTTCTTTGAAAGATTGGTGTATCTCTAGACAACGTTTCTGGGGTATCCCTTTAAGCGTATGGATTTGTGACAACGAAAAATGTGGGGATACAATTGTAATAGGTTCAGCCAAAGAATTAAAAGAGATAGCAGGAGAATGTCCCGAAGATTTACACCGTCCTTGGATTGATGAGGTTACATGGAAATGTAAAAAGTGTAATGAGGGCATAAAGAGAAGAATTCCCGATATTCTAGATGTTTGGTTAGATTCAGGCTCTGTAATGTGGGCTGCTCAAGAAGTTTATGATGGGAAAAGTCATTTCGATACATGGATTCCCGCAGATTTTATACTCGAAGGAAAAGACCAAATAAGAGGATGGTTTAATACATTACTATGTAGTGCAATGGTCTCATCAAGACGCAAAAATTATGATGCTTGTTATATGCATGGATGGACACTAAGAGAAAAATTAAAAATGAGTAAATCAAAAGGAACTCAAATTTTGCCTGAAGATCTTATAGATGGTTCCTTAGATGATCTTAAAAAAAACAAATCTTACTCAAAAATAAAAGGAATTGAGACTTTTCGTTTTTATTCAATTGGTGTAACACAACCAGGTAGAGACTTCAATTTTGTTGTTAAAGAATACGCAGATACCTACAAAATTGTTAATACAATTTGGAATGTTTTTGTGTACGCTAATGAAAAATTCAAATTAGCGGGATTTGATCCTTCAAAGGTAAAATTACAGCAGAAAAATCTGAGTAAACTAGATAAATGGATGCTTTCAAGATTACATTCAACAATAAAAAAAATTACTCAATTAGCGGATAATTATGAATTACCTTGGATAACTAGTGAGTTAAGAGAGTTAATTGTGAATGACATAAGTAGGTGGTACATAATGTTAAATCGAGAAAAACTTGATATTTATTCTGAAGATCCTAATAAACATATTATAATGCTAGTATTATTTAAAACATTGTACAATGTTCTTTTAATGTTATCACCCATAAATCCGATGATAAGTGAAGAAATATTTTTGAAAATGTTCAAACCATATTTGAATTCATTAGGTTTA
>CAYPFJ010000163.1:0-3151 GCA_964409945.1 uncultured archaeon | reverse complement strand
TTGGACCTTGACTAGCTCCTGCAAGGACTATTCCGGGAATTTTTGTGTCAATAGGATTTAATCTAGCATGAAATTCTTTAAAGAACCCATCTTGGCTAGTTTCCATTTTAAGTAACTTTTCGATTTTTTTAACACCAGTAGCAGGAACCATCGAAGCAGAGAGTATTACTAAATCAAATTCAAATTCTCTTAGTCCACCTGATCCTAACGTATTTTGCATTATTATTTTTAAATTATGTGTATCTGGATCTTCCTTGATTCTACTGATATTTGTTCTTATATATTTAATACCTTCTTTTCTCGAAAGTGTGAAGTATTCTTCATAATCTTTTCCAGCAGCTCGCATATCTATATAAGCAACGGAAATATCTGCCTCTGGATAATGTTGTTTAATCAATTTACTGTTTTTTATAGAAATCATGCAACATACACCAGAACTACAATAAGTATTCATGTTTAAATCCCTTGACCCAACACATTGAATGAATAATATTCTCTGTGGTTCTTTTCCATCCGAAGGTCTTACTAAATGTCCTACCGTGGGTCCATTTGGAGCTAACATTCTTTCAAGTTTTAATTGAGTAATTACGTTGGGATACTTATTATAGCCTAAATATCCAGTTGGCGGTTCAAATTCATCCCAACCAGTTGCAACAACAATAGAACCCGCCGTTATTTCAACAATTTCATCTTTTTGATCGAAATCAATCGCGTTTAACTCACAAACACGTTTACACAATTCACATTTGATACATCGTTCCATATCAATTTGAGCTAGAGAGGGAACTGCTTGGGCAAATGCTCCATATATAGCTCTTCTTGAATCCATTCCCTCGTTGAATTCATTATATCCAAATGCAGGACATACTTCATAACATGCTCCACACCCGTTACAATCGTTTGTTACATACCGTGCTCTTTTTCTTATTTTTACAGTGAAATTCCCAACAAAACCAGAAACATCTTCAACTTCGCTATACGTGTATATATTGAGCTTAGGTGTTCTTGCTGCTTGTAACATTACTGGTCCTAATATTCATATACTGCAATCATCTGTAGGAAAAGTACGATCCAATTTAGCCATTTTACCTCCTATTGTAGGACTTGTTTCCACTAAATGTACTTCAAATCCTTCTTCAGCGAGATCAATGCCTGCTGATAATCCTGCTACTCCTCCACCAATAATTAAAGCGGTTTTTGTTATATCCACTTCTTTAACCAAAATTTTCTCTAGAACCGAAGCTCTTGCTACAGCAGATCGGATTATATCTTCCGCAACCCTTTGGGCACCAGGTTTATCCTTTTTATGCACAAAACTAGAATGTTCTCGGATATTAGCAAATTCAAGGTAAGATGGATCTATTCCCATTGATTCTAACACACTTTTAAAAACGGGTTCGTGAGTTTTAGGAGTACAAGATACTATAACTAATCTATTTGCATTACTTTCAATCATTTTTTCTTTAATGAATTCAGCACCAGGTTCGGTACAAAGACTAATGTAATCTAAAGATTCGACAACCCCGGGAAGATTTTTTGAAAATTCTACTAATGCTTTAGTATCAATAATTTCAGCAATATTTAAACCTCATTGGCATATAAACACAGCAATCCTTGGTATTTCTTCGTCATATTGAACTGTTTCGTCTTTAGTTTCTACCATTGCATATTACCTTTTTCTTATCTCTTGAATATTTCCTCCAATTTGTTTATTATAATATCAAATTAGTTCTAAATGCAAAAAGCTAATTAAATAAATTTAAATTGTTTTAATAAAATGTTTCTTATAGTAAAAAATTATTTTAAATATAAATTGATTTTTTAAATTTTATAATCCTTTGACTAATTGGTGAGATTAATGTTTTTTCAATTTGGAACTACTAGTATGGGTTCAATTATTCCTGCAATATTGTTAATACTTTTTGATATGTTATTTTTAAAGATTGGTTTAGCTATTACTAAAGCTGAGGTAAAAAAAAATATGAAATGGGTTGCTATTAGCTATGGTATTCAACTTGGAGTCATTTTTTTCGTTTGTTCTCCTTTAATATTATATGGGATGATTGGGGCACTTGAGATTAATCCGGGAATAATGATATTAGTGGTTTTCTTTTCTCTCTTTATAGACGTAAATATTATAAATTTAATTCACAGAATTGGAATTAAAAGATCTGTTGTTGTGGTGTTTTTTGTTGTGCTACCACTTGTAACAGCTATATCCATTCTTTCTTCTCCAGGGGGAAGTTTTTAATAAATTAAATCATTATTTCTCTGTTGATTTTCTTATTTATTTCAATTATCTCATCTCTAGCGGCTTTTCCAAAATTCTGTTGAGAATAATTTTTATTTTTATGATATGCATAAATTATACCTCGTGAAGAATTTACAATTCCGCCTAATCCATTCTTATAAAATCCATTTTTAATGTCTTTCGCTTGAGCACCTTGAACTCCGTAGCCAGGTATTAATATAAAAGAATTTTTTACAATTTCTCGCACTTTTTTTAATTCTAGGGGATAAGTTGCCCCGATAACAACACCTAAATTAGTGAAATTAGAAAATTTTACTAATTCATTGCTCCAATTATATATTAATTCAGCAAGCTGAATATAATTCCTCTTTAAAGTCTTATTTTCTACTTTATACTCAGTGACGTCATTAGGAATCTCTTCTAATCTAATACTAAACAAATCTTGAAATTCTGAACTGCTGGGGTTTGATGTTTTTACAAGAATAAACACGCCTTTTTCTTTATATTTTAAAAAAGGTTTAACTCCATCAAAACCTAGGTACGCATTAATTGTACATGCATCTACATTAAGATTTTTAAACACAGAATAAGCATACGCTTCAGAGGTACTTCCAATATCATTTCGCTTCGCATCTAAAATTACTAATAAACCTTTTTTATGTGCAAATTTTATAGTTTCTTTTAAAGCATCCATGGCTTCATATTTTTCATAGAAAGCTATTTGGGGTTTAATAACTGGAATTAATTCATAAGTATTTTCAATCAAGATTTTATTAAATTCAAATATTATTTTATTTGGATCCTTTATTTCTTCAATTAAATATTGGGGGATTTCACCTTCATTGTCCATCCGGGGATCAAGTCCCATACATACAACACTTCTTTTTTCTTTTATTAATT
>CAYPFJ010000162.1:0-3390 GCA_964409945.1 uncultured archaeon | reverse complement strand
CAAAGAAATATTCAGCAGAACTTATAAATAGCGGTGTTATTTGTATAGGGAATCCCTCACTTATTCAAACGCACAATGTAAATTCATTAATTTTTCATGGTGACAGTATTCTTGATTTAAATATGTTGATACCAGGTTTAGAAAACAATAACCCAGTAGAAACAATGAAAGAACTCTTGATATGTAGACATTTAGCTCCAATATATGGAAAGAAAACTCAAATAGCACCCACAAATAAAGATTGGCTTGTAATTGATAATATTCCAGATATTTTTCACACAGGACATATTCATATTAATGGAATGGATTATTATAATAATATTGCATTAGTTAATTCTGGTTGTTTTCAAAGTCAAACAGATTTTATGAATTCTTTAGGAATACATCCTACTCCGGGTATTTTATCTATTATTGAATTAGATACTCTAAAAGGAACACAATTGGATCTTCACCTAAATTAATAGTTTTTATTTCAAAAAGAAAAATCAGAATAGTAATAATGATTAATTTTATAATAATTATAAAATATTAGTATGAATAATTGTAAGATCATGAATTTCTCGATTCCTCGTAATAAAACTTCAGAAATGGTATTATACATTTGGAAAATAATTGATCTCCCGTATATTTCTTACAATGATTTACTTTATAAAATATCATTTGAGTTATTTCTATTTCCTCCAGATAAAGCTAGAAACTTCATTGATGCCTCGATTAATAATAATCTCATCATCAAAGATAATAATCAACGTTTAAAATTATCAAAAACATTGAATGAACAATTACAAAATTGGCATAAAGAGAGAAAAAATGTAGTTTTAGAAAAGATTAAATCTCATTTAAAAAATGCACATTTAAAAAATGATATTTATAAAAAAGATTCGTCTAAATTCAGTATTTTAATCAATGCGTTTGTTGATAAAGGAACTTTAAACAGGTCTGTAACCATTTCTGATGCTGCTTTTGAATTATTAGAATATGATCGCTCAAAAGGACTTATCAAGTCAAAAGTTGCAGGTACAAAAAAAGAATCTTATATTATAGAAATAGATATTAATAAAAAAGTATTACATCACAATTGCCATGATTTCGAGGAAAGGAGGGCGGAAAATAAGAAGTTTTGTAAACATATAACTAAACTTTTCTTATTATTAAAGGAAAAGAACAATAGTTCTGCTGAATTTTTTCTCAATGAGTTAGCTGAAGAAATAGATAAATGGGAATTTACTACTTAAATAAGCTTTTTAAATATGTTATTTTTTAATTTAACTTTATCGGTTTGTAAAAAAATGGGTTTATAATTCATAATACCTTGAATTTTGTCAATCTCTGACAATACCTTTTCTATAAGTTCCATACCAATATCAAATTTAATTATTTTGGTTCTTCCATAATGTCCCATAGATTTAACCTCTGCAGATATTATTCCTGTTAATGATAACTCATTAATATAATCACTAATTCTCCTTTTTGTTAATTGTCTAACTCCTGGTATCAAACCTCTAATTTCTGAGTGAACATCATAAATATCTCCAGAAATAATAACATAGTCTGGACTAAATCTTGAAATTAAATAAATAGATGCTATAATCAATTGAGCTTGGAGAGGCATACCTTTTATGTACTCCATAATGTGATCATTTTCTAAATCTCCTTGAGCCTTTTCTACATGCTTAGCTGTGACAATTTTATTTTGATCTCTTTCAGCTAATTCACCTGCCTTCCTTAATAATTGTAATGCTTTTCTAGCATCTCCATTTTCTTTTGCAGCGAGAGCAGCACATAAGGGAATAACCTCTTCCTTTAAAACACCCTCCTGAAAAGTTATTTTAGCTCTTTCAATTAAGATATCTCTCAACTCACTTGCATCATAAGATGGAAAGACAATATGTTCCTCACCTAAACTCGATATTATTCGAGGATCCAAATTCTCTCTGAATTTCAATTTATTCGATATTCCAATGATACTCGTTTTACTATTATCTAAGTTTTCATTTAATCTTGTTAAATCGTATAAAATTTCATTTCCACCTTTCTTATCGACCAAAATATCAATTTCATCTAAAACCAAAAAGCAAATTGAATTACCAACCCTTGAATCTAATAATCCAAGCAATTTTTTAAAAATTATATCTTTTGGAAGTCCAGTAGGTGGAATCTTCTCTCTTCTTGAAATAGTGTTGTAAATGTGAGCTAAAATACGATAGGGTGTTGATACTATATTACAATTAATATAAATCCACCATGGTTTAATTTTTGAGTTTTGTTGCGCCAACTTTTGACTTACATACCTTATAGTTGCTGTTTTCCCCGTTCCTGTCATTCCATAACATAAGAAATTTGGAGGGGTATCACCTAATAAAGCACAAGCAGTCTTTTCTGCTACATTTTTTATCTGAGTATCACGATGAGGTAATTCTCTTGGAATATATGATGATTCCAACGCATCTCTATTTTTAAAAATTCTTGGACCACTAAGATAGTTTTTGTAGAATTTATCGATATTGAATTGAATATTATTATTATGATTTTTCAACAATTATAACACCATTGCTTCATTATTGTAATAAAAAACGTTTCCACTCGAAATTTTAAGATATATTCAATATTTCAATTGCATATTTAAAATTATTTATTAATCTTTAGTTTAGTAGAAAAATGTTAAAGCTTTAATAGCTAATTTTGATGAATCTTTTTAATAATTTATAATATTATTGTCGGTATTTTAAAAGAATATTATTTATGAAGCAATATTTATTAATTTCTTATTAATAGATTTTTCAATTAAAAAAAATTTAATTCAATTAAATATATGTTTAATTAATTATTTTGTTTGAAAAAAAAAACCTAATATGATAAAACTGAGCATTGCCAGCTGAAATTGACATTGAAAAAAATCATAAAAAGATTGCTGTAATTCTAGCTATTATTTTTGCATGTTTAATCTTAGCAAATTTCCTACTTATAGCTTTAATCTTCAATTGGGCAGATTGGGTCGCCTTATTAATTTTTAGCCTTCTATTCATTGTTCCTGCATATATTTCAAATGCTTCGATGGTTATCACTGGTGGAGGTAAACCCATTGATGGTGGAAGAACATTTCGGGATGGTAGGCGACTTTTAGGAGACCACAAAACTTGGAATGGATTAAAGGGCCCATTATACATTGGAATTCCAATCTCTTTTTTGATATTTCTTCTTTTCATTCTTTTATGGGAACCAATAAAGGATGTCATTATTGATGCGGGTGCTCAAGGACAATAACCGCGTGATAGCCGGTAACAGCCGGGCCATTGAGGCGGTGGCGACGATCGCCTTGGACACCAAAAAACTCATGCAGGAGATCCGCGACCAGCTGTTGCGGCGTCCTTGTTTGCTCAATGGAAAACA
>CAYPFJ010000161.1:0-3406 GCA_964409945.1 uncultured archaeon | reverse complement strand
CGAAACGGTATTAGATTATGCCAGTCGGGCCGACGGCAGGACCTATTGGAGGCCCGCCTGATGCGCTTCCACCAGTCACGAGAGCTTTTATGGTTATTTTTCCTTTTTCACTCACATTTTATCACCGTATTCCTTTTTTTCATTAGATTTATTGCCAATACTTATAATTAAGGTAAAGAACGCGAATTTAATGTCTAATAAATGAATCATTTTCGATATCTGCCATATATCGAAACCGCATCAACTTGCGTCCTAAGCCCTTAAGAATAAAATCTTGACTTAGTAAATAGGAAAATTCAGCTGAAAAAATAAACTTTATGAAAATTTATAATCTCCTAATTTTCCTTTTGCGTTCGTTTAATATTTCATTGATTACTAGGGTTGTTAATGTGGAATCAATGTTTTTCTCGGAATATTCTTTAGTAATTGGTATGAATTGGTCAATATTTTCTGCCCATTCAAATTTTGCATCAATTAATCTTAACTTGACTTTTTTTATACTATCAGGTGACCATCCTATTAAATTATCTAAAATTTGAATTTGGAGTGTTAATACTGATTCTTTAATTAATTTTGAATTAATATCAATTCTTTTTTCTATTTTTGCCAGCTTTTGCTTAATTTTATTTTTTGATTCGACCGATACTCTTTTACTTTTTAAATGACCTTCATACCCTGCTATAACATTATGTGTTAAGAAATGATTATCACCAAAAATCTCAGAACGTTGATCCTTTGGAGGTTTAACTGGAATAAATACTAAATCATCTTCAGAATCATCCTCTGCCTTATAATGATAGTGATGAAAATTAGCGTATATCTTTAATTTTCCATTATATTGACCAATATTCTTCCAAATATCAAACCCATCATAAGGACTAAAACCTAACATTAGTAAAAAGCGTCTTATTCTTGTTTTTGGGAGAAAATAATGTTCACCATAAGTAAGATATCTTTCATATTCTCTCTGTCTCTTTGTTCTACCTTCTGTATTGTCATAATCATAGTATGAATATCTCATTAATTTAAAATCTTGAAGAAGAGTAAATACTTTTATTTTAGCTGATTTATCAATACTAATTTTATTTACTAATTTTTTAAATCCTCTAATGAAATTGTCTAAATCCGATTTTAAATATAATGTCTGTGAAGATGACAATCTCTTAATTACTCTCCACAACATACTACTTTTTGTCCAAAATGAGATTTCTTCTCTAAATTGTTGAAAATCATCTTTATTATAATGACTAATCGTTTCAAGGAAAATATCAATTAATATCATATTATCGGGGCGATTTTCATCTTTATATTTCTCCTTTAATCTTAAGAGCTCTTCTTTAAAACTATGAATATCGATTTTTTCCTTAACAGCCCTGGGTTTGTATATAATGTTATTTTTTTGATATTCAGATAGATAATTGTATATTAGGGGAATCATATTAGTAATAGCCAATTTCATAGTTGTATTTTTAGGAAAATATTCTTTGATAAACTCCATCACTCCATATGATTCATATTTTTTATATATTCTGGAATAAACTCTTTGTCTTAAGCTAAAATAAACAATAGAAACAGCTAAGTATCTAGTATTTGTTTTAAAACCTTGAGGTAAATCATCAACTGTTAGTCGAGGAGAAATTTCAACTAAATCTTTAAAAATTTCACTTGCTAACTTTGATAACAAGTGAGAGTCTACAAATTTTAAACAAAATTCAAAAATCGATTTTAAAGTTTTTTTTGATGGGTAGGAATTAGAGCCTCTAGCTGATGTTGTTGGAAAGCGATCAGCTAATTTAATTTTATGCTTTAATTCAAGAAATTTCGCAGTTTTTGTTACAAAATCTCTTGAAATACCATATTTACTACTTATTTCAGTTATAGAATCATTTAATGTTGAATCTAAAATATGTAGCATTATCTTTCCTAAAATTGAAATATATTTTTTTTTATTTCCTAATCTTTCTTTTGCTTCATTTTTATAGTTAATATTTGAAGATTCTATTTTCTCAATAGAACTAAGAATACCTATAGCGCTTAAAAGTTCTTCAAGTATAGTATCAGATTCAAAATCATTTGATTTCGGTGAATTTTGAGTAATATAGTTGTAAACCACATCCCTAGCTTTATGATATAATTTTCCTCTAAAGCTATTTGTAATAGGTGTTTTAAAATTTTCACTATCTTTTTCATTATCTTTAGTTTCTAGACTCCCTATTTTTGATTGGATTTTGCTAAAATCATAAGTATTTAAATCTCTAAATATGATTGCTTCAAATTTTTCAATTGAACCTTTATTCCATGATTCAGAAACTAGTAGGAAAACTTGTTTTACTAACCATCTTAGATATACAACGAACCTTTGACGAAAGATTGAAAATTTTTTTATTTTTTCATGTAATTTCACCATATTAGAACAGAAGTCTGCATGAGTTAGCTCGATTAATTTATCCAAAAATTCTTCTTCAATATCATATTGCAAAACCGGCAAAAGGGCACTTGATAATATATTAAGTAGTTGCAAATCAAGCTGAATATTCTCGAAATTCTTATCTAAAGTCTTTTCAAGATACCTAATATTAAAATATATCATGCGGGAAAGAACAAGGGTTAAATTATCGATGAATCCAATCTGGAAATCAGGATCCTCGGCAATTATCTCAACAGGGTATTCAATAGAATTATTATTCTCAGATTTGGTTTCTTCTGTATCATCCAAATTTTCGAAATTGGTTTTTTCCAGTTTACTTCCACAATACTCGCAAAAATGTATGTTATCCTCATAACCAGCTATATCTCTGATTTGATTATTTAAAATACGCCAATTACAATCAGGGCATATATAATAGAAAATTCGCCTATTATCTACTACCATTAAAATTCAAATCTTTTTTTTAAAATTTGTATTATTATTTCACCCTCTCTTTATAAAAGAAAATTTTTTATTCATAAAATATATGGTTGTTGATAATCCTCCCAATAACAAAGATAACCATAAAATAGGGTGTTTTATGAATAACTCAATTGGATTATTTTTAGGCTCTATATCTTCTAAATTATCTTCAGAACTACTATCATATTTAAATATATATAAGGTATTCCAATTATTTGCATTTCCAACCTGATCTACAGCCTGAATTCTTAAATAATAAATTCCCGAGTTAACTCTTCCAGGATCAAAATAAGAGAAATGTGAAAAAAAATCAGACCTACCTTCTGGATCTTTACCCCAATAAATATAATAACCAGAAATACCAGAAAGGTTGTCAACTCCTTCACTCCAATCAAAAAATGGATCATTAATGGATTTTTGCCATACGTCATATTCTGTCGTTCCATTCGTTTGCATGCATGTTTCTGGATTGGTAGGGGGGATATCATCATATTTGAAAACATAAAAGGTATCCCA
>CAYPFJ010000160.1:0-3489 GCA_964409945.1 uncultured archaeon | reverse complement strand
TATAAAACAATTGATAATAAATTCAAAGAGCTTTCAGAATTACCATCTAAAACCGAGCACTCAGAACAAATGAGTAAAGATTTGAAAAAAAGAGGGTTTAAATTTATTGGTCCAACTATTTGTTATGCTTTTATGCAAGCAGTTGGAATGGTAAATGATCATATGATCGATTGTTTTCGATATAAGGAAATAAATCAAATTAAAAGTAATAAATAGTAAAACAGATTATTTCATTATTGAGATTTTAATAAAAATGTTTTTATTCTATTATAAGAGATTATAAGCTGTGAGATGCCAATCTTGTTTGAAGCAAGAGAATTTATATATGTGTTTTTTTACTGATAAAAACAAAGAAGTATATTTGTGTGCAGGATGCCTTGGAAAATTGTTATTAGAGGATCCTCCTCCACCCATCTATAATATGAGTAAGTTAGCTTATACATGGAAAAAGATTGATGTATAAAACACTTTTAAAGCAATGGTTTCAAATCGGCTAGGGAACCTTTATAGGTGGGTTCTGGTATATGATTAGCAAAATCTGTTTTTTTCCCTTCAATATAAAACGTTTGCATCCCAAGACGCGCAACAATCATGTCCTTTTCATCATCTCCTACCATTAAACAAGCATCTGCGGGGTATCCAATTTTATCTAAAATTTGTTCATAATAAAGTAAGTGTGTTAAAGATTTAGTGGCATTACTATTCTCGATAGTTGTAATTAAACGGTAAGGAAAATCGGCTACACCTGCCCATTCTAATCGTTGTTCGATTGCGGTTGCCGGAAGTATAGGTGTTGTAGCAATCACAACATCATAACCCTTATCGAAAGCAGTTTGAACAACCGATCTTGCTTCAGGTTTCTTTCGAGTGTATTG
The DNA here is from genome assembly GCA_964409945.1 of uncultured archaeon. Classification (GTDB taxonomy): domain Archaea; phylum Asgardarchaeota; class Lokiarchaeia; order Sigyniarchaeales; family SOKP01; genus Loki-b32. The sequence goes on along the minus strand of CAYPFJ010000160.1, from coordinate 2,614 downwards.
ACGTAGTTTAGAAAAATCTTGTTCATAAAATTTATCAAAAAATGGTTCAATTACTTCACGAGGATACCCTTCCAATGGAAAAAATACATTAGCATATACTTCTTCATTGGTAGTATATCCATTATTTTCTTCCACAGCTAAAGATGCTTTTCGTATTTTTGATATGAATTTTCCTGTTGGTACGAGATGGGCTACACTTTGGGCTAACAATTTTAAATAATTAGATATAAATTTATCTAAATCAACATCCAATAACGTATTATCTAAATCAAAGAGAACTGCATTGATTTTTCCATCTAGACCGCTATTCATAGCTTTGAATTATTGTGATATTTAATCCTAAATGGTATAATTAAAAGTGATTCAAATTATTTTTTATTTAGATTCTTAATTCAAATAAAAAAATTGACATTCTTGAATAATGAATTATCTATAAAAAGAGAGATTGGTTATTTCCATATTTCTTATCTAATAATAAAAAGTTTTTATAAAATTCTATCTTTTTATAAAATTAATAGAATGAAACATCATTATCTGTCTGGACTTGGTAAAATTAGAGTTAACTGATTTAAACAATGGTTCTGTCTTTATCGGGGATAAGTTAAATGTTCGCACAAAATTCAATTTTGACAAAAAAGCTGAAATTTTTTGGAGTGGAATTCATTTAATTACTCATCCTCCTTGTGCTAAAGAACTTCAAATTTCAAAAGAGGAAATATTTAGTAAAGGTAAATTTGAACCAGGTGAATATGTTCGTGAAAAATCTCTCTTAATTAAAAGTAATTTTGTCCCAACGATAAGAAATAGAAATCTAACTTATACTCTAAAATTAAATTTAAGACAACCTAATCCAATTAAAATTAATCCTGAAGATGAGTTAGTGATTAATAAAACTCATAATATTGAGATTAAAGCAAGAAATTCTGGATTTCAAGCAAAATCCCCAAAACCAATCTCATTTTCAATTTCGGGATTAAACATTCTTTTAACAAAAGATATTTTTAAACCAGGAGAAACTATTAAAATTGGTTATACTTCAGAGGAACTTAAACAGTTAGAAATAAGACTTCTTCAAAATTCAAACTTGGTTTGTTATTGTGAAGCATATGGTCAAAATTGTCGTAAAGTTGAGGAACTTCCCCCTGCAATTGCCGGAGATGTTCGAACACAAAATTTTGAAAAAGATTATATGCTTCTAAAGGTTCCAGAAGTTGCTGAACCAACATATAATTGGTTATGGTCTCCTTCTGAAAAAGAGCAATTTGGATTTAGATATGGAGCTTATACAAAGTGGAGCTTGTTAATCATTGGAAAGAAGAAGCCAGAATTTGGTTTAGAACCGATAAAGCTTGAAATTCCAATAACTATTTCTAGTGGTCCGATTTCTGAGGAAAAGGTAGGTGTGGATTTATTTTCAGAAAGTTCTGCTGCCGCATCTTCCTTATTTGATGGTATTTCAAAATTCCAGAAGATCTATAAAGTAGTATCAATTGATTCTGATATTGACAAGTATATAATGAGAATAAAAAATATTTCCAAAAATGATTTAAAAGGAGTAACTGTCGTGATTTCGGGGTTACAAGAAGGTTTATTCGAAACTGCTCCACAATTAACAGGTGTAAATAATTGGAAAAAGGGTGAAGAAAAAGAAATCGTTTATGAAACAAAACAGAATATTACGGCACTCATTTCAATTTTAGAAGATAATAGTCAACAGAAAATTAGGATTCAATCACCAGTCTCAGAAGCAAGCTTCTTTTAAACATATGTTAAGCATATATATATTAATTCATAGCAGTAATCAGTTTATTATCATAATATTTATTTAAGACTAGTCTTAAAATATCTTCAAAACAATCCAAGATTCCTTCTCCTTTTATAGCACTAGTAAATCTTGTATCTATATTTTTGTATTTATAATATCCGATATCTCTTAAAAAATCTATTGAGTTAAATTTATCTTCTAAATCTTGTTTATTAAATGCAATGATGATCGGAAGATTACTTATATCTTTATTAAAATATGAGATTAATTCCTGCCAAGAGATTAAATTTCTGTCATATACATCTTCATGAGAATCTATGACAAAAATGACTCCATCAACAGCTCTTAAAGTAATAGGTCGAGTAACAAAATAGAAATCTTGTCCCGTAGTAGTATATATATGGATCTTTAATGCCCATTCTTGATTTTGAAATGTAACTGTTCCATAATCAAAAAATAATGTTCTATTTACAGTACTCTCAATACTATAAACATCTTTATCCTTTCCAAAATCAGAAAAGAGAGCTTTTATCGAAGTAGTCTTGCCCGAAAGAGCTGGACCAAAATACACAATTTTGATACTGATTACCTTGTCACAGTGATCAATAATCACAATGAGTAATCTGAAAAAAGATTTAAAAAAGCCAAGTTTTTTCTTCAAATCCCAAATTACAGTTTTAAAAAATAATTTTATGCTTCAGGAATAAGCAAGACAAAATTACACCCCTTAGAATAATCTCCTTTAACTCTATCTTCCACCCAAATTTTACCATTGAAAGAATCAACTACTTTTTTTATGAGAGATAAACCTAAACCCGTTCTAAATTTATTTTCCTCTTCTTCACGTGT
>CAYPFJ010000159.1:0-3630 GCA_964409945.1 uncultured archaeon | reverse complement strand
TCCCTTTGTAAAGTAAAAAATTTATCGAAGATTAGCTACTTCTTTCCCACCCGAACCTAAATATGCCAAACCTCATCCCTCGTCTACTAATATAGGAGATCTACAGGATTTAATTACAAAATCAGAAAATAAATCTATATCGGCGTTTTTACAAGATAATTTTGTTAGAATGAGTTCAAAAATAGCTAAAGAAATTGTAGATATTGGTGAACGAGATTTACAAGACAAATTAAATTTACTAATATTAAAAGATGGTTTTGTAAATGTAGCTAAGAAAAAAACAGATCAAATTTATTTCATGCGAGATGAAAAAAAAATATATGGGCGTTCTACTAAACCACGAGACAAATTAATGATTTATCAAGTTGAATCAGAAGAACTTAAAGAAAAATATTGGGATTTCATTTCAAATTATAACAAATATATTAGAGATTATGAAAAAATTAATAAAGAGATAAAGAAATTAAATGCCCAAATTGAAAAAACAGTAACTAAAAAAGAAATAACAGTTATCGAAAGAGAAATTAAAAATTTTTTAAAAAAAATTGAGGATGTCAGAAAAGAAAAAGATAAAACTAAGGAAGATTTAAATCTTTTATTTAAAGATGCCAGGGATGGGTTGATTGAGCAAAAAAAATTTAAGAATAGAACAGATTTTGAAGCTTTAGTTAATGAGGTTCAATTATCTAAAGTAAAACCTGTTGACTTAACAAAGGAGCAATTTAATTCTCTATTCCTTGCTTTCAAATCAATAAAATATATGACCCCTCCAACAGACACAGCAATTCCAGTAGGAGAATCAATTTTAGAAAACACTTTAATTAAAGAAATTGGCTTAAAAATTTCAGATAATATCGATGACTTTGATATACCTGTCGATACAATTAGGCAAACAACTGAATTATTATCTGATGAAAAAAAGAGCATGTTAACAAAAGAAGATTCAGAAGAACTTATTAATTTAAATTCTGAAATATTGGGAACTATTGATATTATCGATTATACTTTTGATTACCAACAAGTAAAACAAACAATTGAAGATGCTCTTAGCTTTTCTGATATTGACTCTATAGAAAGCTATCATGATGTATTTGACTATTTCCTTGAAACTTTTACAAAAGATAATGATTTTGTTGCAGCAGAAACAAGAGCTCCTACAAGCGGAAAAGGTTTAGCATATGTAGTTGAAGCAGTAATGGCCTATTCCAGAAGTATTGAAGTACCAAAGCGATCAAGAGATGTTTTATCGAGGTTTGTAAATAGGACACCGAAATTGAGAGATAGTGCAGATTGTGCTATAACAAAGGCAGTTCAATCAGTCAATTGGAAGAATTATAATCTTGAAACATATGATAATAACTTGCCAAGAGGGCCAATAAAACTATTAGTTAATGTTTCTGGACCATTTGTCCATTTAATGTTTAAATCACAATCAAAAAATGCCCTAGCTGATGATGAAGATTTAATTAAAGAAATAAAATATTGTCTCGAAGCAATAGGAAGAAGATTACGAGTATATATCAATAGAAGAGCTAATATGCATAAAAGAGAAAAAAGAGCTAGTTTAATAGAGAAATATATTCCTATATTCGTCAAGAGTGTATATAATATCGCATCTCGGGGGGAGAGTAAATATAAAGCAAAATTGGATGTTAAAGAAATTGAAGATTTAATGAAGGGAGCAATAGGTAAAAAGCCAGTTCCAGTTATTATACAAGATTTAAAATCCGAAAAACCTGAAATTAAAGAAATAGAAATTAGAAAAGAAGAACAAAAGGAAGTTGAGACCCTTAAAGAAGAGATTGCTATTAAAAAAGAAATTCCTATCGAAAAACCGAAACCAAAAATAGATGTAATTTCTAAAAAAACCTTACTTAATTGGACTGTAAATGAACTCAAAGATTATTGTAAAGAGCATGATATTATAATACAATCAAAAGAAAGGAAAAATGAGATTATTAATAAGATTTTAGACTCATTTTCTTCTGAGAGAGTTATAGAGAAACCAGGAAAAATTGAACCTTTGATTTCAGAAATCATTATAGAAAAGCCAAAACCTTTAATAACTTCTGCTAAGGAAAAACCTATATCAACTATAATTCAAAAAGTACCTTCAAAACCAAAATCAACTCAAACTACATTGCCTATTATTACTACTGATAAAATCGTTTCGGTATTATCAACCGAGTGGCAAACTATAAAACACCTTATTTTTAAATTAAAAATTAAAGATATGATGGATGCTCGATACCTTCAATTGAAATTAAAAGAGCTAGAACGTAAAGGAGAAGTGTTAGTTGATGTTAAAATGGGTAGAAAACATTGGAAATTGAAATGAGGTATAAAAATGGCGAAAAAGCAAAATAATAATGTTTACGATTTACGAGCAGCAAAAGATTTATACTTTGAATATTTAGAGAGAGGAAAAGAGATAAAGGAAATTGATCTTCCACCAGGTACAGTAAAGATTGATGATCTTAGTAGAAAAGAAATGCTTAATAGGTTGTATAAATTAGTCGATAGAGTTCTTGAAAAGATTTATACAACTGGAAGACCCTCAATTGAATTGCCTTCTAGATCAAGTACAAATATCATTTGGGACGAAGAAAATGATCTATTATTACTCGGTAAACAAATTATGGAAAAACAATTTCACTCACTTACTAGTGTAGCAGATATCACTAGACTAATGAGAGTATTAGAGGTTGTCTATGAACTTCTAAATGAAGATATTCATGCAACAAAAAGGGAAGTATTCTATACTGATGTTAATTTGTTTCAAGAGCAAAAAAATAGCGATAAAAGTATTGAAGATGCTGCAACAATGTTATATACAACTAGAAATTCAACTCATATTGTAGCAGCCCCAAAAGGTACATGTGTAGGACGGTTAAGAATTCGCGATAGAAATGATATTATTGATTTAGAAGGATTAGGGAGTGGTGGGTGGACAATTTCACCGATGCTTGATAATATTGAGATAATTGAGTCAGATGCTGAATTTATTCTTGTAATAGAGAAAGATGCTGCGATGATGCGCTTGGCAGAAGCTAGATTTTGGAGAAAATATCCTTGCATCTTAATAACAGCTCAAGGTGTTGGAAATGTTGCAGTAAGAATGTTTTTAAAAAGATTAAGTAAAGAATTAAATCTTCCAGTATTTAGTTTAGTTGATAGTGATCCTTATGGTCATTATATTCACTCAGTATATTTACGAGGTTCAAAAAGGTTAAGTTATGAATCACCTTTTCTTGCTACACCAAATATAAAACTTCTAGGAGTATTGACGAGAGATTTGGATAAATATAAAATCCCTCAAGAAGTCCGGATTAAGATGAATAAACAAGACGAAAAACGTACCAAAGATTTACTAAACGAAGATTTCCTAAAAAAAAATAAAGCTTGGGAAGATGATCTTAAGTTAGCTCTTAAACTCAAAATAAAAGCAGAAATCCAAGCATTTGCATCTCATGGATTTAAATTTTTAACGGATAAATACTTACCTGAAAAACTCACAACAGGTGATTGGATATGAGAATCTTTAAAAAGAAAGATGGCGGAATCGTACAATTAATCGATAAAGATGATATGAAGGAATGGCCGATTGAATTACCTTTACTTTTCATCGAA
>CAYPFJ010000158.1:0-3682 GCA_964409945.1 uncultured archaeon | reverse complement strand
ATATGGATATCTAAAGATGATAAAGTATGGATAATAGGGAATTTTCCTTCTGCTGTTGTGTCTATGAGGAAAAATAGTACTCATTTTGATCCAGCCGGATTGTTTTCTTTATTTTATGCATCACGACATTTACCAGGTCAAAGTCTTTATAAAGAAGTCTTCACCATAAGTGCTGGTGTGAAAGCAAGATTAGATTATAACGGTCATTGTTCTTTAGGAAAATGGTGGGTAAGAAAATATCATCCAGATTATAGAATTAAGCCAAAATTGTGGGGCGAATATCTCGCTCATGCACTAAAACAATCTGCTGAACGTATTAAACGAATTTCACCGAACCCTTTTCTTTTTCTAAGCGGTGGGTTGGATTCAAGAATTGTTGCAGCATCAATGGGACGTCCGTTAACAAGTTATACATTGTGTAATTTACCCAATATGGAATCAAGATGTGCAAGGCTTGTGGCTAAGACAATAGGAATAAAACACAATTTAATGATTCGATCTCCCTATTGGAATCTCGATGCTCTAAAAGCAGCTTCTTTAATTAGCTCTGGAAACAATTTAACAATGCACACACATTTCATAAAACCTGTTATAGAGATTAATAAGCTTTTTCAAAATGCCTCCTTTTTATTGGGGGACCTATTAGAAAATCTTAATAAACATTATTTCAATATTCCTAAAGGCATCCCATTCTCGTTTAATGTAAAAGATTTACCTTCTTTCTTGAATAAATTTGTTCCAGGAGTTACAAAAAATCCTACACGTTTATTAAATATGTTTAATAAAGACATTAGAGAACGTTTAAAGAATCGCTGGATTGATGCATTACATGAAAGTTCAAAGCTTGTTCTTGATGTCTCGGAAGATGTCAGAGATAAAGTCGATACCTATTTACGTTGGATCGATGTAAGTGTGACTTATACTTATAATATGTTTACATGTATTTGGCCATTCGCAAGTGAAAGGAATATTTTCTTTGATAATGAAATAAATAACTTATCCTTAAAGATTCCTTCGCATATACGTTCTAAAGGAATTATACATCCTTGGATACTCTGGCATCTAAATAAATCACTATTAATTATACCAAATGCAAATAATTTCTTACCGCCATTTGTTCCAAAAAGTTTGCAGAATTTCACAAAAACATTAAGACCTAAAATAGGTGCATTGCGACGGAGAGTTTTGTCAAAAACAACATCTGGACCTTTGAAAGCAACTTCAGGTTCCTGGGCACTTAATTACGAATTATATCGAAAAGATAAAAGATATAAAGATGCAATTAAAACCCTTCTTAATGATGATATTGCCTTGCCTCAAGAAATTTTTGAACATGGAGAAATACAAAATGTGTGGAAAGAGTTTCTTGATGGTTCTTCTAATTTGCTTTTTGAAATTGATGCATTAATTTCCTTCAGTTCGTTGCATAACCTAATCAGATGCAATGGAATAGGATGGTAATATTGTTAATTTTAACAATTTACATGTTGACTATCGAATAAATAATTTTTTAGCAAATATCATACGTGTCCAAATTAGTGAAGTTGAAATAGCCTAACTCGTTGATAATACAGGACTTCTCTACATTTAAGCAATTTCGAGATTTCAATTCACATTTTGGACAGCATAAGCTATTTTTAGGCCTATTTTAAGCTTGTTTTTGTTCCTTATAAATAAGATTAGTACTTGAAAATATTAAACTTAGAGCCTTCTTGCTAATTTGGACAGCATGGGCACATTATTAAAAAAACATAAGAATTATTCCTAATTTGGACAGCCATGAGCTAATATACTTAAATATTAAATGGAAAAAATTAGTACATTACAGAATAACTTTCAAAAAGAATTATACAGATATATAAATGGAGGATGCTTTTCAAGAAAGGATATTTTTTTTTCTATATTGCTTCCATTTTTTCATTTTTATAAAAACGCAAAAAAAATTTTGAAATATCATGGAGAATTTTTAGTGTCAACTCAGAATGATAACTATTTTCCAGTTAATCTATCGATTAAGGTTTATAAAGGAATAAATCCATATGTATTAAGAATGATGAAATATTTAAAAACAGAATTGAACGATGACCTTCTAGGGGCATATATCCATGGTAGTTTAGGGGCATATGATGAAATAGCTTATAGTGATTTTGATGCATTGGCAATCATAAAAGACGATGTTTTCGAAAATTTGACAAGATTGATAAAAGTAGCAAAAAAGTTAAACTCTGCTCGTAAAATTATGCTGGGCTTTGATCCACTGCAACATCATGGTTGGTTTGTTCTTACAGAAGCGGATTTACGAAATTATTGCAATGCCTATTTCCCTGTTGAATTATTCAAATATGCAAAATCTTTATTTAATGATAAAGGTTTAAAGTTGACTATAATTTTAAGAGACTCCAGGGAAGAAATCAATGAGGCTTTTAAAAGGATAGCAAATGATATTATTAACAAGATAAACCAGATACAATATCCGTTAAATATGTATCAATTAAAGAGTTTGTTAAGTGGCTTCATGTTGTTGCCGTCTCTTTATGTACAGTTAAGAGATGGGCGTGGAATATTTAAAAGAGAGAGTTTTAATGCTGCAAAAGTTGATTTTAATATCATTGACTGGAGTATTATGGATGAGGTTTCGTATATTAGATCTAAATATTATTTAGAAATTGGATTAATAAAGAAATGGCTAATTTCGCGTGGTAATTTTTTAAGCAATTATATGAAAAAAAAAATCAGTCCGAAAATACCTCCGAGTATTTCAAAGGCTTTGACTCCTCAATTTTATTCACGAATGTGTAGATTGACTAATTCAATGAAAAAAAAATCTGAATCGTATTTATAATAAAGTAATAATTATTCATATTTAAATAAAAAAAATGATATTAACTTATTAAATATTACCCCAAATTAAGCGATAAGGAAAAAGTACTTGACAAAAAACCCCCTAAGTGTTTGAATAGTAGTGAATTACAACATACAAACAAACACTCAGGAGGAATTTAAATTGATACAAAAAGAATTATACCAGATAGCAGAAAAAAATCAAGCATATTTTACAAATCCACCTGTAGTACTCAAAGAAAGTAAACAAGCGCCTTTATTGAGTGATACTGGGGTAGTTATTGCGAGAAACCTGATCAAGAAATTAGGAATAGCTGAAACCATCGATCAGAATCTTTCTCTATTACAGAGGCATAGACCCTACAGTGAGTCTGATCATGTATTGAACATAGTGTACAATTTTTTAACCGGTGGAGAAGTGCTGTTGGATATTGAGAGGTTACAGGAAGAGAAGAGTTTTTTGAAGGTATTGGGGGCAGAGAGTATACCGGATCCGACAACGGCAGGGGATTTTTTGGTTCGATTTTGTGATGCTGATATAGATGCATTTCAAGGGTTTCTTGATCAGGCACAAGACAATGCGTTCTTTCTGTTGGAAGAGGAGAAGAAAAAGAGAGCGACGATTGACAGTGATTCTTCTATATATGAGGTATATGGGAAGAAGAAGGAGGGGGCGGATTATTCATACAATAAGAAATGGAGTTATAATGGGCTTCATATGACTCTTGCTGAAACTGGGGACATAGTGTACCAGGAGTTGCGGGAAGGGAACAGGTACAGCAGTGATGGGGTAAAGGAGGTATTGCCGGGGACGATTGAGAGGCTGAAGGGACATTTTAAG
>CAYPFJ010000157.1:0-3910 GCA_964409945.1 uncultured archaeon | reverse complement strand
TGAAATTTGTAATAGAATTGTTGAATCTTTTAAAGGAGAACAAATAGGGCGTTTAAAATCAACCCAAAAGAAATTATTTGAAACTTTAAAAGATACTATAACTGAGATCTTAACACCTGAAGAAGAAATTGATTTAATCGCAGAAATTAAGAAAAAAAGTGAAGCTTATGTAATTTTATTTCTTGGAGTTAATGGTACAGGAAAAACTACTACTATGGCAAAGATCGCTTATTTTTTAAAAAAACATGGTTTCTCAATTGTTGCTGCTGCAGCAGATACATTTCGAGCCGCAGCAATCGAGCAATTATCTTATCACATGGAGAATGTAGGAATACGAGTTATAAAGCATGAATATAAATCAGATCCTGCTTCAGTTGCGTATGATGCTATAGAGCATGCAAAAGCAAAAAATATAAATGTGGTTTTAATCGATACAGCCGGAAGGCAAGTTACAGATAAAAATTTGATGATAGAAATACAAAAAATTTGTAGAGTTGCTCAACCTGATTGTCGTATATTTGTAGGTGACTCTTTAGCAGGTAATGATGCTCTTTTTCAAGCAAAAGAGTTTAAAAAACATGTTGGTATTGATGCCAATATTTTAACAAAATTTGATGCTGATGCAAAAGGTGGTGCCGCATTGTCAATTTCCTTTGAAACGAAAAAACCAATCATTTTTTTGGGGACAGGGCAGAATTATGAAAATTTAGATCCTTTTAATCGAGATCTATTTATCTCAAACATACTCGAAATTATATAATCCTAATTTAAATAGCCGTCATAAAAGATAACTTTTTTATCTGACTGTACTTTTTTTTTATTGTGTCAAATTATCCGAAATATGAGAATTATTCGAAGACTAACAAACAGAAAAAACTAGGATTATATGAAAGACTGGTTTTGTTCTTCCAAAATACAAAAAGAATAATAAAAATTGCAAATAAACCTTCAAGAAAAGACTTTTTCTTAGTATTCAAAATTTGTGCAATAGGTATTGTGATTTTAGGTGCCCTTTCATATGTATTTCAATCAATTTTTCAAATTATACCTATTGGTTGAGTTGAAGTAAATTTTTAAAAAAACCACACAAAGATATTTTCTGGAATAACCAATTCTTCTTCTTTATTTTTACTAGCAATTAATTTAATTTTCATATTGATTGAAAGTGAAAGGAGCCTTTTTGACAAAATACCATCAATTATTAAATACTGGGTATCTTTAAAATTTCTAATTTTTTCGAAAATTTCACCTACGGGCATATCAAATAATTTTTCAAGAGCCTTATTAAATCCAATAGCAAAACCCGGTTGTATATTCTGTATAGCTTTATTAATAACTGTTTCATCTTTTATTTTTAATTTCTTTAAAATTTTCTGAATACTTCCATCAATATCGCCGTTTCCTTTTTGAATTTTATCTTTTTCTTTAATAACTTTAAAAGTTTTTGCTGGTTTTCTGTTTTGCAAAGCTTTTATCATTTGCTTTCGTGTTAATTCTTCTACTTCCGATCCATTAGGAGCTCTAGCTACCTGATCAATCTTAGCAACTTGTAATAATTCATTAAGAATAATCGTTCCACCACGGTCTCCATCGACAAATGCTATTACTGATTTTTTTTGTTTGGTTAATTTAATTACTGACTTTGGAACTTGAGTTCCTTGAACGGCAATCGTGTTTTTAATTCCAATTCTTAATAGATTTAAAACATCAGCTCGACCTTCTACAATAATTAATTCTGGATTACTATCCACTTCTGGGCCCGCAGGAAGACTTTCTGAACCCCATGAAATAATCTCTCCAAGTTTTATATCTGTATCAATTTGTTCTTCTATTTCACTTTGTTCTAGGGATTTTTGATCCCATTCTTTTAAAAGTTCTGCTGCTCTTTCTATTATTTGTTGTCGTTTAGTTTCGCGAACATCCCGAATTTCGATAAGTGTAATTTCTGCTTCACATGGCCCCACACGAGAAACTGTTTCAACAGTTGCTGCCAATAATGCAGTTTCCTTTCTCGTTAAAGAGGATGGAATATTTATAATACCTTTCGAAATTCCTTCTTTTGATTCATTTTCAACCTCTATTCTACCAATCCTTCCCGACTTCTGTAAATCCCTTAAATCAAGATCTAATAGAAGACCTTCCGTTTGCCCAAATATTGCTCCAACGATATCTGATTTCTCAACTACACCCATAATTTTGAACTTAACTTCAATAATATATTTTGTAGTAAATTCTGATTGATTTGTAATTTTTATCACTTCTTTTTTTTGATTTATTTAAATCTCCAATAAATCAAAATATAAAGGGATACTTATAAAGTAGAAGCAGATTCTATCCATTTGATTTAGAATCAATACTAAATTAATTATTTCTAATTAAAATCTTGAATTTTTAGTCTTTTAATGAAATCTATGAATTTTTATTAAGTTTGAAATATAGATCTACTTCTTATGGTTTATTATAAGCCTGAACAATAATTTTGATTTACTGAATTGATAATTTTTTTAATTAATTGTTTATTTGATTTATTATATTAATTGCTTTATTTAATTTATAAAATTAATTGATGAATTTATATATTTGATTAAGAATTATGATGTATTGATATAACTAATTAATATAATTGACGATTTAATTAATATTTTTGATAATTTTTAATATTCTATATTAATAAAATCGTTCAAGATATTTATTTTTTGCTAATTCTTGATGAAAGAATATTAATATTGAAATTATTGCTATTTGGTTAGTTTTTTATGTTATTTTTGTTTTTGATATAATAAATCAGACTTTCTAAATTAAAATCGAAATATGGAAAAAATTATTGTTTTAGGTGGAAAAGGAGGGGTAGGAAAGAGTTCGATTAGCGCTTCTACAGCAGTATTACTTTCAGATTTACTTCCTTATAAAAATATTCTTCTTATTTCTTTTGATATGGCTCATAATCTTAGTGACTTATTCCAAATAGAGATCGGAAATAAACTAACTCAGCTAACAAAAAATCTGTGGGGAATAGAACCTGATGCTGATAGTTATGCTAAGAAATATACTAAAGAGTTAATAGAAAAAATGAAAATCCTTATGAGTCAAATGCCTTTAGTAGGGATGATACCTCAAATCGAGAAATTTATAGATACTACATTTACAGCTGATTCTATTCCATTAGCACTAAAAAATGCAATGTTTTTTCAAAAAATATTAGATGCTGAAGATATTAATACTCAAGAAATTCAATTTGATATAATAATTGCAGATTTCCCTCCAACGGCAAACATGATTACTCTTTTTGAGATCCCTGAAGACCAGGTCAAAGTAATGCTTAAATACTCATTAAATTTTTATAATTCTATTAAGGGTGCGATTCGAAATGTTTCAAAAGTGTGGAGAAATATAATCAAACCATTTGATAATTATGAAAAAAGACGAGAATTGGGAAAAGAGATTTTTAATATGATCGTTGAATTAGAAAGACGAGGAGAAAGAATATCAGATCTAATTCGTGATATTGGGTCACTTAGATTAGTAACTATAGCTGAAAAACCAAGTTTTGAAGAAGTAAAAAGAGCTAGAGACTTAACAATGCGATATATTAAATTAGAGGGAGTTCATATTAATATGATTACTCCAGAACCAAAAAAATGTGATTTTTGCACTAAGATTAGATCACAGCAACTAAAATATACGTTAGAAATTAAAAAAGAATTTAAAAAGTTAAAAATTTGGGAATCAGAAAAGCTTAGAGAAGAACCTATTGGATTAGATGGATTGAGAAATCTTGCTTTCGAAGTTTACGGAGAAAATATCTCTGCTGCTGATATTTTAAATCCTAAAATAATAGTAAAATAAAAAAAAGATTAGGAAATTAAGTTCCTTCTTCGTAGCCGTGGATGTAATTATATTGCTCTTCAGT
>CAYPFJ010000156.1:0-3963 GCA_964409945.1 uncultured archaeon | reverse complement strand
AGATTCAAGCCATCAAGAGCTCATCAGAAGCCGCTAGCATGATTCTCAGAATCGATGATGTCATCGCAGGCGCCAAATCTGCCGGACCCCCAGGTGGAATGCCTCCTGGTATGCCGCCGGGGATGGGAGGCATGGGTGGTGGTATGCCTGGTGGTATGGGTGGCTATCCTGGTATGGATTACTAAAATCTTATATCTTTTTTATTTATTTTTTCTTTCTATTATTCTTTTAATTTTTTAGAGATATTTTGAGAACTTTCACATTCAGGAATTTCAATCTCGCTTAATAATTTTTTAAATTCTTCCTTGGATTCTTTTTAATTGACAAATTATTTTAGAACAATTAATTCAATAAAAGATTGGATTGCAGAACAAAAAGAGTTACACGAAAAGTTGGGATTTTAATCAATAGGATATTTTATTACTTTTTCTATTCTTCAATTTTTTTCTATTAAATTAAAAAAAAGTTAAAATTTGAAAGTTGTTTACGTTCAATTCTTCTATTCTGGTGGTTTTTGTCCTATCGACGAATAAGCTTCTTCTACGGTCGACCAAACTTCTATTGTATATTCAAAGCCTGCAATAGACATGGCAAATAAATTAGCGATAGACTGCATGCGAAAGTAGGCTTCCTCAAGTTTTCCTTTATTTACATGAAGAATAGATATGGTTTTTGCACCTTCCTTCGTTGATTTAATAGCATTTCCAGGTGTTAAATCTACACCTAATGACTCATCAGGGGGGAATTTTTTATTTGATTCGATAACTTTTTTTATTACTTCACCTGATTTGTCGCTAGGCCATTTTGTGAAAGTAAATAAATATGGCATATTTTATACCTCTTTTCTATTACTCAATTTAAATGAATTTTTGAGTTAGTTTTTAAATCAGATTTCGTTGTGATTAATAATTAGTTTAGAAGGTATTTAAAATTTATACGTACTTGTCAGAAAATTGCATGGTCTATAAAAACTTCATAAAACTAGTTATTGTTTTACATTTTTTCTTTCTATTTTTCTAGTAATTTTTTACACATATTTTGGTAGAGCATACATCCAAAATTATCGATTCCATTAAATTATCACTCGGAAAAATATTTTCTCCCTATTCGTAGTTTAAAGCGAGTAAAAATGATATCTTAAAAGAATTCGGCACGTTCAAATTTGGAGAAATCAGCAATTTATTATTAAGTGATTTTGAAAGAGCTCTAAATCTATTTTTTTATACTATTTAGATTATTTATTTTTTCCAAATCTAAACAATTTTTCTAAATAAAGTATTCTATAAGCAAGAAACTTTAGATAACTTTCAAAATTGCTTTTTCGCTTTCTTTCGTGTTGCAAGACCTTTAAAAAAGATGATATAACTTTTAATCAGGGAAAACTTCGATAGATTCTCTAGGTTTTATTCTATGTATTAGAAAAAGCCAAAGTATAACTCCAACAACAAGTAAGATGGCAAGAATAGGTGTTATGTAAAGGAATGGATCCTCATTATCAAACAAAAGCGAATAATGGAAAAGGGTTGATTCTTCATTCGATTCGTCGTTAATAAACACAATATTCCAATAATCCTCTTGATGCACTTCATAACGCCCAGATGCACTATTTTGCGGACCATCAGACAAATAAAATGCAGCATAACCCATTCCATGTTGAAATAAATCAAAATAATCATCGTCCATTAAAAAACCTGTTACGTGCACATTTGGATTATCACACTGAAATGAAAAAACAATAACACTTATCACATAATGATGAACATGCACATATTCCCCCGGATCAAGTTGAACAACATCAGATTCTCCATTAATCGTTATAGATGCGGGATAATGATCGTAAAATGCCGTTGTTCTCACCATATTAGTAAATATGACAAGAATTAAAATAAAATTGAGAATTACGCTACATATTTTAATTTTCATTTGATTATCTTCTCCTTCTGATACTAATTCCCTCTAAAATACATTAATATTAATTGAACGAAATACGATGAAAAAAAGAATATAAAGATAAAAGTTCCGCTCATAATTATCCCGGTATTCCTAAACAGTGGTTGTTTATTTAAAACTCCATGAAAAATCAGAAAAGTATAGGCGGCCAAAATTATACCAAAAATCATATATCTCAAGAACAAAAATAGGACGATATTTTCTAGATATGAGGAAGGGTCTGTTAATCTCATCAAGGTAGAGGTAAAAAATGAAATTAAATGATAAGCAAGTAGTAAAGTACCGGCAAGAAGTAAATAAAACTTGTATCGATCCTTATTGAAATAGCCGAAAATTAAGAGAGATAAAGCAGGAATAAATTGTGTAGGAAGAGAAATAAGTAATGATAGCCATATAAAGTAGAGATTAAGAATGAGCATTTCCTCTGCAGAGATATTTCTTGCTTCAACTCCGGGAATAAAGAAAAAAGCAAGGGACACACCTAACGCGATTAAAGAAGATATGAGGAGTAATCTCGGTAATTTAAACTCTTCTTTATAACGCCAAATTGTTGAATAAATCAGGAGATTATATAAAATGATAGGAAAACTCGAAAAAAGTTGTAAGAAAAAAGTTTCTGGGTCTAAAAAAGGAAATACGAGATTAATATTCATAATATTTCATTTATAATGTGTTAAATCATTGGATAAACTGAATTTCTTTCAAATTATGTTTAAGTTGATGAGATTTAAAAATTTTATTCTTTACATAAATATTTATAAAAAAAAGAATCGATACTTTGGGGATTAAAGACATAACATCTCTTAAATTTCAGGTGGTGGTATGGGCGGTTATCCTGACATGGATTATTAACTTCTTATTTTTTATTTATTTTTTCTTTCTATTATTCTTTTAATTTTTTAGAGATATTTTGGCAGAGCCCACATCTGCCAATAATAGATCACTAAATATTCTTGATACTATTCATTGTTTGTAGGTCGCTTGTTTCGAAATTTTTCGGTTCTTTTCTTTCTCATTTCTTTGGATTTTTCAAGAAACCGTTCAAATTCTTCCTTTCCGGCTTTTACTGCATCTAAATCTTCTTTGGATACCTCTCCAAGTACATTTTTTCATGTTGAAGAGATATCTTTTCCTTCCTTTTCACCCATTCGTCTCAGGAAATCTTTAAACTCAGGAGGTTCATTATCAGGACCGACGAACGTGAGATGATATGGCCAACCGTGTTCATTCCTCTCCGATTCAGCCATTTTTGAGACAATGAATTTCGTTCGGGTAGTCACTTTTTTACCCGTCCAGAGCCAGATTCTAGAATATTTCGGATCTTTAAACGGGTAGATTTCATCATCATCCAACACTTCAGATAGTTTTATACCTGGACTTAATTTGATCTCTTTGAAATCTTGAAACAAGGAATCAAAGTAATGTGAAGCTAATTCTTTAGGAAACTCTTTTGCTTCAAGGAACTCTATCACGTGACCATTAACAATGGTAATGAGGTCGTTAAGTCCAAAAAAGTAAATCAGGAAGGATGGTAAAGTGGGAAGTCCGTCAGGGATTTGAATGCTAATTAAGTTAGGACTTATTATTTCATGAAGGTATTTCCTATCTATCGTAATTACTTTTAAGTTATCTTGCTTTAATATTGACTTCACTTGTATTGCCGCATTTTGAATATCCATTACAAGTTCTTTTGGGAGTGGCAACAATTTTGTAAACCATCCAAGAAGCTCTTCAGGACGTTCCTTTATCGTCCCACTAAAAACATGGGTATCTATTACGTCATTTTTCTTGAGAAGCCTTACAGCCATTTTCTCATTTATCAATCCAAATTGGAGATGATGGGATGTGCCTAAAATGTTAAATTCGGAACTCATTTCTAAGATATAATTAGTATTTCAAGTAATAAATATACTCATAATTGCGTAATGAAATACGACTGAAAAAATAATTGATATTTGTTAGTAATATTAATATACTAAATAAAAAATATTTAAATTAATCCAAGTATCATAA
>CAYPFJ010000155.1:0-4007 GCA_964409945.1 uncultured archaeon | reverse complement strand
CTTCTTTAGTTAAGAGCAAATGTTTAGGGACAAATTTATGGAGCAAAACATCTATCTGTTTCTTTTTAGTCAAGGAAAAATCCTCTATTTTTACGAATTATAAATAATGAAGTGATGCTATTCTAAAAAATTTTTCCATTTTTCCATTATTTTTCTCATAATAAACGGTTTTCTATTAAATTATAATTAATCAAAACAATTAAAAACCCAATATCCACTTCTTTTACATAAAATCTCAATATTTTCATTTGGAAAAGCATCTTTAAAATATTTTAAAATGTAAGCTGCCCCCATTTTTTTTTTAATTACAAATTGAAAATACCCATTTGGTTTTAAATTGTTGCGAATTTTAGAAAACAAATCTAAAAAATCTCTCCTTCCTTGACGTAGAGGAGGATTCATATAAATTCCATCAAATCTTAAATTTTTGGTTTTAATTGGGTTAAAATAATTTCCAGATAAAGCAATTATATTTTTCCTTTCCCTTGGAAGATTTAATTTAATATTTTCTTTTGCACACCAAATAGCTCGTCTATTAATATCTAATAGATAAACAGAGCTTTGAGGAGACTCATAAGCTAAAACAATTCCTATTGGTCCATACCCACATCCCAAATCAAGTAAAATACTAGATTCTTTTGGGATATTCATATGTTCAATAAGAACTTTAGTACCTAAGTCGAGCTTTTTAAATGAAAAAACACCTGTGATAGTTTTAAAAATATAAAGGTGTTTTCTTAAACTTTCTGGTATAGTGTAAATTTTTACATTAACTTCGGGAACTCTGCTATAATAATGGTTTTTATTATTATCCATAGTATAAAAATTAGTATTGTTTAAATCTATTATTTTTTCTCATTCCAACGAGGATAGGTTCCTCTCTCCATGAAAACTTTATTAGTTTTTACGAGAATTCCTGATTTCGCTTTATATATTTGAAGTGCATCTTTTAAAGTTATACCAAACCCAATTAATTCTTTTTTTAAACTCATAAATGCAACTAACATATTAGGTTTTATCCTAGCATCAATATAACATATACCAGCAGATGCTAAATCTGCTCCATGACATAAAGCATCTACTGCTGTATCTCTAACGTAAATCTTAGGTAGATGAGAAACCATTTTCTCCATTGGGAATATTAATTTCTTCAAATAATAATTATTTCCTTCTATTTGATAGATTGTGAACGCATCTTTTAAATTTTGTAGCGTTATTAGATTATCACTTTCTTTAAAATTACCTACCCTTGTTCTTCTTAACTCAAGCATATGAGCACCAGAACATAGAGCTTCTCCTAAATCAAAACAAAATTTCCTCACATACGTTCCCGCTTCACATCCAATACGAAATAATATGTGATTATTGTTAACTTCAATAACTTCGCTATAATAAATCTCTCTTACCCGTAATTTTCTCGTAACGGATGATTTTAATGGAGGCCTTTGATAGATTTTTCCTGTAAATAATTCAAATATGTTTTCTATCTTTTTTCTTTTTTCTAGGGAGTGTAAATACATCACTCCTATATATTCTTTACCGGCATTTAATAATGCTGATAATACTCGTGTTGCTTTTCCAAGAGCACATGGTAATATACCGGTAACTTTTGGATCAAGAGTTCCTCCATGACCTGCATTCGAAATACCCAAAATTTTACGAACCCATGAAACTACTTCATGGCTAGTTGGACCACTTGGTTTATCAAGATTTATTACTCCATATTGTAAAAGTAATTCAATACTTCTTTTTTCAGGCTCGATACCATAATTTGGGTCAGAATCATCTTGAGATTTTACTAAAAGTTGCTCAGGTTCATCAGAGGGTAATTTAAATTCTAAATTTTCCATGCTAAATAATAGTGAAAGGAATAATTAATTAATTATAAATTTAGAGATCTCATAAATTTATCTTAACAAAATTACTTTAGAAGATAATCAAATATTAATATATTAATGAAAAATAGCGGGCTATAGGGGAATTGAACCCCCGACCTTTCTTTTTAAGGGAGATATACCCTTAAATGTCAGGTTAAAAGCCTGCTGCGCTACCTGCCTGCGCCAATAGCCCTTAAAGAATTTTTTTTATGTGTAGACGTAAATTGCATAAGAATAAATCTATTATAATATAAAAATTTTATTTAAATGAGTTTCTTTCCTTCAATTTTTAAATAATATAGTAAAAGCTATAAAATCTCATGTCCTTTTATTGAAATGCTCAAAACCATGACTCTTTAATTCTTTTTTTTCACCCTCTTTAACAATACATATATGTTCTCCATATAATACTTTTCCAATTTTAAAAATCTGTCCATATTTAGATTGAATTTCTTGTTGAGCTGTATTAAAATTTGAAGGATCAATAGTAAATAAGTGAATAAATTCTTCACCCCCATCTAAAACTAAATCTTCTAAGGAAACATTAAATTCATTGGAATATTTAATTGCTTCTATATCAATTAAATCTTCATTAAAGTAGATTTCAAAACCTAAATTAGGATTTGATAACATTAAATCTTGTAAAGATTTAAACAACCCATCTGACGAATCTATACTTGAAGTTGCTAAATTTCTTTCTGATAATATGAACGCTTCATTTCCGGTGATTTTAGGCTCTAATACACTCATAATAGATCTTTCATAATTTGGAAACTCATGAGAACCACCTTTTTTGTTTAAAAGAATGTCAAAACCTACTCCCGTTAAACCAAATTTATTATTAGCTATTAAGATATCACCTATCTTTATCCCCTTCCTATAAATCATTGCTGAAGGATTTTTAAAACCAAATACAGTTGGATTTATGATTAATTCTTTTGTTTCATTAACGTCTCCCCCAATATAATCCAGATTAAATTTAACACTGTAATCAATAATCCCATTTAATAATTCAATTAACTCATATTTTTTCAATTCCCTTGGAAGACCAAAAGATATAATTAAACCACTTGGTCTAACACCTTTAACCAATAAATCACTCACATTCATTAATACAGATTTCCTACCGATCTGATAAGAATTCATTTGAGGTGGGACATCTGTTGTGGAGACTAACATATCAGAATTTAAAACAATATTTCTATTTGAATCTTGGTTTTTAAATTCAAAAAAAAAAGAATCATCTCTTAGTAGTTCTTTTCCAGTTTTTTTCAAAACCAGTTCTTCTATAAGCTTTATTATTTTTATTTCTCCTAAATTTCCTACTTGAAGATTATTCTTCATTAAATAAAATTTAAAATTTTATCATAATTATAATTTTTGAAGTAACTCATATTTTTAAAATTTCTTGCCTCTGTGGCTTAGCAGGTATAGCAACATTAAATGTCACTTTGAAGAAAATGCTAAAGATTCGTAATCTGTAGGTCGGGGGTTCAATTCCCCCCAGAGGCTTTCATCATACTTCTTCAGTAAAAATAAAGCGTTTTATCATTTGTAAAGCGAGCATTTTAAATGCATCATTTATATTTTCCCCTGTTTTAGCCGAAGTTTCAATATAAGAAAGGTTCAATTTTTGTGCGAGTTCTTCTCCTTGTTCAAGCGATATAACCCGTTGATCTTCTAGATCTATCTTATTTCCTACTAGGATTAGTGAAATTGTTGAAGATGTCTTCTTAATTTCATTGAACCAATCCTCTAATTTATCGAAGGTTTCTTTACGAGTTACATCAAAAACTAAAATACCTGCTTCGGCATTTCCTAGATATGTTTGCCTTACACGTTTAAATTGCGCTTGACCCGCTAAATCCCAAATAACAAAACGTACTTTAGATTCTAAACCTTGAAAATCACACTCTTTTTTCATTATGGATGTCCCAATTGTGGATTTATAATCAGTCTGAAACGCATCCTCAACAAATCGATGAACCATACTGGTTTTTCCAACACCACCTTCGCCACCAAGGATTAACTTGAATGCATATTCTCCTGATTGTATCTTGATTTGCTGTAATTTATCAATTTTTCTTTCAATCTTTGGCGTGTCTCTTTCTGTGAATAATTTAGGAATTA
>CAYPFJ010000154.1:0-4013 GCA_964409945.1 uncultured archaeon | reverse complement strand
CAATATGCTATTGATAATGTAGATGTTGTACGAGGTATTACCTTTCAACCTGTATCTCTATGCGGGCGTATTGCATTTGAAGAAAGACAGGATTTGAGAATCACCAACGCAGATGTGCTAAAGGTTATAGAGGAACAAACTGGTGGAAAAATAGCGATGGAAAATTCGTGGTACCCTCTAAGTACTATTGTGGAATTTGGCAGAGTCATAGCTTATTTAGCGGATGTTGAACCGATAGAATTCACATGTCATCCTGACTGTGGTTTTGCGAGCTATATGGTAGTAGATCCAGATTCGGGCGAAATGATGCCGATAATGGAATATTTCGATCCTTTAAAAGTCATCGATTTTGCTAACCGTTTTTGGGAGAAAATTAGACATAAAGAAAAGAACCAACTCAGAGTTTTTGAAGAATTATTAGGTGATTTTGGTAAAACTTTAGATAATGGTTTAAATTTTCTTGATAAGACTCAATTAAGAGCAAGATTTTTATTAGGAGTACTACAATATATGAAAAAACCGGGAAAACTCATGGAAATGTTTTCAAGACTTTTAATGCGTGGAGATTGGGAGAGTGTAAGCTCTTTTAGTTATGGGGCGTTGCTACTTTCCAGTATGCATTTTCAAGATGCTTATAACATGGATATTGAAAGAACAAAAAGATGCATCGTACATTTTGGAGTTGCAATGCCAGATAAAAGCGTGAAGGAAATAAGCTTTTGTACAATGAATACACTTCATAGACCTATAATTGAGAAACAAATAGCAAAAAAAATAACAGCAAAAATTAAAAATGAGTTTGACACCACCACAGGTCAATCTGTTGAGGAAATTGAACAAGAAGTAGCCCGTAATGGTGGAATTAACAAGAAGGAGGATGCCTAGATGCCTGAAGAATTCGTTGAAGATAAAGATGGGATGAAAATTCGTAAACTGGCAGAGCTAAAAACCGTTACGAATAAAAATTATGAAGAAGCTATGCTTAAACGAATAGATGAATTTAAGGAACAAAAGAAAGAAAAATCTCAGTTCAACGATGTCTTTCAAAACACGTTCTTTAAAGCTTTAAATACTGCTTTTGATTTAAAAGTCCAAGTTGATAAAGCTATTGGAGAAGATAATTTAAAGAAGCTTCATAAGGCAATTGATGATATTCTATTATTAGGGCTCTAATTTCACCTTTTTAATTAATTTTATATTTTTAATTTATTTCTTTTTTAACATTTTTTTTAGCACGGATATCAGTAATAATATGGGTATTTAGAGCACAAAATACTGAAAATGCTTATGGTATCGTCATGTATGGATATGCAATGGGTCATATCGCTTACTGGGGTTCTATTGGGATTATTAGACTTATTGCAATAGAAATACTTCCTACTGATTGAAGAGGTACTGGTGTAGATTTAGGAGTTTAATTGGAGCGGTAGGAGGTACAATAGGATTATTATCTAGTAGTGTTGTTATTTTATCATTGGGATTAGGTCCTACGTTCATTATATTTGTGATGGGCAATTTAGTGGTTATAACTTTAGCTGTTTTATTCCTTAAAGAAACTAAGGGCATTGAGCTCTCTGAAATTGAATAGGAAATAAATTTTATAGGAAATAACTCATACTTTTTTTTATAATTTTTTACTCGAAACTCTTCTTCTTGTTTGCTTTTTTTTCATAACTTATTTTTAAAATCACAGTTTAGTTATACTATGGTTTATAACTCTCTCACCTTACCAGTTACAATTTTTTATATAGGTAATGGGTTTATTCACCTTTATTATGCTTTTAAGTTAAAAAAGAAGTATCCAGAGCATAATTTTACAAATTCATTTTTAATATTTTTATTATGGATTGTAGCTGGTGTTGCTTTTCCTTTCTTTTTTATAAGAGATACGAATCAAGTAAGATGGTTTGAAGGTTTAGCTCTTCAAATTATATGTATATATGCACCCTTGTTAGTTTTTTTCATTTTATATTACCAATCTCAATTTATATTAAAGAAAAAACCAACTCTAAGAGATGACAGAACCATAGAAAACTTTGTAGATCATTTTACTTTAATGGATATAAAAAATCTCAATAATAGAAAAATTGCTTTAAAAACTGATTTTCATAGAAAAGCATTTCATTTATTACCTGCAGTAGTAATAATATTTTTATGGCTTTTTGCAGTCTACATTTGGGATATAATGTGGCATGCTGATCAATTTTGGGAAATCTCAGGGACAGAATATGGGATATTCTTAATATTAACGGTTGGTTATACAGGAGTTATCATATTTGCTGCTTTAGATTACATTCGTCTATCTCATATTTTTAATAAAAGTAATATTTATCATTTACTTCCTCATTGTATTTCTAATACATTAGGTAAAACTTTAAAGAAAAATGAAATCTATGAATTTACTAGACCAGTAGCCTTAGTTTTATCACTTGTTCCTACCTTGTTTTTTCCTTTTGGAATATTTACTGCTACAGCACTAATAGCCACTTTAGGTGATGGTGCAGCATCTATATTTGGACTCAGATTTGGGAGAATTCACATTCCAAAATCTTCAAATAAAACTTTAATTGGTTATATTTCTGGATTTTTAGCATCCTTCGGAATCAGCATTCTTGTTTTATGGATTTTTGAACAGCAATCCTTAGCTATTTTTAAAGTTGTTGTTATTGGATTTGGGGGTGCAATAACATTTCTAATTATTGATATCTTAAATCTTAAAGTAGACGATAATATTTTGAATCCAATATTCTGTTCATTAGTAATGGGCTTATTATATTATTTTTTATGAGATACATTAAAAATTAAAAGAAAGCATCCATCTTTTTAATACCCTTAATTTCATCATATGTAATACCGAGTGCATCTAAAACTTGTTCTAAAGCAGAAATAAGAAGCTCCTTATACTTTTTCGTATCAACATCCTGGAGTTTTGCAAGTTCAATTGCCTTTGCTCCGGTCGTCCCCTTACTTTTGATGAATCGTATTGTTTCACCTTTTTGAAATTCCTTACCTGTAATATCCCTTAATTCTTTCGCTGCTCGAACATGTTGGGGAACAACTTTTGTATAACTCTTCAGATCCTTCTGTAAACCAATGTTTATCGCGTAATCTTCTAAGGTGAAGGTATTTGGTTTTCCTATTTTCTTGAGATTATCTCTTACTATTTCGATAATTTGATCTTTAGCTTTTAAAAATTCATCGTTATTTGTGATATTTTTCAAGATTTCAATCATTTCACTAAAAACCTTTTTGATAAAAACTGGAGTGTTTCTCTTTTTGGCTACTAATCCTTTTATATCTACAAATTTAGTATCCTTATAAATGCCGACATAATTCTTTTTTCTATCAGAGAGTGCTAGGAATTGATAAGTTTTTTCCTCCTCCAAATCAAGATCAAGTTCTTTTTTACTCCATTCTGATATTTGTTTCATTTGGTCCTTTAAAGGATTTAAAAGAAAAACTGAGTCTGTATCTCCATATAAAACTTTAACACCTATATCTTCAGCTTTTTTAATCGTTTGTTTAATAGAGTATTGCCCTATTCCCGTAATACTTTCTGCTACAGGTAAACAAAACAAAGGGAAATTCTGGGACCCAAAAACACCATAGGAGGCGTTTAAGAACACTTTTAGTGCTTGCTGAATTGTCTGATAATAACTTCGCTGTTTTTCTGTTAGATTGATATCACCTGATTTAGGTTTAAAATATTTTACTCTTATATCTCGGAAAAACCCTACAACATACGCAAAGATTCCCATTTTTTGAGTACATATATGATAAGGCGTTCCCTTTATAAGATTATCTTCATCATCTTTGTGCGGACATAAGACGGTTTCATATGAAAGATTATATTCTTTGATTATTGATGGATATAGGCTTGAAAAATCCATAACTACGACATCGAAATGAATACCAGGAACAGGTGGAACGACATATGCGCCAGCAAAGGTTTTTCCTTCGATAACCGCTTTAGAATATCCTCCTGCTTTTAATTCAGCTATTTCAGAACGACG
>CAYPFJ010000153.1:0-4058 GCA_964409945.1 uncultured archaeon | reverse complement strand
CCGGATTAACGATGACACCTTAAAAGGGGATCAACGATTGTCAATTATTAGAATTGTAAGAGATATTTCATGTTTAAATAATTTAGATAACAGTACGATGAGTACACTGCAAAGAAATATAATTAATTTTAAGAATTATTCAAAAGACCAAATTTATGATATCTTAAAATATAGAGCAGATATAAGTCTTAAAAAAAATGTGCTATCTAATAAAATGCTTGAAACCATATCTGAGATTACTTTTAGTTCTGGTGATGTTAGAACCGGATTAAATATTCTGTGGAGATCATGTAAAATTGCTGAAAGTAAGAATCTGAAATACGTAAATGCTGAATGTATTAGGCAGGGAAATCAAGATTTACTTCCCTTTTC
This sequence comes from uncultured archaeon, assembly GCA_964409945.1. Lineage (GTDB taxonomy): Archaea > Asgardarchaeota > Lokiarchaeia > Sigyniarchaeales > SOKP01 > Loki-b32. The sequence continues at coordinate 3,686 of CAYPFJ010000153.1, read as the reverse complement.
TGCATTGGATATTTTAGAATATATGAATTCTCAGAAAAGAATATTCTTGCTTGCTATTATCAAAGCTTTAAATAATAGTGAGCAAATTGAAATTTCGTTTAATGACGCTTTAAAAAGTTATAATGTGGTATGTGAAAATTTAGGTTTAAGACCTAAATCTCATTCGCAAGTATGGAATTATCTCCAAGAATTTAAAAGAGAAAATATCATAGAAACTAATGTTATTAGCGAAAAAATAAAGGGTAGGCGTGCAATTATCAAAATTACTGATTTAAGTTTACCTAATTTAGAAAAAAATACAATAGAAATATTAAACTCTAAAGGTTTTAAAATTTGATTGTCAATAATTTGGAAAAAAAAAATTTGATAGAAGATTTATTAGGATCACGAGCTAGAGTTAAAATTCTAAAAACTTTAGCAATAAATGAAGAATTAACAATCTCTTTAATTATTAGTAAAACAAGATTAAATTATTCTTGTGTTTTACGGCACTTGAATTACCTAAAGAAGCTTAATTTAATCCAAGAAAAAAATTTTGGAAGAATAAAAATATTTAGATATAAAATAGAAAATGTGAAAGCAAGGAGTTTAAGAAATTTTATAGAAATTTGGGAAGGAGATTTTTAATAATATGATCTCTATAGTCATTCTAACAACTGTATTTTTTTTCACTATTACTTTTTCAATTGTATCATATTTAGATTTAAAATTTCGTAGAATCCCAAATAATCTTTTAAAGTTCGCTTTTACTGTTAGTTTTATTCTTAATATAGGTGAAAGTACTTCATATTTCGACAAATATGTGATATTTGTATTTGGAAAAATTTTTTTTTTTTATTAGCTTTTCTTCCTTCACTTCTATTGTTTAATCTAAAAGTAATAGGTGGAGGTGATGGAAAATTAATAATTTTGATATTTATTACTCATCCCCTAGAATATTTAAATCTAAATTTTGTTACTTCTTACTTTTTGTTACTTTCATTCTTTTTTATGGCAAAATTCATATTAAATTATATTTTAAATAATATACTTAACGTAAATTCTTCATTTATTACTCTCTTTAACTTAAATTTAAAATATTCAATTTTCAAGAGATTTTTTATTAAAAGCTTTTATAGATTCTTACAATTTTCAAAATTAAGTGATTATCAGGAAGAGAAAATTAGACTTAAATCCATTTTTCTAGTTTTTAATTATAAAAAAAGATCAATCGAAATATTAGTTCAACTCCGTTCACCATTTATCATAATAATTATCCTTACTTATTTATCTGTCTGCATAATAAAACTAATGTTTTAAAAATAAAGAACAGATTAATTTTATATTAAATAATTTTTATTAAATTAATGAATTTTAATAATTTTTTAATGTGAAAAATAAAAAATGGAAATTGAAAAAACAAGAGAAACTTCGTGGAAAATTCAATTAAAAAAAAAAAATGAGATTATTGAAATAACTTCTGTTGAGATTAGTGGTGAAGTCCGGATTATCAAACTAGCTCTTATTAATAATGATAATACAGTAAGAGTTGAGATGACCAAAGAAGAATTTTTTAACTTCCTTTCTTTAATTTCAGCTTTTAAAGACGTTGTTATTGGAGAAGACCCTCTTATTAATGATGAAGAATTGAAATTGATTGAAAATGAGCAACAAGAGACTCAAGAAGAAGTACCAGAATTAAATGGTAATTTATTTCAAATAAAGACTGATACTACTGAAAAACAGATTGAAGACAATGATAATGAGGAATTGAATCCAGAAGAATGGGATCCTTGGTGAGGCTTTTATTTACTTTATCCTTTCTATTTTGTATTCACAGTAATCTAATCTTAATTCCTCTAAACAACATTGAGTTTCAGACACATTTACTCTATAAAGTGCAAATTCTCCAATACCAGTTAATAATCCCGTCACAAAATAACAGAAATATTTAGATTTGTTTTCCAATTCTGAGGAAATATTATGAAAAAGATCTATGATTATTAAATCCTCAGTAATTTTTTTTAGTTCGAAACGCCCCCATCCATGATTACTCAAAATATTACAGCATTGATTCATTAGATCTTCTAATGTTTTTGGTTTTAAATTTTCATCCCAATTCTGAATTAATGTCCAACCTGCCTTCTTACCGAGCCAAACTAATAAAGATTTTACCCCTTCTCCATAAATAGAGGATAAAATATCGAGTACTTGAGGGGGAAAAAATACAAATCGATCATTATATAGGTGATACTTCCCCTTGCTATACTTAAGCCCTTTCAATTTTAAATTTCTCATAATATTAATCAGCGTTTTTTCTTATATAATCTTTTGTAACAATTATATCGTTAATAAAAACTTAATTTTACCAAATATAATAAGGTTAATTCAGATCAGTATTGTTAAAAATTTAATTTGCAATTATATTATGAGTCCTTTAAATACTTTAAGAATCATATTGTTTAAGAAATGTTAGAGTTCAGTATTTTTTTATTTGAGTTTTTATTGATGTTTAGTATAATTATATTCATCTTTATATATTCTGCAATTTCTGTTGATATGCTAACAACTTTGATTTCTTTATTAATTTTCCTAATTATATTAGTTCCCTTTTATTTAGTAATATATAAATTTGAAATTTTTGTATATATTAATAATTTAGAAAACGTTAACTTTTTCAAATTCCTTTTTTTTTATTCTAAACTCATAAATATGTTTATTGGGATGTATTTAGTTATAGAATTATTCTATCTTTTCATAATTTCTTAATTAAGCATTATCTTACTTTAGACAATATTCATTATATTTATAAATGAAGAGATAAACGTTAAGATGAAGAGTAAGTTAGAAATTATGATTATTAAAAATTTGTTCTGGTATTTAATAATATTCAAGAAATTATTGGAAGTAATGGATATACTTGAGATAAATACGAAAGATAGTAAGATTATATAGTAAAGATTTATTATATTATTAAAACCAATTGAAATTATAGGAGTTACTGAATTTATATTTCTTGTCATTACCACAAAAAAAGGAAACATTCCTGAAATTGCCCCAATTAAAATCGGTAGGAGAAAAATGAAGAAGAAAATTTTAAATTTCTCTCCTTTTATAATTAAATTTAGTTTTTTTTCCAATTTTTGATGTTTATATACAAGGTTTATAATATCAATTATTTTTTCAGAAGATAGCTTTGAATTTTCATCTAAAAATTTCTCGATTGCATCTAAGATTAAATTATAACGTATAGATTTTAGTTCTAACTTAAAAAATTGGATTATTTCATGAAATGAACAATTAAAATTCAAGAGACGAGTTAATTGATTTTTTATGGTTTGTTTAAGAATCTCATATTCATTTTTATTCTGCGTGTATGATTTTAAAAAAGATTTTTCAGGCGAAATATTGTTTTTTAAATTCATCGCAAAACTTTTTAAAAACAATAAAAATTCATTAAATTTTTTCTTTTCTATATTTGAGTTATTATTTAGAAAACCAATCAAATAAGTATTTTTATGAACAAATTTGGAACTTAAAAAATTTAAGAAGTACAAATAGAGAGGAATTAGTAAGATTAGAATTATTAAGTTAATTAATTGAAATAATATCAAAAAACATAATCCTATTGGAAAAAATGTACCAATAAAAAATATAATACTAAATTTTGATTGAACTTCTCTTAAAAAGATTTTATAGTTTTTTTG
>CAYPFJ010000152.1:0-4059 GCA_964409945.1 uncultured archaeon | reverse complement strand
GGAGTAAATGATATTATTAAAGCTTATAAAATAGCAAAGAAAGAGATCCCCGAACTCAATTTAGTTATGGGAGGTAAACCAGATTTTTATATGGAAAAAATTTACAAGGAATGGAAGCAGAAATTCAAGGATATTTACTTTGTTGGTTTTATTGCTGAAAAAGAAATTCCAGCATATTTTTCAATGGGCGACATATTCGTAACATATTCTTATGCTTCAGAAGGTTTTGGTTTAACACCAATCGAAGCAATTGCTTGTGGAACACCTGTTATTTGTTCATCATTGGTTGCTTATAGAGAAGTTTTAAAAGATCATGCTATTTTAGTGCCTCCTAGAAATCCTAAAGAATTAGCAAAAGCGATAGTTAACTTATTGCAAGATGACTCGAAAAGGCAATTATTAATCAAAAAAGCACAGAAATTTATAAAAAGATATTCCTGGGATGAAGTAGGTAAAAAACTTGAAATTCTTTATCAAAAATTTATTTACAATAAATAAACATTATTCAGCAATTATTTATTTAGCTTTTAATTTACTTTTAACGTGTTTAAAGCAAATTTTATTGGGATTTTCAAATTGGTTAATTTTTTTTTTAAACGAATTTATCTTAAATCTACCTGCAGTAGGACCATGATTAAGGATATCTATAGTTCTTTCAATTATGTGATTCGACTCTTGTAAGTGTTCTAAAGGAAAACCATTTTTTATTAAAAATTTGTCCTGCGGTGCTGATTCTCCGGGAAAAAATTCAATACTAGGCACATTCAATAAACTTGATTCTCTCACAATTGTCCCCCCTCCGCTAATTACTAATGCTCCATAGAAACACAAATCCACAATATTTGGTAAATACTGAGTTATGATAATATTATTTTCTTTACTAAGATTTTTAAGTCCTTTTGAGAGAGAGAGTTCTTGTTTTCTTGAACGAACTAAAAGAAAGTATTTATAATTTGGAAATTCTTTGAAAATTGGAGGAAAAAATTTTTTAATCTGAGTTTCTTCGGGTTTAATTTTATGAATGAGATATGAAGCATAAGATGGTTCAGTTCTTATTATCACATATTTTCCTACTTCTAGATCAAAATTCTTAGGAATATTTGGATTAGGAGTAAATTCCGAAATCCAAGCAATTTCATCAAGTCCATTATACCTTATAATTTTCTCTGGGTCAGCATAGAGTTTTACATATAATTCTTTTGGTATACATTCTGGAGTGATTATATTTCCTATAAATGGATGGATTAGTTTGCATACAGGTTCATTTCGAGGTTCGTCATTCATCCCTATAGAAGGAATTTTTAATCCATATGCGATTCTCGTCCCTTCCACAGATAAAAAAGTTACAAAATAATCAGGAGAAAATTTTTTTATTATTGGAAAAAGAGACTTCAAACGATCTATATATGTTTCTAACTTATTTTCTAATTTTTCACCACCATGCATTCCAATCTTTTTATATCTTATTTTAGAATCATCTAGAATTTGATAAGTTGAATCATAATCTCGAGCAGTAGTTAATAACTCAGAAACTTCGTTTTCAAACATTTTTAAGAGAGACTTAAACATTATTGCAGTTTTGGGTTGTTCAACATCAATCCAAATTCTCTTTCCAGAAAGACTCATTGTAAACACAAAAATGATAACAATGTTTTATTTTTTTTTGTAAATGATATTATTTTTATTTAAAAATTTGACGCGTTATGAGATCTGAAATTATCAATATTCTTCAAGGTCTGAGTGAAAAAAAACCTAATTCCCACAAATGCAAGGATTTGATTTACACTTAACGCATACACCAGGATATTTTTTTGAAATTGCAGATTCAAGATCGATATCTAGTAAATTTGCTATAGAATTTGTCCAAGCAATAATATCTGATAATTCTTCTGAGGCATCATTCGTGTTAATTTCCTTACTTCTTAAAATACGAGCAAATTCACCAATTTCTTCTATCAACCAAATAAAAGTAGCGTCAATCCCTCTATGTTTGTCTGCCTTGAAATAAAGATCTTTAATTAAATTCTGAAATTCTGAAATTTTCATTCATTTTCAACAATAAACAGTTATTTATCATAAATTATCCCCCACCAGGTATGAATAACCAATTAAACACACCTATGTGTGCTAATATCACAATCAGTATCAGAGCTACCGATAATATAACTGTACTTATAGGTCCTATTTTAATCCCAACTGAGCTATCTTGAAAAAATCTCATCAATCCTGCTCCTCCCATTGGCATTGGGGCACTACCACTTCTTCTTTTTTTACGTCTTGACTCAGTTCCACGAGATGACATAATTTAAAATATTACTAAAATTTGTAATAACTTTGTTTTAGATTAATTGCCAAAACCATATAAAATTTTATCTTGATATTAAAAAAAAAAATTGGAAAATTTTTATATCTTGTTTTAATTATTTTTAGATAATTTACAGTACAAAATGTTGTCATTTATTGAAAAGAAAAGATTTTTTATTAATTTTAATAGGATTACTGTTAATTATAGTTGCATTATCATATGTGTTTGATAATACAGAAATAGATTTAACAGATTATAATAATAACAAGATTCCACAATCTTCTGCCGACTTGGATGGAATAGAAAATATTATAATAACAAAATTATATAGGAACGCTACTATAACTAAATATGGGTTATTATCTATAGAAGATACTATAACATTTACAAATTTAAATAATCAACCTATAACTTCAATATTTTTTGGGATTCCTATAGATATATCTGAAGATCTAATCTTTTTTAAAGCCACGGGAATTAGTGATAATACTCTACTATCAGACAGTTCATCAACAATAATGAATGGAAATCAGATGATAATAATTTATTTTGATTCTCCATTGCTACCCTATCAAATTAGGGACGTTAAATTTACACATACCTATAAAAATGTTATTTCATACAGCTTTCTGGAAGATAATCAACACGTAGTTTATTATCCAATAGTTTATCCATTGGTACCATATAATATAGAAGGTGAAGCTTCTGCGATCTTCCATTATCCTACTACGGCAACATCAGTAGATGGAGGATGGGGTTTTGTAAATCCTACACTTTCTTATATTTCATATGATTTTGATTCGATTAAAGATCAATTGGATGTTGATTTTATATCCCCATTTTTAGAAAATTTGGGTGAAAACAAGGAAGCCTTAATACATTTCATTGATAATGATAATTCAAAAGTAGAGATGGAAGAAGTTAATCGTGAAATTTTTATCTCTCCATGGGGGATTATTAAAGTAAAAGAGGACTACTTATTATTAAACTTAGGATATAAAGCAATTAATACCTTCACATTAAAAATTCCTAAAGCTGCCACAAATCTTTATGTTTTTGATGATTTAGGTGAAATCCAAGGTACAAAGATAGATGATCAAGGTGAATCTAATTATAAAACTGTAACAATTGTTTTATATATTAATCGAGAAACTCTTAAACCAAATACAAATTTTGAATTTAATATTGAGTATGACTTACCATTTGAAAATTATGTTTCTTTAAATTGGTTTGAGCAATCAATTCAAATTGATTTATTAACAACAAATTATAACTTTCTTGGTAAAAACCAGAATATCAACATTATTATTGAGGCTTGCAGTAGTATCAATTCAATTACCGAATCTCCTACAGCTATTATGATGTCTAAGGGTGCTACAACTCTTTCATTCCTATCTGAAACGGTTTGCCCTTTGGAAAGAAAAATAGTACAATTTACATTTACTATTGATGTATTCGATATATTATTGAGACCTATTATATTCATATTAATAATATCACTGATTGCATCAATATACGTATTGGTAATTAAAACAAGAAAGAAAGTTGATACTACAGTTTTATCAACAAAATATATACCGGTTAATGAAATTAGAGAGTTCTGTTCTTTATATGAAGAAAAAAATGCTTTAACCTTAGAAACTAGACTAGCAGAAGATGATGCTAAAAGAAAAAAGATAGCAAAAAAAAAGTATAAAAATATTTTAACTAAAAATGACTTAAAAATTGATGAAATTCAAAAAGAAATAACTCCT
>CAYPFJ010000151.1:0-4140 GCA_964409945.1 uncultured archaeon | reverse complement strand
CTGCTATGACTGCTGCGCTTCTCTCACTTGCCGAAAGGGCGGTTATCGAGATGGAGAAAGGTGAGTTTGACCAATTGTATATTCGTGGTGATCAAGGCTATTTATTAGTTCTACAAGCTGGCCCAAATGCAGTATTAACTGTTTCTACAACGAAAGATGTAAGATTAGGATTAATATTTTTAGATTGCAAACGAACTTGTGAAAAAATTGCAAAGCTAATATAATTTTAATTTAATTTGAAAAAAGAGAGTTAAGGAATTTAGTTAATTTCTCATCGATTTGCTCTTGTTCTTTCAGATAATTCTCATATTCCGATATTTGACTTAGATCGAATACATTATTATATCCTTTAAAACTACAATTATAACTCATTTCTTTATTACCTCTCTTAAGAGTAGAAATTCCTTTATTAAAATATGTTTGAGCAAGGCGTTAATTTGTTTTTTCTGTGTGGTGGCAAGGTCGGAATAATTGAGAATTCTTATAGGAGAAATTATGATAAACTTTATGCCTTTACAGGTGTCATATTCTCCTTTTGGAACTTTTAGAAGTACCTCGTTTTCATCATAAATGATATACCTAGGACACGTATTTTTCTTCTTAATTATAAGATCTAACCCGTCATCCAAGTAAAATTCAGAAAAATCAAAATCAAGGGTTTTAAGTTTCTTGTTAATATTGTCAATAACTTTGAAAAAAGCAATAATTTTGTTAGTAAGTGGGGTTATCATCTTATCTAAAGGTTTGGTCAGAGGATGGTATATTTTGGAGACGTAATCAATCATATAGTTCTCAATCTTTTCTATTCTGTGCCTAAGTTCAGTATCTTGTGGATTTGTTCTAAGTTTTAAGCTAAGTTCTTTTCTCTCGTCATTCAGAGGTTTCACATCATTTTCTAAAATATCTCTCAATTGGTAGATTAACCTATGAGTCTTGGATAATTGTTTTTGATTTTCATCAATATTATAGAGCTGTTTTAGAAATTGAAGAGATTGGTTATAAATTCGTTCTAACTCTGAATCTAAGGAAGTATTAAATAAGGTGTTTTGAATAGTAAGAGTGGATTTAATAACTGAAAGACTAAGAGGGGGTTTAGTAAATTTCTTTTTAGGCTTCTGAGGTTTAGAAAGATCTTGCTTTAAGATGTTTAAATATGTGATCAATTGGTCTTTTTCGAATTGGATGTCTTCAATAGAATGATTGAACATTTGGCAAATATCTATAAAATCGGGTGTATCCATAACTTCAATTTTCTTCTCTAAGATTCTGACCTTGTAGGAGTCTTTTAATGTTCTAAAATTAATGTGGCGAAAACCTACGGGTAGGGGTTTGTTAATATCACTTGTCTTAGCTGGTAAATTTTTGGATTTTAACATATTTTAATAAGGATTTTGTTTTTGGGTATAAGCTATTATTGTTTTGCGTCAATTAATTTCAAATGAGGGTGTGGGATTATTAATCTTCGATTGTGGGGTTCTTATGAGTCAGTTCTCCATAAACTCTTAATTTCTTTTGTAATACCAAATTTATGAAGTTCCTCGGAAAGGTACATGAGCAACAAAAAAGAAGGATTCCAAGTCTCTTAAAATATCAAACACTTGTTGAATAGGAATATTATATAATTCCATACTTGTAGTAGGCTTCTTGAATGTGTATGCATCTATTATATTTTTATATTCATTCTGGATCTGCGGATACTTATTAATAATTGACTCTAACTGCTTTACTTTTTCTTTATCTATTAGGTGATCAAACGTGGTAGAAATATGAAATCCTAGCCATTGTTCTGCAATCTGCTTTAATTGTATTGAAAGGGATAATATATCAGAATTATTATCATAAATCTCTAACTTATCTAACAGATTGAAAAATTGCGTTTCTAAGGTGGCAAAATTCATGGTACCCTCTTTTTCTGAATTAATTGTCATAAAAAAATATTAGCTATCTTATTTTATAAAGTATAAGATCTCCCAAGATTTGTAAATTTTCTCAAAACTGAAAAAAAGGATAGTTGTAATAATCTTATGAGGAAAAGCGTTATATCTTACCACAAACGATTCCATAGGATTTTTAGTCTTCTTCATAGCAAAGATTAATCTGGAACAAAGCTAAGAGTAGACTTTAATAATATCCATACTTATATGTAATATAGTACAGTCTTGGAAAAAACCTTAATTATGAGTAAAAAAATCCTTTTTGGATCTTTGGACACAATTGAATTATTATTATTTTTATCTCCTGAGAAATTTAAAACATCAAAAATCATTCGAAATCATTTTCCAGATATTGGCTATGATACCATGTATAAAAAATTGAAAACTTTATTGAAACAAGATTTTATTGAAGTGTTGGAAAAAAAAGGGGACTTCGCGGGGGATGATCGAACTGAATATAAATTAACCCAACTCGGAATACAAGAAAAAAACGATCTCATTAATAAAATGCTGATACTTCTAAAGCCGTACATCAATCAAATCGTAGAGAAAAAGACGGAAGCAATTGAAGAACCAATTAAAATGGACAAAGAGGAGCAAATCCAAAACTTTCTTATGGAATTTTCAGGAGAATGTGAGGATATTGTGGAGAGCGAAACATTGAATCAATTGCAAAAAATACTAATACGATTATTGGAAAAAACTACTTAATAAAAGTTCTTCAGCAAACTCATCAAGAGATTGATCATTGTCCAAATCAACAAATTCACCCCGATCCTTGAAAAAATGCTAAAATCAATCAGCTAAGAGAGGTAATACTAAATTTATCATGGAAAGTTAGGAATATAACGAGACATCGCATTCTCCTATATATCCATGAATAAATTCTAAATATTGGTAGGTGATGAAACCTAAATAAAAATATTCGATTAGGATTTTTCTTTAAAAATGTTGAATTAAATGATTCTTTAAAATAATCAAAATTTTAATAGAAAATGAGATTCTCATACCCTTGTAATATATGTAAAGTAAAACAATGTAGAAAATTAGATGCATGTAAATTTGAAGAATATTATATAGCATACTGTGATTATTATTCTAAGAATAAGAGAGAAATTAAAAAAACAGTGTTGTTTGCACAAATCCTAATTAGAATTTACGAATTAACAGTAAATAAAGGATATGCAACCATTAATGAGCTTAAACGCTTTTTGAGTCAGTATCAAGACCATTTAAAATACATCATAACCAAACTACTTAATCGTGGGCTAATAGAACACAAAAAATTCGAACCTGATAAAATTTGGACTACAATATCAGGAGAACAAATGACAAAGGATTTTTTAAAAAGTCTTCGAACAAGACTTTATAACTGATGGATTGCTCAATAAAAAAGTTTACTACACTTAAAGACTTAGTGAACATAATTTGTAAAGAAAAAAAAGAAATATTAAGAAAAACCCACCATCCCTTAATGAGATTGTTACAATCTTATATATAATTATTATTTCATGCCTTAAGGTATTCATTGAGCTTAATTATGGTGCCTAAGTTCGTTGGAAAAGGAGTCAATTTCCAATCTTTAAGCTTGAAAAATTGTTTCTTCAGACAAAATAAAAAACATACCCAATAATGCATACAAAATCCCATATTGGAACCGATAATACAATCACAATCTCTTTCTGGATCATCGATATTGTCTTCATTGATGCTTAGAAAGGCGCTTGTTCCCCAATCTCTCCCTTGAAACTTTACTTCTAACTCTCCTAACTCTTTATTCATGACCTTAAGCGAAATTAGTTTTTCGGGAGTGGATCTTCGAATTATTTTGAGGGCCATATTGAATTCTTTATCAATAATTTCTAATTCATTTGTCTTGATAAACTCCTGCTGTTCTTCGATTGATAATGAATCCACGATAAAAGCGATTAATTCTTGTTTCTTAAACGTGGAATATCCCTTAATCTCGTAATGCTTACAAATACTCTTTAACTCTGGAATTTTATACGATTGCAGCAAATAGTTAAGATATTTAGATTGATCAATCATCGTGAGAAGAACCCTCCTTTATTATTGGTCTAAAATTCTGTCTTTGGCGTTCTCGAAACTTCTTTTCTTCTTTCTTTCGCTCTACTTTATTCTTCTGAATAGCTTTTCTTCTTCTTTTTGCATCATTTTTTGATACTTTTGAATGAATAGAATTTCC
>CAYPFJ010000150.1:1758-4178 GCA_964409945.1 uncultured archaeon | reverse complement strand
GATGTTGAATATGATTCTGATTATAATAGAGCTGTTATCACTTTTGTTGGAACTCCTGAAGCTGTTTTAAATGCAAATATCGATGCTGCTAAAAAAGCTATTGAATTAATTGATATGAATGCACATAAAGGCCAACATCCTCGAATTGGCGCTGTTGATGTAGTTCCTTTTGTACCAGCACAAAATGTCACAATGGAAGAATGTATAGAGTTGTCCATAAAATTTGCTGAAACCATGGCAAAAGAAGGAATACCTGTGTACCTTTATGAAGAATCTGCTCGAAAAATGGAGAGAAAAAATATTGATAATATTCGTAAGGGGGAATATGAAAAACTTAAAGAAGCTATCAAAACGGATCCAGAGAGGCAACCTGATTTTGGTCCATCTGAGTTTCATCCTACCGCAGGTGCATTAATAACTGGAGCAAGAAATCCATTAATAAGCTTTAATATTAATTTAGGTACTAAAGATGTAAAAATTGCTAGGAAAGTAGCTAAAGCTATTCACTTACGCTCTGGAGGCTTAGTAAATATAAAAGCGATGGGTACAGAATTTGCAAATCGAGATTATGTACAAGTTGGAATTTCAAATATTAATTATAGAAAAACTCCATTATATAGACAAATAGAACTAGTAAAAATAGAAGCTGCTCGATATGGAGTATCAATAATAGGTACTGAGTTAGTAGGGGTATTGCCACTAGGTGCGGTTCTGAACTCATTAGAATATTACTTGCAACTTGATAAACCTGAAAAACTAGAAGAAAAACATTTATTAGAATATTATTTTGATTTTTAAGAAATTAAGTTGAGAAATCGTTATCAACTACTATTTTTCCATTTTTTATTACTTTTAATGCTAAGTTTACGCCAAAATGATAAGGTAAGAATTGGTGATTAGGTACATCAAAAACTATTAAATCTGCTTTTTTTCCAATTTCAAGACTCCCAATCTCATCTTGTCTTTGTACTGCACACGCGCTATTAATAGTTGCTGCTGTGAGTGCTTCTGCTGGTGAGAGCTTCATATGATAGCAAGCTAAAGTAATTATCATTTGCATTGATTCTGTCCAGCAATTTGGATTAAGATCAGTTGCTAGAGCAATAGGTATTCCTAATTCTATCATTTTTCTTGCAGGTGCATAGTCATCTAACATCAAACAAAATGGTGTTCCTGGCAATAATGTAGCGATAACTCGCGTTTCTGCCATAGCTTTTAAACCTTCATCATTAGATTTAAGTAAATGGCCTGTTTGAATTGCCTTTATTTCAGAAGCCAATAATGCACCTTTTGTATCCACAATCTCATCAATGTGAATCTGAGGTTTTAAACCGTATCTAATAGCTGTTTTCAATATTTTTTTTGTTTGTTTTCTTGTAAAAATCCCTTCTTCACAAAAAACATCACAATATTCAGCAAGATTTTCTTTCGCAATTTGAGGAATCATTTCTGAGATAATTAGTCTAACATAGTCATCACTTTTATCTTTATATTCTGGAGGTATTGCATGTGCTCCCAGAAAGGTTGGAATTATATCTAATGGGTGTTGTTTATTTAAAATTTTTATAGCTCTTAATTGCTTAATTTCACTTTCAGTAGTTAAGCCATAACCAGATTTCGTCTCTACTGTAGTTGTTCCGTATAACATCATTCTATCTAAGATTTTCTTACCATTTTCAACTAATTTTTCTAATGGTGCTTGTCTAGTTTTGTGAACAGTCTTTAAAATTCCTCCTCCTGCTTTTAAAATGTCAATATATGTCTTTCCCTCAAGTTTCATTGATAATTCATTTTCTCGTGTACCATCAAAAATAATGTGAGTATGCGGATCGATAAATCCGGGAGTAACCAGCTTATTTGTGGCATTTATTTTGGTAGGAATTTTCCCAAATTCAAATTTTGATATAAGTTCATCAGTAGTACCTATAAAAATAATTCTATCATCCTTAATTGCTACTGCTCCATCATTAATAATTGCTAATTTGGACATATCTCCGCCTATTCTTGGAGCACCATATTTTGTGTTCATAGTAACAAGTTCATTACAGTGATATACAACTAGATCTGGATCAACACTAGTAAAAACTTCTTTTTTTGAATATGTTGATGCTACAAACAGTTTGATCAATCTCTTATATTTTTTGCGAGATTTTTAATAATTCATTACTTTTGATTATATCTAATGCGGAGTTAATATATTCGGATAAAATAGTATCTTCATTGATGTGAGGTATTTGATTTCGTATATATTTATGACATTCTTCTAAAATTATGCTAGATTTCAATGGTCTCCTAAAATCAAATGCTTGAGCAGCACATAACAATTCAATTGCAAGTATTTTTTCTAGATTATTTAATATTTTAAAAGCTTTTCTTGCACTTATGGGAGCCATACTTACATGATCTTCTTGTCCTCCTCC
>CAYPFJ010000150.1:0-1658 GCA_964409945.1 uncultured archaeon | reverse complement strand
AGCTCACATTCTAATTTTTCATTCAAATGCAATAAAGCATCTCTAGAAGCCCCATGGACTTGTGGGATACATCTAATAGAATAAGGGTCTTGAACACGTTCACAATCTTTGTGAGACTCAACAAATTGGGAATTCTCCAGAAATTTTCTAATTCTATTTGCGACTATTATTGCCCCCCTATGAGGTCGTAATTTTATTAATTTCTCTACAAAAGGTTGAGGTGAACCTAAATAACCCTCAAGCGTTAAAGCACTAATAAGATCAGCATGATCTAGACAATTTGAAAATTTTTCAGATATTTTTGCCCCATATGCGGAAATAAATTGTGTGCCATTAATTAAAGCTAAACCCTCCTTTGCGTGAAGCTCTAGGGGATTCATCTTTTGTTCGATTAATATTTTCTCGGTTGGTGTATAATTTTTGCCATCTTGGGTTAAAAATCCTAATCCAATTAATGGTAAAAATAAATGAGCTAATGGTGCTAAATCTCCAGATGCACCAACTGAACCCTGCTTAGGAACTAATGGGATAAAATTATTATTAATATGCCAACAAATTCTTTCTACTACTTTAAGGGAAATTCCAGAATATCCCATACATAATGCATGAACTTTTAGTATTAACATCAGTTTTGATATTTCAGATTCTATAGGTGATCCAACACCTACACTATGACTTTTAAGAAGATTTTCCTGTAATTTTCCTGTTTCTTCTTTTGATATCCTAGTTCTACATAGAGGTCCAAATCCTGTATTGATACTATAAACTAGTTTTTCTCCATTAGCAATTGATTGAACAGCCCTGTAATTTTGAAGAATTCGTTCATTTACCTCTTCAGTTAGAATACCTTTAATAGAACCTCTTGATATTTCTAAAGCTTTTCCTACAGTTAATTTTTCTACTCCATATCTAAAATAATTGTTCACTATGATTCACTTTCTGACTATAATTATTAGACTAATCTAAAAGTTAGACATTCTTCCATTTAAATTTTTTAAACAATTTAAATCGATTTATTTTTTATTTGAGTTTTTTAAATAATTTTGAATAATATTATCTAAATCTTTATCATCTGCTATAAAAGGCAATGTTAAATGCCCTCTATTCTCATTTTCGATATTCCAAGTATAAGCCGTCTCAAAAGCATTACTGTTTCTAGCCCAGCTTCTTCTTGCTATACCTCCCATTACATCCCATTCTATAGCTGATTTGATAATTTCATCAACTTTTTCAGAACCATCTAAAACTAATCCAAAACCACCATTAAAACATTTTCCAATACCAACCCCACCTCCATTTGATAAAACAACGTAAGTCATACCACGAATTGCATTACCAGTAAAACAATGAACTGCCATTTCTGCCATTACATTACTTCCATCTCTAATATTTGATGTTTCTCTAAAAGGAGAATCTGTTCCAGAAACATCATGATGATCTCTACCTAGCATTATTGGCCCGATTTCTCCTTTCCTAACTAATTCATTAAATTTTAAAGCTATATCTATTCTTTCTTTAGCATCTGCATATAATATTCTGGCTTTTGTACCCACTACTAAATTATTCTTTTTTGCATCTTTTATCCATATATAATTATCTCTATCTTGAGCACTCCTTTCTGGATTAATAGAATTCATTGCAACTTGATCAGTTTTATC
>CAYPFJ010000149.1:0-4322 GCA_964409945.1 uncultured archaeon | reverse complement strand
AGTTTTTAATCCCCTCCATTGCGATGATTATTGAACAGTTGATGATGATATTTTTTATTATGGTTATGATTTATCCTCTAAATAATATATATCGTCAAACCGAGATAGGGTTTAAAGAAATCCTGTTGGCATCCCCAACCACCGCAGGGGATATTTTTTTGGGAGAGTTCTTAGGAAAGATACCTATACTTTTCTCTTACGTATTTGCTCTTACACCTATCTTGGTAAACATGTTGAATCCAATTTTTAACTTGACGTTTGCACAAACCTTGGTAATTTATGGATGTGTATTTGGGCTTGTATTTCTGGCAACCTTAATTGGTACCATAATAATGAGTTGGATTGAACATAAAATTGCTCAGAGTGAAAAAGCACGAGATATTGCTAAAGCGCTATTGATACTCCTTTCAATTGGAATGGTTGCACTTATCTACACTTTACAGTTTGGTTTCCAATTCATCATGGAACATCCAGAACTGAAAAATTATTTTATGTGGTATCCAGCTCTATGGTTCTCTAATGTTATACTCTATACGTTCGATCCCATATTATTAGACACCTATATCTTAAATATTTGGATCAGTCTAGCACTTGTGATTCTTGTACCTATATTGATCTTATATGCTTCTTATAAAAAAGCAGATAACTTCTACACACTTGAAGGGGGTATTGAAAAAGTGAGTTCTGTTATAGAAAAAGAGAATATCTTTTATAAATTCAATAGACGGATTATTGGTGCAAAATGGGAGGGATTAATAATTACTCAGTTCAAGGAGTTTTTCCGAAAAAAGGAAAATATTGTCAAATTAGTTTATTTGGGCGGTCTTACGTGCGTTTATGGTTTAGTCTTCTCATTTTCTATGAGAGAAGCTCCAGGTGGTTTTCTATCGGGTGGATTTACAAGGCTAATGGTAGTATTCATGGGAGGGCTGCTATATGGTATCATGCTAGGAAGCTTCATCTTTGTAGGGAGTAAAGACTTGCTTTGGGTATATAAACGGAGTCCAAGAAACGTTGATAGTCTGGTCTATTCCTATATTTTGGCGATGTTTATTATTAATATGATATTAACTCTTGGAGTGACTATATTCTTTACAATCCTATTTAAATTTGATGCGTTTTATGTGGTTGTTTTTTTCATAGCTTATTTATCGTATGGCATAATAGTACTGATTGAAGCGATTGGAATACAAGGATTTAGTCCTGCATTCGAAGAGAAGGGAAAACACATGGGAATGAACATCTTTAAGCTTATAAGCATCCAAATGGGGGTATTCATGGGTTTTATATTCTTAATGGTTTGGTTGGGGGATAAATTACCTGACCTCGTTGCTTGGGAATTAACTCCCACTATATTATTCATTTCCATACATCTTCTAATATCTCTTCCCTTATTCTTTATGGGCTTAAGACACTTAAAGAAAATCGAATAACTATTTTTTTATTTTTTTAATTTTTACTAAAAAATTATTCATTAAAGAAGATTAAATTGTAAATGTATCAGTCTTCTGCTTTAGAATTTGGTTTTTCTATAGTAAAACTCTCAAAATATATATAAAAGAAAGATTATCTATTAATAAAAGACATTGAAAGGCTTTCATTGAGTTTATCAAGATTTATTTTTAAATCTTTAATTAGAGGATTAACATCTTGAGCTAGATTTGGATCCATCTTAATAGCTTTTTCAAGGTATTGAATCGCATTGTTATAATCTTTTTTATCGAAATAAGCACATCCCATAAAAAACCATGCTTTTGCGAATTCTGGGTTTATTTCAGTTGCTTTAGTATAATTAGAAATCGAGCTATCAAATTCTTTTTTTTGTTTATACACATTCCCGAGATTATACCAACCATCCGCAAAACTAGAATCAATTTCCACTGCTTTACTTAAATTTATGAGGGCATTTTCATAATCTTCCTTTGCTTCATACGCTAATCCCATTGAGTTCCAAGAATTTTTATGATTTTTATCAAAATCAACGGCTCTTTGAAAATTTTCGATTGCCACGTCATGTTTTTTCTTATGGCTATACGCGAGTCCTATATGATAATATGCCTCAACAAATATCTCATCAAGATCTAAAGCTCTTTTACAGTTTTCAATGGCATTATCATAATTCTTATTTTCAATTTCTAATTTCGCTCTATTAATAAGTTCATTTTTATAAGATCTTTTTATTAAATCTTTATTTTTAACATCTGGTAATTCCATCAATTCATTGACTTTTAACGCTTTTTCATAGAATTTGAAGGCGTCATCGTATTTTTTTAAATCAGCGAGCTGATTTCCCTGTTCGATTAACAACTTGATTTCTTCAGAATGAACATCATCAATTAATTTTTTAATTTTACTCATTTCTGCAGCTCTTCGACCCGGATCGTCAATAGATTGGGCATAATCTAAACGTTTTTTGAGTTTCTCGATCCCTTTTTCTTTTAACTTTTGTTCTTCTGTTAGTTCCCCCTTTCCAACTAATTGTTTTACTTCGGTCTCATATATTAAACTTTTTATCAAAGCCACTTCTTTTTCCATTTCATTTGTCAAGTACATTTTATTGGTCATCGTTAATGCGTCATTGTAAGCCTTTATTGCTTTTTCATAATCTTTTTGTTCTACTAATTTACTTCCTTTATTTACAACCTCTGTGACTTCAGCAGAATAAACCTTGTTGACTAAATTTTTAAGATTTTCCAACTCTGGGTTTTCCTCTTCAGGATATACCATTCTTTTAGCTAGACTTAAGGCAATATATAAACCACTTATCGCTTCATCATATTTCTTTTGAACAATAAATTGAATAGAATTATTTTTGATTACGTTTATTCCAGAAGTACAAGCATTATTGATTAGATTGCTAATTTCCTTGATTTTTATTTCTTTTCTTTCTGAAGATACCATATAATGAGCAATACCAAGAGCTTGTTGGAATAAATCAACCGCTTCATTAATGGAATTTACTGACTCTTCAAATTTTTGTTGTTGTGTTATATATCTTCCTTTTTCTACTAATGGCTTAATGCGTTCAAGATAAATTGGATTTAAAACTTCGGCAATTAAACTAATTTCAAGGTTTTTAAGATCTGAATCATACATTTTGGTTATTAAAGAGACAGCATTCTGAAGTTCTGAATTAGCTTGTTCAGTTAAATTTTGGTTTTTTAACTCTTTGCCTTTCTCTACTAAAGGTTTAATTTGATTAGAATATATTTCATTAATCAAATTTTTAATAGTAATAATTTGTGATTTCTTTTCTCCAGGATCAAAGAATGTTTCAATAGTTTGCAATGCAGTTTCAAATTTTTTAATGGCATCATCAATATAACCGTCTTGTTTGAACTTTTTGCCCTGTTCAACAATATCATCGATTTGAGAATCATAAATTATCGTAATCTCTTTTTTAATCCTGGATAAAGCTTCAGGTTTAAAATCTGAATCATATGTCTTCTCTGCAATTTCAAATCCCTTTTTAAATATTTCAACAGCTTCATCTAGATTATTCTGATTCTTTAATTCAAGTCCTCTTACTAATAACTTTTCAATTTCATTTTCACCAATTAGTTTATTAATTTCATCTTTTTCGGCTTTTTGAAGATCAGGATCATCTATATTATCACAAACTTGAAGAGCATTTTGAAACTCATCTTTCGCTTTATCAAATTTTTTCTGTGCTGTCAAATGTATCGCTTGTGTGACTATTCCATCAACTTGAACAGAATAAGTTTGATTAATCGCATCTTTTATATTTTCAATTTCTGTATTTTTATCTTCTGGGGCTTTAACTTTATCCCCTATAAAATATAATGCTTCTTGAAGCTTTTGAATTGCTTTCTGGAATTTATTTTGATCTTTTAAAGCATTAGCTTCTTCAATTATTAGATTTAATTTTTTCAAAAGTGATGCTTTCATTTTTAAATTTCACATTTTTCCCTATTGATTAATCCTAAGAATTATTTCATCTTTTTAATATTTTTCTTATAATATTTTTATTTTTTAAAATGCTTGTAAATAATATCATATTAAAACAATAAAAGCTTCTAAAATGAGGAAATTGATAAGAACAAAACTATAGAATTGAAACTCAGAAGAAAATAAAAAAATTTTATTTATATTACAATTTTAGAAGTTATAATCTTCTTGAAAAAAGAGAGTTAATGTCAAATGAGTATTTTTTATGGCGGAACAATAATAACCATGAATGATAAACACCCTTTAGTGAGTGCGGTTGGTGTAGAGGGTGAAAAAATTGTTGCTGTTGGCACTTTGAAAGAAGTTCAACAAAAAATAAGTGTTGTTCAGAATTTAATTGATTTAAAAGGAAA
>CAYPFJ010000148.1:0-4386 GCA_964409945.1 uncultured archaeon | reverse complement strand
AGGTATATTTTCCACGGCACTTTGGTATGAAAACAGGGAGTATTGGTCGTAATACCCCGATATTGATATCGTTCAAACTCTTTTCATCGAGTTCGTTTATAAAGTCTTTGTAAAAATTATTGAACCTGTTAATTTATATGGGTGTATAATAGGAAATAATTGTTTTATTGGTCCATTCGTTGAGATTCAGAAAAATGTGTTTATTGGAGACGGAACTAGAATCCAAAGTCATTGTTTTATATGTGAGGGTGTGTCAATTGGGAAACATTGCTTTATTAGCCATGGAACAATGTTTACTAATGATATTTTTATTGATTCTCCAAATTTTGAGAGTTGGATTATGAAAGAAACAATTATAGGTAATGATGTGCGTATCGGGTCAAATGTCACCTTATTACCCATAAAAGTTGGAGATAATTCTATTATTGGAGCTGGAGCAGTTGTTACCAAAGATATTCCTGCAAATTGCGTGGTAGCAGGAAATCCAGCAAAAATCATAAGAAAAATAAAGGATTAAGATTGAAATGAAAATTGGTATTGTTGGAATTGGGTATTGGGGAAAAATTATTTTAAGGAATTTAGAAAGCATGGGAAAAGAAAACATAATAGTATGTGATATTTCATTCCCAGAAAAGAGTGAATATCAAAATCATAAGGCAATTAAAGATTATAAACAATTGGATTGTGAAATTGTATTTATTACAACACCAACAAGTACTCATTATAATATTTGTAAATACTTTTTGGAAAAAAGCGTCAATGTGTTCTGTGAAAAACCTCTTACAACTTCAACTTCAGAAGCAGAGGTTTTATATGATATAGCACTTAAAAATAAAGCAATTTTATTTACAAATTGGATATTTACTTTTAATTCTCATATTGAAACCATTAAGAGAGACTATGAGAGCGGTAAGTTAGGCAAAATTAGAAGTATTTTAATGAATAGATTAAATTTAGGACCGGAGAGATTTGATGTAAATGCTCGGTGGGATTTAGCTTCTCACGATGTATCAATTATCCAATATCTTTTTTCGAAAGACCCCATGAATATTAAATGGACCGATTATAAAAGGAATAAAAATGCAAACCAAGACGATAGCTCTTTAGGATTAATAGAATACAATGAATTTATTGCTAGCATTAATGCTAGCTGGCATTATAGGAAAAAAGTAAGAGAATGTATTTTTGAATTTGATAAATATTTTGTAGTTTGGGACGATTATAAAAGGTTTTTACAGTACGAAGATTCAGCTAATATAAGTTTTCCAATCTATTCAGGAAACTTGAGTTATCCATGTAGTGCATATCAAGAACCATTAAAAAATTCAATTAATGCTTTTTTTA
Source organism: uncultured archaeon (assembly GCA_964409945.1). Lineage (GTDB taxonomy): Archaea > Asgardarchaeota > Lokiarchaeia > Sigyniarchaeales > SOKP01 > Loki-b32. Next base: position 3,042 of record CAYPFJ010000148.1, on the reverse strand, counting down.
CATTTAGCAATGAAGATTTGCTTAAACAAAAAAAATTAACATTAGAGACTTTAAAAATATTAGAGGGATAGCTATATGGATATAATGTTTAATAATCTATCAAAACAATGGGATGTCATAAAGGATGATATCACTCCAAGATTAGATGCGCTTTTTAAGAAATCTGATTTCATTGGTGGAAAGGCTGTAGGGGAATTTGAAGAAAATTTTGCTCATTATTGTGGAACAAAATATGCTGTAGGAGTTTCAAACGGAACTGACGCGTTAAAATTATCTTTGGCCGCATTTGAAAGTAAATCTCCTTGCGGTGTAATTATTCCTGCTAATACTTTTGTAGCAACTGCATTACCTATTACATACCTTAGCGATATAACTTATGATTTGATTCTTATAGATTGCGATGAATATTATCAAATTGATGTAGAACTTCTAGAGTCATATTTAAAGAAAAATAGAAAGAGATGGAAATCTTGTGTAATCATTCCAGTTCATCTATACGGGCATCCCTCCAATATGAAACGAATTCTTGAGATTGCAGAGGGATATAATTGCTTTATTTTAGAAGATTCTTCTCAAGCTCATGGAGCAATGGTTTTAAATAAAAAAGTTGGAGGAATTGGAGATATTTCAGCTTTTTCCTTATATCCCGGTAAAAATCTAGGTGCTGCGGGAGATGCTGGTGTTATTACTACAAATAACGAGGAATTATATGAAAAGACCAAATCTTTAAGAAATTATGGATCATCGGTAAAATACCATTATGATTATAAAGGTTGGAATAATAGGTTAGATACAATTCAAGCAATTATAGTAGACGAAAAATTAAAACACTTAGATAAATGGAACGATATGAGGATAGAGAGAGCAAAAAAATACGATAAATTATTAGAAGATAATAGTGAGGTCATAACACCTAAAACAGCGCCTTATATTAAAAAGCAAATTTATCATATTTACGCTATTAGGGTAAAAGAACGAGATAGTCTCCAGACTTACTTAAATAAAAATAATGTACCTAATATTATTCATTATCCAATCCCTATTGAAAAAACAAAACCATTTAAGCATCTTGAGCATTTTGATAATAAAAGAACAAAACAATATGCAAATGAGTTGATCAGCCTCCCAATGCATCCATTTTTGTTAGATGAGGAAATTGAGTATATTGCTACAAAAATTAATGCTTTTTTTAAATAAGTTCTATTAAAAAATTTAAATATAATATCTGTTAGAAGGGTTATAAAAAATGAATAATCAAAACTATACAAAAAATCCCTCTTTTATAGAAAAGATTTTAGATCATAAAGTAATAATTTTAATTGCTGCCGGAGTTCTTATTAGACTTTTTATGCTTGCTTTTTATTACTATACTCATACAATAAACCCATTAAGAAGTTGGGGAGATGTAGGCATTAATTTTAAAGGTGGTTATCATTATCCTCCATTTACTATATCATTATTAGGCGTTTTTAGAGTAATCTCATTTGGACTGGTTGAAATTTTTGCCTTTTGGGCTTTTCTTTTAGAAATAGTTACTATAATTTTGTTTTACTTTGTATTAAAAAGCTTTAATATCTCTAATTTGGAGTATGTTTATGGATTATTCTTAGTAAATCCTTTTTTCTTTCTAAATAATGTATTTAGTTTAGAGAATTGTGGTTATCACATAACTGATTCTTTTTTTTTTATATTTTTATTTTTAATTTTATATTTTTACCCTAGAAAAGAAGAGTGGAGCAGATATTTATTTTATATTTTTCTAGCGTTTTCTGCTGTCCAAAAATTTTATACACTACCGATTATAGGATTTTTCTTTCTCAAGTTTTTAATTGAAAAAGATTGGGAAGAGATGAAAAAGTTTTTAATTTGCACAGTACCAATTGTTTTTGTTTTCCTTATTTCACCAGTCTTTTATATAAATAATTATTTTTATGTTTATATCCTATGGAATGAACTTGGTGAAGATGTTTTGCCATTGTACGTTAGACTAATAATTATTGCTATCATAAGTTTAATTTACATCTTCTTCAGGCTTAAAAAAGCAGGGATTATAGAGATTACATTCTTTTCTATCTTAGTTATGGCGTTCTTTTTGTTCTTTAGTAAACCATTTATACGATATTTTCAACCACTATTAATCTATGGAATACTTACACCCTATGTTTTTTCTACCTTTACACTCAACCTTGGATTTATTAAAAGAAAGATAGTCTTTGATAATCAATTATTAGTATTCTATAGTTCATTCATTTTAGTTGGTATAGCATATTTAATTATAATTTTTCTATTGTAGTCCATTAAAAATGAATTCTGTTAAACTAAATTAGAAAAATTCTTTAAATCTCTCTTGTGCAATTTCTCTTCTTATTTTTTCTCCTTGTTCAGGAGTAATTTTTTCTTTAAGAGCTTCATTGCATATCTCTTTTCCTATAATTACTTTAGGATTATTTGCCCAATTTACATTTAATAATAAACAAAGATAATAAATAGATGATAAAATAAATCCCACAAGATGTCCAATATTACCCTCTGAAGGTTCTTCAATTGAAATTTTTACTGAGGGTACTCTTTGTTGAATTAAAGCCTGAAATGTCGCATTTGCTTGATAATTAACTATATTCTGAGCGCTCTGACCGTCTACATAACTGATGGAAGAAGTTAAGAAAACATCAGGATTTTCATTTTTAATTGTCCATAATATTGGTATTACGATTCCTTTGGTTCCTCCCAAAAGATATTCTAAAACAGAATGTTGGCAAATTGGAGCAGATTGATACGTACCAATCATTCCTTTTTCATCTTTTCCTGTGCTTTCTGATATTCCTTGAACCCATAATCCAATGCTTCCTTCAAGATTTTTTGAATAGGGCATTGAAAAGACTACATTATAACCTTTTTTATATAAGTTAAATAGAAATGTTGCAAGTTCTATAGATGGTTGTTTTTCATATTTTGAAAATACTTCATAACTATTTTCTAATCCTTTTAAAAATTCTTTGACATCAATACCGGCCATATACGCTGGAACAATTCCAACATTTG
>CAYPFJ010000147.1:1789-4605 GCA_964409945.1 uncultured archaeon | reverse complement strand
TGCCGTCTTTTAGAAGAAGGTGTTGCAAGTGGTTTTAAAATAATCGATGATGCAAATATGGCAGGAATGAATACTCCTGGCCCATTTGGAGCAGGTAAAAATAAATATGGAGAATGGTCTGAATTACTAGAAAAACTTGCGGCTGAGACAGGAAAGGAATATTTAAAGCCTTGTAAATTGATGAAATCAGGTGAATTTGCTAAAATGAGAAAGTAAACTAACAGAATTTAACTTATATATTCTTATTTTTTTTTTATTATGTTAAAGTACGAATATTTCAAAAAATTAATTTGAAAATTTTTAATTCGAAAAAAAATAATACTAGATATTTTAAAACCATAAATAATGAGAAATAAAATAAAAGAAATTAAAAGGTAGAAAATAAAATGGCTGAAGAATCAAAATTTGAGTATTTAAAGATTAAATGGCCAACAGCGGTAGATGAGGAAGGAAAGGTTATAAGAGAAGGTACTGTTGATGGAAATTATGCTGTAATTTCAATAAACCGTCCAGACAGATTAAATGCCTTAACTGACAAAGTGGTTGCTGAAATTTCTCGAGCGCTAAGATTGATGGAATGGGATGGTTCAATACGAGCAGTTGTATTACGAGGTACAAAAGAAATTACTAAAAAACCCTCCTTTTCTGTTGGAGCGGATCTAACTGCGTTATTTGATCCAAGATTAAAACCAAATATCCCTATGCATATGAGTCAAGCAATGAGAATACGACATAGAGATTATGATGAATTAGAACAATTTACTAAACCCATAATTGCAGCAGTTGATGGATTTGCATTAGGGGGAGGATTTGAACTTACACTATGTTGTGATATTATTATTGCTTCTGATAGATCTGTATTTGGAATACCAGAAATTAACAGAGGGATATTTTCAGCTAACGGAGGAGTCACTAGATTAGCATCAAAAATTGGGGGCAATAGAGCAATGAGAATGGCAATGTTTGGAGAGCATTTTGATGCAAAAACAATGTTAGAGTGGGGATATGTATCTTGGATTGCTCCTGCTGGTGAGGAATTTGAAAAATTTGTTCATGAGAAAGCTAAATGGTTAGGAGATGCTCCAACAACATCATTATTTGTAATTAAAAAATGTGTTAAATTTGGTACCCGATATCCTCAATTAGGGATAATGATGGAACAAATGGGCTTTGGGATAACATTTGCTGGGAGTCAGGATGCTAAAGAAGGTATCTTAGCTTTCAATCGTAGAATTAAATGTCCTGTATGCGGTGGAAAGGGTAAAATGGAGGATGGAAGTACCTGCAAAAACTGTGGTGGTAGCAGAAAAGTAAAAGATACTCCGCACTTCAAAGGAATCTAATTTGTCTAAAATTTTTAAAAATATTTTTTCTTTTATTTAGCATTGTCATAATCTTTTTCTTTGATAAATTTATAAATTACAATTTCAATATAGGATATAACTATCTTTGAACTTGACAAAATGACTTCTAATAAAAATTTAGTTGAAGAAATTAGTGATGGAAATCTTTTTCTTAGAAAAATTTCTAAAAATGATACAGATTTTGTTTTTAAAAGCTTAAATGACGATAGAATAACTGCTTATTTATCTATGGGACCATTGAAGACATTAGAACAATCTAAAAGATTAATTAAAAGTTATTTAAATTATTGGAATGTAAAAATTCAATTTAATTATTTAATAGAAATTCTTGAAGCTGATAGGGTTAAAATTGGCTCTACCAGCCTTTGGAGTATAAGTTGGCAACATCGCCGAGCCCAAATTGGGATCTGGTTAATTCATTCGTTTTGGGATAAAGGATTGGGAGAAAAATCTTTGAATTTAATTAAAAATATTGCATTTAATCATCTAAAATTAAACCGACTTGAAGCCTACATTGCTGTAGAGAACAAAAGATCTCAATATCTTTTTGAAAAATGTGGATTTAAAGAAGAAGGAACATTAAAGCAATATTTGAATTTTCAAAAAAAATATCATGATGCTGTAATATTAGCTTGTATAAAAAAGAATGGTATTTGAGGTTATCTAATTTACAAATTCACCAGCTACTAAATGAAAGATTTTTCATTTATTAAAGGTACTCTTCTTTAATTGTATGTATTTATTTATTCGATAATCTTTTACTTTCTTTTAATCTGATGGAACAAGTTTGTCTTTAATGGGGGCTGTTATTTCAGCTACTCCTAGTTGAGCCGTTTTCTTCTGACGGAATGGTGGCTTTATCTTTATTGTGCCGGATGCTTTGCTTAATTCCTCATTATAAACGGAATTGAATGCTTTTTCACGATTAATTATACTTACACTAGGAGCTGTTTTACGCTTCAGACTTTTTCTGTATTTTCGAACCTTTCTCACGGCTTTTGGAAATCTTAATATACGCATATAAACTATAAGATATGATACTAAAACTCCTGCTGCTATTGAAATACCGATAAGTAATCCTAGCCACAATAATGTATTCTCTTTAGGTCTAATTACACTTAAAACTATTTCATAAGGTTCAAAATTATAATGATCACCAGAATATGCATACACAGTAATAACAAATGAACCTACTGGTACTTTTGTTATGACCGCTTCATAAATACCATCATTATCAGGATCTGTCAAATCAGCTTGGCCATATTGCCATCTATAAGTTACTGTTGCTCCTGTAATATTACCACCAAAATCTAAATCATATAATACTATTCTTAATGTAATAGATTTACCTGGCGTAGTAGATATTGTTGTTTCTCCTGATACTGTCGTTATATTCGTATTAATCCGTCTAATATTTATATAAATATTTTGAATGATAAATGGTTGAAAATT
>CAYPFJ010000147.1:0-1689 GCA_964409945.1 uncultured archaeon | reverse complement strand
ACCCGTCGATTCTCTTTCAACTACTTGTACAAAGAACTCTATTAATGCATATTCATAATTTTCTAATTGTGCTCGTATAGATAATCTATTAAGTCGTTTTTCTAAATCAATTACATTTATAGTTATATTATAATATTCTAAAATATTGTTCTCATCTAAGAAACCTTTCCCAATTAATTCAATAGTTGCATTATTAAGAAATGTTTTTGTAACATTATCAAGATACTTTACAGTAACATTGAGTTTATCATTAATTTCAGCTTCTATTGTCTCACCATCAAAATATTGAGTACCATTTATAAATAATTGTATTGTAGTTTTCTTTTCTTCAATCATTAGTGTTATTAAAGTTGTAGAAAGTGTATAATTGTCTTTTTTTGCTGTTATGGTTAAAAATTTAACGCCTGCTCCTAATTTTTCCATTTCAAAAGTTATACTATAGAAATCAAAGAATAGACTTTCATTTACATCATACAGTTTACCTGATTCAATTAATTGTACTGATGCTAAATTAATGAATAAATCAGTATCCAAATCTTTATAGAACACTGTTATATTCAGATATTCACCCACAGAAGTATTATAAAACTGAGATGTTGTGTACTTTGAATTATTGATATAAATTTCTAAATAAGTTTGCCTTTCAAAAACAGAGATTGTAATAATTCTAGTTGATAAGCTATAATTATCTTTTTGGGCTGAGATTGTCAAAAAATTAATCCCAAGGCTTAGCTTTCGGGTGTTAATATCTAACCAATAATTTAATGGAGAATTATCAGTGAAGTTTCGTGAGATTCTAGTACCTGTTAGGAGTACTAGAGCATTTTCAATGAAATTATTAGTATAAGTATCATTATATGTCATAACTATGTTTAAAGTTGTATTCCAAGGAATTTCTATGAAGTTAGTTTCCGTGTTATTTAAAAATATTTTATCAATGTATGAACTTCTTTCAAGGACTTCAATCTTAAAGCGAATAGATTGAGACGTATAATTTTCTTTTTCAGCACTAACAGTTAAATAAGTATTTCCTAATCCTAGATCTTTTGTATCAATGATAATAGTATATTGTTGAAATATTGGGTCTTGCGTTATGTTTTGGGGAGTGCCCAATCCAGTTAATAATACAGTCGCATTGTCAATATGAACATAAGGCTGTGTTTCTTTATCTTTATACGTTATTGTTATATTACCACTATCACCATAAATCATTTGGATAGATTTATCTAAAGTTTTATTGGTTTTATCCAAATAAAGCTGTAAATCGGTTTCTCTAGCAACTACTTTAATATTAATAAGAATATCTATAGATTCATAATACTTTTTACTCGCAGATATCGTTAAATAATTATTACCAAGAACCAAATTAGAAGTGTGAATAGTGATATTATAATGCTCTAATATATCATTTTCAGATAAATCTTTAGGAGGTCCTAACCCTATTAATTGCACCGTGGCATTTTGAATAAATTGTGATGATGTTTGGTTTATGTATACGAATGTGATATTAACAGGATAACCCATAGTGACCTCGATTGATTTTTCTAAGGTTTTATCTATAGAGTTTAGAAATAAATCATAGGATGTTGTATCTTCTACAACACTTTCTGTATAAGAGATTAATAAACTCGCATTATCTATTGATATTGTAATTGTTTCATTCAAAGTAAATGTATCTGCTAAATATAC
>CAYPFJ010000146.1:0-4667 GCA_964409945.1 uncultured archaeon | reverse complement strand
ATCTCAACAGTGTAAAAATGTTGTTTCTTTCTATTATCAATGATTATACTATGGATTGCACACATCGCAATAAGATTTGAAAATGATTGACGTTCGACTTCTGGTTGTGATTCGTCATATCTAGCACTACCGGAATTATTTCCTTTTATATGGCATAATCTACCTATAAGACATTGCTCCTCAATATCAAAAATAGGTTTATCACAATCTGGAAACGCACACCTATTTCCACAAGCTGCTAACATATGTTTTCGTGTCGTTTCGGATGGGTTTCCCATCTCAGATACCTATGCTCTTGTTCTCTCTAAAATTTTTATAAATTTTTAACTACTCGAAATTATATTAATGCAATATAGAGAATTTTTCAAATATTAAATTTTACTCAATCGAACACAATTTTTAACAATTGAATTATCTGATTCATTTATCATCACTGGATTCTGCATCCACCCAGAAATTTTTCTTTATATATTTGTAATTTTATCTTGTAGTAAAGAATATATTTGTGAACGATAAATGAGTTCGAAATTAGAGAAGGAAAAATATGAAGATGTGTTGGATTACGGCATCCAACCGTCAAGGGCCATAAATAATAATTATTTCTAATTCAAATTATACATCTTTTTAAAAGAAGTTTTTGGTTATAAAGAATGATGCAAATCAATAAAGAAAATTATTTAAAAACATCTGATACTTTTTTCCCCTCTTCAAAAATAACATTAGCTTTCTCCATAATATCGGGAATATCTATTTGTTGTGGACACTTCTCAAGGCATTCTCTACATTGAATACATAAAATTGCCGCTCCTTCTATTTCTTCTCCTTGAGATATTCCTTTTTCTAAAGCTTCTTGCGTTTTTGCCATCCTATCATAAAAAAATGAGATTCTAACTTTACTGTTTTCACCCCAATATCCTAGATCATTTAAAAGTCTAAAAACCCATGGAATAGATACTCCATTTGGACATGGTAAGCAATATCTACAACTAGTACAGGGGACAAGATCGTATTTATCATAAACTTTACGTAATTCAGAAATAGTTTGCATTTCTTCTTCAATTAAACTATTATTTACAGCCTTATTAGCCGATTCTATATTTTCTTTAACTTGTTGCATATTACTCATTCCACTTAATACAATTGACACTTCAGGATGGTTCCAGACGAACTGTAATGCCCAATCGGCCATAGATCTCTTAACTTTTGATTTATCTAGAATGTTTTTAATTTCTGATCTAGTATCTAATTTTTTCTCCGGAACTGCTAACTTACCACCACGAATAGGTTCCATAATTATTAACGCAATTTTCTTACTTCCGGCATATTTGACTCCATTTATGCCTGCTTGATAATCAATGTCAAGATAATTAAATTGAATTTGACAACAATCCCAATTATAATAATCGAGTATTTCTTTAAAGACTTCAAAATTATCATGAAAGGAAAACCCTGTATATTGAAATAAACCTCTCTCCCTTGCTTCCTCTATTTTTTCAATTAAATTAAGATTTTTGATTTTCTCTAGTCGACTTTTATTTAAACCATGGAAAAGATAAATATCGGGTTTAGTTTGTAATCTTTCAATCTGTTCACTAAGAAATTTATCAAAATCCTCCCTTTTCTTAACTAGCCAGATGGGTAATTTCGTTGTAAGATGAACTTTCTCGCGATAACCATTTTGGAGTGCTTTTCCCACAATTACTTCACTTTCCCCATTATGGTAAGGATAAGCAGTATCAATATAATTTACTCCATTATCTATAGCATAACGAAGCATTTTAATAGCTTCTTCTTCATTTACCGTTGTTTGATCAATCATAGGGAGTCGCATTGCGCCAAATCCCAGAACAGATACATCCCAACCAAGGGATCCCATTTTCCTATATTTCATATTATATTCATAAGTTTTTTATCTTATTTTATTTCTATTATTTATTGCAAAATCAATTGTGTACATATTATAAGTTTTTTTAAAGTTCGCTTTTAAAATAAGAGTAATTTAAATAACGATTTACTAAATTTTGAGTGTTTTTCTTTTTATAAATTCAAAATTGTTATTTTTTTTTAAAATAATTTTTTTAGAAAAAGGAAAAATTATATGAGTATTGATCTAAAATTAACAATTAAATTAGAGTTGACGGAATGCCCATTTCTTCCAATATGCGGACTCCCAAAAATTCAGTTCTTATGTAAAATTCCCAATTGCAGAAATTGTCCTGACTATATTTCTAAATTAGAAAAAATCAGATAGTAAAACTATTGCTTTTTTACATTTTAAAATTTACTTGTAATTTGGTTTCTATATTTGATGTATTCTTTAATTAGTTTTATCTTATCAAGTTTAAATCTTTTTAAGTTGATTTCTGAAAGATTATAACCGTACACTCTTTCAATAAAATTAGAAATCATGTAACTGGTAGCACCCCACACTGTAAAGATTTTTCCGTTTTCTTTTTTTGTATAATTAAAATAAAATATAGGAAATTTACTCCCATTAATATCAACAGCTTGTTCTCTAAAATTAATCTTACTTGTGAAAAAGTCAATTGGAATTTTAACAATTTCCTGTACTTCTCTGTCATCTTTTACTAATTTTTGATCTTTATCAATAATTCCTACAAAGGGTGTAATTATGTATCTTGTCATTGTTGGAAAATCATCAAGGCACCCTAATATTTTAACTTTTTCAGGAGACACACCTATTTCTTCTTCTGTTTCCCTTAGAGCAGTATCTTGTAAAGATCCATCTAATCGAGGGTCAAATTTTCCTCCAGGGAAGGACATTTCACCTCTATGTCTTATCCCCTTATCTGAACGATGAATTATAATTAATTCATATGGTTTATCTTTATAGGGAATTATTGAAAAAAGAACAGCTGAACTTGTAAAAAAATTATCTTTTATGGAAATTCTTAGAGGTGAATCACATTGATATAAAGCTTTTTTTATTATATTTCCATCAAAGATCAAGTTTGCTGAATCCATTTGTTTTAGCAAAAATTTTAAGATAATAATTATTTAAAAAACATAATATTTTATTCTAATAAAGTTTTTAGCAAGTGGTTAACCATGAAATTTCCGAAGGAGCTTAGAGAAAAAAAAGACTTAGGCGATTTAGCTAAAAATAAAAAATGTTCGATAAATGATTGTAGTGAAATTGCTGTACGATCACTTTCAGAAAACTCTTGGAAAAAATATGTAGAAAAAGCAGGCTTAAAATATAATACAAATTCACGACATAAGATATTTTTATGTAAAATCCATTATAATCAATCAAATAAAATTAGGAAATCACAAGAAAAGATGTTTCAGAAAAAAGGATTTTTAGACAATTCAAATGCCGTTAAAAAGGGAAAATGGGATTATTAAGGAATTAGAACCATCTGCTCATAAGTAGAATTTATTAAATTATACTGCCCTTGAATAACTCCAATTGTTATAAGTGATATTCCTATTAATAAAATTATAATAGCAATTAATTTATTTCTCATGTTTATTGTAACTTTTAATATTTCATAATAAAAATATTTTAACTATAAATTTCTATTTTGTTAATTTTTCTAATGTGCTAATTTTAGTATTAATTTTTTTCAATTTAAGGTCAAATTCTTTATCTTTTTCATTGAATTCATCCTCCGTAAGCTCTTTCGCATGGTATCTTCCCTTACTAAGTTTTCTCTCTCCAGAGACTTCTGCTTTTTCTAATTTTAAATCTTGAATCCATAATTTCATCCCTTCTATTAACTCTTCTCTTTCAGTTTCTAGCTCAATTTTTTCTTGTTTATATTTTTCTTTTAATTTTTCAAAAGTTTCTTTATCAACTTTATGCAATTTATGTTCTCTCGCTAAATTTTCAAGTTGAAATATTTTAGTATCGATATCATTTTGGATCCTTTGAACAATGAAAGGTTCTTCTAAGTTCTGCTTAATTACATTCTCTTTTTGTTTTAATTCACTTATTAAGGTTTTTATTGCCTCTAATTTTAAATTTACTTCTTTTTTAAATTCCATGTCATAATCATAGTTCTCATCCTTCGTTGATTTTGAAATATCAGTTAATTTTTCAGCAAGGACTTGTTTATTTAATTGAATATCATTATATTCAATATAATAAACCATTTGTTCTTTTACTTCTTCAGGAAGAGGTTTTATACCCCCTTTTTCTTTTTTTTGTTTTGAAATCTTCTTATCTTTATCTGTTTCTTCCATATCTAAAACTACATCCTTTTGTTCCTCATCCTTTTGTATTTTTTCTTCTATTTTTTCTTTAACTTTAATTTCTTCTTCCTTTTTTATCTCTTCTTTTCTATCTAATCTTTTTGCTGCTTTTGGGATGTCAGTAAGCATTGGTTTACCGCAGATGATACAGTATTTATCTGTTTCTTTTACAGGACTACCACAATAGACACAAAACTTTGGGCTCATTACTTCACCATAAAAATATAGTTAGTAAATTATATGTTATCTTAAATTAAAATTATAATTAAAATTAATTGAGTCCGATTTTTGAAATTCCTTATATTATGTTAAATTTTTAATCAAATTCAATAACAATCTATAAATTTAAGTCATTTTTAATGTAATTAGAGATGGATATTGAAAAGAAAATCCCAATACACATTGGATTGTTTGGACATATCGACTCTGGGAAGACGGCTATAGCAAAA
>CAYPFJ010000145.1:0-4688 GCA_964409945.1 uncultured archaeon | reverse complement strand
AATAATTCTAAGCCATATTGGACTAGATTGACTAGGTGTAACCTCATTTATTAAAGTATCCAAAATACCATTCAGATAATAAAACGAAATATTGACTTGATCCGATTCATTTTTGATAATTAATTTAAGAGCATTTACATCATCAAGATAGATAATTATTCCAGCTGATTTATTTTCGTTTAAGTCTAATATATTAATTTTAACACTAGCTTCAAACGAACCCGCTATATTTTGAGTTATATGAGGTGCATCGTGTATTGTCGAATTCCAGGTGTTGTCACCTGAATCTGTAAAGGTAAGACCCGTTGTATCTTCTATTAAAATACCATTTGCAGGATTTTGAAGTTCCCAACTTTTTTGTAGGTTACCATCATTGAATGCATCGGAATATGGATTCATAAATGCTGTTGGCTCTCTCCCGTTAATTGAAAATGCGTAATGCGCTGTGTACTTATTGATTCCATTTGTTTCATCTTGTATTGATATGTGCACTGCGGGATTATCAACATCTGTTTGATATGGCTGAAAATCGCTAAAATTCACTGTGCTTTTAATTTCCGTGATATTAACTGTATACGTATTCGATATAGCAACATTATCATTCATATCGCTTATTTTAAACTTAATTTTATTTTCATCTTCACTGTAATGGTTAAACGGTACCTCATGAACGGTTATAGTTTCAGGAGTCTTCGTACTGTTGTTACCCGTACATTCAATCCAAGGAGTTATTTCCCAATCATCAAAAGTAGCATTGGTATTATCTCCTACAAACATACCCACTTGAGTTAATTGAGTTAGAGGCACTTCACTAAAACCTAGAAGATTATAATTAATCCCATCGATAGAATAGAATCCAGCAAATTCATCTCCAGAGCGAATTATTCGCATCCATAGTTCATCTACAAGACCTAATGTGAATAGTCCTAAACGACTACTTGCGCCATATATAGAAGACCATAATGCAATATTGTATGACGGACCAAATGGTACAAGAGTATATTGAAATAAGAAAAAGTTATCAAGCTCATCACATATTAATAACCCTGCGATGTCCCATCCCTCCAGTAAAGTAGCGGATACTTTAACTTGTGCTGTAACATCACCCGAGATTGTTTGATACATGAAAGGAGCATTACGAGAATTGCCACCCCAAGTATGGTCACCGTTTAGATCTGTAATAGTTATATTTGTTCCACTCTCTACAAAACTACCATTATCTTGATTGCGAAATGACCAATAATCCCCAATTTTATTATCATTGAAATCATCTCTATATGGATTACTAAAATCTGTAGGCTCAGATCCATTTGTAGTGAAAGCAAAATATCCCGAATCGACGTTTAAACCGCTTTCTGAATCATTTACCTGTATTGTTACATCTGGTGTTATATCATTTGTTTCAACGAGAGAAAAATTAGAAAAAGTAGGCGGCGTTATACCAGCAGTTTGTAAAGAAGAATTTAAAAGACTATTTATTGGAATGCTTGAAAGAGTTAACATCACTAATAACGTAAAGAGAATTAAAATTCTGCTATATTTTAATTTTAGTTCCATTATTCAAACCTTTTTTTTACTATAAAAACCTATAAAGATTAAAATTTATCCCCTAAATTGATATTATATATTTCATTTACTTTTATAAATATTTTTCATTTTTGGGGCTTTTTTTATAATTTTGTACAAAAAGAAAAAGTTTTCAATATACGAGATTTTTAAAAAGTTATATTATTAAAAGATTTTATAAACATATTAAATATCAGTAAAATTCAACAATAGCAGACATCAAATATAAACATAGCGACTTTAATAAGATTAAATTGAAAAGTATGTCAAAAAAAAGAAATATAGTTAGATTATGTATCGTGATTCTCATTATATTGCTCTTTTCTTTATTTCCAGAAATTCTTGTGAATTTTCATATATCTAATAAAAACAACACTAATTCAGAGCGATCAAAGTTTACAAAAGATTTGTCAATTAATCAGGATGATACATTATTTGATATGATGGAGGTAATAAATTCTGGGGAAGCCTTCGAAGGAAAAAATGTATTCATGATCTTTTGTAAGGATAAAGTTACAAAGGAATGGGTAAATTACTTACTAATTACAGATATGGAAGGAAATTTAGAAGTTAAACGAAAACTAAATATAACAACAAATTTAACTGCTGAATGGATAAATTCAACTACTTTAATGTACGGGGAGGGTTTCAACTTAGTTTTATGGGATATTTATGAAAACAAAACTGATGTTTTAGATTTTTTTGGCCATCATGATTATGAATATAATCTAATCAACAAAACATTTTTTACTCTAGAGAGACAAGTTTTGGTATTCGAAAATGAATCCTATCTTTATGATAATATTGTTGAATTTAATCGAGCGGGAGAGATAGTTTGGTTTCTAAACACCAGTTCATTTATAAACTATACACAATGGTGTTCATTTCACGATATGGGTCTATATAGTGATTTTAAAAGAGATCTCACTCACTCAAATAGTCTTTTCTTTGATATAGAAGAAAATATTCTCTTTCTTAATGTAAGAAATGTAAATACATTTTATGCAATTAATCATACAACAAAAGAAATAATATGGGCTTTAGGAGAGTATGGCAATTTCACACTTTTTGATAAACATGGAAAAGAAGTGCAAAATCTATTCTATCATGCACATGCACTAGAAAAAATTGATGAGAACACTTACATTATTTTTGATAATGATTATCACAATCAAAGTAATCCTAACAATCATAGATCACGTTTACTTGAGATTACTATTGATGAAACGACTATGACCGCTAATGAAACTTGGTCCTGGTCCAGTCCAGAAAATTATTATTGTACCGCATTTGGAGATGCAGATCGCTTACCTAATAATAATCGTCTTGGAGCATTTGGAGGATTTGAGGCTGCATCCAGTTTATTAATTGGGACAAGATTAGTTGAAGTAAATGATATAGGTCAAATTGTCTGGGAGATGGATTTTAACTTAACCGAAAATTATGCATGGCAAGTTAATCGTATTGAGCGTTTTCGATATACGCCCATTCTTAACTCTCCTGAAGATCTTGTGATATTTATAAATCACTCAATATCTATAAACTGGACGGCTTGGTATAATTTTCGATCAAAACAGAGAATTAATGGCTCTTATACACTTTATCTCAATGATTCTCCAATCCAGTCAGGAATTCATACTTTTGACAAATTCTGGCGTTCAACAGATTTAACTTTTAATTCAAATAACCTAAATTCGTTAAGAAATCTAAAGGCAGGAAGATACAAACTTACTTTAGAACTTTCTGACGAAGCTGGTCATAAAACCAATGATAGTATAAATCTTATTATTTTAGAATCAAATAAAATACCCGGTTATCCCTTATATCTATTTATCAACTTTTTACTAATTATTGAATTAATAAGTATTTTTAAAGTAAAAAAGTTAAAAAAAAAAAAGAAAATTATCATCGAACTCTAAAGTTTCAACACTTTTAATTTTATATTTATAGCTTAACAGCACGTTGCGATTAAAAATTTTGATATTGGATTTACAATGAAATTTAAAAAAAAAATTTTAGAATATAAAATAGAACTAATCGTTTTTTTAACATTTTTAATTTATTTAGTTATTCTTAGAATAATGATTCCAATCTTAAGAGGGAGGGGTGTTATTGGACTAGGTAACGGAGATATAGACTGGGATTTTTATATAAGAATGTCAAGAGATATTACTTCCATTTTTAAAAGTGAAATTATAACTCCATTTTGCTATAGACCATTAATGCCATTGCTTTCTGGATTATTACCCTTTAATTTGGAATTTAATTACGCCCTAATTATTTTTATTTCAACCTATTTAACAGGAATTGTACTTTATTTCACGTTAAGAATTTACTTTACAAAAAAAATATCAATAATGGGTCTAGTATTTTTTTGTTATTTAAATTATATCGTCATTATACATAAAACAACCGTTTTATTCGATTATGGTTTTTTTCATTACTATTTTTATGATATTTATAACGTAGATTCACTTGCTTTACTTTTTATTATGCTATGTTTTTATTGTATTTTATCGTCTAAAAAAAAAATGTATTCTATCTTCTTGATTTTAGGAGTACTAACAAAAGAAATTGTTCTAATTACTATTCCTGTTTTTTTAATATATACTTTTTTAAAAATAGATAAAAAAAGTAATAAAAAAGAAACTTTCTATAAATTTTCTAAAAACTTTCTATATATTATTCCTGGAATATTAAGTTTTACTTTATTACATATTATAGTTAAGCCTGACTCTCTTTCTAATTGGATACGATGGTATATTTTTTATGAACGAAATGAATATTTTTCAATTGAAGTGATAATGATATTTTTACGTTTAAGATACAATGCTATTATGGAAACAAATGCTCTATACGAATGGACGATCGGAACATGGGGCTTTATTATTATCATATTATGCTTTTTTAACACAAAAAAAGATATGTTTAATTGGATAAAACTTTACGGAATTTTTATGATTCTTACATATAGCCAAATGTTTTTAGGAATTGCTACAACAAAATTCTTTTATTACGGGTTTTTTCCCATGATTTTATTAGCCCTTTCAGGATTAAATAGAATAAATGAAGCTATAAAAAACTATTTTAATTTTAATTTATCAGACATATTGATAATTCCA
>CAYPFJ010000144.1:0-4715 GCA_964409945.1 uncultured archaeon | reverse complement strand
TTTCTTCTGTTATCCTTAGTAAAATTTTTAATAAATCTAATAGAGAATCATAAAGATAATTCAATGCTTCTCTTAATTGTAGCGCAGTAGCGGTATCCTCAATATCATAGCTTGTAGCACCAAGATGAACATATTTACCAGCATTATCTTCACACTGTTCTGCCAAACTCTTAACCATTGCCATTAAATCATGATGAATTTCTTTATCAATTTCTTTAACTCTTTTTAATTTTACATAATCTAAATTTGCTTTTTTAGTAATTTCATCTGCTGCATTTTGTGGAATGGTCCCTAATTCAGCATGAACTTGTGCTAAAGCGGCTTCAACCTTTAACCAATTTTCTAATTTCTTTTCTTCTGTAAAAATCTTAGCCATTTCAGTTCGATATCGCGTTTCTATTGGATGAATAAATTTATGATCCATGATTCTTTCTCTTTTTTATTTAGTCTTAATTAAAATAATGAAACATCAGAAAATATATCTTATTTAATTGAAGATATTAATCTTAAAATATCACAATCTAAAAATCAGAAATTTTTATCGCCATAATATGTTAAATTTTAGTTTACTATGATTAACATCAATATGTATTGTGGGAAAAAATACTATTTTTTTCAATGTTATAACTGTGGGGAATGGTATTACACAAAAAGAATAATAAAATCTAAGAAATGTTGGAAATGCAACCATTCATTTACTTTTAAAAATTCAACAAAATTTACGAAAATATGCACAATTAGAGATGCTATCTCAATTGTTAAGAAATTAAAGGATAAGACCTAAATTAGAGTCGAATTAATCCATATTGTTCTTCTAAGATTAAGAAAAAAAAGAAAGGTATTTAAGCTATTCTTCTCTTTTTTTGATGATAAACTGATTTTCACTAAACTATCATTAATATATTTATATTTTAAATCCCTCCTATAAGAAAGATGGAAATTTCGGATGAATTAAAAGAAATTGATGAAAATTTAATCAATCAATTAGATCAAATAGCAAACGATAAAGCTGAATATTGGGATATTAGGGCTGAAGTAAATAACGGAACTAGTTTAGATTTTACCAATCAAAAAAGTAAGGAAATTTCATCTTTTGAAATTATTAATTGTGGTATCAGAGCATTTAAAAATGGTGGTTGGGGGTTTTCTGTTTTAAAAGACCTAAAAAGAGAGTCTATTAAAATAGGCTTACAGAAAGCTATAAAATTAGCTATACTTTCTGAATCATTAACAAAAATTAAATTTAAAATTGATCAAAACAATTCATTGATTCAAAACTATGAGAGCAATAGAAAAAAGAATTTAGAAGATATAGATATTGATTATAAAATTAACCTAGTTAAAAATCATGAAAAAATTGCCTCAGATTATTCATCCTATGTAAAAAATACACATACTCTATATATGGACGGACATTCTCAAACCTTATTTTTAAATTCCTTTGGAAGTAATATTATTCAAGATTTATCATTTTTAAGATTATTTTGTATGGTTTTTACTAATAAAAATGGAGCTACACAGAGTTCTGTAAACTCAGTTGCGGGCATTGGAGGTTATGAAATTGCTGAAACTGAAAAAGCCGTGAATTTAAGTAAAAAAACAGCTCAAGAAGCAGTAGAATTATTGAATGCTAAATCTCCAGTTGGAGGCAAATTAACAGTTATCGCAGACTCTAAATTGACCGGAACAATTATTCATGAAGCATTTGGTCACAGTTGTGAAGCGGATTTAGTGCTTAACAATGAAAGTATATTAGCGGGGATGATAGGTAAAAAAGTTGCTTCAGAAAAAGTAACAATAATAGATAATCCCTCGATGGGTCAATCTAAACGATTTAATTTGCCATATGAGTTATTTGGTAGTTATTTTGTAGATGACGAGGGAATTCCTTCACAAAAAACTATAATTATTGAGAACGGTGTTCTTAAAAATTATTTACATAATTTAGAGACTTCTTCAAGGATGAATGTTCCCCCAAATGGTCATGGTAGGGCATCCGTAAGTTCTGAGAGACCTCAAGTACGAATGGGATTTACATATCTAGAACCCAAAGATTGGAGTCTAGAAGAAATAATTGAAGATACCAAGGATGGAATTTTATGTGAGGATTTTCAGTACGGATACACTGATCCAACTACTGGAAATTTTCAATTCAAATGCAGAATTTCATTTAAGATTAAAGATGGAGAAAGAAAAGAAATCATGAGAGATGTTTCTCTTAGTGGCATGATTCTTGAAGCTTTAAATAAAATTTCTGCAATTGGTAATGAAAAAACATTTAATTATTCAGTTGGAATGTGTGGAAAAGGTGGTCAGCATGTTAGAGTATGTGATGGAGCACCCTATATACGAATAGAGGATGTTACTGTGGGGGGTTTGAATTAAATGGATAATTCAGACATTCATTCATTAGCTGAATTCTGTTTAAAATTAATTGAAACAGAGAGTCCAGAGATAAAATGTTCAGATATTTTCTTTGAGAAAAGTAATTATATCAATATTGAAATAGAAGAAAATTCAATTAAAAATAGTGAAACTGGAGAGGATAATGGGTTTTCAATCAGAGTTATTAATAAGAATGGGTCTTTAGGTTTTGCTTATTCAAATAAACTAGATAAAACGACTATAGGGAAAATATGCCGAGTAGCTATTAAAATGATGAAGGTTGCAACGCCTGATCCAGATTTTAAGAATTTACCGGGTTCATTTAAAAACTATCCCGTGGTGAGGGGTTTATTTGATAATAATTTAAAGTATTTGCAAATAGAAGATTCCTTAAATTATGTCAACGATTTGATTAAAATTTGTAAAGAAGATGAGATGGCAATTTCCCAATCTGGGAACTTTGCATCAAGTTACTCTAAAACGTACATTTTTAATTCTAATGGTTTAAATGTCTCCAGAAAGGAAACAAGTTGTTTAATATCTTCAAATATCATAGTTAAGGATAAGGTAAGTAAAGAAACATCTTCTGGTTATGAAAGACAAATAGAGAGAAGTCTAAGTAGGTTGAACGCTATAAATGTCGCAAATCTGGCGTTAGAAGATGCTAAAGGGAATCTTAATAGAAAGAAAATTAAAAATATGAATGTACCGGTAATTTTAACTCCAAAGGGCGTAATAAGTTTAATTTTAAGACCTGTTGCTGCCGCCATTAACGCAGAGACTTTTCAATATAAAAGAAGCTTCTTAGTAGATAAAAGGGGTGAAAAAATAGGTTCAGAGTTTTTAAATATAGAAGATAATGGATTGATTCATAATGCAGCTGGTTCTCAGATATTTGATGATGAAGGAGTCCCCTGTAAAAATAAAAAGATCTTAGAGAATGGAAATCTTCTAAAAACTGGATTATTACATAACAGTTATACTGCCGGAAAAGAAGGCGTAGAAAGTACCGGAAATGCTTCTCGGAGTTCTTATATTTCAATCCCATCAATAGGGATAACAAATTTTATTATGAAACCAGGAGATATAAACTTTGAAGAAATTATAAAGGATACAAAAAAAGGAATTATATTAAATTATACAGGAGATTCTCCTAATATCTCAACTGGTGATTTTTCTGGATTAATTCTTCATGGAAATCTAATTAAAGACGGAGAGGTAGAGGAGTCACTGAATGAAACAATGATAGGAATAAATTTGATAGATTTATTTCAAAATATTGATGCTGTTTCAAAAGAATATAGGGTTTATGGTGCATTTCAAGCTCCATGGGTAAGAATAAAATCTGTGAGCGTAATTGGAGGAGCAAATTAATTAGTGATATTTAGCCGTAGATACATAATATTAAAAAATTCTTCAGTTTTATTATTTATTTCCCACAATTCGGCAATAATTTTCTGATTTTCTCCTGCTTCTGCAAATGATATAGAATAATTCCCATAAATTTTCCCTTGATTAGGATTCAAAGTAAAATTACCTAGTGTGAGATATAATGTTCCATTTGAGCCAGATGAGCTCAATATAGTATTACTATTACCTTTCTTTATTTTAAATCCGAATGTAAAATTTCTATCTAAATGATTTCCAACAGTTAAATAAAATGAAATAGTCTCATTAACAGATGCTTCAGTTTGGTAGTTTTCTGCTCTTTTATCTTCATTTAAAATTCCAAATGTAATATTCCCAGGTTCAGGATTTAATAAATAATAGACAATAAAACCTGAAACGATAATGATCCCAATAATCAGACTAATTTTAAGTACTATCTCAAAATGCTTATTAGAGACTTTTAAGTCTTTTTTTTCATTTTTCTTAGTTATCTCGTTCATTATCTTTAAACCAAGCAATAGTTTTCTTTAATCCTTCTTCTAGTGACGTTATCGGTTCCCAATTGAGAATAGTTTTCGCTTTTGTAATAACAGGGCACCTATATGTAGGATCATCAATAGGTAATGTTTTAAAAACTATTTTTGAATTGGAGTTGGCTAATTCTTTTATAATACGAGCAATTTCTAATATAGTATATTCTTTATTATTACCTAAATTAATAACTTCCCCTATAGCTTCATCTTTATATACCATTTTTAGTATGCCTTCAATTTCATCTACAACGTAAGTGAAAGATCTCGTTTGTGAACCATCTCCAAATACAGTTATATCTTCGTCATGAAGTGCTTGATGTATAAAATTAGGAACAACTCTTCCAAACGCTGGACCATGTCTTATCCTAGGTCCTGAAGTATTAAAAATCCTTACTATTTTCGCTCTCA
>CAYPFJ010000143.1:0-4929 GCA_964409945.1 uncultured archaeon | reverse complement strand
GGATCATAAAGTTCATGGTAAGTTTTTTCAGCAAAAATTCTATTTCTAAATTCATCAATTTCTCCTTTTAATAAGGGAATTAGGCTAGTTCCTTCGATCTTTTTTGGAGGTTTACCTCCAGCAAGATCCATAAAAGTAGGTAATAAATCGATATTACTTATCATCTGATCATGTACTTTTCCTCCAGAAAATAATTCTGAATAGGGTAGGTTCATTAATAGTAAAGTTTTAATCCCGGGATCATATAACGTGCATTTACTCCGAGGAAACGCGCTTCCATGATCGGTTGTATAAATAAATAGCGTGTTTTCTAGCAGGTTTGTATCCTGTAATCTATCTATTATTTTTCCAATGAGCGTATCTACCTTTTCAATTGCTCCATAAAATTCTCCAAGGTCTTTTCGTATCATTTCATTATCCGGTAAAAAAGGAGGTACTTTTACTTCATTAGCTTCAACTGTATCAGCCCACGCACTAAATGGGCGATGGGTTTCAATAGTACCGAAATTAGCGTAAAATGGTTTATCATCTGCTTTATGCACTTCGATAAATTGGAGGAAATCTTTTTCAATTTTATTTATGCTGTACTTATAATCTTTAGTACGTTTACTCATTGTATCATATCCTAATTTCTCTGGAAAGTTTGTTTCGTGTTGAAGTCCCACTAAATGGGTAGTATACCCCAATTCTTTCATGTACATGGGTATTGTCTTATTTTTATCGGGCAAATTCCATCCGCGATTGGCTAGGCCCATTAAACCATTCTGATGTGGATAAAGTGATGTTTGGATGCTACCTCGACTTGGACTGCATTGAGGAGCCGTACAAAAATTATTGGTAAATCGAATTCCTTCATCTGCTAATTTGTCCAAATTTGGTGTGTGTAACGAATTTGGAGTTTGAAGGGTACTGTAACAGCCCAAGAATTGCCCTTGATCGTGGGTAATAAATAGAATGATATTTGGTTTTTCTCTCATATTTAATCAATATTTTACGGTTTTGGTTTGGTTTCATTTCTATTTCTCTTAATAGTATCAACTAAGCGATAATTTCTTCTTATTGATACTAACTTTAATTTTGTATTTAAAATAAGGATTAATTAATTTTAGTTTTTTTTGATAAGAATGGGAGAGAATTCTAAAAACCAAATTTTATAAAGATTTCTAACTAATATTTTATCTAACAAATTTTTATAAAATATTAATTAATTAAAAAATAGTGAATATCTTTATGGAAACTAATGAAAAAGTTCGGTATAGCAAATTAAATATGGCTAGTTATGGAGCTGGAAGTGGAGCTCGCGAGTTTGTCAATATGGCTTTTAGTGCGACCACGTATTTTTATTACGAAAGCGTGATTGGGTTAAATGGTGGAATAGTAGCGTTTGCCATGATTTTATTTGCAATCTATAATATGTTTAATGATCCTATATTAGGGTATTTAACTGAACGCCCATTTAAATTCACAAAAAAATATGGAAGGAGATTCCCTTGGTTAATGATAAGTGGAATTCCTTTGGGTCTTAGCTATATCGTAGTTTTTTGCCCTCCTGTAACGGATCCGGTATCTGGGGCTTGGATTTTATTTGCTTGGTTACTTTTCACTGCGTGCTTATTTGATACATTCCATTCACTTTTTTTCGTATGCTATCTTTCTCTCTTTCCTGAAAAGTATAAATCAAATAAAGAACGTAGAATTGCGAGTGGAATTTACATTCCTTTAGGTGTAATTGGAGTAGCCTTAGGAGCAATGATACCTCCTCTTATCTTTAAATATCCAGGTCAAGCACCTCATGATCAAGTTTTAACGTCATTCATAATGCAAGGAATCGTGATAGCATTAATCTGTTTGATTGGAGTTCTCCTCGCAATACCAGGTTTCCGAGAAAATCCCGAAGATATAGATAATTATTTAGAGATTTACAGCAAAAATCCAACGCGAGATTCTTTTTTTAAGACATTAAGTACAGCAATAAGGCAAAAATCTTTCATAGTATACATGGTAATATATACAATGTATCAATCGCAAATTAGCACAATGCAGAATTCTATTAATTATGCTGTATCTTTTGTAATACCACAACCTCCAGGCCTTACAAAAAATCTCATGGCGACTTTAATTTTTGCAGCTTTTCTTGTTGGAGTAATTATTTCAACACCTTTCTGGTTACGGTATTCTCATAAAGTAAACAATAATAAAAAAGTAATGCTGATAGCTTCTGTATTTTTAGGAATTTTCACATTGCCATTACTCTTTTTAAAAAGCTATATAGCTGTTATAATTGTTATGTTTCTTTGGGGTCTTCCTTTAGGAGGTTTTTGGTTTATGATTTTTCCAGTTATGTCTGATGTAATTGATGAAGGTACTATAATACATGGACAACCTAAAGAAGCTGTTTATAGTGGATTTTCTCAATTTTTTGGTCGTTTAGGAATCGTTGCTCAATCACTTACATTTTTTTTAGTACATTTTTTTACAGGTTTTAAAGAAGGCGCAGTTACTCAAACAGCATCTGCACAGTGGGGAATTCAATTACATTTAGGATTTATTCCAGCGATATTTATATTTCTCGGAGCTTTAGTATTTTGGAAGTTTTACAAACTAACACCAGAAAAAATAGATGAAAATCAGATAAGATTACGAGAAATGGGTATAAAATAAAAATTTTTTAAAAAAATTCTTTTTTTTTTTAGTTTTCCAGTAGCTCTTTGTTTCTTTAGAAAGTTTTTACTTAAAACTATCGTCTATTAATTCAACAAAATTTATAGAAAGCGCCAAAAAATCTTTTAAAACGCGCTTACTTATATTTTCGGGTGAATCATTTACTGAATGCCAGTTCACAGCTTTATTTTTCTTGCTTTCTGCTCCAAATACTGAAGCTGCTTTATATCCACCGTGGATATATCGGCAAGCATCACATGAACCAATTTTTAAGCTCCCAATGTCTAACTTTAACATATTTGGGTTCTCTTTTTTAGTTTTTTTATAAGCTATTTGAAGTTTTTCATTAACTTCTTTAGTATACGCTTTTGTATGCATGTCTCTTTCGATTAAAAGAATTCGGTCAGCAGCTCCGCAACATTCCAAAACTACAGTATATGCGTTGTCTAAAATGCCTCTTTTTCCATACTTTTCCACGAATGCCTTTGCACCCCTATCGCCTACTTCTTCACTTCCTTGGGATCCTATCCATACCTCTACGTGTTGTGGTTTATTTTCACTTAAATTTTTTCCAATAGCCACAGAAACTGCACTAGCGGATAGGTTATCATTTGCCCCTAAAACAACCGTTTTTCCTAAAAAACCTTTTAATAACAAGATAAAAAACGGGTAGATGAAGATAAGGGAAATGAAATAGATCGTATCGATGTACGTCCAAGAAAAAATCGTCCAATTAAATA
Source organism: uncultured archaeon (assembly GCA_964409945.1). GTDB lineage: Archaea > Asgardarchaeota > Lokiarchaeia > Sigyniarchaeales > SOKP01 > Loki-b32. Next base: position 1,528 of record CAYPFJ010000143.1, on the reverse strand, counting down.
TACCTATAATACTGCCCGATATAATTTGAGCTATAAATTTCCATATAGAGAATATAGTTGTATGAATCATAAAATAAATTCCTACTCCGGCAATGACTTGGCGCGTTCGAGGTTTATAGCTAGCAATATTCATTTCTTTTGCACTATCAGTATGTCCTTCGAAAATAATGCGAAATTTAACTTCTCCTGTAGGTTTTACTATTCCGAATACATTACTAGATTTTTTAGCCTTAAATAGAAATCCAATCCAACCTTTCATCAAAAATAACTCGCTATAGAGGACGACTACACCAAGAATTACAAGTATAAAAGATAGTAGAGAAAAGGGGAAAATTAAAGTAAGAAAAAAAGGAGATATCCCTCCTAAAAACCCAGCTACCTTGATAAAGCCTTGGGGATACATAGCAGGTCTCGTTTCAAATTCATCAATAAAAGTTTCGTCGCAAAATTGGTCAAGTTCTTCCTTAATCCAAATATTTGCGTTTTTTTCAGCTTCACTACAAGAATAGCGTGGTCCAAATTTCTTACAAATGGTTTCGATGATATCATACATATAATCTGAATTTGAATCCTCTATTTCCAAATTTTCTCATCTCTCAACTTACAATTTTTCTAATTAGAGTAATAATAAGCTTATTATTTTATTTATATTTTAAATTTTTTTCTCAGAATTGTGTATATTTGTTCAGAGATCGCAATATTTGAATTTGATTAATTTGTAAACACGCTCGGATGTTTAATTAATAATTACTCTGTTTCTTTCTAGTTGAGTTTCTTTAATTTCCTTAATGGAATTGAAATATAATCTATATAAGTTAAGATCATAATTGCAAGAAATATTCTTTGAGCTAAACCTTTATATCCAAAAGGAGAAATTAAATATATAATGAACCCGGATAAACAAATAAAGAAATAAATTTGATATCGGTAAAAATTAAATGAAGATCCGATTTCTTTTCGATATAATAGAGAAATATAAAAATAAGAGAAAGGAAGAGAAAGAAAAGAGAAGTAAGAAGAAACTCCGTGGATTACTCCAGAAAAGGAATAAAGTCCTGTTATGTAATCGGTCGGAAATATTCCAGCGATAGTTATAAAAATAGCCCATGATAATAATGCTCTTGTACCATTTTTTACTAAACGAGTCATTGGGAGCGTCTCACAAATGGCAAAATATGATAAGAACGAACTTAAGCCTAAAGTAATGAGTGCTATAGGTAGTAAGAATCCAAAAGGACCAGTCGTATATTCACTCATTGTTTGCACTAGTGGGTTATGATCTGTCCGAATTAAATGAAAAGATATCACAATTACAAATAGTATTACTACACAAATGAAACTCAAATAAGAAAGAATAACTGGTTTTTTATTGTGTTCCATTAGCTTTGTAATCAATTAGCGAATAAAATATTTTTAATTTGATCGTGAAACTGTTCTTCAAGAAAAAAAAAGAAGAGAATAAATAAATAACTCAATTATCCCTCTATTTCCTTTTGAAAAATCATAGTCCAGACACCACCCAAATCTC
>CAYPFJ010000142.1:0-4944 GCA_964409945.1 uncultured archaeon | reverse complement strand
CTAATGTTCCTATAATAGTATATGATCAAAGAAATTAATAAATGAGTCCTTAATTCATGGTTATAACTATATTCTTTTAAACACATATATTATTTAAGATATATGATCACAAAAAAGTATATAAGCAAAAAAATTTATATTAATTATTGCACCTTTACCAAAAAAGATTTAAGAAAAAAAGGGAGATAAGGCGAAATCTATGAAATATTATAGCAAAAAGGCAATTTTCTTTTATATAGGATTAATTCTTATATTAGGTACAATCTTTATTTTACCTAAAGGGTGGGGCATCACAAGAGAAAAAAGTATATGCTATATAGCGGATAAAGACACTTAGGTCGATACCGCTTATACAATATCAAATTACCGGGGAGTTAACAATTTAATGATGGGGTTTAGTATGTTTGGCGATATTCGCTAAGCATATTTTCATTTTAATTTTGATGATACACCGGGCGATTATATCAGGGCATAAATATCCTTAGAATTCTGGAGTGTATCCCAAACTATGAACTTTACTATTTGTGTAATTGAGGAAAGTTGGGGCGAATACTTTATTGAGGTTTAGAGAAAATGGGAATTAGATTAGACTGTTATTTAGCAAAATTAAAGGAATTTAAGAGCAAGTATCCTAATGCTCATTTCGAGGTAATAACGAATACTTCTAAAAGTATTCTTGCTCCAAGTAAAGAATTATTGATTGATGCCGGAATCCTCAAGAAATCTAATGGTAATAAGAATCCTAAAATGGATTTCAAGGAATATAAATTCAGATTCATGGAAGAAATCTATTCAAATCTACAAGCCTGTTCAAGATTATTAGAATTAAAGAATTTAGCAGAAAAAAAAACCGTTTTTCTTGTTTGTTCTTGCAAAAATCCGGAGTATTGTCATAGATCAATAATTAGCGATATGATTGAAAGAATATAATTCAAAAGTAAACAGGTTTGAAAAATGGGATGTTTTAAAGGCGAATTCAAGAAAATGCCAATACACGAACAAGAAAATGTCAAAAATATACATCTCTCTCATCAAATCATCAACGACTAAATAGCAGTGTCAATCTTTATTAATTTTCATACAGTGTCAGAATTTTGATTTAAATTATTTCAATCTTTTAATTTAGAATTATTAAGCCTCCAAATGTTTTAAATTAGGTAAATTTAAAAATCTGTCTCCTTTATTACCCCGAATATTTACCTGTAATAAATAAAAAGAGGAGTTAAATATACTCCGTATTAGTTTTTAATTTTCTCTTATGGGTCAGATAAATCATTCCAATAATAGACGCCACTCCCGCAAATAAAACGAGAAATACATCATATCCCGGTATTCCGGAAGGCTTTGAAGGAGGAACAGGACAACTCATGAGGGGAAAGTTATCTCGACTTCCCGCTGCTCCTGTTATATTGTAAGGAACATCACCAATTCCATCACTATTTGAATCAAGCCCCGTGTAATTATCCCAGTAATTTCCTTTCACACCATTATCCCATGAGTTGTTTAAACCATTATCATTTGCATGAATAATATTTGTGAAAAAGCAATTTTCATAGATCTCATTATATTGACTCAACACATTGATAAATATTCCTATAGAAGAGCTATTCCCAATATGATTACCTTTTATCGTATTGTTACCTGTTAAAGAACCTAATTCAACCCCTATTGTATTGTTGAAAATGATATTATTAGATATCGTATTAAGTTCAGAGCCCCCACTTCTAAGTTGTACCCCCGCTGCAATATTATAGGTGATTAAATTCTCCGAAATTGTATTATTTCTTGAAAGTCCTGAACTAGAATCAATTAGAACTCCATAATAGGTCCCTCCTGACGCATTATTGTTTTGAATGACATTATTACTGGCATTATAAACCCATACTAATGCTCCAGTAAGCGGATGCATAAAATTTTCAGTAATCAAGCCATTTGTCGTGTTGTATAATTGAACACCCGCGAATTGCGTCGATCCTTTAAACTCGCAATCTCTAACAATGAAATACTTCCTCGAATTCAAAATTGTTAAACAATTCCAATATATTGTAGAAGTGTTAAAGAATATATCTGATATAATATAAGGATCAGATTGAGTGCCTGATCCCGTACAATACCCTTGATCTTTTGCCCAAGTCCAATTTGTAGGACTACTGGGATGGTCGTTAATCTGAATTGTGTCATTCATCTCAATTGATGCAGATGTATTCAATATGCTAATCTTACCATGGTTTTCATCAGACTTGATAGTGGGTGAAATAAAGAGGGGAAATAAAGGCATGATAGTGCTCGAAATAATTAGAACCAAAATTGCAGAATATACCGCTTTTCGCATCTTAATCTTCTGATAAGTTTATTTTTGATTATAAATAAAAAAACCAACCACTTATTTATTAATTACGATTCTCTCTCTCAATGATTTTTCACTATTCTGTCAAAAAAATTGATTGTGAATTATTATTTTATCCTCTAAGATGGAGTAATGGATTCTAATATCATTATTGATCTTCTTTTTTCAAGAATAGAGTGAATGAGTTTATATAATATAATCAAATTTATTATAATCCAAAGAAATTTTATTGTTTTATGAAAAAATTAACTAAAGAAGAGCTTCTAAGAAAATCAAAAATACCTGGAATTAATGCAATCAAAATGCATAAGTTCTATAAAGGTAAAATACAGGTTCTTCCTCGTTGTCAAATTCGAGATTATAATGACTTTTCAATATGGTATTCACCTGGAGTTTCAGCACCTTCTTCTGAAATTTTTAAGGATAAAAATAAAGTGTATGAATATACAAATAAATGGAACTCTATCGCTATTGTAAGTGATGGAACAAGAGTCCTAGGTCTTGGAAATATTGGTCCTGAAGCAGCTTTACCTGTGATGGAAGGAAAATCTTTATTGTTCAAATATTTAGGTGGAGTTGATGCCATTCCCCTATGTATTGGTAATGAAAAATGTTGCGAGGCAAATCAAATTATAGAATTTGTAAAATTAATTCAACCATCTTTTGGAGGTATCAATTTAGAGGATATTGAGAAACCTAAATGCTTTACTGTTCTAGATAGATTACGTGCGGACCCAGAAGTAGAAATTCCAGTATGGCATGATGATCAACAAGGAACTGCGTGTGTAACTCTAGCAGGATTGATAAATTCATTGCGAATAGTAGGAAAGAAAAAAACTGAAGTGAAAATTGTCTTTAATGGAGTTGGTGCCGCAAATTTCGGGATCTATCGATTATTAAAAAATAATGGATTTAATTTAAAAAAATTCATATTTGTTGATTCGAAGGGAATTTTATATAAAGGTAGAACAGATTTACAAGACTCTAAAGATTACAAATATGAACTTATTGATCTTAGTAATCCAGAACAATTGCAAGGTGATTGTGGCATAGCAATGGAAGGAGCTGATATTCTTATATCTTCTAGTCTTCCAGGCCCCAATGTCATTAAGAAGGAATGGATTTCAAAAATGGCTGATGATGCGATAGTCTTCGTTTTAGCTAACCCAATTCCTGAAATATTTCCGTGGGATGCATTAGACGCTGGTGCAAGAATTGTAGGAACAGGACGGTCTGATTTTCCAAATCAAGTAAACAATTCTCTTTGTTTTCCTGGAATATTTAGAGGAACATTAGATGTATATGCCAAAACTATTACTGATGAGATGTGTATTGCAGCTTCTTATGCTCTAGCAAATTTAGTAGATGAAATTAAAGGATGTTTAATAGAGACGTGTATCCTTCCAACAATGGAATATGAAGAATTATTCATTAGAGAAGCTGTTACCACTGGTTTAAAAGCAATTGAGCAAGGAATAGCTCGTATTAAACTTTCCGAAGACGAACTATATTCATCTGCAAAGAAAATCATAGAAAATTCTCATTCAGAATTAAAATTATTAATGAAAAAAGGACTTATACCAGAATTCAATGATTATATGAAATAGCATTAGAATTCTAAGCAGAAAAAAATTAAAATAGATAAGAAAGATTATTACTCAATAAAAATTTTAGAAGGAAATTATAATAAAAATGGTTAACATAAAGAAATGGGAAGATAACGAACATTGGGTTGAAATTGATTTAGATTTATGTATAGGAGCGGAGGAATGCATAAATGTGTGCCCAGTAGAAGTATATAAACTTATAGATGGTAAAGTAGTAGCAGAAAATATTGGTGAGTGTACCGATTGCTTGGCTTGTCAAGATGTATGCCCTACAAATGCAATTTTAAATCACTCAGCATGGTGATATTGCTCATAGAAATTAATATAGAATAGTTCTTATCATGGCAAAAATAAATTTAAATTCTATAATTATTACATCCCTTTAATTAAGAATTATTAAGCCGATGAGATATTACAGTATACTTTAATTTCATATACTTCTTTCCATAATAACCCCGAATACTCAGTATAAATCTTTTTAAATTTTTTGAAATGATGACGATGATTATGATTATGATATAAGAGTTTTAATAAAATAGAATATAAAAGATATATAACTTTAAAGGAGAGTTGCGTAATTAAGATTTTTTTATTCTCTCAAAATAATAGAGTTGATGAATATATGGTTAATCTTGAAGAAAATAAGTTTTCAGTTGTAGACGGTCAAATGAGGTATCAAATAAAGGATTCTAAACTTTATATTGAAATTGATATGCCCTCTAATTTAAAAGATGTCAAATCTGAAGATAATTTAAGTGCCTCAAAAAAAACATACAGAATTTATTCAAACGGAACCAATAGGAAATTTATTAAAGAAGATGCGTATAAGTTTACTCAGATTCAAATAAATTCCTACTTATCAGTCAAGGATTCTGAAAAACTATAAAAGTTATAAATTTCAATTTCAATTTTTTCTTTCTCTTTTCCCAATTTATTAAGTCTTATTTGATTTTAAAATTCAATTGACTGATTTTTGTTTGGTAGAATTAC
>CAYPFJ010000141.1:0-4967 GCA_964409945.1 uncultured archaeon | reverse complement strand
TTGAGTTTTTAGAACTATTTTTTAAAGAGTATAATAATTACAGCCAATTTTTTGAGCCCGAGTTATCTTTTAACAATAATCCATTATTGCACGAAAGACAAAAATATCAATCTTTAAAGCAATTGAAGACTGTTATGGAAAGTGTAAGAAAGACTTCAATTTCCAGAGGAGCCTTAAATGGATTTATTCAAAAATTAACTCCAATTTCCGCACTTAATATAGATTCAAATCCATTGGATAAAAAAGAAAAGTCTATCGAAATCAGCTACTTTGGCATTGCCTATTTCCTTCATACTTTATTTCAAAAAAAGATCTTGGTTAACTGATTTATACAATAATTAGCTTTGGAGCTGTTTATCGATGATAAAGATGAGAGGAGGCTGGATCTTTGGTTTACAATACTAGACTTAATTCATGGATTTGTGGGACCAATGCAGTTTTATAGATTATTAGTGAATAATTAATAAGATTACGTAAGATATAAAAGATAAATATGACAAAAGTTTCTAAGATGAAATTAAGTTAATCTGTATCTTTTTAGGTCTCTATAAAATAAAAAAACGTTAAAACTATGATTAAAGAAAATAATGTAACAGAGAAATTAGAAGCTGTGTTGAAAGATTTAATACGTAATAATAGAGATATAAAATTTGCGATAATTACTTCAATAGAAGGAATCCCGATTCTTTCATTATTACCCCGAAAATATAATGAACAGAAAGTTGCTGCGATGGTTGCTTCATTACTTTCTATATCCGAAATGGCTGTTGCAGATATGGAAATAGGGGAATTTAAACAAATATATATTAAAGGAGTTGATGGTTATATATTGATATTTGATGCAGAGGAAGCCATATTGGCAGTTTCAACTACGAAAAAAGCAAAAATGGGATTAATTTTCTTTGATTGTAAGAATGCGTTGTATAAAATAGCAAAAATCTTAAGGAAGGAGAAATAGAGAAAGATTATATTAGATATATTAATTAATTTAACTATAAAGTTTAGTTTATGGCAAAAAAATACGGGTGGAAGTATATTATAACAGAAAAGGATGCGTATTTTTACTATCTCTTGAATAAGAAAGCGATTTATAAAACAATGCGAGATCCGAATATCCTTAACGATGATCATATTTATATTTTGAAAAGAGGCTCTACAAATTATAAATGGCAGGAGAAAGTAAGACAAATTATGTACGACGTAATAAAGAACATCGATTTCTTAGTTATCGGGATGTAAGGAGTTTGGAGGGCAAATTTCTTGTCTATATAACTCGTTTGGATGACGGATTAATGAGAAGTCTAGACTTCACGAAAAGGGGTTTATTTATTTCTTCGAGTATTGACCCCTATTCGGAAGAATTTTTTGACAATACAAATACCATTCGAAAGCAGCTCGAGCCTTATGGAATTCCTTCATATCGAGTACACGCGTCGGGGCATGCGACGCCTCATGATATAATTAATTTTATTGAAGAGGTTAAGCCTAAGTATCTGATTCCAATTCATACTGAGCATCCTGAATTTTTTCGAAAATGATTCCAGGGTTCTGACATTCAGGTAATTCTGCCACATAAAAATGAACTATTTGAAATTTAAGTCCAATTGAGGGATAATATCTCAATGGCTTAATAATTCTAAATTAAAAGATTGAAATAATTTAAATCAAAATTCTGGCACTGTATGAAAATTAATAAAGATTGACACTGCTATTTATTTGTTGATGATTTAATGAGAGAAGTGTATATATTTGACATTAATGGATGCATAATGCCTCCAATCTTCTCGAATTTTAATAAGAATGGATCAAGGAAAAACATTGTTAAAAAAGTCATCAAAAATGGGAATGATGTTAAGCTTTATCCTGATTTTATTAAATTTTATGAGAAAAACTGTATTAAAGCAGAATCAATCTTTTTTATAACGGGAAGGAAAAAAAGTGAATTTGGTAAGATGACTGAAAATCAATTACTTATATTAGCCAATATTAAGTCATTTCAAGTAATATATTATCCTGAAGAAAAAACATATAAAATTCAAGAATATTTCGCCTGGAAAGTAAAAACGGTAAAAGAAATTATAAAAAATATTATTAAAAATAAGAATTTTATTGAAAATTCTAAGGAAAAAGTTAGTTTCAATATTTTTGATGATATGGTCGATTATTTTCCAAAAGTTAGAGAATTTGAAAATAAATATGATATTAATATTCAATTAACATTAATAGATAACAAGATTAGTTGGAATTCTTTATTATAATATTATTTTAAGACTTTATAGCTATTTTTTAGTTCAAATTTTGTTCTAATTCTTTCCTTCTTTCGGTCATAAATTCTCGAATATCTTTAGATTCAATAGGATAATATATATAGGCTATTATCCATAGTGAAGTTCCTATAAGCCAAAATAATAAAAGCAAAAACATAGAGTATGGTAATAATGATAAATCGCGTTCTATCAAACTTACGAGAACTAGATTACCAAAAATTCCACCAATATTTAACATTACCTGATGAAGTGCGTTAGCAGTACTTCTAGCTTTAGGAACGCAAACTTCAGAAAAAATTGCATAAACATTTCCTGTACCCAAAGAAACTAAAAAATATCCCAAAAAGCCAATGATTAGAAAAAAAATCCAAGAAAGCGTTATTTCCAATTGATTTGTCGCAGAAATAGGTAATAAATAGAAGATCATTAAACAGATTATTCCTGAAATTGAACCTAAAACAGATAAATAAATTCGGCCTCTTATTTCCCCTGAACGATATAAAGAATCTCCAATTTTTCCACCCAGAATTGTTCCAGGTAAAATACCCACTCCAGTTAAGAGATATAATACTGTGGCGGATAATTCTTCATAAATTCCATTAAATCTTAACGTAAGGTAAAAAATTCCCCAAGAGCTTATAGTTGAGATAGCAATTCCAGAAAAAAGCGTATAAATTAAAATTGATATTACAGATTTTTTACCAAGTAGGAGACCTAATCTTTCAATGTCAATTCTGTAATCGTAGATAAAGTTTTCTTCAAACTCTCTTAATTTTAATTCACCTTGACCTCGTTTAGGATCTATTGCTTTTAAAATAAAATTGATTACTGCTAATAATCCAAAAATTAAGCCTATAGCATAAGCAAACCTCCATCCATTAGGACCAGCATAATTTCCTAATAAACCTCCCACAATAATTCCTACACCAGTACCTAAGATTAAACCTGCATGTATAGAACCATACTTCTTCCCTCGTTCTTTGGGTGAATAAAAATCACTTATTATTGAATACCCTATTGGTATAAATGCTCCAAAACCAATAGCACCGATTATTATAAAAAGTAAATAAAAATGAAAATTTGGTGAAATTGGGATTAAACCATAAGCTATAACCCATATCACATTAGTAATCACAAAGAGTTTTTTTCGTAATTTCCTTTCTGTTATTTTATCTTCGTAAAAGCCAAAAGCCATAAGATTAACAGATACTACGAGTAAATAAGATACCGAATAAATTCCAATTCCTAATTTTGTAGTTCCAGGAAGGTTTAATAACAGATTATCGATATTGACAGGCATAATCCCTAAACAAAAGGAGATCATGAAAATTAGAAACCATAATGACTTGAAGGTTTTCTCCCTATTTAATTCATGCGTCCTACTCATGTATTTTAAAGCCTTTAATGGTATTTATTCATTAATTTTAATGGTGATGTAATGCTGCTTACATTTCAATACACAATTTTGAAAAAATAGAGTGTCGTTTATTTATTATATCAGAGTATGCTTAAATATAATATGTTAATTTTATTACAAAAATGTTAATTTTTAATAAATTCAATATTTTCGATAATATGAACGAGCATTTTTTACAGATTAGAGAATTAGAAGATAAATATACGGTTCAGATTCAATTAAGAGTGATATATGACAAGAATGATTGGAATGATGAGTTCTAAAAATGTTAAATTCAGCCATCGAACATAATCCCATTAACCTAATAGTTCTAAATTTAAACTTTCAAAACTATAATTTTTTTGTGAAAAAGCTTAACATTATTTAAGCCAAAAATATCGGGACAAGCTCCACTGATCACTAGGCAATGTTTTTTATATTGTAAATCTTTATGAATAGAATGATCATCAATCCAGAATTGCTAATTTTCTTTTTGGAGATGTCCAAAAATTATAGTAACAACTACCACTTCATTCACATATTTAGATGAGATTTTTAGTATTAAGTCTTTTTCAAATTACTTTTATTGGTTATATTGAGAAATATCAAAAAAAAGAATTTTATATTGGCTATTTCATGGAATTAATCCGCTAAAAGAATTTGTAATCACAAAAAGTAAAATTAGACCTAGAATTAAAGCGATGGCTCCAAGGATCAGCCCAGCCATTGCAAGTCCTTTAGAATCATCTTTAATGATACCGATTATTCCGAAAATAATTGCGATGGCAGGTATTAACCAACCTATTATAGATAATAGAGCTAAAAGATTAGGTATTCCCAGTAATGAACTATAGAAATTACTTATAGTACTAAGAACAACCATTGCTGCGCAGATTGGTATACTAATTGAGCCAAAGATCATTGCAACAATACCAAATGATTTTCCCATATTTGTTTCACTCTATTTATTACATATTAATAGGAAAAAAGTGAAAATAGGTTAAGCATATAGCTTAAGATCACCCGTTTTGCCCCACCCTTAGATAAGGGTCATTCTAAAAATTTGGAATGATCCCTTAACGATAAAGTTTGTCTTTTGGTATTGAAGGGACATGGTTTTCGCCCTATTTTTTTCTCTTTCCTGGTTTAAAAATTACATGATCAATGTAACTATTTTCATTTAAATACTTTCTTGTGATCATATATCTTAAATAATATATGTGTTTAAAAAGATATAGTTATAACCATAAATTAAGGACTCATTTATTAATTTCTTTGATCATATACTATTATAGGAACATTAG
>CAYPFJ010000140.1:0-5143 GCA_964409945.1 uncultured archaeon | reverse complement strand
TCAAGAATAGAATAACTTTTCGAGTAAATTGGAATTCCACTTAAATTATGAACTACCACAATAGCTTGAATATTTTTGAGATCTTTAAATCTTTGAGTTTTAGAGAGTAATTCAGCTTCTTTTCTACGTTTTCGTGGCAAGAATACATAGGACCTTAAACTTAAAGCGCCAAGAGCACTAGCAACAATTAATAATACACCTATGATAATCCATAGTAAATAATTAGGGAATTCTGATCCATTAACTATAGGTACTCTAATAACAACTATAAAAGAATTTATTGTTGTTTTATATATTATATTTTCAGGAGTTATTATAAGATTAAATTTGAAATTACCTTGTAAATTTTCGGGTAACTCAATAAAAACTTGATATATTCCTGGTTCTGTTTCATTTAATGTACCTATTCCATATTCCCATGAATATCTTACATAAGCATGTTCAATAGAAATATTTGTTTTTGGGTCTAATAATTGTATTGTAATATTTATAGTTTCTCCGATTTCTGCTTCAATGGAATCCTCAAAACCAATATATTTTACCTGAATTTCAACTTGATTAATTAAAATTTGAAAAGAAAATATTGTTGTTGAGTAATTCTCTTTTTGAAACCTCAAGTAAACATAATTAACCCCTAATGAAAAAATATTATATGAACATGAAATTGAAGTATTATACCAATAACCTTCATAATTTGTACAGTTTTTTTCGTAATCACCAGTAACAAAGGTCATTAGACCATCTGCTAAATAAACCTTTTCTGTAGTAGCATAACTTTGAGCTGAAATTGAAAAATCCTCATTAAAGCTGAATTCCAATAGATAATTTTCAGTTATCTTCTCTGAATTTATTAGCACAGTGAAATTTATTTTTTGAGCTCTAATTAAAAATTGAAATGAAAATATATCAGTAGTATAATTTTCTAATTCAAATTTTAAATAAACATGATTAATGCCCGGATTAAAATATGAACCAGAAATTTCAATTGAAGTATTATACCATGGAAAAGTTGTTTCATTTAAGTCTTTATTATAATTATCGCTAATAAATGTAATATTCGCTCCTGATAAAAAGACTTGCTCTCCGTTAGCTAATACTCTAGCTGAAATATTTATTTTTTCCTTAAATGTTAATTCCTTAATAGAATTCTCAATGATTTCTTGATTATTTATAAAAGTTGATATATTGACTTTTTGCTCGCTTATTAATAACTGAAACCCAAAGTTCTTAATTTGATAATTTTCTTGCTCAAACCTAATATAGACAAAATTTAATCCAGCAGAAAAATTAGTATTAGATATAGGAATTGTATCATTAAACCAGGAATTTCCTTCTTCATCTATCTTCTTGTAAAAACTATTAGAATTCCATGTGATATTTCCACCTGTAAGATATTCATTATCAATTTGAGCAAGTATTCTTATAGAAATGTCAATATTTTCTTTAAACATTACTTCAATTAGAGAATTCTCTTGTATCATTTGATTCTCTATATAAACTGAAATATCAACAGATTGTTCAATTATTTCAAATTGAAATATTGCGCGCTGTATTTCAAAAGCAGGAGCTGAGAAATTTAATTTTATCTGATATATTCCTAATTCATTTATATATGAAGAATCAAATTCTATTGTATAATTTCCATCTAGATGATCGACAATACTATAATATTCAATATCAATATTCAAATTTATTGTCGCTCCTGTAATTCCCTCTCCTATGGAATTGGTATAACTGTATTTAACAGAACTATTATCATGTAATTCAATATAATATTCTGAATCTAAACGTAATAGATTAGTTTCTTCTAGTAAATTGATTTTAAGTGTCATATTATAGGTTATAAATCCAATTTTAGATGCATTGATGAAGATTTCATAAAATCCATTTTGACCTAATTGAGAAGTATATAAGATTGTATCATAGATCCCTAAAGCTATTTCTGTAAAACTTTTTAAGCCAGTTGACCAATTATAACTAATTAAAGCATCGGATATTGGTTTATTATTTTCAAAATCCTTTAATTGTATTCTTAATGGAATAAGATCACCAAAAAATGCTTCTGTAGTGAAATCTGAAACAGCATCTTCAGGCTGTAATAATATAAATGAACTTTGATGATTTATAATAAAATTTGATTTCAATCCACCTAATGCAGTTCCATTGCTCCAAAATAAAGTGTATTCATAAAGACCTCCAGATGTGTTGATCCCACCAAATGTGATTTTAGAAAAAGTAACATTACCATTCATAGGTTCTTTACTTTCTTCATAGAAAATTGTACCATTAGGGTGATATATTGTAAGATTTACATTTCCAAAATCATTAGGAATTTCATCCAAATAACTTAATTGAGCAGATATTTGAGTAGATTCTCCCGGACTAAATGTAACATTTTGGACCCATTCACCGTTCTTAAGTATTTTTACATTTGATATATTAAAATAATTTGGGGAAGTTGCCCTTAAAGTATACCATCCTGCGAATAAAGCATTAGATTTATTAATAAGGATAAAATTGTTACCCTTTTTTCCACCTTCAAAATTTCGTTTTTGTAAAAATGGATCTAAAATAGAAATAAATTCCCAATTAATCGGTTTTTTAATAATAAATTCGAAATTTTCATATTGAGATGGCATATAAAGATTATGATATAGTTCCCAAATTATTGTTCCATTCTCTAATATCTTATAAGAGACACCTGGATTATATAGTTGATTATAACTAGAAAATGTCTCATGATATCCATACAAGGTTGTATTTAATTCAAAAGTTAACTCAGGAGATGAAGTATTTAAGGTTATAATAACTGGATTAGTATTCCAACCTTCTGTCAAATTTAATGATGCTTTTCCCCATTTATTTTGAGGCTCAACACTAAAATTATCTATAGTTAAATTTATACCCTCCTGAGTAGCGTTAGCAAATGTTGTTATCCCTAATGTAATATTATCAAACCATATATCATTTGCATTTCCATCATCATAACCACTATAAATTGTACTAGATCCAGCGTTTCTTATTCCAATTGATACATTTAGAGTTTGATCCTTGATATCGCCTGAAGTAAAAATATTAGATTGATTTATCCATAAATACATCGGTACTTTATCAGTATGATGCCAAACATTTTTACCCTCAGAATCTAGATCTAACAACCCTTTGGAATAAACTTTCTCTCCATTTATACTCATATACATAATGATATTATTCGTATCTAGGGCAAACTGAGTATAATAATCAAAACTTAGAAATGCATCTAATACTTTTCCTCGGGGAATAACAATATTTTCTTGATATAATTCTGTATACGTATTTTCCCAAAACACAAATGTTTCAAGATCACCATACCAAGACCCATGATAACCTATAAACACCCCATCAGCATTGCCAATGTTCCCAGATCCATATGTATGTGAGCCATAATCTCCGTTTTGGATATATCTTCCTTGCCAATTAACTGAGTTTACCTCTAAATTGCTAGAAGAATTAATAATATCATAGTAATCGATATAATAACCATAAGCTCTTGTGAAAGGATTATTATTTGAACGATAAGATAAGATTAGTTCTTCTCCAATTGACCAAGGCGAATAGAAATCTTCTCTAAACCCTGATGCTGCAAAAACTTCATTTTGAGACCCATTCATTACAACCATAAAATCAGAATCTGAATATTCCGTTTGATAATCAAACGACATATTGATAAAATGGACTCGCATATAATATGCACCATTTTCTGTAATAGTATAATCTATTTCAGTATATGGATCATTATTGTTAGCGTAATCATGAGGACTTTCGAATGTTTGATATTTTCTAAAAATCTGAACAGGTTGAAATCCACTGTTATTGACCCAATTTTTTGTATCATGTAAATTACATATAGAAGTTTCAATTCTATTTACTTTCCAGTTATGGATTTCATCTAAATAAAATGATAGATTTAATTCTTCTTTATTAGAAAGAAATATATCTTGATTAAATTCATACAAGTTACCAGTATCATTTATATTTAAAGGAGAGCTAAATCCTTCAAATAAAAGTGACTCTCCATTAGTAATTTTCAAATCTTGATTAATTTTATCTATATTTTCTTTGTTATTATTAAAAATTGCATTTAAGTGCGTTGATAGGACGGAAAAGATAGTATTAATCAATATAATTTGTAGGAAGATAAAAATAATTATAATTGTCTTTTTTGTTCTTTTTTCAAAATTAAATTTTATTCGGTTCTTATGCAAATAAATCCCCTTTTAAAAAGATATCAATTGATAAACTTATGTAATAACAATAAAATTTCATAAATTTAAATGATTATTATGTTGATTATATAAAATAATCTTAACATAATGATTCAAAATCTCCAAATTTTTGTACATTTTTTAAATTTGTAGATTAAATAATAAGAAGGTTAGATGAGTATTATTGATTAATTGGGTAAGAATTCCTCTTTTAAATCTTCCATCATAGATCTTTTATCTTTTTCTGACAAACGGTTTGTATTGACGCCACGATTATTGTAAGTATCAGGAGGGATATCTTCAAATAGTGATAATAGTAAAATGAGGGCATTTGTTACAAGAGTCCGATTATGGGTACGTTCAAGATAGTTCATAAGCTCTATTATTGATTGACTTTTCCAAATTACTGTCTCCTCTTGGCTAGTTTTCTCTTTTTGGAAAAAATCAATAATTTTCGAATAACACTCTAGTTCCAAATCATCGCTATTAATATTGATCTTCATCTTACCCTAGCTTTTTCTTATGCTCTAATTATTTAAACTTAAAACTTATTTTTAAGCCAATTTATTTTATTTATTTTGTTTGATGATATTCCGCACAAATTTATTATATATTATATTTATTGACCCCAATATACTCATAAATCTTAAAAAGTGAATGCAAATATTTTGTGTGTAAAAAAATTTATGATATTCTAATATTAAATCTTCCCGCGATTTTATTTTCCAATATAATATATAGGTATCATTTCAATTCAAAAAAACACGACTTTAATGAAAAATATCGATAGAAAAAATCTTGATTTAATCTTTAGTGAGAAAAGTGTAAAAAACGATTATCAATTAACTTTGCTAAATGTTATCATAAATCTACTTATTTTTAGAAATAAATACGTAAGC
>CAYPFJ010000139.1:948-5174 GCA_964409945.1 uncultured archaeon | reverse complement strand
GTAATGTAGTTATTGGATCTGGTACTAAATTTAAATGACTTTCGCGAATGTCATCAATTGAGCCTGAAAATGGTGGCTTACCAGTAAATAATGCATAAATAATACAGCCAAGAGCATAGATATCTGTTGCATTTGTGTTTCATTCAAAAAAACATTCTCAATTTTTATTATATCTTTTGTTTGATATTTCTTTGATGAAACATTAACTCCAATGGTCATTAAATTTTTAGATTCATCAATACCAGTAAGACTGAGAATTGTCAAAGCATACCCCGCATCTATATGATCAATAACAGTACCTTTAGATATTTTATCAATTTTTAATTTTTCTTCTAACATTTCCTTAAAAAAAAATTACCTTAATTGAAAAAATTTTTGATAATTTCAAAATAATATTATTTTCTTCATAATAATGGAATTGAAATAAAAAATAAAATAGCTGACAAAAAGAAATTATAAGATAAATTGTCATCAATCTCTAAATCTAAATAATCCAATAATCCAATTATCAATGCACCCACTAAGGGAATTAAAAAGAACCCTAATAAGCTAAATCGATAAAAACTTCTTAGCAAATATAATAAAACCAATCCAGATATGAAAGCAATAATAATACCAGAAATTAATCCTTCATAGGTTTTATTTGTTTTTCTAATTCTTCTGTGGCCTATAGTCCTACCTATTAAATTAGATGTTATATCTCCAAAAATAGACATTACCATTGAAGTACAAATGATTACGGGACCTATTGGTTGAATTAATCCATAAATAATTATTATCGAAAAACATCCAATACTCATTGAAATGTGAGATCCTAACCTTAAATGTAATTCTTTTTCTCTTAATAATTGATTGACTGGTTTTAAAGGGTACATCTCAGGTGTTAATATTCTTACTATATCAGCAGTTAATAAACCTAATAAGGAAATCCCAACTAAAAAAATTACCAAATTTTGTGTAAAAACCATTATATCCCCTCCAATATGAAATAACATTGAAATGAAATCTGGTATATATTCTAAAATATATACAAAAAAATTTTGGATTAAAAATCCAAGTGTAAAATAAAAAAAAACAATTCCTAAAACCACTAAATGTGTTAATTTTCTATATATATCAAATTTAAGAGGGAGTTCTGTAAATGATGGTGGTTCACTCTTATTCCCTTTATATTTAATATTTTTAACTCTATGTTTCTCTCGAGAAATGAAAAGATAGAAGAGAGGAAGATAAAAACCAATAGAGCCGATTAGTAAAATATTAAATGGAAAAACTAAGAATTCTTTATTGGAGAGGTTTAATAATTTTTTCAGTATGAGATTAGCTGTAATTGACGTTATTAGAACTAACCCGTTTGCTAAATTATTGATAAATGCCCCCTTTTCTTTATTTTTTCTTGCTAAATACGTAATATACAAAATAATAAACCCATAAGTATACAGAATACTAACAATTATTATCGAAAAAATATTCAATAACGACCAAACTCATGAAATTTTAATATTTAAAGGTTTTATTTTTTTTAATATTTTCTTGATGACTAAAGAGTTAAAATATAAAAAAAAAATAATTGACATTTATTAATTAAAGCCAATTCTTCTGAGAGTAAAGTCTTTTGAAATGTTTGAGTTTTTTAAATCCTTTAATAAAGTTATAGAAAGAGATAATTAAAATATAATAAAAATTATAAAGAGAACTAGCGTCCTTCAAAAATTTTATAGAGATTTTTTGCTGCAATTCTCATTACTTTTACAGTCTTCATTAGTGTATCAATTATAGTTCCAGCGCATACAATCACTAATCTTCCAGCGTTAGTAATAACAATATAACCATCTTCTGCTCTTACTATTATCTCACTTAAATCTTCTTGGAATAAAGTCTGGATTGTTGATCTCCCCGTCATTAACAATGCGCTAGCGAGTCCGCAGAATTGGTCCCCGTCAACATGATATTGTGGTAAAGCAGAGAAAGCAATTTGATATCCTTCAAAACTTACAAGTGCGATTGCTTCAATATCTGCATTGGAGGTTATAAATGTAATTTGAGGACTTATTTTTTCGATATCATCTTGATTGATTCCTAAATCAGACCCAAATTGAATAAATCCACACCTTTAGTGCTTTTAGGTTTTATAAATATTATTATAATTATAATAATTTTTATCTTATTATATTTTTATTTTTAACATTTGAAGTTTCTTTTAGGTTGAAATTAATAAAATTAGACCTAAGATTTAATAAAACATTCTAACTAGGATATTGAACCATTCTATAATTATTCTTATAAATCACAATTTGTAAACACTAAAAAAATAACCAATATACGATTCATCAAAATTATCTCAACCCTACTATAATATTTTTATACAAGTACTTTATTTACTATTCAAAAGTAAATTTTAATATTTTATAATCTTAAAAATATTTAACGCAACCTTTGAGTTTTTTTTAGGGTTTGTGAATGAAATTTTTATACTTAAAATTAATTGATTATTAATTACGAGATATTAATGAAATCAGATTATGATAACCACACGCGAATCTATAAGTTATCAGTACTCCTTGATTTTTGGATATTCATCTCCAAATGAAGTTGTTGTTGGAGATGTAATTGGTGTTGGAACGCTAACGAGAAAAAAAGTGAATGAACTATCGCAAGAAGTTATTAAATATTTAACAATGTATAATGCGGTTTTAAGGGATTATACGGGAGCTGAACTATTTAGTATTGAGTTTGATTTATACAACTTTGATGAAAAAAGTGCTCAAATTAATATTTACCCAAAATCAATGATATTCATACCAGGTAAATTTAAGGACTGTGAAAGTTTATTGCTTGCTTTAAAACCTGAGACTGGGGTTTTAGATATACATAAATCTAGAGAGTCATTGAATAATATAAGTAGACTATTTTTTGAAGTAGAAGAGTTTTCTAATCGCCCAGAATTAAATAAAGAAAATAAAGAACAAGTATATGACAAATTTGCTACTAGATTTAATAAAAAGCTTTATGGAGAACTAGTTGAAGATAAATGGAACAAGAAATTGATTGGTTTAAGTAAAACTCTGCCAACAGAAAAAGAAATGTTGAATACATATGCTAAGGTTATCTCTAACGTTGAGGTTTTATGGTATAAAAAACCAATGGAGATTAAATTTTTAAATCCGAAATTTCAAAAATTTAGAGCACCTTTTAGTGGGCAACAAGCTATTGAACATCTTAAGTTTTCAATATCCGAACCAAGTGCTAATTTTATTGTAGATAAGACTTTAGATTTAGGCACTAATCTAATTAATTTAGCAAATACCGGAACTTTAGATGAATCTCAAGATGAATTAATTATTTTTATAATTAATCATATTAACCTTAAGATAAGAGAATATATTGAACCTCAAACAGCAGAATGGCTTGTATCTAATGTAAATAAGTTATTAATTGATTTACAAGAATTTTTAAATAAATTTTTAGAATATTCTAGGAATTTCCTCGGTACTGGTGAAATGGGGAATTTAAATGAATTACTTCTCAAATATGAACATTTTATATTAAATAAAGCAAAATTAGAAGGCGAAAATTTCGAGAATATCTGTAAAATAACAGAAAAATTTATCGAACAATCAATAACTCAAAAAGAAAGTTTGCGAATAATAGAATTGAGTTCTGTTTTCAACTATTTTTCAGAAATTATCAATGTAAGTCTTAATTTAATTAGAAAATCACTTCCAAAATATCTTTCTTATCGCCGATTAAAAACTCGAACTATAGAATTGATAGAAAATTTAGAGGAAAAATTTAATCAGGAACAAAAACCAGCAAAAGTTTTAGGGCAGAAATTAATAAGAAAATTTAAAGAATTTCTTTTTAACCAAATTGAAACACACTCAATTATATTAAGAAAGGATCTTAAATTTAATGAAAAAGAACTCATAAATGAGTTTAATTTATTAGTGAATAAGAATGCTGATATTTTTTTTAACGAAGTAGCTTTAAATATAGATGATTTAGTATCTTTTGCAGAAATCCAGATGGAATCCAATATAAATAGTATAAGTAATCACCTAGAAAAATTTAAAAAGTTTTCAAGAGAATTAAACTATTTATTAAGCTACGTTCTAAGGCATTCTACGATAAACCGTTATATTAAGGAAGAACCTGATAAGGAAATCAGTGATCCTGTAACATTTTCAAATAGATTTCATAGATTTTTAGAAAAGAGAATTGGAGGT
>CAYPFJ010000139.1:0-938 GCA_964409945.1 uncultured archaeon | reverse complement strand
GAAATTTTATATACTTGAGTGGATTAAAGATTATTCTAAGAAATATCTTAAACCAGAAGAACAAAGAACGTGGACATTAACGGAAGTATATGATGATTTTATTGGATATTTTGAAGAAAGAGAATTAAATGAGCAAAAAATCGAAAATTTCTTAAAATTCTTAGATAATTACATTCCAAAATTAACAAATCCCGAAGAGAGAAATTTATTGCTTGAATTTTATAAAAATTATGAACTTAGTATTGATATCAATATTGAATTTCCAAAGTACATCAAAAATAGTATTAAAAATGAGTTAAAGAATCTAAATCCACAATTGGAAAATATCCTTCCTTTTAATTATTTTTATCTAGATGAGGATGAGACATTCTACAATTATGTTAAAAATTCAGAATTAAAATACTTTTCAAAATTAATTCCAAGACCTTTAACTATAACTTTAAAACACATTTTAACAAATGAAGAAAAAGAATTATTTAAAGGAGAGCTTTTTCATGTAATAGATTTCAAATTTTGGCACGATAATGCTAGATTTGAATTATCAGATAATTTTAAAGAAGTCTATAGAGAATGGGTGAGAGATTTATGATTAGTGGAGTAAAAAGAAAAAAAACCACAGTTGAAAGTACTTATAGATTTTTTCAAACTGTTGACTTAATTATATCTCATTTTAAAAGGGAAGCTGATAAAAATAAAATTTTTGAACTTATTGGTAAGAAAACTAGTTTTGATGATTTACTAAAAGCTACTGCGACTATTCATATTTATCACAGTTTAGGAATCCGAGTTCAAAAGTTATTAGATAAAGACAAATTTACTTTCGATTCAACTAAGAATTTAGAACTTACAGAGAAAAAGGTGATTAATGAGGAAGTTGATTTACTATTAAAAAACTCAAAAAACTCAGTCAAGATTATTTTATTTGAATTTAATTTTTT
>CAYPFJ010000138.1:0-5250 GCA_964409945.1 uncultured archaeon | reverse complement strand
ATTCAAAATTATCCAAAATTGTTCTTAATCTTAGAACTTCAGATCCGCCAGAAATTTGAATATTTACTAACGAGTCTTCTTTAGTCCCTGTAACATTAATTTCAATTAACATATCCTCTGTACGGATTTGTTTAGTTTGTCTTTGACTAAAAGCTTCCTTCAATGGTTGATCTAAATTAGAGAATTCACTCGCGATATCTGCCCACATTTCTTTCCAATAAGAATATTTAATAACATAATCAGTAACTGTTTGTCTAAAAAGTTCTCGATTACACCATTCAATAAGGTCTCCTCTATTTGGGAAATCAATTTCTTCTAGAAGGTTATTTCGAATTTCAGCTAGCTTATCAATATCTCCTTTTTTTGCTGTTTCTTGTATTTGTTGGGCAATTGGAGGATATTCCTTGTTATTAACTGAATTTACAAATGGAATTAAGTCATATTTTATAATCAAATCATTTTTTTCAAATTTTTTTAATTCTGATAAATCGGTATCTTTAGGATTTCCTCCACGAAATCTTTCAGCGATTTGATAGCATAATTCACGATTTTTAAACCTTTTTTGAACGATATCTAAAATGTTCTTAGAGAATTCATATTTATTTCCAAAATACGGAGACTTATCTATTTCCCTTTTTACATATATAACTCTATGTGAAATTACATATGGTGCTATAGTATTTACAATATTAATATCGATCTTATCTAATCCTAATAACCACGCTAAAGCTTTAGAATATCTTAAAAGATCTTTAGCAACTCTTACACTTAGAATCGAATCAATTTTATTACATATATTTTGAGCTGTATTGAAATGACAGCCTGAACATAATCCCGTGCTAGGTTTTATATCTTCAGTATTACCCTTATCTACTCTTGAACATAAAGTAAATTCTCTTATTATAGCATGTATATAATTGTTAACTTCAGGGGTGAATGAGACTCTATTTACGTAATACCAAATTTCCATTAATTCATCAATAGTTAATATTTCGGGAACTTGAATTAATTCATCCATCCCCGAATATTTCTCATCTTTTCCTGTTAAGATAAGTTGTAAATCATGACTGCTCGGCATTGATATTGGAACTGAAATTCCAAATCTATCTAAAAATGGTTGAGATAGTTCAAAAGTTCCAACATCATGAGGATTAATCGTTGCAAATAGACAAAATTTATTAATAGTTGCTATCGAGTCGTAGTATTTAACTGTTCCCTCAGCAAGCAAAGATAATAAGATGTCTTGAGCATATGGAGTTAGCCGATTCACCTCGTCAATAATTTTCCAAAAATTTGTAACAAATTGTCTCCATACTACCACTTCTTCACCTTCTTTCATTAATTTTCCTAACTTTAATGTACCAATTAATTTCTCTTCAGTCAGTTGAGGATGCCCTCTGATGATTGAATTTTCAATATTGCTAAGTGAATTTGCTGTGAACATCCTACCTAGAAGCTTTACAAGAGTAGTTTTACCCCCTCCATGTCCTCCAATCAATAACATAGCGGAGTTGGGAACTATAGCATTAAGTATACACAATGAGAGTATTTCAGGCAACAATTTTGTCTGTACTTTTTTATTCTTTTCTGATAAAAATTTAATGCTCAAATCTTTATAATGAACAAAAAGTTGATTAGCTTGTATTAAATTGATGATTTTCCAAACCTTTTTTCTGAGTTGGTCTTCTTCCACTATTTTTGTCGACATATGGACTATTCTGTTAAGATTTTCAATATTAAATAAAAATCAGTTTGATTATTTAATTTTATCCATTTAAAATATATTAGTTCCTTGATTAGGAGCAAAATTGCTAATATTTCTTAAATTTTTGAATGTCATAAGTCTAGAAGTTCCTCTAAACTTTCTATTATAAAATCTGGTTTAATATTCTTCTGTTTATAATACCTTTTAGGTGAATTTATGTCTCTTCTTATTAAACATGAATATATATTAGCTTTTTTAGCGGCAATGACATCGAACATTGAATCTCCTACTAAAATAGCTTTTGATTCTTGTGAATCATAATTAAATTTCTTCAATATTGTGAGAACGCCTCTTGGAGATGGTTTAGCTAGTGCTTGATCGTTATCATAATAGCCCAAACTAAAACTTTCATGAAAATAATGGCTGATATTAAACGTTTCTAAAACGTACTCAACAATATAATATGCAGCATTTGAAATAATTGCCAGCTTTTTATTATCTTTATGGCTGCAAATCTTCTCTAATACTGGTTTAACATCACTATACAAATAAACCTTATTCTTTTTAATACGGCTTTTTCTCTTTTCAAAATCTTTCTCATCATAAACTTTCCAAAAATCCTGAGGATTTTTAACGTCCCATTCTTGTAACACATTAAAGAATTTTTCTTCAGAATACCAAAGTTTATATCTGTCATTCCTATTTTGAGGATAATTCGCGTTTAACCTTTCTAAAGTTTCTACCAATATTTGATCCGCATAATCCCCGATATTTCCAAGATGGAGCAAAGTACCATCTAAATCAAACAAGTAAAAATTAAATCTCATGGTATAAATAAAAGAATTAAAATAATTTTAAAGAGATATTTATTAAACAAATTATATCAGATTTATAAGATCAAGAATGATCCATTTATCTATAAGAATATAATTTAAAAAGATATATAGAAGCTAGAATTTACTCTTGGGTTGTCTAAATATGAATGAAAAAGAATTACTTGGAAAAGGGAATGAATTTTTTAAAAAAATAAAACACTATTTTTTTCCCAGAAGAAAGCATGAAATCGTTTCTAAATCACAAGAATTAAATAATGCAGAAAAGTTAATGAACGATGGCAAATATAATGAAGTTCTACCAATATTGGATAATTTGGACGAAGAGGCGTTAACACCTTCCGATCAGCTCGCATGTCATCTTCTTCAAAGCTCCATTTTAAACAAATTAGGATATTACCAAGATAGTTATAAGATTGGTGAACAAGCTTATCAAGAAAGTCAGAACTTGAAAAGTTATTTCCAATCTATTGATGCTCTTGTAAACATGTCCTTTGCACTAGTATGGTTAGGAGATTTTGAGAAAGCAGAAAATTTAATGGTAAAAAGTGAAAATTTACTCAAATCTCTTACTCATGAATCTTCAATTGATATTGAACAAAGAGAAGCATCCATAGCTTATGTTAACACAGCAATTTCTTGGTTTAAAGGTGATATGAATCAAGCTATTGAATATGGAAAATATAGCCTTGAATTGCGTGAAAAATTAGGTAATAAACATGAAATTGCAGAATCACTTTATGCTATAGGACAAGCTTATAGTTTTTTAAAAAGTGATTTAGATAAAACACTTGAATATGCAGAGCGCTGTCAAGTTCTAGCTGAGGAAGTCAACCACCAACAAATAATTAATTTTAATCGTTTGAATCTAGGGATTATATACTACCTCAAAGGAGAATTTGAGAAAAGTTTAGAGTTTCTTAAACAAAGTTTATCATATTTTGAAGAAATTAATAATATACAATGGATAACAGCAACTCTTAATAATATTTTAACTGTTTACTTTCACCAGGGTAAATTTGAACTAGCTTTTAAACATGCTAAGAAAAGTTTGAAATTATCACAAAAAACAGGAAATAATTGGTTTATAGCTTTAGGTTTAAATAATATAATTAGTACGCTTAGACTGAAAGGTGATATTGCACAAGCACAAAAATTCTTTGAAGAATTGGAGCAGCTTAATAATCAAGAAGATAATAAGTGGATTGAATCATTATATTTATTAACAAAAGCTGAAATGCTGAAAGATAGCTCACGAATTCATGATCGCGCGAAAGCAGAAGAAATACTAAAGCAACTTATTCAAAAAGAAGAAATGCCAAATATAGAACTTATCATAAGTGCTTTGATAGATCTTTGCGATCTACTACTAGATGAACTACGTATTACCAATGATATTGGAGTACTTGATGATTTGAAACCTTATATTAAACATTTATTAGAAATTGCTGAAGAATCAAACTCATACTGGGTTCTAGCTGAAACTTACTTATTACAAGCTAAACTAGCATTATTAACCTCAGATCTAAAAGGAGCTAGAAAATTGTTAACACAAGCTCAACAAATTGCTGAAAAACAGGGTATGCATCGCCTTGCTATGAAAATTTCAATTGAACATGATAATTTACTCAAAGAATTAAGCAAATGGGAAAAGTTGAAAGAACAAGAGATAACTCTAAGTGAACGTATGGAATTGGCACAAATAGATGATCAGATGAAAAGCTTGCTCTGGGATCGTGATTTAAGTGCTCTGGAATATTCTGATGAAGAACCAATCCTAATTTTAATCTTAGCTGAAGGTGGTGTGACAATGTTTTCTCATATCTTTTCCAAGGAGTGGTCTCATGAAGATGATCTTGTCGGAGGGTTTCTTTCTGCACTTGATTCCTTTAGTGGTGAATTATTCTCTGAAGGCTTGGATCGAGCTAAGTTTGGTCGACATACCGTCTTGATGAAATCATTTGAAACATTTTCAATATGTTATTTATTTAAAGGAGAATCATATCTAGCTCAAAAAAGGATAAATAGATTTATCGAACAAATTCAGAATTCAGATGAAATAAAAGAAACTTTTAATAGTTTTTATAGAACTCATCAAACTATAGACTTAAAGGATAATCCTCCGCTAAAACTCCTTTTTACAGAGATTTTTATCCAAAAAAACCTCTGAATGATATAAAATATATTTTCTTTAAAAATATCCTATATGTCCAAGAGAATTGCCATTTTCATCTAAAGCGTATACTAACCCCATAGATAGTGGTTCCTCTTCCTCATTTTTAGTCGATTTTGCTACATATTTTAATGTCTCAAGTTTTAATATGAAAATACCATGGCATTTTTTACACTTTATATGAATTTTCTTAATTTCTTTCTTTTCCTCTTCATATTCTTCTTTTTTAAACGGTTGTAATAATTTAGGGTCTTGATTATCGCAATCCTTAAGAAAACATTGGTCTAAAGAGATTTTCTCCATTCCACGTCTTGCTAACGAGATATAGGCGTAGCTAGGGATCAAATCCCTTAAATCTTCTTCATCTACCATATTTAAAATAAAATAGATATATCACTTAATTCTTATTATTATTTTTTAAAGATTATATGAATTCTTTTATTTAGTGAACCTTAATTATTAGCTATACCTTTACTTTATTGAACTAGGATATGAAAAAGAAAGAAGAATTTTCCAAGGAAACTATAGACCATATTGCA
>CAYPFJ010000137.1:0-5577 GCA_964409945.1 uncultured archaeon | reverse complement strand
TCTTCCATCTGGAATAAGAGAGGTATTTGTAGAAGTCCCAAACGTTCCATGGGATCAAGTTGGAGGATTAGAGAGTTTAAAGCAAAAATTAATTGAAGCTGTAGATTGGCCATTATCACATCCTAATATATTCACTCGTATGGGAATTAGACCTCCTAAGGGAATTCTGCTTTATGGCCCACCAGGTTGTGGTAAAACTTTGTTAGCAAGAGCAGTAGCAACCGAAAGTAAAGCAAATTTCATATCAATAAAGGGTCCAGAACTCTTATCAAAATGGGTCGGTGAATCTGAGAAGGCAATAAGAGAAGTTTTTCGTATAGCAAAAATGGCAGCTCCATGTATTATCTTTTTTGATGAGTTTGATTCGATAGCTCCAAGTAGAGGAAGACATACATCAGATTCTGGTGTAACAGAAAAAGTATTATCTCAATTTTTAACAGAGTTAGATGGCTTGGAAGTAATGAAAGATATAGTTGTAATTGCCGCTACTAATCGTCCTGATATTTTAGATCCAGCATTAATTCGCCCCGGAAGAATTGATAGAATATTGCTCGTTCCTGTTCCGGATGAAAAGGGAAGATTGGAAATTTTAAAAATATTTACTAAAGATATGCCTTTAACTAGCAATGTAAAAGTAGAAGATTTGAATAGATTAATTAATGGCTTTTCTGGAGCAGATATTGAAACATGGTGTCGCGAAGCTGCTATGATTGCCTTAAGAGAGAACATTAGAGCAAGAAAAGTATCATTAGAGCATTTTAAAGAAGCAAGAGAATTTACTAATCCTACATTAACTACAGAAACATTAGTATGGTATGAAAAATTCGGTGAAAAATTAAAAAGTAGGAGTATAGAAGAATCCAAAGAAGATCGATTATTTGTTTAGAACTAATAAAATTAATTAGAGAATAATCATTTTAAACTATAAATAATTAATTAAGAAAGAAATTTTCAATCAGACAATTATGCAAGACTCGTTTCGTTGGAACCAAAAACCAGTAATTAATTCAATCATTGATATATTAATTAAAAATAAGGGAGAAATTTTAGATAAAAGACTTGAAGAACTTCTAAAAAAGGAATTTCCTTTTGTGAATTCATTGAGTTTAGAAGAGATCTTTTTGAAGTTGGAGAGTATGGCTATAATAAACGTGTTCCGTGTCTCCAAGAATAAAAAAATGATTGTTTTAAATAAAAGAGGCAAAGCTATAAGAGAAGAGATTCTTGATCAACTTTAATTTGAAGAGTATCGAGATCTATACATCATTTTTAATAATTTTAACTTGTAATTATTAAAAGGATTATATTCTGGTCTAGTTTAATTCTTTTTTTTGCCAATTTAAACAAAATTGAGCTAAAGAAATCTCCTCGTTCCTTGATTTAAATTTTCTCTGCCTCACATCAACGAATACGGGATAATTAACGGCATTTCCCATTATTACCATTTCTCCTACCCCTAAACTAGATATCATACTTGCATATTCTTTTGTAATTGCTTCTGAACTGTCCATAAGATGTTTTAAATCATATGGATTTTTTAAACTTAAAACTAATTTAGAATTACATTGTGATAAAGCGGTAGTGCTTAATTTTTTTGGTCTCTGACTAATTAGACATAAACAAGCCATAAATTTTCTTCCTTCTCTAGCAATCATTTCAATGATAGGTTTTGAGATTGCTTTTGCATGGGCAGCTTCAGGGCAAAATTGATGAGCTTCTTCTACAATTAATAGAAATGGGGGAATATTACTCATTCTACGTAAGTGAAAGAGCCTATTACAAATATAATCAACAATAATTTGTTTTTTTCTAATGCTTATTTCTTTTTGAAAGTTAAATATTGTAATTTCTTGGTTATTCACAACCTTGTCTAATATTGGATTTTCTTGAGGACCAAATAGATGTAATCTTTCTAATTCTGATAACCAGCCCACTAATGCTTGTTTTGTACTTCGATTTCCATCAGATTCTTTTTCGATCTGTTCGATTATGTCATTTATTGTATATTTATTTTTTTTATCTTTATCTTTATTTAATGTTTTTATATATTTTGAGAGTTCTCTAACTTGAACATGTGAAATTTGTTCTTGATACTTCTTTAAGGAATATACCGATAAGTTAGACATTCCGATTTGAAAATAGGAAATATCTTGGATTTTAATTTTATCTTTCAATTCAGGGATATCTTTTAAATATATATATTCACCATGGACATCAAATAATATTATTGCAGGAGTACCATAATCCTCTTTTCTAGATAATAATTCTTCGATAAGGACTGATGTCAGATAACTTTTTCCTCCTCCTGAAATTGAGAGAATAGCAAAATGTTTATTTAATAATCTATTCATGTTAACTTTCGCATTAGAATTTGTTACTTTTACATATCCTAAATTTAAACCATACTCAGTATCAAATCCAAGAAATTTATGAAGAATTTCTTGCTCTACTATATAAACTCCTTCTCCAGGACTAGCAGGGTAGGTCATGCGTTGAACTCTCTCGATTTCTTTTATGCTTTCATCTTTAAACTTAATTAAACCTAAACAACTTACAATCGCAATCGCAAATTCAAAATCTTTACTTGGAAAAAGCCCTTTAATGATGTTAGGATTGCTATCATTGTTATAGGCTTTAATTGTTAACGCATCAGTAAAGTATTCATTTAGCAAGACAATTTCTTCAATAACGCCAATTAAAAATCCTTCATTAGATTTTGTATACACAAATAGTCCCTTTTGAATAAATATTCCATCTTGCCTTTTATTTATCACAAAAGGGAATTTAGATACATTGGGTAATTGTAAGTAATTAAACACAGTACCAACTTTTATTGCCATATTATCAAGAAGACGTTATAAAATCGAATAAAATAATGGTTTGAAATTATTAGATAATACAATTAAATAAAAAAAATATAAGAGCACCAAATTTCTGATTTAATTAAGATTATCAAACTTATTATTTCTTTTGCTTCTCAATAACACCAATAAGTCTTAATATCATCCAAAATCCATTCTTCCAAAAATAAATCATGAACAGCGAAACACCGACAATCGAAAAAAGCCCGATTCCAATAAATAAAAACCAAGGCCCCGTACTTCCTAACAGAGCTAGCAGTGAAGAGGACCCTCCAGCAGAAACATTAATTAATTCTAAGATAACTGCAAAAATTACACCAATAATAATAGTTAGTAAACTGATTAATAATCCACCAGCTGCAATTTTTACATCAATACGATTTTTATATTTTTCCTCAAGTTCCCTCTTTCTATAAATAAAGTTTATCAATGATTTTGAAGTCTTCTTAAATAAACCAAAAAAGAAAATCAAAAGGAAAAACAAACCTGCTAAAAGTCCTCCAATAATGGCTATTTGATATCCTAAATTAAGTGCTAAAAATAGTTCCCATTTATCAGTTGTGCTGATAAAGATATCTGCAAATGTCCATACTACCCCTCCTATTGTAACCAAACTCGCACCAACTATTAATATGTAGAATATTAAAGCTACTGTTTTTTGATTCTTTGAAAATTCTTTAACTACACTTGAAGAGTTAGATTCCATTTTTTTCACACTATATATTCTTTCTTCTCTAATACTTTCTGTATTATAAAAGAACTTTTATTCTATATAATACCAAGAAGTTTTGATTAACTAAAAGATAACATTTAACATATATAAAATTGATTATTATGAGGAAAGTCTTGTCCTCATTCAAAATCTTTATTTTAAAAATATATCATTGAATTTTTGATATAAATTTTTGCTCTGAATATATTCATACATTTCATATGAAAAATTATAGAGTTTTTCATAAAATATATGTCGATCATCATTGGGAAGCCATTTTTTATCAACTTTACATAAATTCTCGGCTGCTTTTGAAATATCCGGAAAAATTCCTGCTCCTGAAGCTGCTAATATTGCGGCTCCTAATGATGTCGATTCTTCAATAATATTTCTAACACATGTGATTCCTAATACATCAGCACAAATTTGATTCCAAAAATCAGAGCGAGATCCACCTCCAGTCAACATTAATTCTTTTGGCTCTATTCCCAATTGTTTAAAAACCTCAACATTTTTTCGTATTTCGAAGGCTACACCCTCAAGTACAGCTCTATAAAGATCCTTGCGTTCATGTCCCAAAGCTAATCCGAAAATTATCCCTTTAGCAAGTGGATTCCAATGAGGTGCTCCAGCACCAACAAAATGGGGAATAAGAATTAATCCATTTGCCCCAATAGGTGATGTTTCTGCTTCTGCGGTGATTAAATCATAAGGATCTTGACCTTCTTGAGCCGCTACGCATTCTGCATATCCTACTTTATCTCTAAACCACCTCAATACAGCTCCAGTAGTAAAAATACTTGCTTCTTGTACCCAAGTGCCTGGAACTGCATGACAACTACATAAGACTCGTTTTTCTGGATCGAATTTAGGTTGAGATAAAAAGGCTAGAATGAAACTTCCCGTTCCCGTAGTGCATTTGATTTCTCCAGGAGAAACAACTCCCACACCTAGGGCTGCAGATTGCTGATCTCCCGCACCAGTTACGACTAATGTCTTTTTATCAAATAGAGTTTCCTCAGTAACAATTTCACCAATATCGACTCCACATTCTAAAGCATCTGGCATTTTATCTAAATCTATTTCCAATTCAGATGCAATTTCTTCTGAATATTTTAATTTATTGATATCGAATAACATTGTTCGTGAAGCATTTGAAAAATCTGTATAATAACTTCCTGTTAATTTATGAATGATAAAATCTGAAACAAGCAAAAATTTATGAGTTTTTTGATATATCTCTGGCTTTTTATCTTTAAACCAGAGAATTTTTGTCGCAGAAAAATAAGGATCAATAGTTAATCCTGTAGTTTCATAAATTTTGTCTATACCAATTTTTAATTTTATGTATTCTACTTGATCTATTGTTCTTCTGTCTTGCCAGACTAAAGCATTATGAAGAGGTGTGCCCTCTTTGTCAACAGGTACAATTGTTTCACGCTGATTGGTAACAGAAAGACTTACAATATCCGTTTTATCAATACCACTTTTTTTAATTGCTCGCTCTGTGGTTTTTTTAATTGACTCCCACCAAGTATTTGCATCCTGTTCTACAAATGATGGAGAAGGATAGTAACTTTGCCATTCTTGATAATCACTAGCGATTACCGCACCTGTTAAATCAAAAATAAATGTTCTACATCCAGTTGTTCCTAAATCTAACGCAGCAACAAACATAATTGAAAATTTTTATATTAATATTAGTTTTATTAATAAGATATATATCAGATTATCTTATAAAAATCATTATAAAGGAGTTTATTAGAAAAATCTACTTTACTTTAATTTCTGGTACCCACAATAAGGACATATGAATTTAGCTAACCCTACATTAAAACCCTTTATTTGTACAATCATTTTATTACAGTTTGGACATCGTGGTGAATACGCGGGAAACCATTGTCCTTTAATATTTGGCATTTGTTTAAGCATTTTAGTAAACTTGAGGGTTTCTAAATCTTCCTTATTTATATGGAGTAATTGGTGTTCTTCGGCAATAGATTT
>CAYPFJ010000136.1:0-5700 GCA_964409945.1 uncultured archaeon | reverse complement strand
GAGAACATGGATATCCAGGTTGTGCTGAATATCTCGATTTTCACAAAAAACATTACCCAGGTGGGCTAAGATATTGGAAGGTCACAGAAGCGAAACTAGACTTAGGAAAGAAAATGTTGTATTGGCCAGATGATATACCTGGTAAATTAGATGAAAATGCAGGTCATTATCTAAATCTTATTAAAGATATTCTACGAGATTACAACAATAAAAATGGTAGAAAAGGGATTATAGTAGCGCCTTATGATGCAGAATTATTTGGACATTGGTGGTTTGAGGGAAATTGGTGGTTAGCTAGAGTCCTTCGGTGGGTAGAGGATGATCCAGAAGTAGAATTGACGAATAGTAGAATATATCTTGAAGCAAATCCTCCAAATAGGGTGGTACAAATAATTGAAGGGAGCTGGGGTCAAGCTAGTTCTCATTGGGTGTGGTTTAATGAGTGGACGACTAGTGTGTGGCGCCAAATCTATGAATGTGAAGCTAAGAGCGAAGATATCATCGCAAAATATAAGGATTCACGCGATCCGAACCTCATAAAGATTTTAAAGCAGATGGCACGGGAACTCTTACTTTTACAAAGCTCTGATTGGCCATTTTTGATAACAACATGGTCAGCAAGGGATTATGCAGAAAATAGAATTGCATTACATTATGAAAACTTCAATAGACTTTACGATATGGCATCGAGGTACGGTGCAGGACAAAATGTTGAAGAGGGTGAATGGCACTTTTTAGGCACTATTGAAGCTGTGGATGACATATTTGAAGCCTTAGACCTTGAACCTTTCGCTAAAAAATAATTTTTTTTTAGTACAAATTATAACTTTCAAATTAAAAAGTAATTAATGATTGAGGGTTTAAACAAGTAATAGAATTATGCTTCAGCTAAATCAAATTCTTTCTTAATTATTATTGGCAATCTATCTAAAGATTCTTCAATTTTATTAGCTCTTTCTTTAAGAACTTCCTTTAATTCAGAAATGCATTCTTTGAAGGCATTCCTATATTTACATAAAAGAGGATCTTGAATTTTAACAGTTTCTTCTCGTTTTATTCTTTCAATAGCATCCTCTTGATATATGATACCATTTTTCTTTATTTGATGATATAATCCTTTTAGCATTTTGATTTCACATTTGAGAAAAGTGATTTCTCTAAGGATTTCTTTATTAACCTTATTTTCTTCTTCCAATTGTTGAATTTTAAAACAAGTTCTTCCAAATCCTCTTTTTTTACTTATTGGATTTGTTAACTTTCTTCCACATCTTAAACAATGATCATAACTCATTTTATTAATCATAAATTCTATTGTTTCTTTAACTTATTTTGTGCACATAACTATTTATTAACCACTTAACTACAAAAATAAAGAAAATTCATCTTATAATAATTATGTATATTTTATTTTGGTCATACCTTAATATTTAATATGCAAAATTAGTAGTATTAGAGAATTCCTTTAAATCAAAACAAAATTGAGTTAAACATAATTAAAAAGCTTTAGTTCTCTCAGCAAATATAATAAATCTGTTAAGAAATCTGAAATTTTAACTTTAAAACTAAATTTCAAAATATAGATATTATTCATCTCTAGATTATACAATCTTAATTTTTCAATCAAATTCTTTTATATTTTGTAAAGCTTATACTTATCAACGTCATTTTCTATTTATTGAATAAGAAAGTATATTGAGGTAATTTATCATTTATAAAAAAATATTAGTTGGTGTTGATGGATCACAGGATGCCATGAATGCTGTAGAAAAAGCATTAGATTTAAAAAAAAGAGAAAGTAGTGAAGTTGTTGTATTTCATTCCGTTATGCACCATATATATGAATTAATTCCTAATATTACATTTTCTGGGGTTTCAAAATCATCAATTTCTTTATCTATTCATGAAGATTATGTTAATCTCGCTAGAAAAATTCTAAAAGAAGTCGAAAAACGTTTTAAAGATAAGGATGAGAAAGTTGAAACTAGATTAATTTTTGATATTTCTCCCGAGGATTATATTAAAAAGGTAACTGCAGAAGAAAACTTCGATTTGGTAATATTAGGATGTAAGGGAAAACATTCAAAATTAAGACAAGTAATTTTAGGAACAATTCCAGATAGAGTAATTAACAGTGCTTCCTGTGATGTATTAATTGTAAGGTAATTATGTAAACTAAGAATTTAAATAATAAGAAATTACTTTAGGTTCTTAATTTACAATAAATTAGTATTTTCGTTGTTTTTTTGATACAAAAATTAAAAAATTTGATAAAATTTTTGGAGCATAATAATATGACAAAGAAGGAAAAGTTAATATTTTGTTTCTACTGTGGGAAACTATTAAAAAACTACAAAGTTGGAGAATTTAATAGATGCCCTTATTGCGGAGTTAAATTAAATTACATAAGTAACAAAATATCAAAAAAATAAAAAATCTTAATTAAGAATTTGAAAATCCCTACTTAAAATTCAAAAAGTATTTTTATAAAATCAAAATAAGTCTTTTCCTATAGAGATAGAAAGCAAAGAACTGTGTATTTAGCTTAAAATCTTAAGAAATCTTTAGCAGTTTTTATTTAAAATTCTACAAAACAAAAATGATATAAACAACAAAATAGATAAAAAAATAAAAAACAAAGAAACTGATTAGAATGAAAGACAAATTTGATCAACTTCAAAAGATAATTGTGAACCTTATGCGGAAATTCAAGGTTCCGGGTTTAGCAATTAGTATTTTAGATAATGATAAGAGTGTATTTGAGAAGGGATTTGGTGCCCGTAATCTTGAGGAAAACCTTCCAATGACACCCAATTCTTTAATAGGGATAGGAAGTATCTCAAAATCATTTACTGCGCTCTTAATATTAAAATTACGAGAAAAGGGTTTATTGAAATTAGATGATTCAGTTAGCCAGTTTTTGGAAATAGAACCCTTTTTAAGCCATCCAGATATTACAATTGCTCATCTATTGTCGCATAGTAGTGGAATACCTTCAGTTGACGCGCAATGGCTTCCTATTGCTATTACTTATGGAGATTTTCAACGCATTTATCCAATTGGTTCCCTTGATGACTATCTTTATCATTTATCTGAAACAAGAGATGAGATCTATTTTAAACCGGGGGAAAAATTCTTCTATAATAATGATATGTTCACACTTTTAGGAATGATAGTAGAAAAAATAACTGGAAAACCTTTTGAAGAAGTTTTAAGTGAAAAGCTATTAAAACCTTTAGAAATGTCCCGTGCTACGGTCAGTCGAGAGCAACTTGAAAAGGATCCGCTACAAGATTATATTACAGGTTATATTCATAAAGGCTCAGAAGAAAAATTGCAATTTGACAAGCCTAAGTTACCTTTTTCGAAATTTCTTCAAGCACCTGGTGGTTTATATACATCTATGCATGAAATGGTAAATTATGCTGATTGTTTATTACAGAAAGGTATTTTTAAGAACAAGCGAGTAATTGAATCAGAGTCGATTGAATTACTCTGGAGTCCTAGAATTAAATCACCATATGGGTATGGAAAAGATCCTAAATACTGTTTAGGTTGGGTTCGGGAGGAAGATTTTCTGAATAACACCCTAATTCATCATGGAGGGGGGTTAGGTGTGAGTACTTCCTTTTTTGGATTAATCCCAGAGTTAAACATTGCTGTTAGCGTTGCTGAAAATGATGACAGTGGAATTTGCGGTATAGTTGGAATATGTGCTTTAACTATGATGGTTGGAAAAAATCCTGAACAAACTAATGAAAAACTAAAAATAATTGAAATTTATGATAAAATTGCTGGCAACTATAAATCATCCCTAGGTTTGTATAAATTAGAAGTATCTTTTAAAGCTATGTCCATTCATATTAAAGTTGAATCGGATGATGGAGTCTTTAATTTCCCCCTTATTATTGAAAATTTTGATGATTTAACTTTTAGATTATTTTCAACAATTCCCTCAAATCTTCAAAAAGTTAAATTTTATCAAGATTCTAAGACGGGAAGAGTGGAATATGTAACATATGACAGATATCTTTACCATAAAGTATAATTTTATACCCTAAAAGATTTTCATAAAATTAATAGAAATTATTAATGATTGGTCTATAAAAATTATTTATAGCAATCTTAATTCATTTAGCTTAGAGAATAATCAAGTTTATATTAATATTAAAGGGTTGAGGTATTTTAATGAAAGTTAGCATCAGATATCATGAAATTTTAGAAGAATTTTTAGAAAAAGAATTGGATTGGTTAAAAGAAGAATTTGAGATTTTATTTAATTCAAAAATGGAAAATTATACTAAAAATGATAAAAAACTCGCAAATGATATCTTAGATTATATTTTAGAAAATACCTATGTATATGATAATATTAAATTAATCAATTTGTTGAATGAAGCTCTGGAAAGTATTGAAAAAAAGTACATTAATCTATTTTAATTGATAAATATCTGGATTTCCAGAAAACTTTTTTGAAATTCCAATAAATTTTTATATATATATATAATTAACAATCACACTTAACAATGTGAAGGCTTTTTTATAATTATGGCAACTGTACAATATCTTGGATGGCAGTGGCCTTGGTGTTGGCAATAGAGCCAATTTCAGTGGATTCTATGTAATTTTATTTTTTCGTTTTAATATTTTTCCTAATATTAAAATCTCTTTCTTAATGCGCATTAAATATATTGATTTCCAGTATTTTGATGACACACATCATAAGATGTGAAAAAATGAATATCAAAGGTAATTAGAATGGTAGATAATTTTAATGGAAGAATATTACTACAACCAAATGAAATCCCAAAGAATTGGATAAATATTTTACCAGATTTACCCTCTTCTATGACGCCCTTAATTAATCCGATGGATGGAAAACCAATTCCTCCTGAAATGGCATTTGCTATATTTCCAAAAGAATGTGTGATGCAAGAGTTCTCTTTAGAACCTTTTATTCCCATCCCTAAGGATTTGAGGGAAATTTTTGCCCGTACTTATCGACCAAGTCCACTACATCGTGCTTTAGGCTTAGAGAGAGACTTAGGTATAGAAGGAGATAGAATTAAAATATTTTATAAAAATGAGTCTTGTTCTCCAACGGGGTCACATAAACCTAATACTGCCATAACCCAAGCATACTATGCAAAAAAAGAAGGTACTGAAGAATTGGTAACGGAAACAGGTGCTGGACAGTGGGGATCAGCTTTGGCATATGGTTGCAATTTGTATAGACTTAAATGCATCGTATACATGGTAAGAGCAAGTTTCATCCAAAAACCAGGCAGAACTATTTTAATGAGAGTTTTTAATGCTGAAGTACATGCTAGTCCTTCAAATCTCACT
The DNA here is from genome assembly GCA_964409945.1 of uncultured archaeon. Classification (GTDB taxonomy): domain Archaea; phylum Asgardarchaeota; class Lokiarchaeia; order Sigyniarchaeales; family SOKP01; genus Loki-b32. The sequence goes on along the minus strand of CAYPFJ010000136.1, from coordinate 357 downwards.
GAATCCGGAAATAAATTTTTACAAGAAGATCCCGAACACCCAGGTAGTCTAGGAATCGCGATTTCTGAAGCATTAGAACATAGTATGAGAAGTGATAAAGCACGATATTCTCTTGGAAGTGTAGTTAATTTTGTACTTTTACATCAAACAATTATAGGACAAGAAGCTAAAATACAACTAGCGAAAGTGGGTATTAAAAAACCAGATATAATTATCGGGTGCATGGGAGGTGGTTCCAATTTTGGAGGTTTGATGATTCCGTTTATGAAAGATAAACTTAACGGAACAAATCCAGATATGGAATTTATTGGTGTAGAACCTCGAGCATGCCCTAGTGTTTGTAAAGGAGAGTATAGA
>CAYPFJ010000135.1:0-5945 GCA_964409945.1 uncultured archaeon | reverse complement strand
TGAAATAAAAATGTAATGCATTATGTTTTTATTATATTGAAAGAGAGAAATTAATAAAGGATATTGAAGGTCAAATTGAACAAGAATTACAAGAAATCATATTGAACTATCCCCCATTCTACTTTTACGATTTAATTGGTGATTTGATTGGACTTAATGATGAAGTTAAAAAAGAAATTTTAGAGGAATCTGCTGCTTTTAAGGATATTTCTGTCGAATTAGAGAAAAAACTTGAGTTGGAAGAAAAAGAAGATAAATTCATAGAATTAGCGACATTGGACAGGCTGATAGATAAAATACGTACACAATTCGAATTTAAATCATATAAAGAATTACAAATTCAAGCAATGCCCGTAAGAATGATAAAAAGAAGAGTATTAGAATATAATTTTAACCGATTTCCTATTTCGATACCTGGTTTGAAGGTATTCATGGAAGCGAATAACCTAAAAAAAGACCTTATTTATAAAATTGAAAATGCTCTTAAAGAAAAAATCGATTATGAACAATTTGAGACAAAAATCCTTAGTTTTTTAAGATTAGCGTTAATTAAAAAATTAAAAGAGAACCCTAATGATTTTATCTATTTTCTACAAAGCATAAATGAATGTGGTTTTGAAGATATAATTTATATATTACAAAAATATGGGGTTTATAATATTTTGCATTTTTTAAATGTAGATGAAGATTTAACAGAAAATGTAAAAAAAAATATGGTTAGGTATAATATAAAAAAATTAGATATTGTATCATTAAATGATACTAAACAAAATTTAATATATTTAGCAAAAAAGGCGATTTCCGAGCAGAATATTCAGAATATCAGAGATATTTTTGAAAAATCTGAAAAAATCTCTGAATCTGACCTATTAGAAATTATAACCCAAGATATCAATAAGTATCCGGATTTAATAAGATTTTTAGAAGAAAAAACTAGAACTAATATTAATGATTTAAGGCAGTACATTAGGAAAAAACAAGCAATTGATAAAGTTTTTTTATATGAACTGAAATTAAAAAATTACTCTCACTTATTATTTATCTTAGAGTTCGAAGAGATTATCAATGAATTAGCAAAGGATATTTTCTTTTTTATCTTATCCAAAATTTTAAGACAGCTTAGCAGAATAATTGAGGTTTATCTTAAGGTTTCTAACGACAGATCATTATTTTTATTAGCATTAAAGAAAATGGGGGGAACAACTGATTCAGAAGAATGGATAAATGTAAAACTAGAAGAGTTGATCATTAAAAGAATAAATAAAAGACAAGAAGAATTAGTCATAGTATTTGACGCAAATAATCAACCCTTCTTAGTTAATGGATTTATTTTGGCACGGTTGATGGAATTATCTTTAAAAGAAGCGATTGCTGATCTAAAAAACAATCCAAGTCCAATATATGAAGATATAGCTCAATTAAAGTTAAAGTCAGATATAATATCTCCAATTTCATACTGCATTGGATATGATATAATTAAAAGAATTGAAAAATTTGAAGAAAGCCGAAAATCAGAAGTAGAGCAGATAATTGAATTTAAAGAAAAAAAAAAAGAGGAAAAAGCTAAGAAAATACGTGAAGTGCAAGAATTAAGCACTTTAAATTGGATTGAACGTAGAATCACAAGTTCACTAATGAGAATTAATAGTCCTGGAATTAACCCAAATCAGTTATATTGGCAAGAAAAAGATACAAAAATAGCTACTGATAATATAAAACTTCATAGTGAATTAAAAGGTGATCCAATTGAGCTAATAAGTCAATTTTTTAATTTTGCCGTAGAAAAAATTAGAAATTTAACTCCAGATGTTAAGTTGCCCAGTTATGAAAAAATTATGAATAATGTGAACGATATTACTGAAAAATTATTAAATATACGACTTGGTAGAACACCTACTCCCGAGGAAAAAAAAAATTTACTTGATGGAGAAAGGTATGAAATTGGTAATCAAATTGCTGGAAAAATTGGACGCTTATTAGATAAAGCATTATATATAAAATTTAAAAGTAGATAGAAATCAATTTGAAATTAATAAAATTTTGAGTAAAAATATAATTCTTATAATCTTTTTCATTTTCTCTTTTTAACAATATTAGTTTTGAACAACTTGTAGGAAATAATAAAGATATTAAAATATTCATTATTTAATCTATATAAAATTAAATTAGAAAATACGGATTATATTCTTATGGTCTTAATATTTTCATGGATTAAGAAAGAGTTAATCTATATAAAAGATTCTCTCCCTGAAATTATTAAAGGGATAATTCTCGTAGCTTTAGCATCTTCTGGTATAGCATTTGCTTTATTACTCCGATATTTAGGATATAATGGGACAATAATCACATTTGTTGGGATTGTAGCAGAATTTATTTCTTTATTCATTTGTTATTTCTTATTTCGTAATTATTTGAAATCAGAGGAAAAAACTGAATCCTCTAAACCAAAGGGAAAGAAAATCTAATTAATGAAAAAATTATATAAAATTTTCCCAAGGTCTTTCATCAATTCGTTGGGAAATTAAATAATCTTTAACGTCAATTTTTAATATATTAGGATCATATTCCCAAGCACCTTCTTTATTAAATGAAATACATCTAAGTTTTTCAATATTAAATTTGGACTTAATTAAAAAACCATACATAGACACTTGTGGTAAAGAAAGTAAAAAATTACCCTCCGGTTTATAATCAATTACTTTAACTACATCATTTTGAATTTGAATTAAATCAATATGGCCCGTAATTATATTCTTTTTCTGGGCATTCCAAATTGGAACTTCTATAGCTATAGCATCCTTATCTTTTATCAAAATATTCTTTAAAATAGGTTCATGTCCTGGTGTTCCAGGGAAATTATTAGCTTGATAATTCTCATAGACTTTTTGAGCATATTTTGGTAATTTCGAATTAGAATCATGATACTGAATTTTATTAGATCTAATAAGATTTTTACTAAAACTTCTAATAAAAGTATTTTTAATACCTCTAATTTTAAATTGAGATACTCTTGGAAATTGCTTTGTATTAAATAGATTGTTGGGGATTAATCCCTCTAAAACTTTCTTAAAATGGTCTTTGAGGCGATTTAATTCTTCTCTGTTAGAAGTTATTTGCAAATATTTTTCTCTATGGTGTGTTTGATTCCAATTAAAGGAATAGGGAATATTTTGATGAATAAAATTTTTTTTCTTAAGCAAGCTTTAGACTCTCTAAAAATTTACCAGTTCTAAATAATACAATTAATATAAGTCTTAAATTTAATTTAAGAATTTTATTTATTAAAAAGAATATATTAACAATTTATTAATTTCTTAAGAAATGTTTGCTCAATTTAGCTTACTTAAATTAAATTAATGTGTTTTTTAAAGGATTCTATTAAATTTGAGGAAATTAGACTTTTTCCTTTACAAGCTATTTTACAAATAGGAAATTTACAATTAAATTTCTGTTAATTTCAAATTAAATTAATAGAATTCTTTGATTCTTTAAAGAATCTTTTGCAGAATCCTTAGTGTTAAATTCGAATTAACCATAAGCTTTTTAATGAAAAATTATAATCTTATATTTAGGTTTAGTAAATAAAGAAAAATATTGTTTTCTAAGTATTCAAATTAACATGAAATTAAATCTATTTCAAGAAATAAATCATTAGAGATGTTAATTCTATGGATCATGATTATAAAAAAGATAATCCTAACAAGAAAATCAAAGTCAAGGATAAAGAAGAATTAACAGTATCGTATAAAAAAGAAGAATTCCTTGAGCATTTCCCATACTTGATAAAAGAGATATCTGAAAAAACAAAATCAATAGAAATAAATTCAATTAATTGTCAAATTGAGCAAATTCATAAAGAAAAGTTTCAGATTTCAAAAAATAGTTACCCAAATGAGCTATATAATCCGGGAGCGATTGATTTTATCAGAAGATGTTCAAGCAAAAAGGATGCAATTAATATACTGGATTATTTAATGAAAAGAAATGAAATTAATAAGGAAGATTATAAATCTTATAAGAATATTATTTCACAAGAGGGGGGGTTAGAACGGATTATTAACGAGAGTGGTGGTTTAAAAAAACCTGGATATTATATGAGAAAATATTATAAAAAGGATATGAAAAATCAAAAATTAAATAGTAATGAGGATTAGCATCATTTGACAGATGATGAACTTATGACAAAGCTAGCTGCTTGCTCGGTAGCAATGACGTTGTCGCCCCAAACTGATGTCTTAACTTATTATTAACTATTTATTTAATCTTTTTCGAAAAAGGACTCCCTTCTCAGATAAAAAATATTCATCATTATTTTTTTTAATAAGGCCTAAATCGAATAAAACTGGGATTCTCCCATTTATGCATGATATTGGTAAACCAGAAAATAATTTAATTGTCTCGTAATTTTTTGCCCCATTATCGATCGCAACCAGTATTTCAATTCCCATATAACCTAAAATATTCTTTAAATCTTCTGAAGTTTCTTCTTCATTAGGCATTATAAGTCGTGTGTTTGTAAATTTTATTAAAGAGCAGATTCAAATATCTACGTTTTTTTTAATTATTATTATTTTTGTGTGGTTTTCTTTTTTTTAGAATTTTTTTTTCTCGTATTTTTTAAATTAGATTTATTTTCTTCTATTGGAATAACTATTTCATCTTCATTAAATTCTTGCCCTTCTTTAAGTTTGGTGGAGTATTTATTTGCAACTACGGGTTCAGATTCCTTTGGTAAAAGTTTCCTCATCCATTCTGGAAAAGCAGTTGTAATTTGTAAGTTGGTTTTCAAAACAATATAAGTCTCACCATTATAATTTAATTCTTCAATAACATCATATTTCTTTAAAAAATCAATATTTTCCATTAATGAATCTAAAGATTTCTTTGAAACTAGTTTAGGTAATTTATCTTTTGAAATTAACCCATTTCTTAATTCTGAAAGGACATTATATTTTTTCGAATCCGCCATTATTTGAAATAAAGTAAAAGCATCTTCTTTTATTTGTTCCTTAGTTTTCTTTTCATATTCACTATAGTATTCTTGAACTTTAGGAAGGAGTAGTTCTATCAATTCTGGCTTATCATCAATATACTCAATGACACTATCCGGTGGTATCCTTTCAGCGTTTACTTCTTTTAATAAAAGTACATATTTCTCTATAAAACCTATTTGGTTAATAAAAATAAATTGTTTATCAACTAAAGTATCAATAATCTCATTAAAATCTTTTTCTGGAAACTTCTCAATATACCATTCTCTTAACCATTCTAGTGGGATTGGACCTTTAGATAACTTTTCTAATGTCTTGAATATATGTTTATCATTTAATAAAATAGCTATTTTCTCTTCCTCTGTTTTTTCTCTTGTATCTTCAATAATTGCCCAATATAGATTATTTACCCAAGCTTCTATTAAGGATTCATTTTTAACTATATTCTCTTGATCATCTTCATCAAAATTATTTATATCATTTATATAAAATGCTGTAAAAATTTCTTCATTTGATTGCAATCGTTCTGAGAATTCAGTGCATAGAATTGATATATTTTCTTCAATTTCAAGAGGAATTTGTTGGTCAAGAATAATTGAAACCATTAACATTTCTTTATTTCCTCGCGCCCAATCTGAATGAATCTCAAAGTAATAATTCATTGATTTTAGATTTTCAAAAGAATGAGTAAAAAAACCCTCACTAAATTGTTGATCCATGATGTTAGCTACTTTACCTGATAATTCCTTTTCTAATATATTCCTTGGGTAAGAATAAAACACTAATGGACCAATTTTACGATGAAAATATGATAAGACGACGATAGTTTTCAATTAATGAATCTCAATTAAGAATTATATATTAGATAACAAGAACCGCTCTTTTTTTCTGTTTAACCTAAAAAAAATTAATATTGAAGAAGCTTGTTATCTTTTTTGTTTACTTGGACAATTC
>CAYPFJ010000134.1:0-6047 GCA_964409945.1 uncultured archaeon | reverse complement strand
ATAAAAGTAAGGTCAACTCAATAGATTTTTAACATCTAGATCCTTTGAGACTGTTATTTATATTTATTTTATTTTTGCTCAATTTTTTATTCTTTCTAAATTAAATTAAGCTTTTCTGTAAGATTAAATTAAATTAATATAATAATAAACGTGTGTGGAGCCAGGTTAAGGATTTGAAAATTCTGGATATTAATCAAAAACAAGGAGAGATCGCTGTTAAAATTGAAAATCTTTACGATTTATGGATTCTTTATAACATTATTAATAAAGATGATGAGGTAACGACTCTAACTCACAGAAGAGTCGTTCTTAAAGAAGGCACTAAAGGTGAACGTAAATTAATGAGATTGAAATTGAAAGTTGAAGATGTTGCTTTTCATGAATTTTCAAATCGGTTAAGAATAAAAGGCAAAATCTTAGAAGGTCCCGAAGATTTTGTAAGTTTTGGAACCTATCATACTTTTAACATAGAAGTACCTCAAAAGTTAACAATATTCAAAGAAAACTGGTTAAAACACGAAGTAACCCGATTGAAAGAAACGTCCAAGTTCGAAACTAACTTTATAATGTTAATTACTGCAATTGAAACAGGTTTAGCAACTTTAGCATTGATTACAAATTTTAGCTATAATAGAATTGCTACTATTAAAAAAAATATCCCTGGTAAAAGATATGAACAAACTTATCGAAATAAAGCTTTAGAGGAATTTTTTAGCGACATACTAAAAGTATTAATTGAAAATATTAAAAATACAAACATAGACTTACTCATTTTTTGTGGACCTGGGAATTCTAAAGAAATTCTTCTTAAATTCCTTCAAAAAAATCCTAATTTTAACTTTAGGGGTAATATTGAAATGGCTCATGCAAGTTCTGGAACTGAAAGTGCAATTAGAGAAACCTTAAAATCAAAAAAGTTAGCAAAACTTAAAAACAAAATCAAAGTTCTTCAAGAAACTGAGATGATCGAAAATATAATGACCCAATTTGCTAACGATGCTGATCTTATTGTTATTGGTCTTGATGAAGTGTTTAGAGCTTCTGAAAGGGGCGCGATCAAACAACTATTAATAGCAGATCTATTAATTAGAGGTTCTTCTAAAAAACACAAGTTAAAAATAGAAGAAATTATATCCAGTGTTGAAAATTCTGGTGGAGAAATAAATATTATGAGTACAGAGAATATCACTGGAGAACAATTGGTAAATTTAGGTTCAATAATAGGAATTTTACGATATAAACTTTAATAGATATGGCTCCTGAAATTATTTATGTGGATGACAAATCAGATATTCCCTTATTTGGTGTTGATTTTTTTGGTATAATTGATAGAGGTACTAATGTTATTGAGGTAAAACCTCTAACCTTATGTAACTTGAAATGCAAATATTGTTTTGTTAGTGCTGGAGATTATGAAACTAATTTTATTGTCGACCCTAACTACTTGCTTGCAAAAATTGAGGAAGTTGTTGAAGCTAAAGGACGATATAAGATTGAAATCCATTTTGCACCTTATGGAGAAATCTTACTTTATCCAAAATTATTCTATTTAATAAAGGAACTTTGGAAAATAAAAGGAATTGAAATAATATCAATGCAAACAAATGGGTTATTACTAAATGAAGAAGTAATTAACCAATTAGAAAAAGTTAAAATATCAAGAATAAATATTAGTTTAAATTCCTTAAACAGAGAAAAAGCTAATTTTTTTTGTGGTTGTGAGAATTATAATATTGACGATCTTACAAACAACATTTTACATTTATTAGATACAAAGATTAATGTACTAATTGCCCCTGTATGGTTTCCCGGAGAAAATGATAACGACATTGAAGATATAATAAAATATATCATAGATTTAAGGAAAATGGGATATTCTAAAAGAAAAATTCAGATTGGTATTCAAAAATATTTGATATATAAAACTGGTAGAAAATTAAAAAAAATCAGACCAAAAAGTTGGGATTATTTCTATAAACAATTATCTAAACTTGAAAAAATTTATAGTATTAAATTAAAATTGGGCCCGCAAGATTTTGGAATTCACAAAAGAATAACTGTAGCATCCTTGAATATAAAAAAAAATGATTTGATAAGACTTGAAATTATATCTAAGGGACGTTGGAAAAGGGAATATATTGGTAAAATTGATAATGATTATGGTATAAAGGTACTCTTAAATAGACCAATCATTCATTCTGAAAAATTTATTCGAAAAGAAATAACAGCAAAAATTATTAAGGCAAATTATAAGGATAATATTTTAACCGCATCCTTTTCAATATAAACTTAAATACAAAAAAAATTATATTAAATCTTTCTCCTCATACTTTTCTTTTGAGAAGAATTCGGTGCAGACTTAGAACAAAGAATTGATGATGACTTAACGAAATTAGAACTCTGTAAACAAAATTATGTAATTTTAATTCAAATCCCCTATTATGTGCATCTCAGTAAGATTCAAAGTTATATAACTGATAAATATGAATGCTTGGGAAATAAAAAAATGCCAGAAATCCCTAAAGTAGACTATAATAAATTTTATGATACTCAAGATGATCAAAAGAAGATGGATAATTATTTATAACATGAACCTCCATTAATCTTTTATCAGAAGGATTTATATTAATCTATAGAATTAAAAAAAAATTTCAAATTATAGGAGATTTAGAAATTTATGAGCCCCATAATTACGCATCAAGATGAACTCGAACTTGCAAAGAGTGAGAAGGAGCTAGTCTCCCAGTTTAAAAAACTGGCTAAAGCACAGAGTGCACTTATTGGTTCTCAAAAAAAATATGCAGAAAATTTAACTAAAGCAAATAATGTTCGAGAGATGGTAAATCGAACTTTTCGAGATGTATTAAAACAGATGCAAACTCTTGCTCGAGAACATAGATCGAATATTAAAGATGAAGAAGTAAACTTATATAAAGAAATAATCCAAAAAAATGACGATTATATTAAAGCTAATAATAAATATTTAAGTGCGATTAAAGATCTTGCTGTTCAAAAAGAATATTTAGTTCAGAAAAAGGAGGAATTTGTCTATGCATTAGCAGAAGTTGCTGATAGAAGAACTGCTGTGATAAAAAAAGCACTAAATGCTGAAAAAGCGAAAAATAAATTAATTGACGGTGATAAGTTAAACATCCTTGACCAACAATTGAATGATGTTCAAAGAGATTTTGATAGAGCTCGAGATATATTACTTAAAAAAATAACTCAATTTACTGAAGTAAGAGATGAAATTAACGCGTTATGGATTAAACTAAAAGATACAATTGTTGAATTAAGCTAGATTCAACTTTTCTTTCCTTTTTTATATTTTAGTCAGAAAAAAATAATAATGCTTAAACTTAAATTTATTAAATAAAAATCTATTAACTTATTAGAAAAAATAAAAAATTACTGGATTTAAAGAGTTAAAATGTGTGCTGAAGAATTTGCAAGCTTCTTAGACAGTACTCGAAAAGCGCCATTGGAGGAAAAGCTAAATGCTTTTGGAGATATTATTGAAAAGATAATGTCAATCGTTCTACGCATCCCCGATTTGGTTGATCAATCACTTGGTTCCGTTAACGATAAAGTATCGAATTTACAAAACCAGATAACTTCATTAAATAGCCAAATTACATCACTTCAATCAAGATCCGGAGCCACCTCAGGAGTAACTGCTCCCGTAGCATCAACTACTGCAACTCCACATGCACTTGGAGGTCCACCCCCACCCCCACCAAGTGGTCCACCTGGCGGTCCACCTGGCGGTCCAAGAGGGCCGGGATCAGCACCTGCACCAAGTCGTCCTGCAAGTCCTGTTTCCTTGAGAGGTGCGATTATGGGCGAACTCAAGGAACTTTTTTCTAAACGCAAAACGCAATCTAGTTAAGGAACGCTGCTAAATAGTTCATTCAATCAATTCTTTTCTTTTTTCATTAAAAAGAACTTTAAATCTTAAACTCGATTCCTAAATCTAAAAATGAATTTTTTATATCTAAGAGATTCTTTAAAAGAATCTGGTTAAGTAAATTTATCAAATTTTAAATTTTATCAATTTTTTTCTATTAATTAAAGAGGAACATTAATTAGAAAATCAAATTGTTGAAGATTAAATACTTTCACTAAAATTTATCAAAAAATTTGAATTCCTCTAGGCTTAAAAAAAATTTCAATTAAAATTAAAAATTTAAAATACATAACTTATTAAATACCAATTTCATTTATTATTGGTTAAACTAATTGGATCTCTTAAAAGAAATATCCTCAACAATTATTATGGTCAGGGTAGCTCATGATCTGCAAAGACAAATTCTTGAAATGACTTCCTTATTGAGAGTCATAAATAATTATTATAAAAAGAAAGAAGTTCTCCAAATTAATATAAAACCACTAATCTTAGCTAAAATCGAAGAACAATTAAAATCACTTAAAAATAATAAAGACAATATCCAAAGTATTCCAACTGTTTTAAACACTTTAAATAGCAAATTTTTAAGTGAAAATAATTTAGTTAAGTTTCCAAGTAGCATTATCCTATTCGAAGCGTGGATGCATTTAGGTACACAAGCACTTTATCCTCGTATTGTACTTCATCTTCAGTTCCCTGGATTTTTAAGGGGTGAAAAGATCAGGAATATCTTTCAATTTATTTTTTCAACCTCACGAGGTTTTGGGTTTCCTATTTACTTTGGTCCCGAATTTTATCATTATAGGTTTAAACTTGCAAAATTTTTTGATCCATTATTAAAATGGGTCTATACAGTATCCCATAGAGCAAATCAAGCTATTGTTTTGGGAAATAAACGCTTAAAATCTAAAAGGCATCATCCGGGAGAATTTGAATCTGTCATTATATCAGAATATAATGATAATGTGTATAAAGGAATCGATACCATTTTACACGGATATTTTAAAAATGAAGCAAAACCATTAGGTAATTATTTTTCATTAGATGAAGTTCTTCAAAATTCTACTTTTTATTATTCTATTGGAGATCATGCCATGAGAATTGAAAAAGACAGTAAGAATATGATCTTGACCCTCCCCTTAATATCCTATCATGATATCATTAAAAATTATGATATTGATTTCTATTCTTATGTTAAAGAGCTACTGAATGTAAATAAATTATTAATCCAAAAAATTAATTTCTACAGAGAAAAAAGAAATAATCTCATTAGCAAATTAAAAAAAACCGACAAATTAAAATTTAGATTTGAAAGATCAAAGCATTCTGCGAAAGAGTTTGCAAGGATATCCCAAAAACTCTCAAAGAAATACCCAATTATAGATAAATATGGTCATTATAGGACATTATTGATAAAAATTAGAGAACTATTATTTACTACCCCTATTTATATGCATGCAATCTATAATCCCAAGGAAGGAGGAAAATTTTTACAAATTTTAAATATAGAAAAAGAAAGTATCGATAAATATGAACAAGAGTCCGCAAATTCAGTTTTATTATCATTTATTAATTATTATGAACAGAAGCATAATTTTAATTTTGAAGAAGAAGAAGTTGTGCATAAATTAGAGAATTTAAGAGATAAAATGGCAAAAATGTGGTTATTCTTTAAAGAAAGAGAGTATAAATTTGCATTAGAAAAATTAAAAGAATTAACAATCCTTTCCTTAGATGACAAGAATTATAAAAAAAAAATCAGTTTACTCTTAGATACCCTTCTTCCAATTATAGCTTTATATGAATTTTTTAATAAACCATTATTTGAATCTGTTTATCCTGAATCTTTTCCTCAAACTAAAAGACCTGGTGCCTATTTTGCCCGTTTTTTAGCTTCAAAATATAATCCTATAGGAACAAAATTAATGAAACTATTTAACAGATTAGCCTTTCAAAATTGGAGTTATCTCATATTAAAAAAAGGAATGAATCATAATGAATTTTTCAATTATATATTAAAATTATCAATATGGAAGCATATACCTGAAAAATTGAAAAAAAGAATATTACAATGAAATTGCTATAAATGTTATTAGAATTTTAAAACTCTAAAAATCCAGGATCATCAAAAATATCTTCA
>CAYPFJ010000133.1:4522-6220 GCA_964409945.1 uncultured archaeon | reverse complement strand
GTTTGCTCTATTACAAGATTTTCAAATTTTTGGGTCAGATAATGATTTTATGAAAGTAAATAACACAATTCGTAATATACATTGGTTATTGGAGTTATTGGAAGAAGAAATTCCTCCACTTACTCATCAAAGAATAGTAAAACAAGATGCTAGAAGTATGTCTAATAAATTTGAAGCTTATTTCTTTGATGGTATATGCACTGAACCAGAATTAGGGCCATATTATACAGAAAAACCATACTATACGCAAGCTAGAAATTTAATAGAGACTGAATTAACGCCATTATATGATGATTTTCTCAAAGAAGCCTATAAAATATTAAAACCTAATTCAAGAATTTGCTTTATATCCCCAATTATTAGTACTGTTGATGGAAATGATATTCAAGTAAATATTGAGAAAATTGCCACTAAAAATAGCTTTAGAATTGTACCAATGTTAGATCTCAATAGGATAAATAATAAATCTAATCCAAAACTTAAATTTCGCAAGCAACAAGTAAGAACTTTAATTGATGCTAAAAAGGGTCAAATTGTAAAAAGAAAGATTTATGTCTTAGAAAAAAAATGAGGAAATATGAATTATAATGAGATATTAGATGAAATTGAAAAACAATTAGAAGGAGAAGCTCATTTAGACGAATTAGCTAGAAAAAAGCAAGACCCTTTTAAAATATTAATCTCAACTATATTATCAGCACGGACTAAAGATGCAAATACTAGAATTGCAACCGAGAGATTATTTGCTAAATATGATACTCCAAAAAAAATCGCTGAAGCAGATATTGAAGAACTTGAACAGCTTGTAAAATCATCAGGGTTTTATAAAGTTAAAGCTGCTCGAATAAAAGAAGTATCAGAAGTTTTAATTGCTAAATACAACAGCATTGTTCCAGAAAATTATGAAGAATTGATGAGTTTGCCTGGAGTAGGTAGTAAAACTGCTAATTGCGTATTAGTTTATGCCTTTAAAGTGCCTGCTATTCCAGTAGATACACACGTACACCGCATAAGCAACAGATTAGGGTGGGTAGAAACCAAGAATCCTCTACAAACAGAAAAAGTATTAAAAGATACAATTCCTAAGGAATTTTGGTTAAAATTAAATAGATTATTTGTAAGATTTGGACAACAAATATGTATACCAATTAGACCAAAGTGCGAGATTTGCTCTCTTAATGATGTTTGTCTAAAAGATTTTTCAATGGAGATAGCAAAGAGAAGTAAAAAGAAGAAATAATCGATTCTAAAGAGTGATTTTATGAATTTAAGCAAATAATACATACTTATGGTTTATATTATGGTGGGACTATTAAATAAAATTTAAGAACCAAATCTAATTTTCTTCTTACGTGTATAAAATAAGTAGCCAAATATGATTCCTCCTGTTAGACCAAAAAGATGTGCCCAATAATTAATACCTGGAGTAAATGAATAAGCAATAAAAAATACGAGATAAAATAAAGCAAAAAACAAGAGTGGTTGATAATCTGTCGCAATCATGACAAATGCAACACCTAATAAGCCAAAAATAGCTCCTGAAGCTCCTAAGCTAATTGCATCTAAAGGAAGTAGGAGTAATGAAAATATATTACCAATTAATCCTGAGACAAAATAAATTATTAAATATTGAACTTTTGAAATAAGAGTATTAGTTTCTACAGTTGCACCGAATAATAAAAGGGCAATCATATTAGA
>CAYPFJ010000133.1:0-4512 GCA_964409945.1 uncultured archaeon | reverse complement strand
AGAAAATAGGTGTATTGGATCTGCGTGAAAAAACATGGATGTAAATAATCTCCAGATCTGGTAATTCTCTATTACATTTCTATTAATTTGAACAAAAATCAAAAAAATATCCACTGGAGCACCTAAGTTAAATAGGAAAAAAATTAAAACATTAATAAATATGAGAGTTAATGTTATTCTTGCATTCTTTAAATTCTCAATATCTAGAATCATCATATGAATCGAAAGCGTACTGAAACAGTTAAGATTTATTATAACAAAGTATAATAATTTGTTTTTATATTATTTTTTTAATATAAATCATTGGGACAAATTTTGGACAGAAACGATAGAATTAAAGATAGCCTGAAATTAAAGAAAAAACGTTTATTAGATTCTTTAATTTTAAATGAAATCTTAAAAGATAAAAGATTAATTAAAGCTTTTATGGATGTACCTCTAGAAAAGTTTATTCCAGAAAAATTTGTCAGTATCGTTAAACTATATGAAGATGTACCAAATTTATTCTATTATGATGAGCAAAATCCTAATAATTATAGAACAATTTCTGCTCCTCATATGATAACAATAATGCTTCAAGGCCTCTCATTAACAGAAAATGATGATTTGTTAATATTAGGAGCTAAAAGTGGATATATCGCAGCTTTAGCACATAAATTAGCACCTAAGGGAGAAATTATAATTCTTGAAGCAAATTCTGAAATCGCTAAATTTACCTCTGAAAATCTAAAGAGATTAAATTTAGATGATAACATTTCAATTATAGTAAAAAATCCTCTAAATGGGATGCCAGAATTAAGCCCATGGCAAAAAATATTAGTAACTGGAGCAATTGAAGAATCGAAGATAAACCCTTTGTTAAATCAATTAGATGAAAACGGAGGAGTTTTATTTGCACCTATTGGACATGAATTTATACAAATGTACACTCAAATCTTACGACAAAATAATGAATTCTTTGGTAAAAAACAACTTCAAGTCAGATTTTCCCCTTTGATTACTAAAGTGGAATTGGGTGAATTAGAATTAATAACGGATCTTGATGATTATGGATTCGTAGATGAATCTACTACAGTAAATGAAAATCTAAGTCAATATTCAAATAAAATTAACATTAAATATACTTCAGATATACTTGAAGAGTTAGGTTCTGAATCAAGTTTTAAAATTGAATCAATCGATAAAGAACAACAAAAATTTGTAATGAGTAATTTAATAAGTATTGAATTGATTATAAAAAAATTGAAGAAAGAAGATAATATTGATGAATGCTTCAATTACGTGGAAAGTATTGAAACTAAGCTAGAAGATCTAAAAAAATATAAGAAATTATTTCAAATTAAGATAAAAAGAATGCAAAATATATTAAATCAGATTAGATCGTATAATATCGTAAGAAAAGAATTAGAGAAAAAAGATTTATCAGATTCAGAGATAATTGATAAAAAAATTGAAATAATTAATGAACAAATTGAACAGATAAACTTTTTTTTAGAAATTCTCAAAGATGATATTCATCGGGTTAAGACCTTATATTAGATAATCCAATTACTATTTTTAATTTTCCTTAATGGCTTAAGGAAATTCAAAACTGCTTTCATAAAATCAGGCAAGTCACTTGGCATACGCGAAGTAATCAAATTATTATCTATCACAACTGGAGAGTCTTCGAATATAGCACCAGCATTTAACATATCATCTTTTATTGCAAAATAACTAGTTGCTTTACGGCCTTTAACAATTTTTGCAGAAATTAAAACCCAGCCAGCATGACAAATAGCACCTACTAATTTTCCTTGATCATTAATTTTAGAGACGAATTCAAGTACTTCTTTTTCTCTTCTGAGATAATCGGGATTTTTTGTACCTCCAGGAATTATTACGCCACTATAGTCATTAGGATTTGCTTCTCTTATTAATTTATCTGGCTTGATGGGATATCCGTGCTTCCCTTTAATTTCTCTCTTATGTAGACTAATTATTTCAGTTTCATACCCTGCTTCCATCAATCTAATTCGTGGATAATGTAGCTCAAGATCTTCATAGCCATCCGTTGCCAAAAATGCTATTTTAATTTAAAATCACCTCTTTAATATATTAAACATTAATAATATTTAATATGCCAATATAGGCTACTATAATCCCCATAATTATAAATATATAGTTATATGGCGGAGAAATTAACCTATATGGGGTTTTTTTTTTGTATAACTCGTAATAACCTCCAAATTTTGGTGAAAGTAGATAATTTTCTTCTAGAAAGCATAAGATTTCTGTTACAATAACTAAGATTGGAATCCAGAGTATAGCTATAAAAGAATCCAAAATAAATGTAATACCTAAATATATTAAAATCCATGATAGATATTGTGGATGTCTTACAATCTCATAAACACCCTTTTTTATTAATTTTAGGCTATCTTCCTCATTTGTTTCAGTTCTTAACGACTTTTTTGCTAATAATTGAATTCTGATTCCTAAAATAATTATGATTATACCTATTAATATAAACCATAACCAGTATTGATGAAAATAACTGATATTCTCATTAAAAAACAATCGGAAAAAACTTGAATTTATGATTGGAATAAGAACTATACAAATAATCCAAATAAATGGAAAAATTTTCTTATAAAATTCGCGAAATTTATGATGAATAATTTTTTTTTTTAAAACAATTATCCAATAAGCAAGAATGTTTAAAAGAAAGAGTATAATTAAAGTAAATAATATTATTAGCATAAAACCTTCTAATTCAATTTATAGCTTTAAAACTTGAAATTGTATTAAATAGTTATTTATATGTAAAATAATTTATTTTTATTATCTTGGTGTAGTAAGCGAAATTATTTAGTATACTCCATATTTCTTTACTGTATTTATGAAAGTCATTACATTTTTAAGAGGTATCTTTTGAAAAATGACAGTACTAGGACCTATAATAAAATATCTGTTATCTTTTAAGATATTTATTAATTTCTTTACATGATTTTCAACTTGATCTTGATCTCCAAATGGAAGGACATGACTAACGTCCCCAAATCCAATTATAACAAATTCCGGGAAATGATCATTAATATATTGTGGATCTGCACCTCCTTCCCAACCTTGTAATCCTTTAAAACCTGCACTCTGAAATGAAGAAATTAATTCTGTTGGATTACCATCAGTATGAATTATAGGAATTAAGTTTGCATCAAGAATCATTGATAAAATCTCTTTATAGCAAGGTAAAAAGTCTTGATTCCATCTTTCTTTAGATAGCATAGTGCGACCTTTAAATGCAACATCATCTAATAATGTGATTACTTTCCCTTTATCTCCAGTTGCGTTAATCAAACCTTCAATATTTAATTTAGCTAATTCAGCATAAAATTTTATTAGTCTTTTATAGAGTTTTGTATTTTTTCGGAAATTTCTACTAAATAGAGACATTCCCATACTTCTCCAAACTCTATCAAAAACACCGTCGACAATTAATATTGGAAATATAGAAGGAGCCAATTTTTCAAAATGATTAACGCTTTTTGTAATATTATTACTATTATCAATTATTTTTAAATTTGCCCATAAATCTTCCAAAATTTCAATTGAGTCAATAAATCCTCCTTCATAATAATCTGACTTTCGTTTTAATGATTGTCCATCTTCTTTAATTTTAATTATATTTCCTTCTTTATCTAACACTTTAATTGATCTAATCTTATAACTTAAAGGAAATGGAGCAAAAATTGATTCAAACCCTAAAATGTGAGGTATATCAAAATACATGTTGTTAAATAATGTTCCAGAATAATCTTTCATAACTTCATGTTTATATTCGGAGATAAATCCCTCTGTTATATATTGAACATGAGTGGGAATTTTATCTAAACTTTTCCGCTTTATATCGTCAAAAACAGCAAGAAAACGCTCACGAGCATTCATAAATATTCTTTTTTTAACACTTTTCTATAAATTAATTTAAATTAAAATCAATTAAATTTAATTCTTAATTTAAGATTATAATATAAAACTCGAGATAATCATGATGGAAAAGGAAGGACCAAATTTAAGCAAGGAAGGACCAAATTTAAGCAAAGAAGAACAGGAATTATTCTACGAAGTGTTATTTAAAAGAATAATGGGTATAATGAAAAAACCTGAAATGGAACACGATCCATTTGGTGAAATGATAAATAGACTTTCAGTTTTATCTGGAATTTTTAGTTTTAGAGCTATGATTTCCTTAATTCCTGAAATAATTGCTGCTGCTATGAGGTATGGAATGATGATTGAACAAGCATATGAAGAAGAACGGTTGGATTTAGAAGAAGATATACAAGGATTTGAAGAAGAAGAAGGAAAAAAGGAACGTATATCACGAATTCAAGAGGATGTTGATAAGCTAAATATATATTTATAAAAATTTCTTATTCGCTTTTTTTTGATAAAATTATTTCTATCAAAATAGCTTCAAAAAAAACTTTAATGTCAAACCCCACTCACTCGACAACATAGATTAGGTCCTCT
>CAYPFJ010000132.1:0-6322 GCA_964409945.1 uncultured archaeon | reverse complement strand
TAAAAATTAATAGAATTCTCTACTTTTTATACTTTTCTACTTTTTATAATAGTATACTTAATTAAATGATAAAAAATGCAATAAGTAATTTGAAGGAAAATAAGAAAATTATATTTTCTCGAAAAAACTGCAAAGATGGAGTTTAATATCCTAATTAGGCTCAAATTAGTAAATTTTATAAACTATAATTACTATAATAATTATAATAATTATAGAGTAATAAAATATGGCAACAACAATTCAAATTTCTGAAGAAACAAAGAAGAAATTATTTATGATTATGAATCAACTTGAAAAACAATGGAGGCGAAGAGTGACGTACGATGAGGCTATTAAATTTTTACTAAATGAAGAAAAACTAGAATTTAATAGAGAAGATTTCTTGAAAAATGTTAAAAAATATCAAGGTATCCTTAAACCTGATGAAGGAAAAGATCTTTTTAAAGAATTAAGGGAGAAAGAGTATGAACGCGAACAAAGATTTACTTGAAACATCAATTATTATTGATACCGGAGTTTTAGTTGAATTACTTGAGAATTCAGAATTGGGAAAATTATTCTTTAAACATTTCTTAGAAAATCCCCAATTTGAAAGATATTATATTAGTCCAATCACTGATACGGAACTCAAATACATATTCTGTAGGCGAAATGCTTATCAACAAGCAAAAAAAATTGTATCTGATTTTTTAAAAGATTTCATTATCTGTTCCGAAAGTAAATTAAGAGATGATGCATTTCGGTTAAAATGCAATTTTCCAATTTCTCTTGCAGATTCCTATTCATTAGCGGTTGCAATAGGTCTTAACATTCCAATATGCATGAAGAAGGAGAATGAAATTCTAAATATCATAGAAAAATTATCAGCTGAAGTAAAAATAATGTTCATTGATGATTATCGTTAATAATTTAATTAACATTGATATAGATCATGCTTTTTATATGATACTTGTATACATATTAAAATATTATTTTACTTCGTGAAAAGGTTAAAGTTTTAAAATAAATATAAGAGTTTTTATTTACTCCTTAAACAATAGTTTATTCTTTTTAAATAACAATTTTCTAAGATGGATTCAAGGAATTATACATAATCAAAAATCCTTCCTGCATGTAATTTCTTTATTACTTAATTTCTTCAAATAGCTTTTTAGATCGCTTCAAATCCTCTTCCATTTCGGGTTCAGTTAAAGAAGGGGCTTGAATCTTTTCACGTTCAACATATTCCATCATTTTATAAATCGATACTTTTGCTAAGGTAGCTGCCTCTGCCATGCTTACTAATCCCTTCCGATATTTCTCACCACTCTCTTTCAATCGATATTCTTGAATTTGGGCAAGAAGAAATTTTCGAATTAGAGATGAGCGATCTATGCGTTCTCTTTCAGAGATCTCGTTTAATTCTTCAATTTCCTTCTCATCTAATCTAGTTGAAACGACATCAGTCATTTTTTATTCTCCTCCCTTTCTTGAAGTTTTTTCATATAGAACAAAATGGATTTTGGTTTTGTTGCGTTTACTGATTCTAATTTATTTAATATTAGTAAAAAATCCGTTTTTTTTAATCGGTTCTGATTTAACTTTTCAAAATAGAAGTTATCAATCCTCATTGCTTTTAAATTCTCATTAAGGAATTTCTTATAAGCCTTATCATCAGATGTCAAACAAATTCCTTCTTCTATCGCTAACAGATAACAACTAGTTTCTCCAGGATCAATAAAGCGGAATAAGTCTTTTGATACATTAATAGATATGACAGGAACTCTGTTTTCGTTTAATATTTCTTCAGCTTCAATAGCATCAGGATAGTTATTTGCCTTACCATTAATTACTACTTCTTGATATACACGCGAATCTATTACAACTGGAAACTCCACTATTTCCATAAAATGATTGAATAAATTTGCTTTAATTAAGTATATCAGAGTACATGCATCTAAAATCCATCTCATTAAAAAAATATATACAACAACATACTTATAAAACTTACGATTGTATACAATAAATTTAACTTGAAAAGTTTGTTGATTTAAAAGCGGTGGTTGAATTTAAATGAGAATTACAATTTTAAATGAATACCGTTGACTAGCATTAAACTATAATTAATTCCGAGACTATCACAATGTCAATAAAGTTCACTAAATAGTAATTAGAACGAATGAAGATCAAAAGTATTATAAAAATTCCCTAACCATCATTTCTATTATAATTTCTCCTGGTGAAAAGGTTTATATACAAATTAAGATATTGTATACATAGTCATGAAAACTTTATCAGTCCGTATTGATGAGAAAGAAGATAAAGAACTAGAAAGCATTGCAGAAAAACTAAATACTGACAAATCTAATGTTGCACGTCAAGCTATTGAATTAGGAATCAGGGCAATAAAAAGAAAAGAAGCATTAGAAAGAGTAAGAATGAGAGATTGGACTGTTTGGAAAGCAGCAGAATATTGCGGAGAATCGTATCGTTCTTTCTTACAATTATTACGTGAATCAAATGTTCCTTTCCCAATTTCGACTCAGGAGTTAGAGCGTGAATTAAATGAGAGTCGCGGTTAGTAATTCAGGACCATTAATCCATCTTACTCTTGCAGGATTACTTGATTTTGTTTTTGAGTTATTTGATTTTATTATTGTTCCACCTCAGGTTTATGAGGAAATAATTGTAAAAGGAAAAGAGCAAAGTCATTCTGATGCTTATATTCTTGAACGTGCTGTTAATAATGAATTAATTAAAATCGAAGCAGTTAAAAAAGGCAATGAGAATATTACTAGTTCAAAGCTACACGAAGCTGAGATCGATACAATTAAACTCTATCTCCAATCAGATTTTGAAACTATTCTATTAGATGATGAAGAAGCTAGAGTCTTCGCTCGTAAATTAGGTATTAAAGTGTCTGGTACACTAGGTATTCTTGTCAAATTATACAAACATGGATTTTTTGGCTTTTCCGAGGCATTGCAATACCTGAAAAAAATTAATGAGATTATGTATTTATCATCAGATGTGTATTGCTATATAGAAAAAGTTTTAAAAGAGATTTCTCAATCTGATTAGTTATTTTTAAATCCACTCTCTCTATTATCAAACTTTTAATGATTGTTTAGAGTATTTCTCTAATATACCTCCTGATGGCTCTATTACTAATTATGGTGTTATAGGATTTGGATTCAATCATAATAATCTTAAGTTTATTAAGTGCTAATATTTGATAAGAATGAGTTCAAATGAATTAGTCGTGAAATAACCGAATGGTATAATTAAACGATAATAAAACTAACCTGAATCTGTATTTTATTTAATAATTTAAATTGATAATAATTCTTTAAAGAGTTTGAATTTATAAGCTTAAGCACTTACTCAAACATTAGAATCGCATCAGCTAAAACACAAGATCATAAAAATGGTGATAATTAGGAGTCTTATTCTCAAGATGTTGAATGAATTAAATAGTGAAATTAAATCAAAATATAGGGTAAAATACATTTTTTTGTTCGTTTAAATGTTCGGAGTAGGCAAAAAAAAATCATAATTTGTAATTGAAATTATTAACAATATAACAATAGAATAAATATTTTCAAATATTACGATAGATTTTTAAATTCCAAACATATAGTGGAATAATAAAATTTTATATTAAGTGGGATAATAAAATGGGATTTGGGTCTGTAAAGGTTAATGGTAAAAAATATGAAGTGAAAGAAGAATTAGGTCTCTTAAGATTAAATCTCTCAAACTTGAATATAAAGGAAGTTGCAGAGATCAAGGGTTTAGATAAATTAAAAAAGATCCAAGCTATCGATCTTTCCAATAATCACCTAACAAGACTAAATGGGTTGGATGTAGTCCCCCAGATTAAACAATTATTTCTAAACGACAATCAAATTGAAGTTTTGAAAGGAATTGAGTCATTAACACAACTAGATAGACTATTTCTTAACAGTAATCGTATTTCTGAACTCAAGGGATTAGATTCAATGACCAATCTACTATGGCTGGAACTTAATAAAAACAATATTTCGGAAATTAAAGGTTTGGACTCACTAATCAATCTTAATCGCTTAGATATCGAAGAGAATCAAATTAAACAAATCAAAGGTATAAGTAAATTGCGTAATCTTCAAGTTTTAATACTCAGCGACAATCAGATAACAGAAATAGCAGGTTTGGACACGTTGATAAATCTTAATTGGTTGTTTCTAGATCATAATCAAATACAGGAGATAAAAGGATTAGATGCACTTATCAAACTTGACAGTTTACATTTAGATAGTAATAAACTCACGGAGATAAAGGGATTAGACAAATTGGTTAATCTTGAAATTTTATATCTTGATAGTAATCAAATAATCGAAATCAAGGGGCTAGAAAATCTAAAAAAGCTCAAACTTCTTTACCTTGGGCTTAACCCAATAGAGGGGGGTTTCTCAAAGGATGTCATGGGTGTTGATGAAGTTAGAAAGCTCTTAACATCCTATGAAGAGTGGAAGAATGCTAAACACCCATAATACCTTTTTTTTAATTCTTTTTTGCATGATGATCGTGAAACGGTTAGAGAACTAAAAGTTAACCTTTAAGTATCTATTTATTGAAAATTAAGACCTCAATTTTCGTTAATGTGATTCTTTAGAACATTCAGATTTATGAAATAATCTTATTAGACAAGTTTTAGTAGAGATACGTGAAATAACCGAATAATAAAATAAAGAATATTCAAAGATTAAACTTCTTTACTTATAATCTCATCAATATCCACATTCATAAGATTTTATTTGCATCTTTCCCAATCTTAAGAAGAGTTAGAATAATATTACGATCCAAATGCGGACATTCTTTAAGAATTTCGATTTTTGAATAATTCAATCCGATTAATTCATAAATTAAACAAACAGGAATTCTAGTACCCTTAATGATAGGCTTTCCTCCGAGAATTTTCGGATTGCTTTCGATAATATCTGACATTTTCTATGCTACTATATAGTAAAATATATTTAAATACATATTGGAAATTGGTTTAAGTTATCAAATTATCAAAAATTAAGGTTTTCTCGACTCTAAAAATTTTATAGATTGTTTAAAATCTCTTGTAGTTTGGAATATTCTAATAATAATTGCCGCAATTCCACTGCATCATCTTCAGCATTCTTATAAATGCCCTTGCGTGCTTTTTCTAAGAATTCTTTAGAGGACGACTCATTATAACGAGCTAGGATCTCATTAATATATTGTTTTAGAATTCTTAATTTAGATGTAATTAAATCCTCTGCTAAAGCTTTATCCAATTTTACTTGCGTCATAATCATTAGTTAAATTCATTATAATAAACATAAGAAATTTGTCTTAATATGTGCGAAATCATGATGATAAATATTCGTGTTTCATAAAATGATGGAAAAATTTAATGCGCCTTAAGATATATATATTTTAAATACTTTATAAAATTTGATTTCACACGAGGCTTTCTAATGATAAAATTGAAAATTTTATTGGATACTTCTGTTTATAGTGCTATATTAGATGAGAGAGACAGTATTCGCCAAATCTAAACAAAGGATTTTTGGAAGAACATTGATAACTTTGAGCTTTATTTTTCTAATATAAATTTGGAAGAAATAGAAGCAATAAGAGATGAAAAGTTAAAAAATAAGATGAAAGAATTTTTGATTAAAGGAAAAAAACTTGAAATAACAATTGAAGTTGAAAGAATGAAAGCTCTCTATATTAATGAAGAGATCATTCCAGAAAGATTTGAAAATGATGCTTTATTACTTGCTCTAACCACAGTCCATTCCATTGACATTTTAATAAGTAGGAATTTTAAACATCTTGTGAAAAGAAAAACTCGTATAGGAGTTAATTTGATTAATTTAAAAGAAGGATACAAGTCTATTGAGATCCTTGCTCCCCCAGAATTATAGAGGTGAATGATATGTTATATGATATTGAGGCCCTTTTAGAGAAATTGGATATTTCTGAAAAAGAAAAAAAAGATTTAATTAAAGAAGTCAGAGAAGAATTTCCACAGGACGATATGTTATTTGAATTACACTTATTTAGAGCAATAAATTATTTAAAGAAGGTAAAAGCTAAAAAGTAAGAAATTATTGAACTCATTCTATATCTTTTGTACACTTTAATTCACTGCTCTCCAATGATTTAATATAATGGAAATACTTTTAATATAATAAGTTTATTTGTATAAAATAAGAATATACACTAAGCTGTCACTTAACTTCGTGAAACGGTTAAAGTCTTAAAATAAATTTCAGTTCTTCAATTTCTTTTTCATCTAATCTAGTTGAGACAACATCCGTCATTT
>CAYPFJ010000131.1:0-6382 GCA_964409945.1 uncultured archaeon | reverse complement strand
AATATTTCTTTATTAAATAAAAAAATTTATTAACTCTTATGATATAAATATTTATATAAATATTTAGTCATTAAATGATCGATTATATGACTTCAAAAATGATTTCTATTCGTGATGATGTTTATAAAAATTTGAAAAAGCTAAAGAGCCCTAATGAGAGCTTTTCTGAATTAATAGAACGGTTGATTGCAAATCAGCAGAAAGATCCTTTAAAATTTTTTGGTATTGCCAAAGATCTCTCATCTGAGTTAGTAGAGGAATTTGAAAAAGCTATCATCGAAGCAAAAAAAAATGACGCAATGAAATCGATATCCAAATTTTCTGAATTATGGGGAGAGTAGTTATGATTATTGTTGATACAACAGTCATAATTGATATCTGGCGTGGTAGATCAGGAGTAAAAATACACTTAAAAAAATATAAAGAGGAGATTTTATGTATTTCTATTATTTCTATTGCTGAAATATATGATGGATTAGGATATACAAAAGAAAAGAAGGGTGAAACTATTTATAAGAAAATTAAGGATCAAATTGAAAAAGTTTTATCTGGGTTTCATATTATGCCCCTCAATATTCAAATTCTCCAAGAATCTGGAGATATTAAAGGAAAATTAAGGGCTCAAGGAATTATTCTTGATTTAGCAGATTGTATAATAGGTACAACAGCTAAAATGATGAATGCTGATAAAATTATAACTCGAAATAAAAGACATTTCCCGCAATTTGGATTAGATGTAGAATCATACAATATTACATAAATGATAACTTCATTTTTGTCACTCTAATATTTATCTTCGTAAAACAGTTAATCGAGAATATGAAAAGTTGAAGATCCTAGCTCTTATTTTCCTTTTATTTTAATCTTTGTTCCCATTCTTCAAAAGAAGCAACTTCTTTAGATTTTAAAAAATCAATAATATAATTATATAAGTAAATCCTACCCAATAATAACTGAAAGAAGTGTTGTTGACTAATGGATAAAGAACTAATAGGTATGTGTGGAGCATATTGTGGGATATGCGAATGGAAAGAGAAAACTAACTGCTTGGGATGCCAAAGATGTAAAGGTGAGATGTTCTATGGAGAATGTAGGGTAGCAAAATGTTGTTATGAAAAAGGATATCTTCATTGTGGTTTTTGCCCAGATCTACCCTGTACGGAGCTTCAACAAGCATTCGATCATCCAGAACATGGTGATCATGGTGAAAGATTGGCTAATTTGAAGAACTGGGCCAAGGGGGATGAAACTATTCTAAGATTGAGGACATTTCCTAAGAAAGTATAGCTTGGGTATCATAATAATAAAAAGAAGTAAGATTAGAAAAATAAAGACATTCTTATTTCGTGAAACGGTTTTCAATTGTGATAGTATTTTTCGTAAAATAACCGAATCTTAAGATGTTAGATAAAATATATTTTTTGTATTTACTTTAATTCGTCTAAAGTTTTGAAATTCCCAAAGATTTAATTATAACTATAGACCCATATTAAATTTGATAAAATAATGCCAATTGAAAAATTAACTTTAAAATCGAAATTAGCATACGGGGGTTTTGGAGCAGGTATTAGCTTAACTTCTCAAATTACTTTTTCAGCGATAACTTTCTTTTATAACACGATATTAGGGTTAAACACTGAATTAATTGGTATCGCTTGGTTAATCTTTTCAGTTTGGAATGCGATCAATGATCCTTTATTTGGTTTCATAGAAGATCACACTAAATCAGAAAAATATGGTAGGAGAATCCCATATATTCGATTTGGTGCTCCGATTTATGGAATAGTGTTCATTTTATGTTGGTTTCCATTTGTAGGTACAAATAATCAAGTAGGCCTTTTCTTCAATTTAATTATCGTTCTATTTGTTTTTGATACTATGTTTACAATATTAGGTCTCATAAATTTTACCCTTCCAGCAGAAATGACAATAACAGCAAAAGAAAGAGGCAATTTATTGGTATATAGTAATATATTAACTTCTATCTCACTTTTAATTTCTTTCATATTGCCCATTTTCTTGTTAACTGGATATGAATCACTTGATGATATTACCGTTTTTCTCATAACGATGATTTTTGTGGGTATTATCTCCGCTATAATAATATTCATAAGTAGTTTTTACTTAAAAGAGAATAAATATACACAAATGGAAGATACACTTCCACTCATCAATGGTATAAAAGAAACTTTTAAAAACAAACCATTTCTAATTTTTGAAGTATCCAACTTTTCTTTTACTATTGCTCTAACAATCCTTACTACTGCCATTTTTTATTACGGACAGTATGTTTTAACCGTAACTGGTATTATCGCTACAATTCCATTAATAGTAGTCTTCATAATGATCTTTGCGTTCTTGGTGATTTTTAATAAAATAATTGGGAAATATGGTGTTAAGAAAACCTTCATTTTGTCATTGATGTGGACAGGATTGAGCTTTATTCTAACTTTTTTCATTGGATGGACGTTGAATCTTGCCATAATTGGATTTATTCTAATAGGAATCGGAATTTCCGGATATATGCTTACAAACCAAGTGGTCGTAGCCGATATTGTTGATTACGACGAGGTAAGAACGGGAAAGCGAAGAGAAACTACCTATTCCGGAATAAATGCATTGCTTACAAAACCAGCAATTTCCCTCGCAAATTGGCTGTTCTTGTTAATAATAACATCTTTTGGATTCGATTCAGAGCAACAGACTCAAGAATTCCCTGCTCAATTGGGAATTATGATGGGGTTCGCACTCATTCCCTCCATCTTTTTGATCTTAGGCGCACTTGTAATGTTTTTTTACCCTCTAGATGGTCCACATTGGCTTTCTCAAAAAGCAGAAATAATTAAAATTCATGAGAAAAAAGAACTCGAATATCTAAAATATTTAAAATCAAAAAGAACGTGAACATATTGAATAATAAATGTAATAAAAAAAATATGATTAAAAGTTAAAACAAATTTTAATAACGGGAACCGTGATTTATATGGACCCTACTACTGAAAAAGAAAGGACTTCAGATATACCTAAAAAATGCCCTAAATGTGGCAGCGAATTAAAAGAACGTACCGGAAAGTACGGCAAATTTATAGGATGTTCTAAATTTCCAGAATGTCGATATATTTATGACCTAAGTGAACAAATTAAAATTGAATGTCCAAAATGTGGAAAAAAATTAAAAATTCGTGAAGGAAGATATGGAATTTACCTTTTCCTTATCAATTGCAAAGGATACTCAAGTTAAATTCTGAATTTTAATTACTTTAATAATAAGATTGCTCTACCTTTTAAATAGAGTGTTTAATTATATTTTGCAGAAATTCAATAATTATAATAATAAAAATGTGATTTTGATTGCCAAAATGCCCATATTGTAAAGAAGAGCTCGAATTAAAACTCGAAATAAAACCAACACCAGTCAATGATAAGTTTAAAAGTGATATCTTAACAGCTTATGAGAATTTCATAGATATTCAAGCTGAGGTTGTCCCATTTGGAGGAAAGATGCTGAAAAAAATGGCAAAATATAGTCTAAAATTTGTTGACCGATATTTAGATTTAATTAAAGCTATACCTTTTATATTAAATTCTTGTTCAAAATGTGATTCAGTAATAACAGCCGAACCCTTGATTGATCTGATGTCTTCACAACGCTCAGGCTCATCATAAATAAAATTAACGTTATTTTCAGTATAGTAGAATTTTAACATTTTTTTTTTTTATTTTTTGATTTTTTTTTATTATTTATCCCTTCTGAGAATGTAAGAGAATAAACCATGAAATATTATCGCGTACACACTTTTTTAAGTAAAACTAGTATCTTTCAAAATTCTCAATGACCACGGGGGAGTTAGAAAATGGGAAAAAAAAGGAGAAAAAGAGACCGAAATTCAAGAAGAAATTTCCACTTTTAAAAAATTCCTATGAGCTTTTTTTTATCTGGAATTAGTGAAACGGTTAGAGAACTAAAAGTTTACAGCATCTCCAATGATTTCAAGACTTTTAATAAAAGCTAATACCATAGAAATGCCAAAATTTTAAAATTTCCTATTAAGAATTGTATCAAAATGACTATCAAATGATATGATACAATTAGCATTAAGTTGTTGATATAAATAAATTAATGAAGCATCAGTAAAGCTTAGTAATCTTTTCGATTCAACGTACTTTTTATAAACTTCAACGATTTTTTTAAAATCTCGAGGATTATTTTGAATAACTTGAAAAAAATTATCCTTTTCAAAGAATAAGATGATATATTGCTCTAAAAAAGAAACATTTCCATTAGAACGATTGACTGCTAAAGTGAAAGTTTCATTCATTATAAAATAATTTGTAAAAAACTTAGGCTTTTTTTCTTCAACTTCATTAAAAATCTCATATGCCCGTTTATGATAACGGTCTCTCTTAGATTTTAGGGCAAATAAAAAACTGGTGTCTAGAATTATAATCATTATTTATTCGCCATAATTTGTTTAATTTGCCTTTTGAAGATTATAGATCAATTCATCCTCAGATTTATCCAAATGATAAAGAGGTGCATCAGTTGCACTTTTTTTAAGTTTTTCTATGAATTTTTTAGTCACTTCGGGTTTATCAATGCTTTCAATAAAAAATTCATCAATTCTATTATAAACAAATTCGATACTTTTATCCAACACTTCTTGTTGAGACATTTTCTTTCCTAATTTTAAAGTGATTTCTGCTTGAAGTTTTTCAAGCAGATTCTTATTATTTAATTTTACATTTGCCATAAAAATTAATAGAATTCTCTACTTTTTATACTTTTCTACTTTTTATAATAGTATCCTTAATTAAATCATAAAAAATGAATAGAATTTATGCTTATAAAATTTTATAGATTATTTAATATCTCTTGTAGTTTAGTATATGCTAATAGTAATTGCCACAATTCCACCACATCATCTTCAGTTTTTTTATAAATCCCCTTACGTGTTTTTTCTAAGATTTCTTTAGAGGAAGATTCGTTAAAACGAGCTAGTATCTTATCGATATGTTGTTTTAGAATTCTTAATTTGGATGTAATTAAATCCTCTACCAGAGCTTTATCCAATTTCACTTGAGTTACATAAATAAATAAGTATAAGAAACTCATCTAAATTAATTTAATTCTTGTTCATGAATAAGTACGGAATCTATAAAATTATAATGAGAGTTTTGATTTAAAACTCTTTACTTATAATCTCATCAATATCCATATTCATAAGATTGATTATTGGATCCCCATTCATAATAATTCAGCCATAATTAGAAAAAATTAGAAGAGAAGAAGAATATATATACAAGATATGCTCTAGTATACATGTGAACTATTATGAAAATTCTTTCTGTAAGAATAGATGATGATCTTGATCAAAAGTTAAACTTCTTAATGACGAGATTTAAAAAAAAAGATAAATCATCTTACATCCGTCAATTATTAGAAAAATCTCTTACTGAGGAGATTTTGGATGTTCTTTGTAAGCAAGTTGGAGAGAAAAGCACCAGTGCTTGGAAGGCTGCGGAGATAGCTGGAGTTTCGCTGAGAAAGATGATGGAGGAATTAAAAAAGCGGAATGTAGCAGGGTATGACGAACAAGCTATTAAGGAAGATATTAGATATGCATTAGAATGAATACCAAGATAATGATCGGAATCATAAATGCTTCACCATTGATATATCTGGGCAAAATTGGTGCATTATCTTTACTCTCAAAACTCTTTACTGAATGTTATACAACTTTAATCGTCAAAAAAGAGGTACTAAGAGATGATAACGCACCTGAATATTCCGTTTTAAAAGAATGTTTTTCAAACTGGCTTTCATTAAAAGAACCGACCAACCAACAATTCGTTGATAGATTAAAGGAATTAAATATTCATACAGGAGAAGCGTCAGTTATAGCCCTAGCAAAAGAACTGCAAGATAAATCTGATGAGATCGTTATGATCATTGACGATTGTGCAGCACGAGAGATTGCCAGAACATTAGATTTAAAAGTTACGGGCACTATTGGTGTCCTCTTAAAATCTTTAAGTTTAAAATTAATAACTGTAGAAAAATGTAAAAATTTCCTTCATATTCTCGTAGAAAATACTACCTTCAGGATATCTTCTCCCTTATATTCAAAAATACTTAAAGAAATTGAAAGAATTAACGCTCTTTCAAAATCATAAGAAATTCTTAGATTATGATAAGAATGAGAATGTCGTTGGAGTAGAGATTTTAAATTTTACAGAAAGAAAGCTAAATCTTAATGATCTCATTCAAATGAATAATGAAGAATTAATACCAAGATTAGCACATAAGGTTGAGCTCCAACAATTAGTCGTTCTTCAATATTAAAAGTAGGAACACCATTTATTCCATACTTTCTTAATTCTT
>CAYPFJ010000130.1:0-6408 GCA_964409945.1 uncultured archaeon | reverse complement strand
ATTTCATTTTTTTTAATGTCGTAGTTATAGTTAAAAATTTGTATTTTTTAGAAATTATTTCGATGTAAATTATCTTTTTCTCATATTTCAGACTAACTTTAATTTATAGATTCCAAAGTTAAATAATTTTATAATGTAATGGCGCGGCTAGCGGGATTTGAACCCGCGTCGCAGGAGTGACAGTCCCGAATGCTTTCGGTTAAGTAGACAGATTTGTTATACTTAAAGACCGGGCTACACTATAGCCGCAAAAAATTATAGTTATGTAACTAAAGGAATAAATGAGAATATAAAAATTTTATTCTGTTAAGCATTTAAACCATCTAATAGAAAGATTTATATGCCATAAAGACGATGTAGATTATAAGGAATATATAGGTATAACAATACAATATATTTGAATTAGTATCAAGTATAGATAGTATGCTCAATTCAAAGAGTTACAGTTCTGTGATCCATTATTTGGAAAATCATGATGAAGAATTTATTGCTACTTTAGATAAAATCATTAAGTTTGCCGTTAACAAATTCAAAATTACTGAAGAATTACGAGAAGAGATAATAGAGTATGATGATATCTATCAAATCATCATTACGGATATTGACTTTAACTTTTGGTTAAATATATCTAATGGTTCAATTATTTATAAAAAAGGTATAAACAGAAGTGCATCATTTAGAATTAGATACACTGAAGATATCTTAGTTAAAATTTTAAAGCGTGAGATGTATGGAACTGATGCTTATATGAAAGGAATAATAAAAGTTGATGGAGATCTTTCTCAAGGTTTAAGATTTATAAAATTATTTCGATTATTCATAAAATATCTAAATAATGGTTTTAAAAAGGAAAATATTTGAAATATATTCCACTTTTCCTTTATAAGATTCGAGAAATTATTGAATTATTCAATATTCTAATTCAATAAAATTTTTTAGAAATAATGGATGAAAATAATATAACTTACTTTTATATATTATTTATGTAAAGGGCCTGTAATCTAGCCTGGATAGGGTGCCCGGCTTCGGACTGGGATTTTTAATGGATCTATCCATTAAACCCAAGGTCGCAGGTTCGAATCCTGCCTGGCCCATTTAATAATTTATACTATAGAACAAAAAAAATTCATTTTTTGATAGAAAATTACACGTTAAAAAGATTTATCATCTTTACCAAAAGAAAAAAGTGTAGAAGAGTTCCTATACAAGTATTATTCATCACATATGGTTGAGTTTAAGGGACCTTTAACACCTTTCTATAGTTTTGAAGAAATAATTGATGAGTATTTTGAAATATAATTTAATTTTTCATAAATGTGTAAATTTGTAAAAACAATAAAATCAATATCTTTCAAATTATTTTTCTATATACCTTTTATATAAATCAATCTTTCAAGTTTAGACTATAATTTTTACCTAAAATTATATATTAAAAAAGCAATAAATTATATCACAATGACTGCTATTTTAAATTCAGATTTAGTCATTGAAACATTAATAAAGGAATTCGGACAGTCTGGATTGTATTTTATTTTAATTACTTCTGAAAATGGGGCTGTCATCAAATCATACATTAATCAAGAGTTTAATAAGTCGTCTATTGGGTTAAATATGTCACAGTTATACGAGTTGGCTGAAGAAATAACATCAGAAATCGGAGTTCATAATCCGGATTTCAATGTTATTCATTCTGATAACTTTTATATCCTTTCAATTAAAATTTTAGAGAAAATTATTATACTTCTTACTGAGGATCAAGTAGACTTCTCATTTGTTTTTGAAATAATAAATAAATGTATTATAACTAATTGAGTGGGTTTAGTTAATCCTCTATTTTATTTCACTTCTATTTAGTTCTTTAAAATAGTAGGTATATAAAATGATGCTAAAAATTTATAAGGTAGTTAACAATTATTTAGTGAAATCTAATATAAATATTTGAAAAGTATTGGGATTTAATATGAAATATGAAAAAAATCAATATTCTGAAGGTTTTTCAATTTGTGCTTTAATTATCGCAGGTGCTTTCCTATATTGGGGGATTAGTTCATTTATCCCTTGGGATCAATGGTCATGGTGGGGATTTATATCTACTGGAATTGGAATAGCTATTTTAATCAGCCAAATATTTGCAATAACTAATAGGAGTAAGTTAAGGAACATAGTGTTATCAGAATTTCAAGTAAATCCAGAAGCTACGATAGATGATATTAGTAAAAGTACAGGAATTACTCCAAAAGATATCCATGCGATCATTCTAGATTTAAAAGCTTCAGGTCAACTACGGGGAAATTTTAATACAACAACAGGACAAATAAAGCATTTATCATTATCAACGAAGGAAGAAGTTTCAGAAGAACGCGCAAAATATTGTCCTAATTGTGGAACACCTATTAGTAAAGACACAGCACAATTTTGTTCATATTGTGGAGCACAAATATAATCAATATTAAAACTATTTTTTTTACATTAAAATATAAAGAAAGATTAAAAAAATTGAATAGAGATTTTAAGGAGGGTACCTTAATTCATAAATGCTTTTTCCACCATTAAGCGGCCCCTTGATATACTTTTCAATTTCTTTTGGATCTCGTTGAGTGATACCTTCAATTGGGGGCAGTTT
Source organism: uncultured archaeon (assembly GCA_964409945.1). Lineage (GTDB taxonomy): Archaea > Asgardarchaeota > Lokiarchaeia > Sigyniarchaeales > SOKP01 > Loki-b32. Next base: position 3,785 of record CAYPFJ010000130.1, on the reverse strand, counting down.
TCCTGGGGGAAATGTTTTCAGTATATCATTAACAAGTTTTTCTAAATAATCTAAAAATGCTTCCATACCAGGTTTTCCCTTCTCAAAAGTTGCTTTGCTGGGACAACCAACATGACCTTCTGGATAAGCAGACACTTCAATAGGTCCAAAACCAACTTGACCATACCATTTAATAGGTCGTTGATAAATGTTTCCTGCTTTATCTACATGACCTTCTGGCATCCAACCTATAGGGGTATTATCCTCACATATATCTATTTTTTTCACCATTTCAGGGAATAGTGTCATTGAGAATGAAGTTTCAGCTTCATCTGCATGAATAAAAGGTGTTTCAAACGGACCACCATGTTCCTGATCCATACAATGCTGAGGAATTGCGTGATACCAATTGACATTGCATACAACCATAGGTAATTGATAATTTTTCGCAAACTCGTGTATTGCACTTGGAATAACGTATTCTTGACCATGTCCGTTTAATAAAATCATTTTTCTAAAACCCATATTCCAACACCCTGCCATTATGGCTCTTAGTAACCCTTTAAAGATCTCTTCGGGAACTATGATAGTTCCTGGCATTCCTACATGGTGATATGGATGTGATCCATACCAAGTTGGTTGAGCAACTGTACATCCAGTTTTCTGTGCTATTAGTTCTGCCATTCGAGTAACTAAGAATGTATCTTCTCCAATACAAGCTGCGGGACCATGATTTTCAGTAGAACCACAAGGAATAATAATAACATCATTCTTCTTTACCCTTTCTTTAATTTCTGTTATAGACATTGTTTGAAGATAGATACCACTTGGTTTATCCATGTGACCAAATTCTTTGGGAGGTAAATTCCAATCAGTCATATTTAATCATAAAAATTTGTTTATATAATAGAATCATCCATTAATTTAAACTTTTAAAGTAATTGGTTCTATTTGCTTTTTTTTACCAAATGTTGGAATGAACCACATATAAGAACAGAATTTTAAATTTTTATATTGTGGTTTTGCAAAATTAATATGTCCTAAATGTCCCGGAAAAAATAATCCGTCCCCATTTGAAAGATCCTTGCAAACAGATTGCCCATTAGCGTTTATTAAATATTGGGTGATAGCATAATTATCATCATCAATAAGAAAAATATATAATTCAGGATAATTTGGATGAATATGGGAGTAAATTTCAACATTTCCTTTTTCTTTATCCCTTTCAAGATTGACGCTAGTTACCACACCTGTTTTCAGAGATTCATTAGGAATGTTTGTTATACCTGACATAAAAAAGCCATTGCTAAATGCCGTCCATACAGTTCTATAAGTTGACATTTTTTCACTGGAGCTAGGTTCCCCTCGAGCTATAAAATTTTTTATTTTATACTTCTGTACCTTAAAAGATAGATCTACTTTCGTTTCAGTTGGGCTAATAACTAAAGCAATTTTATATTCTGACTTATATTTACCTTTGATAATGAAATCTTTTTCGGGAGGAATAAAGAATATATCAAATTGATTTAATTGAGTTTCCATATTGTCAATTATTAAAGTAGCATCTCCCAATAATAAACTTCCATTTAACACTTGATTTTTTTCTGTTTTTAATTTAAGTTTTAAGTCAAAATAACAATAACTTACTTTTACTCTATTAATTTCTCTACTGACGGTGCTATATTTAGGATCTTTAAAAAAATAAGAAGACATAACAGATTTGGTAGCTAAGTTTTCCTTCATTTTTAAGATCTCATTAGGTTTTTAACTTAATTTAAGGATGATTCATTATTCTTTTTTTACAATTTTAAAATAATTTTGCTTAATATTATTATATGAGTAAAGCACTATCCTATTCAAATTTCAATAGATATTTACATCATGAAATTAAGTATTGTCTCTGGATTAAATGAATCCAAAAGTACTCAAGATGAAGTCTTAAACCATTTTTCACAATTATGTGAATTCTTAAATTCTTTAAATTATGATGGAATTGAATTATCACTTCTTGAGCCTGAAAAAATCAATACTGAAAAGATTAACGATATTAAGGATTCATATAACTTTGAGATCTCTGCTATCGGAACTGGAAACACCTATATTCGTTTCGGATATTCTTTAGGACATCAAAACGAGCATATAAGGGAAAAAGCAATTCAAAGAATTCAGAACTATTTAGATTTTGCGCAAAAAATCCAATCAAAAGTTATAATTGGTTTAATTCGAGGGCGTTTTAATTTTGAGAGTAGCTTAAAAAAAGAAAAGAATAACATTAAATCATCCCTAAAGGAATGCTGCCGTTTGGCAGAAGATAATGGAGTGTTATTATTATTTGAACCAATTAATAGATTTGAAATAGATTCTTATAATACAATATCCGAATCAGTAAATTTAATAGAGGAAATCGGCTCAAAAAACTTAAAATTATTAATTGACTCTTTTCATACTTATTTAGAGGAGGATCCAGGCTATATATGGGACTATTTAGAGGAAATAACTCAAAATGTTGCTCATATACATCTTGCAGATTGCACCCGTAGAGCTCCAGGAACAGGTCATTTTGACTTTAGAACGTTTCTAAATATTTTTAAAAAATCTGGTTATGATGGGTTTGCCTCAATTGAAACAATAATGAAACCTTCATTTGAAGATGTCGCTAAAGAATCATCAGAATATTTACGATTAATCTTATAATAATGAATTAATAGAGTAAAAAATCAAATTGTTATAAATTTTAGAATTTATTTAATTTCTATTACTTTTTTTCCACTAATCCCTGCCAATTTTTTAGGGATTATTAACCTTAGGATACCATTTTTAAAGCTTGCATCAATTTCATCTGTAATTGTATCTGTGGGTAAACGAAAACATCTAAAGAAATTAGTGGATCGAATTTCTCTCCTTAGATAATTACCCTTTATTGCCTTATGCTTTTCTTTTTTCTTTTCTTTATCTTTCTTTTCATCCTTTTTTTCTTTCTTATCTTTCTCTTTTTCTTTTTTCTCATCCTTTTTTTCTTTGTCCTTTATTGTTTTTTCTCCAAGTAATTCTAAAATTCCTTCTTGTAGAGAAATTTTAACATTCTTTTTGTCTAATCCCGGTAATTCGATAAGAACATAGTATACATCCTCACTTTCTATAATGTTAGTCAACGGAACTCTATAAAAAGGTTCATGTTCCATAATTTCTAAAGATTCTGGATTTTGAGTCTTAAAATGACTGGTGTCGGTTCTTTTTAATGTAATTTCTTTTAGTTTTTTCTGCTTTTCTAGAATTTGTTCACTACTTTCAGTTTCTTCCTCAAAATCAATATCTTCTTCATCATCTTGATTTTCATTCATAATATCAGATCTCTTCCAAAATTATAATTTTTGAATAACAAAAATAGATGAAAATGATATAAAAAAATTTGGATTTTCTCTTGTTATCAAAACTTTCAAAAACATTATGTGTTTTAAGAAACTTTAAGCTATTTTAACTGAAATTTTACAATTTTCTTTATCTGTCTGTAAAATTTTAAGATATTTGGGAACATCATTAAGAGAAATTTCCTTTGTAACCATTGGTGTCATATCCATTCCAGCAGCCATGCAACTTATTACATTAGGAAAATTACCATGTCCAGAATGACCTTGAGAACCAACAATACGAGCTCTCTTTACTTGGAAATATTCACCACAAACTGGCATATTTTGCTCCGCTCTAGCTACGATAACTACAGTGCTATTAACAGCTTTACATTCCCATATTGCATTTTGTATATCATTTGTTACAATAGCAGGTAATCCTGTTGCTTCGAGATATAT
>CAYPFJ010000129.1:0-6874 GCA_964409945.1 uncultured archaeon | reverse complement strand
AGTAAATCGTAAATTATAAGAATATTTAAATAAATTCTATACATAAAATACATTTCTATCTATAAATCGTATTTGAGACATAATTATGCCAAAATCACGATACAATGAAATTGATAAGGAATGCCCCATATGTGGAAGTATTATTTGGGACAAAGGACAAAAAGTTTTATTAGAAGGAGCTAAAATAACAGTATGTCATAATTGTGCTCAACATGGCACAAAATTACACAAACCACCAACTAACACGCAAATTAAAAAATCCTATCCCTATAATAGAAAAAATCCTCCAAAACGACAAGTCTTAAAAAAGGATTTTATTGGTGATTTGGAATTAATTTCTGATTACGCTAATAAAATAAGAAATAAAAGGAATTCCCTTGGACTCAATCAAGATCAATTCGCTCAAAAGCTAAATGAAAAACCTTCATTATTAAAGAGAATTGAGACTGGAAAAGTAGAGCCTACTATTAAATTAGCTAAAAAAATAGAAGATATTTATAATCTAAAAATTCTAAAAAAGACGGATGAGATTGAGTCTAATGTTCAGAACGATAAATACATGAAAAAGTCATCTCGGACATCTCTTGGTGATATTGCTTTTATTAAAAAGAAGAACCAATAGTAAATTGTCTCAGGATCTATTTTAAGACTCTATCTTTTTAATTTCAACGATTGCAGAATTATATGATCCAGAAAAGCCTAATTCTTCTGGTATATCGGGGATAAAACAGTTCACATTTGGACTTCCTTTTAAAGATGAAGATAAACCATGATATATTAATGTTGTTTTATGCTTTAATATCGGAGATTCTGCTAATATGTAGGTTTCAGATCCATATTCATTAGATACAAGAACCTCATGACCAATTTCTAAATTCAGTCTTTTAATATCTTTTGATGATAAGTAAATTTTACTAAATTCATTCACATATTTGGAATTTAACTGCCATAGTTGAGAGTGTAAGAAATGCAAATGAGAAGGAGAAATAAGGATGAATTCATTTTTTTTCAAGTTTATTTTTCGTTTCAATTCGCTTTCTCCAAATTTTAATTGTGAACCAATAATTTGAATCCGATTATTGGGAGTAGGAAACTCTAATGTATTAAAAGGGACATCCTCATTATCAAATAATAAGTAATACCCTTCCTTATGAAGGGATTTCTGAATTTTTAACGGTAGCATTTTTATACAATTTTTAAATATAGATTTTTCAGATTCTTGAAAAATCACCGAGTTTTCAAATCCTAATTTCCAAGCTAATTGTTGGAAAAATTCATAGTTAGACAGACAATCTTCATATGGACATGGACCCCCAATATTAATCGAAAACCCCGGTATATAATAAGGAGATATTAAATCAAAAGTCTCCAAATCAAACTTTGCTGGGATGACTATATCTGCAAACTTAGTCGTTTCATTCAAAAACATATCTATTACTACTGTAAATAGGTTTTCCTTAAGTAATGCGCTTCTTAATAAATTTTGATTAGGTAATGAACTTGCTGGATTAAAATTATATATAAATAATACTTGATAATTCCCAGAAGATAAGGACGAGCCAAGTTTTATTATAGGAATTTCTTTCATCTTTGATTCACCGCTAAAATACGCTAAGTATTTACGAAGAGGTTGAAGGAGAGAGCTTAGAAAGTCACTCTGAGAATAAATCAACCCTGAACCGGGTTTACCTATATTTCCAAGTAAAATTTGAATTAAAGCAATAGATTTTACGATTCTACCACCATAGTAGTCTTTCTGAACACCATACCCTATATTAAACAAAGTATGGTGTTTAAATTTAACCAATAATTCAACAAAATTCTGAAATGTCTGATTATTAATTCCAATTTGCGCTAAAAGCTTCTTTTTATCAATATTGATTACTTCTCGAAGAAGAGAGGAATAATTATCCACATGGTTTTTCAGAAATTTTTCATCATGAGCATTACAGGTAATCAGTTCATTGAGTATAATTTTAACTAACAAATGTTCTGTACTTGGCATAATATGTAGAAAACAATGAGCTTTATTTGCTATTATAGTACGTCGAGAATCCACAACAACAAGTTTAGTCCCCATTTTTAAAGCTTGTTTAACAAAATAATAAGCATGGTTATTATTTTCTGAAAGATTACTACCCCAATTTACTATTAATCTGGTCGAGGGATTTTTTAACTGAAAGGGATTTGTAGTGGAATAGGTACCAAATAATTGTGTAAGTCCCGCACATCCTCCTTCATTACAGATACCTCCATTGGTGATAGTGGCTCCCAATTTATTAAAAAATCTTAAAGGAGCGTATTTTGAAATTAAACCTGAATTTCCAGAATAGAAAGCTCCCAAAATAGAAGATAGATTCCCTTTTTCCTTGATTTCAATTATTTTTTCAGCAATAATACTGATCACATGGTTTAAAGAAATAGGTTTAAAATTATTTTCAAGTTTTGGTCCATTTCGAATTAATGGATTTTTCAATCTATCTTGATGATATATTAAATCTTGTCTTTGAGTAAGTTTAGGACAAAAAAAACCATTAGTAAATGGATGAGTTTTCAATGGATGGGCATTTATTAATTTATGTTTAGGAACCTTATCATTCCATACACCTGTAAACACACAAGAACCGTAGCAATCTTTTGTACAAGTACCAAATCGAATCTTTTTGAGATTTTTGTTTTCTTTCATAAAAAATCTAAATTAAATATTTAAAAAATTAATGTCCGAGTCAATTAAATTTATTAATCAATTGAAATTTTTGTATTTTCATTTAAAACAATCTTATTTTTTAAAAACTCAATTATAGCTTGATTATCTTGTGCTTCAAGTGAACCTCCACAGTTAGGGCACCTAAAATTAAGCTCAAAAGCTTCCTCAAAATTATATTTAATATTTGAATCTTCACAATTTATACAAATAAAGAAATAATTATTTTGCTCGAATTCCAACCTGTCTCTCAATTTTGATTCAATCAATTTCTTTTTTTCAATAATAATTTCTTCAAGTAAGTCAAATTCATGCCACCAATAATAAATAAACCACCCCGTTGATTTATCTCTTATACGTCTAAACTGAGCTAACTTTTCAGAATAAAGTTTATAAAGCGTTTTACGAACAGTATTTAATTTTAAGATTTCAGTGTCATCTGGTTCGAAATCAATATCTGTACCTTCAATATGCTCTTTTATATTTTCAGTAATATCTTCATCTGTTATATCTTTAGATTCAGAATTCAGAAGCTCCATTCCAACATAAATTGCGATATCTCCACCAATAATATATAAAAAAGACTGTAAGTAAGGATTTAATTCTATAATTTGACTTAGCCTCATTTGTAATATAATTTTAACTTGATATATAATTATCTTTGATAAAAATTAAATTTTTTTAAACATTTATAAAAAGAAATTAATTTTAATCCTTAGACGACGATAGAATATTGTTTTTCAATAATTTCACCATCTACATTGACAATTCGAAACAGTGTACCTTTTCTTATAGCCATTATTCTTAATAATCTTGAATCTTTGATGTTTTTAGGAATTTCAACATCAATTATTTTATAATTATTAAAAACTGTGATTGTTTTCCAGTTTTTAGGGAGTTCTGATTTAAAGTCTGATAATATAGCCTCTAACGTATAGTTAAGATTTTTGTCAGTATTATTAATATATCCTGTACAAAATTGAATCCTATTATTTACATCATCATCTTCAACTTTCTTTTTAGATGGCTGAGGTATGTTTTTTTTAGTTGTCACCTTACAACTCGGGTTTACGTTAAATGATAACAGAAAATAACTATTTTCCCGAAATCTTTCAATACTCTCTAATAATAAATCTCTATTTGTTTGGTCTATGATCTCCGCTTTATAATTTTTTGTTTGACCTGATGATTGTTTAAGATCCCAATTATACCCTAAACTATTTATCACTTCAGAAATATCTGCTCCAGATATTAATTTTCCTTTAATTTCAAATTTTTCATCTGAATCTGAAATTCCACTCGTTACTATTTCAAGAATCAAATCTTCATATTCATGACTCCCTTTAAGTGTTAATTTAGCTTTTGTTTTAGAAATTTTTATTGCAGGTCCTATAAAATCTCCTCTAGAATATCTATAGAAATGCCGATGTATACTTTTATATTTTTCCGCAGGATCATTCAAAACTGGTGATTCAATAATTTTTTTAATAAAATGCATAATTTTTAGTAGTTTAATTTTTCTTTGAAGATAATTTTGTTCTATTTATTAAATATCACAAGATTATAATTATAAATTTTATTCATTAATAAAATTAAAAAAAAATAAAATATATCTAAACATACAGATCACAAAAAATTTATTGTTATATAATATGGCTGGAATTCCTTCTTTAACTATTTGGGTTTTTGCGTGGATTTTTCTTCTTATAGGGTTAGCTTCATTTACAATTTTATTAATATATACTAAATATGGAAGAGAAATATCTATTCGACTTTCTATACTAAGTATAGTTATTGCTTCCATATTTCTTGGATTTGCTTTTCATTTCTTATTACTCTCTTGGGGTATTTAATCGAATCAAATAAATATAAATCTAAGTAAGACTTATTTCTTTCCAAACTAACCTACGAACTTTCTTAATTCTAACTTTTTTCCATTTATAATTTGTTTTCTCAAGATTTAAAAAAGAAGAAGTGTAATACTTTTATTAAAATATATTTTAATTAAAAAAAATAATAAAAAAACCATAATTTGGGATATTATTATGCTGTTTCAAAACGCAGAGCCTTGGGTATTTCTAATATGGTTAGTAATCGCAACTGTTATTGTAGCATTGATAGCTTATATAGTCGTTCTTCTATTAGAATCGAAAACTAAAGCATCTGATAAGAAATTTATGATACTTCTCTTGGCATTAATTATTGTTTTATTTTTACCCATTGTTTTGAATGCAATTGGCCAAGTTTTAGGTGCTATAGGAGATGCTTTAGCAAGTATTAGGGATGCGATTGATAATGGCGGACATAATTTCTTAGTGTTATTAGTCCCCGTATTCGGTTTTCTAATACTATTAGTTCTGGTAAAATTTTTAATTGATCTACCATGGGATAATTCAGTTTGGGTTTCATTATTGCTATTGTTCTTACTATATATTCTATTTACCTTAGTACCAGAATTATACACATTCGTGGGCGTAGCTTTTTAATAAAGCATAGATTTAACAATTCAATATAAAAATTCTATTTTTTTTATATATTATTAAAAACTAATATTTTATGGTTTTTTAACAGAGTTCAATAAAACTAAATAAATTTGAAAAAAGAAGAAACTAAATTTTTTCTTTTAGTTTAAGTCTTGGAGCAAGTCCTAAGCTCATCATCTCTTGTAATAACAACTTGAATGCGTAAGAACATACAACTTTAGAAATAATGGTTCCTTCTCCACATACTGGACAATAACGCTTATCTCTATTTCTATCATATACAGCTAAAAGTCCACATTTTTCACATACTAAAATCACAGTTCGATCAGATTCATCTAAAAGTCGTTCTTTTAATAATAAGGCAGAACCATGACCAACTAAACAATCTCTCTCCATTTCCCCAAACCTTAACCCTCCTTCTCGAGCACGACCTTCTGTTGGTTGCCTCGTTAAAATTTGAACTGGTCCTCTTGCTCGGGCATGTAGTTTATCTGCTACTAAGTGATATAGTTTTTGGTAATAAATTGGAGCACAATAAATTCCTGCTTCATATTTTTCCCCTGTGATTCCATTATACATTACTTCTCTTCCATTAAATTCAAATCCCGCTTCTACTAAGTGTTCTTGAAGTTTTGTAATATCTGTCCACTCAAACGCGGTTGCATCTCCTAATTTTCCTGTAGTACACGCAATCTTTCCACTAATACCCTCAAAAAGTTGTCCTAAAGTCATTCGTGATGGCATTGCGTGAGGATTTACAATTATATCTGGAATGACCCCAGAGGTAGTATATGGCATATCTGCTTGATCTACTACTAATCCTAAAACCCCTTTTTGACCATGGCGAGATGAGAACTTATCTCCTAATTCTGGGATTCTTAAATCTCTAACTTTTATTTTAACTAATTTATTTCCATCAACGGTTTCTGAAATAATTACTGTATCTACAATTCCTTGTTCATTATGTCGCATATTTTTTGAAGTTTCACGTCTATTTGGTTGCATGAGTTCAAATTCTTCGTACGATTTTATAAATCTAGGTGGGGATGTTCTCCCAATTAACACATCTCCTCCATTTACTTGTGTCTCTGGTTCTATTATTCCATCTACTTCAGATAATAACCTATATGATTCAGCTGATTTGAATCCTCTCACTCCTCTTTCTGGAATTTCAAATTTATCAACCTCTCCACCTGGATATTTTCTTTCTTCAGCATCGTAGGTTCTGAAAAAATGACTACGTGCTAGCCCTCTCTCAATTGATGCTTTATTGATGATGATCGCATCTTCTATATTGAATCCTTCGAAACTCATCATTGCAATGATAAAATTTTGTCCAGCGGGTCTTTTATTTATCCCAATGATTTCCATTGGACTGGTTTTTACTAATGGTTGTTGAGGATAATGTAATGTGTGTCCTCTGGTGTCTAATCTCAAGTGCATATTAGCTGCAAATAAACCTAATGCTTGTTTTACCATTCCCGCCTCATATGTATTTCTAGGGGATTGATTATGTTCTGGAAAAGGAATAATGGAAGCACAAATACCTAGAATTGCAGCAGGAGATATCTCTAAATGAGTATGTTCTATACTGATATCCTCCTCGAACATGGCAATATATGCATTTTCTTCTTCTTCGGCATCTAAATATTCAATAACACCCATTTGAATCAAATCTGACCAAATA
>CAYPFJ010000128.1:2103-7128 GCA_964409945.1 uncultured archaeon | reverse complement strand
TATTATCCTGCAACCTATGGGTTTGAAAATGATGAAGAAGGTACATTTCCAAATGGTTGGTATACAGACGTGGCGAATGGAGGTACATGTGAGATTATTAGTGATTATTATAATCATAAGAAAGTCGTTAACCTGACAGATACAGTACTAGAAAATCAAACTCAGATGAAAAATAATTTACCAAATAGAGATAATGGGACAATTGAATTTTATTATCTGATTGAAGATTCAAATATGCGTACTGTTTTTAGCCTTTATGAAACTAATAGTACAGATGGAATTTACCTCCGTGTTGATAGTGGGTTTTTGACTTACAGAACAGATGCATACTATAATATCATTCCAATCTTAAGTAATACATGGTACAACATTTCAATTACATTTAATTCAAGTGCAGATAAATTTTGGATCACAATTAATGGAATATCATATGGTGGCATTTCAGGTTATAATTATCGAAACCCAAATACAATGATGAGATATTTTGAAATTGAAAGTAGCATATATCATGTAGATTATAGTTTTTATATTGATGCAGTTGGTTATTCCTGGGATCCTAATTACAATATTGGAGATAATTTAAATGAGGGGTTACTCCTAAGTTTTGAAAATTCAATTGCTCTTGATTGGCAAGGATATTCTTTAGATTCGCAACCTATTAAAACTATTTTAGGAAATACTACAATTCCAATGCCTGCTGAAGGATTGCATACTATTCAAGTGATTGGAAATGATACATTAGGGTTTATGCGATATTCCCAACTTCGATATTTTACAGTTGTATCTGATATCTTTCCTCCTAATATAACAATCAATTCACCACTTTTGAATGATCTCTTCGGAAGTACTGCACCGTTTTTTAATTTGACTATCTTAGATCCAGATGTAAATACAATATGGTATACATTTGATGGGGGTTTAATAAATCTAACAATTACTTGGAAGTTTGGATATCTCGATCAAACTGAATGGGATAAAATTGGAAATGGTACTGCAACCATCAGGTTTTATGCAAATGATACAATTGGGAATATCGGTTTCGAAGAAATAACAATTAGAAAGGACATAATATCCCCAGATATTACAATTTTTTCCCCAAGTTTTAATGATCTCTTCGGAAGTACTGCACCATCATTTAATTTTAATATTATTGAACCAAATTTAGATAGTAGATGGTATACATTGGATGGAGGAGTAACAGTTATACCAATTTCAGGAACTACGGGGACTATAGAGCAAACAGAATGGGATAAGTTTAGTAATGGGACTGTTACTATTCAATTCTATGCAAATGACACGGTAGGAAATTCTGGATGGGAAGAAGTAACAGTTAGAAAGGATATACTCCCTCCCTATATAATGATTACTACCCCGATAGAGGATCAAGTATTTACTGAGAGAGCGCCAAATTTTGAATTAACTATAAATGAGGGTAATTTAAACGAGATAAGGTATACTCTAGATGATGGATTGATAAATATTACATGTGGAACTTCGGGACAAATTACCCAAGCATATTGGAATGCCTTACCACCTGGAGAATATACTTTAAGATTTTATGCTACTGATACATTAGGTCATGAAGGATTTGCAGAAGTAATCATTCAGAAAAGAGAATCTCCTGCAATACCTAGTTATAACATGGTTATTCTTTCTCTGATAATGATATTCGGTTTAATATCAATTTCATGGGGAATTAAGAAGAGAATAAAGTAAATTCTATGATTAACAATAATATTTTTTTTTCTTACTTTTTTTATAGAATCTTTATATTAAATCTAATTGAATTATAATTTATACATGAGAGTGATATAAATATTAAGTCATCATATAATTAATATAAATAGTATAATCCAAAAATAAATTCTTAACATCTTAATATAAGCAAATGAGAAAAAAATTTAAGAATCTATACTAAAAATAAATAAAATAAAATAATTAAAAGGTTGATTAAAATGACAGAAATTAGAATACAAAAATTTACTTTTATACGATTAATTTATGGAATTATAATTATAATTATTTTAATCTCAGCATTTCTTCCATATTATTCTGAATTTCACCCTCCATATCCACCACCACCCCAAACAGCTATACATGAAGGTTATTTTACACATTATATGGGATATAAGCCTTTAATTTTTGGAGGGTGGGTAGGATTTGCACTTGGCATTGTCTCAATTATTCTACTGAGCCCAGAGAGAAAAAGAAAAGCATTTTTGTTCGGTGGAACAGGTTTTCTTTTAATAGTAATTAGCTTAATGGTCTATCCTTCTATAATATCATCAAATCAGGTCTCTCCAAATCCTATAACATTTGCATCTGGTTTCTATTTATGTTTGATATTTGGGATTGGTTCAGTTGGAACAAATATATTTGCTTTAGTAAGTAAGGAAGGAGAATTAAGATTCCAACGAGTCAAGTCCGCAAAAATGAAAGAAGCAAAGGCGAAACCCGTAAAAGTAAAACAAGTAAAAGCTAAACCAATGAAATCTAAAACAGTAGAAATTGAACCCATTGAACTCAAGCAAGAAGTATTAATCGGAACTGATTGGGAAAAAAAAGAATTCATTGCAGACAAAACGATTGATTATATAAAAACAATGCAATTCAAAACAAAAGAATTGCCTTTTTTCGATATTATTTCAAAAATGGGTATAAAAAGAGAAGCGCTTGAAACAATTGTAGATGATATGATTTCCAACAATGAAATTGATGCTCGCGTTAGAGATTTTGTCATTATTTTCAAAGAAATTTCAAAAGAGAAGAGGGAAGAGGGATTAAAAAAAATCATAAACAGTCTTCAGCAAAAAATGTCAGAAATCGATGAGTTAATCAACAGAAATAGATTTGATGAAGCAATAGCAAATCTAAATCATGTAACAGAATCTGCAGAGAGTTTTCAATTAAACGATTTTGTAAATAAAGCTAAAGAAAAGATAGACCAGTGTAATAAACTTAAAATAGAAAAAAAAGAGGAATTAGAAGAACAGAGAGTTAAGGATGAGCTTCAAACCCAAATATCTGATATCGAAGATTTAATTGAAGATAATAAGTTTAAAATCGCACATCGAAATTTAGATAAAGTTAAAGAAATTGCCCAAGAATACAATTTATCAGAGTTTTTAGATGAAGTTGAAGAACTCAAAAATAAGTGTAATACACTAGAATCAGAAATTAGAAGAGATATGGAAGAATCAAAAGCTAAGAGTGAAATTGAGCAAAAAATGGGGGCAGTTAACAAACTAATTAATCAGAAAAAATTTGACGTAGCATTTAATAATTTAGAACGAGTAATTGAGGATGCTAAAGCTTATGAATTAAAAGAATTTGCTAATGAAGCGGAAGAAAAGATAAAAGAATGTAAAGAACTTGAAATTGAATGGAGGAAAGAGCAAAAACAGATGGCTAAGGAGGATCTTAAAACAAAAATGACTGAAAGCAGTATTTTAATTAAAGAGGGTAAAATTAAAAATGCGCTAAGACAATTAGATTCAGTTAAAGAAATTGCTCAAAAATATGAATTATCAGAGTTTTTAAATGAAGCGGATGAGAAAATAAAGGAATCTAAAGAATTTGAACAAGAAATTAGGAAAGACAAGGAGCAAATTAAAATTGAAAAAAAGCTTAAAAAAAAATTATCTAACATTGAAAAATTAATTGAAACCAATAAATTTTACGACGCAATTTTAGATTTGGCAGATATTAAAGAAGTAGCAAGACAATATGAACTTTCTGATTTATTAGAGAAAATTGAAGAAAAAATTGATTATTGCAAAAACTTCCAGTTTAATACCAAGAATAAAATTAAAAATACAATTTTGAACTATGGATCCAAATTAACACGACTGGAGCTCATAGATATTAGTGAGAAGAGTGGTATTCAAGATGAAAATCTAATTGAGCAAATAATTCTTGAAATGATTAAAAATCGGGAAATTAGTGCTGAATATTTTTCTAGTTCAAAATCACTTGCATTTTATCAACAAGCAAAAGAAGCCGCGCCTATATCACAACTAGAGGACATTAATAAACAAAGAGTATTTCTGAGTTATTCAACATTGGATGCGGAGCATTTTCAAATATCAGATATTGTTAAAGAATTAGAAGTATATCCTGAAATAAAAAAGGTTTCATATTGGCAAGCAGATAGTAAACAAAATATTGTAGAATTCATGGAAGATACACTTAAAAATACTGATGTTTTCGTACTTTTTTGTTCTAAAAATTCAGTTAAATCCAATGCAGTTAAAGATGAATGGCAAGCTGCTTTTCAAATGAGAAAGAAAGGAATGGTAAAGATTATTCCTGTGTATGAAGATGAAGACGATATTCCAGTTTTATTGTGGCAAATGTTAAACGTAAAATATGCTAAAGATGATTTTAATGGATTTATAGAAAAATTGTATGAGGAGATACTAAGAGGTTTGCAAAAGCAAGTTTCTCCTACTGCATAAAATTAAATTATTTTTCTTTTTCTATTTGTTTAAAACTTAATATGTAATATTAAATTTCAATATATTTCATCGATTGCCCACAGCATTCTGGAATAGGTTGATAAGCACACTCATCGGAGCAACAGCATAATAAGTAATCATCCTTAACCATCATTGATTTATCACAACATATTGGGACTTCCTTCCTTGCTCCACATACATTACAAACTAATTCTGGTATTTTAATCATCTCCTATAGTGTAAAATTTCATTTTTAATAAGAAAAACAAGAAACAAAAACGCTTCTCTAATATATTATAACAATATCTAAATTATTAGTTGCTCAAATTAAGTAAATATTTAAATTTATTTTCAAATTAGTAATTTCAAATTTGGTTCAGAATAAATTCAACCAACAAATTATTTTTTCTCTTAAATTACATCTTTGAGAAAGTTTTAAATAATAGATTATAACAATAATATTAAGAGAAGAAATTCAAGAAAAATAAAATTAAATAAAAATTTGGAGTGATAATGGTATTATGGAATTAGAAAAACGCGAAATTTTTGAGGAACAAATTAATGAATA
>CAYPFJ010000128.1:0-2003 GCA_964409945.1 uncultured archaeon | reverse complement strand
ATGGTATTATGGAATTAGAAAAACGCGAAATTTTTGAGGAACAAATTAATGAATATAAAAAATTACGACCTCTTTACAAAGAATTTCATAAATATATGAAAAAAGTCCTTAAAAATATCGTGAGAGGTTATTCATCTGAATTTATCATACAAGGAAGAGTAAAGAAAATCTCTAGCTTTGCAAATAAATTATTTAAATCAGAAACAAATATTACTATTCCTTTTTTAGAAATTAATGATATAAGTGGATTTCGTATAATTTTACCCAATATTAATGAATTAAATACAGTTAGTGAAGCAATTCGAGATAATTTTTTATTTGATACTGTAAACGGGCATGAAATGTCCGAATTTAATGAAATTAGTGCTTCTTTAGGACATTTCCAAACCTATGTTGTTCAATTGATGCCTGAATTAAAGCTATATGAAAGACTTGAATTAAAAATACCAGACGAAATTTTTAATTTAAAAGCAGAAATTCAAATGTGCACATATTTGAGTTATGGATGGGCTGCAAATCAATATAAAGTCTTTAATCAGTATGAATTTAAAGTACCTAAGCCGTATGACCAAGAACTCAATCGAGTAAAATCTTTATTGACAATTGAAGATGAATCATTGAATAAAATTATGAAGAAAATGCGAGATTATAAATCTACAATAATTACGTATATGTCTAATGATAAAATCGAATCTGAAATTGAAAGATTAGAAATGGTATATAAAGCGGACAAAGAAAACTTTAAGAATGGTTATAGAATAGCAAAATTAGCAATGGCAATTAACGATATGGATAAGAGTATTGAAATATTGAACGAATTAATGAAAACTGAATCCTTTAAACAAGCATCAGAATTAGAAGTAGCAGAGATTTTAAGAGATCTTGGGATATCTCATCATAAAAAATATAAAAAAACCCCTATGGGTAATGAATTCTTACGAGGGCAGAATTATTTAAGAGAAGCAGCTCAAAGAAATCCTTTTGATTCTAATGGATGGTCATCATTAGGAGGTACTTATAAAAGTCAAAAAAATTATACTAAAGCTTTGGAATGTTATAAGCAAGCATTGAAAGTGAAACCCGGAGATCCCTATCCATTAGGTAATTATTTAATCTTAATAATTCAACAAACGGGAGATTTAATCCATATTGAAAGAAATTATGATATGATCCAAAAAGCCATAAAAAAACGAATAAGACAAATAGAAGTAATGGTTGATGCTCCATGGGCTTTTTTTGATGTAGGTTTATTTAATTTATTTCTTGGAAATATTAATGAAGCTTTAGACTATTATTTAAAAGGAATAAGATATAGTTCCGATATTTGGATGATTGAAACTACTCTAGATACATTAAATAATCTCAAGATAATAGAAGATAAAATAAAAAGTATTAGTTTAGTGAGACAAGTTCTACGATTAGGGATGATTTTTCATCCAAATGTAATCGAAAAAACAGATAAAATGATTAATGAATCTACGTTGGTATTAGATTCTGAAATGAAACAAATGGAAACAAAATTTGATGAATCTATTGTAATTATTGCTGGTGGGACAGATAAGCGTATAGAAAGAAATTTGGAAGTATTTAATAATAATTTAATTGATGCTTTCAATAATTTTAAAGGTATCATAATTTCAGGTGGTACTACATCAGGAATTAGCAATACTGTAGGAGATATTCAAGAAAAATATCCTAATAATATAAGAACTATAGGTTACTTACCAAGTCATATGCCAGCTCATGTTGAATTAGATAAAAGGTATTCTACAATTCATTTTACAGAAGGAAAAGATTTCAGTATTAGAGAACCTATTCAATATTGGTATGATATTATGAAATCTGGTGTAGTCCCAAATAAGGTAAAACTTATTGGAATTAATGGTGGAAACATAGCTTCATTTGAGTTTCATTTAGCTATCGTTTTTGGGGCACAAGTAGGTATAATGAGAAATAGTGGAAGAGCTGCAACTGAATTGATTAATGATCCAAGTTGGGAAGAT
>CAYPFJ010000127.1:0-7230 GCA_964409945.1 uncultured archaeon | reverse complement strand
TATAGATATCAGGTATGTTAAGATCATCCTTTTGGGTAGGATATACACCAATACCATCAACGAGATCCCCATTTATTATAATATATTTAATTCTTCCAGCTTGTTCTCTTTGATTCTTATTTCCTATTTTCCCATTTAAGAAATCTATAAACCTATTCCATAATTTTTCTTCAAATTCTTTACTACCGATGTGAGTATCAGAAATCAAAACAATCGATAAAGGATCTGGCGATTTATTTGGTATATAATTCTTGGGAATGTCAATTTTTGATATATAAGTGCAATATATTATCCCACTTTTACCTCTTTCTCCTGGATTGTAAGTACCCTCTATATAAATCATTTGATCGTTAATTGTTCTTTCCGCTATTTTTATATTATCTTGGTTTTCTGAATCTTTACGGATTATAATATTAACAAAATTAGTTTGATCTTCCAATGTTAAAAAAAAATTTCCGTTTTTAGTCTTCCGAATTTGAATAACCATTCCTATTGCAGAAACTTCAACTTTATTAGTTAATCTTAAAATACTGTTAATATTATTAGCTGAAAGTACTTCTGGTCTCTTTTTGATTAAACTCCTAAGTTTATTGAATTTATCTAAAGTTAAATTGTAAAAATCTTCATAATTTCCATTTGTATAAAGTTTTCCAGTAGGATCTTTTAAAATTTCATATTGAAAGTCAAAATTCTTTGCTATTGGCTTAAATCCTACCGTTGATTTCGAACTTTCAAAAGGAGAAACTTTTCGGTTATTCTTCTTTAAGATTTTAAGTGAATTATTATCAAGATTATTTAAGATTAGGGGATCCTCATTAAATTCTAATTGATTTTTAAGGTGATCTGCATATTCAGATTTTTCATGAGTTTTTATTTTAATTTTTTCAGTTTCTATTATACTTAGTGAACTTGACAACTCAGTTTTGTCATTCTCTCCTAATTGTTTGTCTTGAATAGCTGCTGAACTTATTTCTTTTAACATGACTGTCTTTAATGACTTGCTTAGTTCCTCGTTTGAAATTTTCTTTAAAATATCTTTTGTTAAATGCCCCTCAAAATTAGGGAGAAAACTAACATTTTTAATAATTAATTTAACTTTTTTTAAGGGTTCCTCTAAATTTATAAGAAGATCTAGAATTGAAGGTGTTATATTGATGCCTGAATTGACCAATTCTTTGATAATGACTTTTTTTTCACTTATATTATCGGTTTTCAATATTCTACTATCTAAAATGGAATTATAATAATAATTGAGGAAAATAAATAAATTATTTATTATTAAAGGAAAAACATCTTTATTTTTATAAGCGAAGAGTGTGGAAAATTAGCATTCTCTATAATTTTATAAATGAAATAGCTGATTAATAAATGAATTTAATTTAATTCATAAAAATAAGAATATTAATTCTAAGTTTTATTAAATTAGTTTTTCTCAATTTTAAAAATAGGTTAGTTTATGCCAGACATGAGTAGAGCTATGGAATTATATTTTAATCAAATTCAAAAGCAAGTCAATGAATGTTATTCAATTGCTGAGCAAGCACGGCAAAAAGGTTTCGATCCTGAATTAGAAGTGGAATCTCCTCAAGCAAAAGATTTAGCTGGACGAGTAGAAAAACTTGTAGGGCCCGTGGGTGTTGCAGAGGTAATACGGGATTTAAAAATAAAAGGATTGACTGAGGATGAACTTGTCTTCAAAGTAGTTGCTGATATTTTAGATGAAAAAATTGGAAAGATTGAATCTTTAGAGGCCCGTGTGGATAGAGCAATAAGAGTAGGATTAGCTATTAAAACAATGGGTGTTGTAAGTGCTCCCTTGGAAGGAATTTCTAAAATTTTAATTCGAAAAGATAATTTTGGCAGAAAATATCTATCTCTCTACTTTGCAGGCCCAATTCGGGCTGCAGGGGGGACAACCGCTGCACTTTGTGTATTGATTGCTGATTATGTAAGAAGAAAATCAAAAATTCCAAAATATGAAGCATCTGAAGCTGAAATTGGTAGATATGTTGAGGAGGTTAAATTATATGACAGAATAGTACATTTACAATATCCTTCATCTAACCAAGAAATTCGATATGCTGTGAATCGATTGCCAGTAGAAATAAATGGTGATTCAACTGAAGACGAAGAAGTGTCAGCATTCAGAGATCTACCTAGGATTGAAACAAATAAAGTTAGAGGAGGTGCTTGTTTAGTTTTAAACGATGGTATTCTTCTTAAAGCACCAAAATTACTAAAGATTGCTAAGGCTATGAAATTAGAAGGTTGGGACTGGCTTGAGGAATTAAAGAAAATTGCTCAGAAGCAAGATAATCAGGAGAAAGAAGAAAAAAGTGAGAAAAAAAACGATGTAAAAATCACCCCAAATTCGAAATTTGTTGCTGATATTATTGCTGGACGCCCGGTTTTCAGTCATCCTTCAGAAGTAGGTGGTCATAGAATAAGATATGGGCGTTCTAGGAATACGGGACTCGCCGCAGGAGGGATGCATCCAGCCACGATGGCTGTTTTAGATGATTTTGTAGCAATTGGAACACAATTGAGAATTGAACGTCCGGGAAAAAGCACAAGTATATGTCCTGTGGATGGCATTGAACCACCAATCGTAAAACTGCAAAATGGTGATGTAATAAAAGTTTCAAGCATCAATAAAGCTAAACAGATTTTTTCTGAAATTAAAAAAGTGCTATTTATTGGTGATATATTGTTTGGATATGGTGAATTTACTGAAAACAACCATCTTTTAGTGCCCTCTGGATATGTAGAAGAGTGGTGGGCATTAGAATTAGAAAAATCTATTATTAACCTAGAAAAATGTGATAAGCAGCTACAAGCATTTATTAATAATCCTTTTACAAATATTCCTACAGCAGAAGAAGCAATTCAAATTTCAAAAAGATTTGATATTCCCTTACATCCTTCATATTTGGATTTCTGGGGGAATATTACATTAGAAGAATTGGATTTATTACGAACTACGTTAGTTAAGAGTTTTTCTAAATCTGAACGAAATATCAAGTTAAATTATGAGAAATCGATAAAAAAAATTTTGGAAAAAGCATTTGTACTTCATAGAGTAAAAGATAATAAAATAATATTTAATAAAACAATGAGTCTCATTTATAAAACAATTTTTAACTTAGAAGATGAAAAACCCATAAAAATTGAAAAGGATGATGATGTTTTCCATTATTTTTATAAGATTTCTTCACTCAAAATAAAAAATAAAGCACCATATTATATAGGCTCACGTATGGGAAGACCAGAAAAATCAGAAAGAAAAAGCATGAAAGGAATTCATACATTATTTCCTTTAAGTGATGTTGTTGGTAGTTCGAGATTACTTGAAAAAGCTATAGGACATAATATTAAAAAAAAAAATGAAAATGAATTTGGATCTAAAAAAAGAAAGTCTATCGATTTTGGAAATAAAAATAACGTCATAGAAACTGGTAAAGTCAGAATTGATGTATGTAGAAAAAAATGTATGAATTGTGGAAAGTCGGGCATCTTTAATATTTGTCCGGTTTGTGGCACTCATACCGAAGTACAAAAAATCTGTCCACGATGCAAATTATTATATCCAACATTTGAGGAAAAATGCTCTAAGTGTCATGAGACTCTAAAAACCTCAAGTGAAGCTAAATTTAACATGAAAAAGTATGTAAACTCAGTATTAAAATCACTTAATATGCAATTACCTAAGAAAATAAAAGGTATTATTGGATTAAGTAATGAATATAAAATTCCAGAACCACTTGAAAAAGGAATCTTAAGAGCAAAAAATAATGTTTTAGTCTATAAAACAGCTGAGATAAGATATGATGCTACAGATATACCATTAACTCACTTCAAGCCAAATGAAATTGGTACTTCAATAAATTTATTAAAAAAATTAGGATATGAGACTGATTATTATAAGGATCCTCTCAATAATGAAAATCAGGTTTTAGAATTGAAAGTTCAAGATGTCATTTTGTCTGATGACTGTGCTAAATACTTTATAAAGGTAGCTAAGTTCTTAGATGAAGAATTAGAGTTGTTTTATAAACTAAAGTGCTTTTATAATGTGTCTGTTAAAGAAGATTTAATAGGCCATTTAGTTGTGGGTTTAGCTCCTCACACGAGTGCCGGAATTATAGGAAGAATAATTGGATTTACCCCAGCTCGATCAATCTATGCCCATCCTTATTGGCATGCCGCAAAGAGAAGAAATTGTGATGGAGATGAAGATGGAGTTATGCTACTTTTAGATCCTTTATTAAATTTTTCCAGACATTATCTCCCAAGTAAAATAGGAGGTCGAATGGACGCAACTCTAGTAATTGGTACAAAGATTGACCCTAATGAAATTGATGTGGAAGCGCTTAATATAGATACATTATTTAAATATCCTTTAGAATTTTATGAAGCAACTGAACGATATTGTTCACCATCAGAAATAGAACCAATAATGAACCTAGTTAAAAATCATTTAGGTACAGAAGAACAGTATGAAAATATTGGCTATAATATTCCAACCGATGATATTAATGAAGGCCCTAAAACTACTGCCTACAAATTATATGAAACTATGGATGATAAGATTGAAGCTCAACTACAACTTGCAAACATCATCAAACCTGTTAATGCAAAGAAAGTAGCCGAGAAAATATTAATTACTCATTTCAATCCAGATATTCTTGGTAATTTAAGAAAATTTTCTGTTCAAAATTTTCGTTGCGTTAAATGCAATGAAAAATACAGGAGTCCTCCCTTATCAAACGGCGGTAAATGCCCTAAATGCGGAAACAGAATAATATTGACAGTAAATCGTGGGGGTATTGAAAAATATATTCCTCGAGCCTTAAATTTAGTTAAAATATTTAATTTAGATAATTATACAAAACAAAGGATGGAATTAATTGAGGAATACGTAGAAAGTCTAACGAATAATCCAAAAATTAAACAGCATAAGCTATCTGACTTTTTTTAACATCCTCTCTCCTTAAATCAATACTTCTTAATGCTTGATGACATATATTTAAACATCCATTTAGATTTTCTAAAGAACATTTGTCAGGTGTATCTTTTAACGAATGAATATATTTTGAATCCTTACTTGAATGAAAGCACATTACTTGAAATTTACTCCTCACTTTTCTAGCATATTTCTTGAAGGATTTATAGTCACTATTGGGTTTAAGGGTTTTGTTATAAATTTGTAGGGGAATATTCAATTGCTTTGCTGTTGCTCTAAAAATTTCATTTAAATTTCGATTTATTTTTTTTCTAAATAATCCTGATCTATTTAAAAGCCCTATATAACTGCCAATCATATCAATATTAATATTAAAGGATTTATCAAGATCATATGTCTGGTTAAGACTGTTAAAATGTGTTTTACAGAACTTTTTTGATCCCTTTAAACCCCATTCTTCAGCTCCAGGCCATAAAATCAGAATATCTGTTCTTTCAAGGGGATTTTTTTTGAAAACCTTTGCCAATTCAATTGATATAGCAACTCCACTTGCATTATCGATTGATCCTGACGACGGGTGGTCTTTAAATACTAAATACAACATGGGGATTGAAATAAATATTGCAATGATTGAAGTAAAAGCTATGGTAGTTACAATAAAATTAGAGAGAGTGATAAATGCTAAAATATTGAGAAAAAATATTGTTATAAAAACGAAAAAAATTATACCATAAAAAAAAACTATCAATCTATAAATGAAAAAGATAATAACTTGCAACTTAAAAGGGATATTTGCAGAAATGGAGTCATAATGAGCAGATATTATAACCAATGGTCGATTAGGTGCTTTTTCTTTAGCGGAAATTAACGTAAATATATTTTTTGATTTCTCTGCTTTTATGAATGAAATATTACGTAGGGTTTCAAACGTGTTTTTTATAATGAAATAAGCTATGACAATTAAGATCATACGGAAAAGTATTAAATTGATAAGTATAAGAATGTAACTCACCCTCATAAGTATCTTGAGTGGGCCTGTCCAATCAAAATGTTCAATTTCCGGTTTAAGATTATTCTGTTTTAACTCTTTTACTATATAATTTAATGCTTCGGTCTCTCCTGTAGATGAAGCCGTTCGGTTAAAAGCTAAAGAATATATGTGCTCCATCGTTTTCGGATCATTATTTAATTGCAAACTTGAAATCAAAATCACTTATACAATATGTTATTTATTATTATGCTTTATTAATTAGGAGAAATGATCTCAATTTAAATGCTCTTAGTATAGAAATCAAATATATCAAAATATTAAGTTAAATAATATAAGTCTTTAAGATTTAAATTGATATATCCACGGTTTAATTCAATAAGTATTATTATAAAAATTTAGATTTTTCAATGTTTTTCTTTCCATACTTCTACAGATTCAATTCTATTATTTAGAAATATAATGTGCAGGAGGTGGGATTCGAACCCACGAATTTAGGTCGAGGAGATATTTCCTTCGAAGACCTATGTCACTAGAGCCTCAGTAACGCCATAAAAGCACAAAAGTGCAATATTCTAGCGCCGTAGACCAGGCTTGGCAACTCCTGCGAGGATAAAATTTTCTTTTTGTTAGTATATTTCCTGTTGAGGACTTGATCAAATATAATGAATTTAATTTTTAATATTTTATTCCCTTATTATCTTTAATTAATAAATCAAAATAAAAAATAAGAGAGTAATTTCCAATCCTCAAAGGAAAATGATATTAGATCTTACTTTAAAATGAATTAATGATAGGTACATTTTATTTTTATAAATCATAATTCTAAATTCTTTGAATTTTATCGTATTCTATAAATTTTAATAACAAATCTATTATATTAAATAATATATTTTAGTTTATTTATAATACATTTGAAACTAAAGTATAAAGGTTATCGGATTCATGTCAGTCGATCGAGATAAACTTGAAGCACTTCTAAAATGGTATAAGCAAGAAGTTGGAGAGAACTTAATTGCTGTTCTCATTGTAAATAGAGAAGGTTTAGTAATGTCTGCATTAAAAGGATCATCAGATCAAGATGTAGAAGAAGATGTAATTGGTGGGGTGAGTGCATTAGTAGAACCTGTTTTAACCAGAATTACAGAGGAATTTAGTTCTGGATCTTTTGGAACTGGGACTTTCGATACAGAAGAGCAAAGATTTATTTTTTGCGAAGCTGGTCCGGAAGCAATTTTTGTAACTGTTTTGAATTCTATTGCCATGGTAGATCCTGTTT
>CAYPFJ010000126.1:0-7350 GCA_964409945.1 uncultured archaeon | reverse complement strand
GATTCAATATTCTTTGTCGCATCCTCAAGAGAATCTTTCAGTTTAGAACTAAATTCTGTGTTTATTCCTTTTGTCGCCTTATTCAATACATCTGCAAATACAGTCTGACTAACACTTAATTGCACATTTAGATTATCAGTAATATCTTTTAAACGAGTAGCAATAACTTTATCAATAACATCGCCTACAGCTTGCTGAATTACACCTAACTTTAATTTTTGTAAATTATCAGTAATTGTATTTTTGATATCACCAAATTGATTTCTTAGATCATCAACTTGATTTTTAATTATTTGGGAGGTTCTAACATTAAGATTTTCAAATTGCTTGGATAATGATCCAATTTGGTCATCAGATAACGTTTTAGTAAAATCTCCAAGATTTGAGATATCATCTGTGATTGTTCTAATTTGATCGATTGCTGAAATTGTATTATCAAATTCTTTCTTCTGAGCATGGATTTGAGAAAGCATTGTTTCTTTCAAATCTGTCATTACTGCACCTGTATCTTTCATTTTTTCCATGCCTTTAGTTTCAGTTTCAAGTTGAGCAAATGATTTATCTAATTGTTGAGGGATAGTAGATTTTATATCAGAAATATAAGTATAAAATTTCTTTAATTGTGCAATTAAAGCCGCATATGGTGGTAATGCTTGATAATGTGGAGTTGCGCCTATGATCTCTCTAAATAAGCCTTTCTCAACAAATTTGTTTGCAATTTCTTTGCATTTTTCTTTTGGTTTGTTAATTAAAATTGACATTTCTCCGACTGATACTGCTTCTCTGCCTGTAGTACGAAAGTATAGATCTATTTCTTCATCTGATAGATCAATCTCACTTAATACTTGTTTAGTTAGTTCTTTTGAATAAGCCACATCTTTTACTTTCTCTATAACATCTTTTATCTCAAAGTTCTCAATTTCCAAATACTGATTGATAAATACTATTAATTTATGTGGAGGTTCACCGTGAATATCTTCTTTTTTAATAGGAAACTTTGTAATTTGTTTATACTCATCTGCCGAAATGGGAAATTTAAGTTCTTTTAAACAAATTTTACATGTAATAGGAACTTCAACTATATTTTTGTCTTTAAATAGATACATTTTTAAAAATCATCTCTTTTTGATGTATAAACCTTAAAAATTTACTTTCTCTGGATATGTTATTTCTAATAAATTAAGCGCTTTTTTAGCAATTTCATAAGTAATTGCTCCCTCAGAATCTTGGTCCTTATACGCAGCTCTAATTTTAGGAAGTAAATACTCTGGAAATACTATTAATGGTTTGATATCCGTTAATAAACATATCCATTTTCTATCATTATCGTCTATAACCTCAGTAATAATATTTAAATTCTTTAAATCATCTAGTAAGATTTCTGTAACAGCGAATTCTGAAAAAATTTTGGGAATTTTATCCAGTGGGTAATGATTATGTCTCATCAATACAAAAAAATCATATACATCGGGATTGAGTAGAATTGAAGCTAATTTTTTCGTTTCTTCAATAGGTTGAGTATAAGGATCATAATTTGAGAAATATTCAATAACCTTTTGTCTGTATAAGGGTAACAATTCATTTTTGGTATCTTTAAAGTGGTTTAACAAGTTTTCATTAGGAACACGAGCAAACAATAAATCTTTGACTAAAAATAAATATTCTCCTTGATGTGTTATCTCCCCCGATTTTTTATCTTTCTCACCTTTTATCCAATCCCGACGTATGATATTCAACTCTAAAAATGGTTGAAGAAGAATATCCACATTTACATTAGTTGTCATTTTTTCTAATATTCCCTTCAGTTTCTTTTTTGAAATTGGATATTCCCGTAAGATCTCCAAAATTTTCAAACGCTCCACACTATTATAAATCAACGCGATCTTCTGAAGTTTATCTAAATTCGATAATCGGTCAACTTGAAAAATTGTGAATTTTACTTCATTTTTTAATCTAATATTAATATTCTCGATTAATGAAAGTTGTTTTGAGTTCCTTGCTCTTGTTAATTTATCAAATATGACATCTAATCTTTTTCCCATTTCTTTAATTAGATCATCAAAAATATCAATTTCATCATCTAATTCAAATATTGAAATGGCTAAATACTGTGTCCCATCAGCAACTTGTTTAAAATAAGATAACACTTGATATGGAGTTTCTTTTAATCTTCCCTCGTAAAAATTGCTGTAACTGTATTTAACTCCAAAAAGACCCGTAGTGTGCTGGTAAAAAATCGCAAAAATATCATTTTGGGCAAGTAATTCAGAAAAATTGTTTTCATCATACGTATCTTCCCGGAATACTAATTGAATGGGTTCAAACTCTGGTGCTATTTCACCCGTCTCTTTTTGATTAATTTTAAACTGAAATGTCAAAATGCCTTGGATCAATTATATCACTTTAAAAACTCTATAAATAAGTTTTTTAACTTAAAACTATATTATTATTTCTTAAGTATTATTTATTATTATAATTTAATTAAACTTTATTCAAATTAATATAAAATAGACATTTAGAATTTCCAATTAATTCGTGATAGAGTGTAATTGAAAACTAAAAGTAAGATTAAAATATTTTTGTAAATATGAATAAGTGCAAATTATAAGAATAATTATTAGGTGTTATATATTGAAAAAAATATCAAATTATTGTAAAAGAAAACAGTTTATTATAATCTTATTTATTTTATTTGGCTTAACTCTGAACATAATTTTAAGCAATCTAAATAAAACTAATCTCGTAGATTTTAAATCGAATAGTAATTATAAATCTGAAATTAACAAATTAAACGATCAAGGTTTGTCTTCTGAAAATCACTTCAGTGGAATAGGAGCGCCCTGGAATGTATCCCATTATGCCAATCGAACAGACTATGATTTATCAGTGAGTTTTGCGAATGGCACGTACGATATAGCAGAAATTCCATTAGGAATTGATTGGATTGGATATAAACTGGATACGTCTGTAAAAAACCTATATGATACCAGAAATTGGAATAATGGAACTTTTGATTTTGGAAATGATGATGGTACATATGCAGCTGGCGAGGATGATACTAGCGACATTGTGAATAATTATCAGAATTGGACATTCATTGAGAGAGATATTATTGGTAGTAATAATATAATGAGCGGTAATTACTTTTCAAATCTAAATAGCCGTAGTTCTTTAGAATTAAGAATGGGGGGTGTTTTATCTGGTGGCTATTATTATTATGATAATGGAGATAAATGCATGTGGAACAGCTCATTTATAATACAACGTGGAGGTATTATTGATAGTACGCTAGAATTTGATGTGAATCCGTATTATTTAACAGATTTTAATTCCTGGGAATTAGCTTTTAGATTAAATGATATAAAAATATATAGTATAGGAGCCTATAATTTAAAACTATATGGTGCTAGTACATGGAGAACTTTCTCCATACCCCAAAGAGTCTGGGTAAATACTTCAAATATATACCCTAATCCCGTTAACAATACTGTTATGAATATAAGCATTGCCCTTGAGTATAATTCTGCTACCGCGGGTTATAGTACAGGATTTCCAAACATTGCATATCAGCAATTATTCATTGACAATGTCAAAGTAATACCAAAAGCGGAAGTTAAACCCAGTCAACTTCAATTGAAAATAAATAACACCAATGTAAATGATGTAGATTGGGGAAAAGGATATTTAGAATTGAATGGCAATTGGCAATCTTCAAACGTTTATGCAAACTTTAGTAGTGATGATATATGGGATCTTAGTAATTTTGATATAGAATTAGAAACTGATCTAAATTTATTTGCATTTAAAGATATTCCTGAGACGAGTTATGAAACAAATACCCTTTCGGAGGGAATAAAATTTTCAGTAGAAAACAACAGCTTAGTTAATTGGGAGAGTTATGCTTATTTTGCTGTCCCTAGTGGGTATGAAGAAACTACTATGAGGCTTGAATTTCCAACAGACATTGACATAAATTGGGTATCTGAACCACAATTACCAAGTGTCAATCGGTTAAATCAATGTGATAATTCTACGGCTGGACTTTTAATAATTCCAGTGAATTCAATATCAACTACACCTGATGGTTTTTGGAAATTTGAAGCGGAATCACCCAATTATTGTGAAGAATTGCATATATTTAAAAATACAACAAGTATACCTACGGGAAATGACTGGGTTCAGGAAACAGAATTTTTAAGTGGTGATTTTATAAATATAACAGCACAAATCACCAATTCACTTTTAATTTCTGGGTATATTCAACAAACTAAAGCACAGCTTCAGATTAGATTTCCAAATGGAACAATCTGGACAGATGTAAATCAAATTCAATCTCCAGATTCAAATGGTCTAGTTGATTTTAATTACTTTCAAATACCTAGTACTCCACCAAATTATGAAGTTGGAGAGTATGAAGCAATAATTACTTGGAATAACTCTTATTCAATATTCGGATTAAATGAAACGGGTATTATAACAAAAACATTTACAGTAAAACATTTCTCAACACTTACACCTGATCAGAGTTATTATTCTAATATTTTTGAGGGGGATACTATCAATCTTATAGTGTCTTTTAATGATAAAGAGAATGGAGATGCAATTAGAGGCGCTTTAATCTATATCGATAATTTCTTGGGTGGTAGAGAATATTTTAATGAAATTAGTCCTGGATTTTATGTTTTATTAGACTTTAATACCTCTGGAGGTGTTGCTGGTGATAATTTACTTACTATATATGCAAATTCATCTTTATATCAAAATAATTCCACCCTAATAACTATAAATTTAGTACTCAAGACTTCGCTAACAGCCCAAGAATTTCCATATTTGCAAGTCCCGTGGAATGAAAATTTCACTATTCATTTGAATTACACTGAAACTACAACTGGAAATGGGATAATTACTTCTCCTACAAGTAATTGGATAGGAGAATTATCTACAACTATGATGTCACCAGGAATCTACAATATGGAGTTTAATAGTTCTTTATACGAAGTAAATAAAATGCATTCGCTAATAATTAATGTAAATGAATCCAACTATGAATCTCAGAATATTCTAATTAAAATCGAAATAATTGAAAGGGAAACGTACATTGATAATGTTTTTCTTAATGGCATTGAAAAAGTAGCGGATAAGAGTATAACTCTTACGTCTGGTGAACTGTTAAACATATCATTTAGCTATAAAGATCAAATTTCTGGCGATTTTCTAAGTGGAGCAACTGCTAGAGTTGTTGGAGGAGGACTTTCTATGATTATAAACGAAAGTTTCATTTACTCACAATATGAAATAGTATTTAATACATCCCTTTTGCATGTTGGGGCCACATTTCTCACGATCTCAGCTCAATTACAAAACTATAGTTCGTCTGCTACAGTATTGACACTTTATCTTGATGTAAGGGGAACTTCGTTAATTGTTTTATTAAATGGAGCTATATATCCAAATAATTATATTACTGTTGAAGTTTCGCAAACAATCAATATAACAGTAATATATACCGATTTCATAACTGGAGCGTACTTAAGTAATGCTACAATAGAATTGTTAGGACATGGATATTTTGATGAAAATCCTTCCTTAGAACAATATAATTTCACTATAGATGCGGGTATTTTGGGTCAAGGAATTGATATTTTGAATATCATAGCGACTAAGAGTGATTATCAATCTCAACCGGCTCAAATAACCGTAGAGATTACCGAAAGAATGGCAAATCTTCAACTGTTTTTTAATGGTAATAATAAAACTGGAGATCCATTTTTAGAATTACCTATTGGATCATCATTGAATATTACCGTCAAATATTCAGATTTACTCGGTAATTTTATTGATAATGCTGATGTGAAACTTCTTGGTGAAGGTTTATCTGTCTCATTAAATCAAAGTATTAGTTTAGAGCAATATACAACTTTATTAGATACACGTCAATTAGATATAGGGGTAAGATTATTAACTGTTGTAGCACAAAGAAATAATTACCAACTAAAAATAATTAATATTAGATTAGATATAAGACGTATTAGGACTAATATTACAACCTCAGAAGGAACTAACGTTATCAATATCAACGCTGGTCAGCCTGTTTATTTGAAAATCAAACTTAATAATTTAGATTTTGGGGGTTTAATTTTGAATGCAACTGTATCATATCGATGGCAAAATGATCAAGGAGTATTAACAGACAATAATAACGATGGAATATATGAATCGACAATCTCTAATATACCCGTTGGTTCGTTTACTATAACGATAACTGCATTTGCAGGAGACGATTATGATTTTGAGAGGTATGAGATAATTGTGACAGTAATCGCCCAAACAACAAGGGATAATTTATTTCTAATCCTATTTATAATTTCGGTTATAGGAGCAACAATACTGGGAAGCTATTTCTACGCTTATCAAAAATATTTCAAATATCCAAAACCAGTAAGAAAGGTTCGAAAATATAAAAGAACATTAAAAAGAAAATCAACTCCTAATGTGCATATTACAAGCCGAGAAAAAGCATTTTCTATGCTTTACAAGGAAGAATTAGGGGGAATTCAAAAATTAAAAGTCAAACCTGTAGAGCCACCATCGCCATTAGAAAAATTGGGATCACAGCTAACAGAGCCTAAAATAGCACCAGATCAATTAACTGAGAAAATTATTAAGAAAAAGGAAGAATTAGATGAATTAATTAAAGATTAATCTAAAAAACCTTTTAATACTAATAAATCTTAAAAATTTAATTAATTTCTTCTTTTCAGCCAGCCAACACTACAGCATCACGAAATTTTCCTTGAAAATTCAAGTATTGGTTTAATGTAAGTTCTTCTACAAAACGAATCTTTTGCATAAAATATATTGTTCTCTTGTTTTTTACAGCGTTTTAATTTTAATCTGACGAATTTCCAAATTTAACATAAGCTCAGATTAAAATGGATGAAATTTTTAAAAATAAGAGAAAAGTATAATAAAATATATTGAAATGTTACTTAATAAGAATATATTGAAAAATTATATCCTAATTTAAAATTTTTAAATACTAATTAAGGTTTTATAAAATATGAGAAATAATTACTGTAAGAATAAAAGGATTTTAATCTTTATTATCATTACTTCCTCACTGTTATCCAATATTTTCATAAGTAGTTTCCTATTAAACCAAAATGCTAATAATAATATTAAATATGATTCACCACCTAATAGCCAAGGTATAGTACAAGATTTATATACTAAAGAATGGCTTGAGAATCCTACTTTTGAAACACCCATTGATCCATGGTTTAATACAACAGAAGGAGATGATTCTGACGTTAATGCTACAACAGATCTCAATCAGGGAAATTATGAAGT
>CAYPFJ010000125.1:0-7427 GCA_964409945.1 uncultured archaeon | reverse complement strand
TGAGTGATTTCTTTTGTACAACTTATTACTTGCGTTGTATAAAACCTACTTTCAAACACTACCTCTTTATCAATTTCAGAATCAAAATCTAAATCTTTCTGTATAAGAACAGCCATTGTATCTATTCTATTAAAGATTGTGGTATTAGTTTCAATAGTTCGTTGTACTATAGCATAATAATCTCGAAAGATATCTTCCCAATCCACTTGATATTCTTCGCTCACACTAATATCATTTTTTTTATCAGCATGAGATTCTGTGTATGAAGCTTTTTGAATTAAAGTATGAAAGGTAATTTCTCCTGCTGGGTTGAGAAAGCCATATTTAAACGAATCGTAGATCCCATTTCCAGTAAGATCGTCTTTTTGTACGATAAGTTCATGACTTCCATCAAGATTTAAATCGTGAAATTCTAGTATTGATTTAGGGTCATTAACTTCACTAAAATTTTCAAAATCATGATATTGGTATTTTTTATCTAGAAATTCTTGAACATTTTGGTATTCGTAATTAATAAATCTTTCATTCCTCGCATATGGAAGATATTCAAATAGAGAATCATTTGAACCAACAAAGTAATCCTCCATAACTAAAAAATAATCGATATCATGATATTCATAGCTCACAAAAAAAGTATCATTTTTAGTCCATAATGGAACTGCAGGATGATTAGTAATAGCACCGTCTAAAAGTCGATATTGAGTAAAATCTGAATATGCGCCCTCTGAGAAGCTAAAATATATAATGATTTTCTCAAAATCGATTAATTTAAGGTTATCTGGAGCATTAATTTCTACTTGGGTTCTCGAAGGATCTATAGCTATATTACTTAAACCAAATTCAATAAAAGATTCATTATAGAAAAATCCTTTAATTGCTATAATATCTAAGTTTTGTGCATTACTGTAATCCTGAGATAACATGAAAGTATCTGTTTTAGAATCTGAATTATAAGGATATAATGTCTCTACTGCAATATTCCGAGTCTTAAACTCATTTAATGAACCACTATAAGAGACAGATTCATATTCATTTAAAACATCATCAAACCATTCAAAAGACACTTCAAGTGAACTAGAATTTATATTAGGCGCTTCAATTGTATGCCATTCTTTCCATGCTTCATTATTTGCCCAAGAAATATACAGATAGCTATACTTATCAATATGAGGTTGATAATATTCTCTTAATTCATCAACATTTTCATCATTGTTGATGTAAGCATAATAATATTCTTCAGAATAATAAGGGTTCCATTCTATATCATACACTCCGGGAGAAATGCATGTGCTGATAAGCTGGGAATCAAAGTAATACCTATTCCCTTCCTCATCAAATGCATCAAAATAATAGGCTTCATTTATAGAATCATCTTCAGAATAAAGCGGTGAAAATTCAGAAGTGTTTACTATTATATGTTGGCTGTAAATATCTGTATAATTTCCGAAATAAATTTTTTCAAGATGATTATTTGGATAAATATCAACAAAAGTAGAATCATAGAGAGTTCCATTAGGAATAAATTCAAAAATAAAGATTGAATCAACAACAATTTGATAGCGAGGATCATTTGAAGTAATGAGAATGTCAGTTAAATAGCAGTTTTCTTTTTCATTCTCGTCTAAAACTTTAAAACCTGAATAAATATCATCAAAACTGATATTAAATACTCTTTGTTGATAAGTATTATAAAATTCACTCTCAAAGGGAGTAAGATCTAAAGGAATCTCCCATGCTACTAATTTATCTCTATTATCGTATAAATCATTTATTGTATAATTATTCCCATCATTATTTATACCTAAAAGGGAAATTTCCGCGAAAGGAACATCTGGCACACCTGTTAAGTAATTTGAAATATAAGACCCTTTTTGAAGTACCATCTCATCTATAGCGAGCCCAATTGATGCTTCTAGACTAGCATTATATTTTATAAAAAGGATATCACCATCTTCCATAAAAATTTGGTTCCCTAGTGAATCTATATAGGAACTTGGAAGAGAAATGTTGTTGTACTCAACAGTATAATGATTTTTATTGTCATAGATACTGAATTTTTCTGTTCTAGTATCGATTTCAGTGATTTCATAGATAAGTTCCATCATTTCATTAAATACATATATTTTTTGAGTATCTGAAAAAATTCTTCTCAGCAGGTCAACGTTTAAATATCCATCAGTATCATCTTCTGAACTCCATTCAATTATTTGAGTTGTGGGTAATCCTTTTCCAAAAAAATCTCCATTAAACTCAGAAGGTTCCTTAAAAATAGGAGTAAATATAATATATGCGTTATTTTTTACAGTAAATTTATTGAAATCTCCGGAATCTGGTAATTTTATATAAATGGTTCCAGAATCATCTTCAAACATATCTAGGGTAACTTTCGTAGTACCAATTAATTGATCTACACCAGATAAATCAGTATAGAAAAAACTAACATTGAGATATGATAGAATATCTGGATTTAAGAACCCCATTTTCATTATCAAGGTATTATATGATTCCCACCCTGCATTCGCATCATTAAGATCTTCTGTAAGGTAATAGATCAGACTATTGGTGTTATTAAGTATGGCAAAAATCTGTTTTACCCTCCCTTTACTGACCGCTTTATATGGATCAATATCATAGATAAAGTGAGATGATTCATAATTGACCATTAAAAAATCCTCTGGAGATTGAGTGGTTGTCCAATTTAGAAGCAAAATATCATCATCTGCCAGATTAACTATAAAATCATGATAATATTGATATTTATTCTGTAATTCAGCATATAAAGACACAAATAATTCAGTACCTTGTACTAGTCCTTGATCCCAATAAGGAGCTATATTAACTGAAAGTTTATCAGTTTGGATATCATAACCTAAATGATTTTCATCAATATATACTCTTTCACTTGAACTGTTATAAAAATAAGCTAAAATAATTGGAGTACCATCTGGATACATACTGGGGGAATTTTGTCCTAAATCATATTCTATAATGTCATCATTTGTTTCTACAATAAACTCAAATGAGAGTATACTTTTCTCTTGTAATCTATAATTCAATGCTAACTGATACTGATAATTAGCTGATAAATTGTAATAGACGGGAGCCACTATTTTTAGTAATCGTGTATATTGGGCACGCCTTCATATGAAAATAGCAGAACTAATTAAAGTACCAAGGAGAGGTTATATCCAAATAACAAATCGAGGTCTAGAGATTCTAGAAGAAAAACCTAATGAAATAGATTTGAAATACCTTGAAAAATATCAGGAATATCGAGATTATCGCAATCGAGTAAAAACAACCAAAAAAATAAAAACTGAGGAAGATAAAGAAGAACCAAAAGATGAAAAAACACCTGAAGAAATTTTAGAAGAAATTTATGATGAATTAAGCACTAACCTTAGCTTAGAGCTTTTATCTGAAATTAAAAATAGATCCTCAAAAGATTTTGAATATTTAGTTTTAGATGTCTTAAGTGCATTAGGTTACGGAACCGATATGATTCAATCAAAAATTAGAACAGGGGGTCCGCATGATCAAGGTATAGATGGTATAATTATACAAGATCCTTTAGCTCTGGACAATATTTATATTCAAGCAAAAAGATGGGAAAATCTCATCGGATCTGATATTATAGATAAATTTGCCGGTTCTTGTAAAAGAGCAGGTGCGATAAAAGGTGTAATACTAACAACTTCCTATTTCACTCAGCCTGCTAAGCAGGCAGCAGAAGAACAAGGGAAAGCTGGTATAAAAATTGCTTTGATCGACGGAGATCAGTTAGTTCAAATTATGATTGATAAAGATATTGGTGTAAAACTAAAAGATAAATACATTATTAAAGAAAAATATGATGATTATTTTGAAAGTTTATCTGAAAATTTTTAAGGTTAGGTAAAAATATATGTAAGTATATATAATTTCATTTATTTTATGGTTTATATTATGATTATTATAAATGATTTAGAAAAACCTAAAAAGAAGTAATTATTATCCTATTAAATTATAAAGATATGTTTTAAATTTAACTGAATTTTAAATTTTCAATTCGCACCTTGCGAGTTTTATGCGAAGCATATTCCGATTTTAACTTCAAATAAAAGTATAATTCTTTGCATTTACAGTAAATCGGATTTATAATAGTAACTAGCTAGAAAAACTAAAGAGTAGAATATATATGCCTAAGATGAAAAAAAAACAACAAAAAAAAGGACGGAGGAGTTTCACTCCCGCTCCAACCCCAACGGTATCGAGAGTAAAAATGCCTTATAGAAAGAACGGAGAAATGTTTGCGCGGGTTGTTGAGATATTTGGTCAAGAAAGGATGGGTGTTTATTGTGAAGATGGAAAACGCCGTATTGGAAGAATCCGAGGGAAAATTAAAAAAAGAGTGTGGATAAGAAAAGGGGACTTAATTGTAATTAATCCTTGGGAATTTGAAACCTCAGTTGAAGGTAAATTAGAGAAATGCGAAATATCTTGGAGATATTTACGACATGAAGTTTCTTATTTAGAACGTAATAGAAGAATTCCTAAAAGTTTGGACATTAATAACATCCCCCTCTTCTAAAAATATTTTTTTTTAAGAAATAAAAAAAAGATAAGATTCGATAACAATCGCAGAACAAGGTCTTACTAATTACTACCTACTACTTATTAAATATTATTATATTTTATTGATTTGTAACAAAAAGAAGCTTAATATCGAAAATCTCGAACTTGAGCAGGAGCGGCTTCAGTTACTACTACTTTACTCGCAGCAGGACCTTTATCACCTTGAGTGATCTCAAATTCTACTTTATCATTTTCATTTAACGAGACATATTCATCACTCTTCTTAACAATGGCACTGTGATGAACGAATATATCTCCTTCTTCTTCAGTTGCTATAAATCCATAACCTTTACGGTTATTAAACCATTTAACTGTACCTTCGGTCAATTTTAAAACCAATTTTTACATAAATTAAATTTTTTTTTCAGTTCATATTGAACTATTTAATAAAATGAATGATGTGTTAATTATGTTACGTATTTCCAATGATTTATTGAAAAATTTACCGTGTTTATTTGATTTAAAAAAGTTTATTTAAAAAAAAGTTATTAATAATCAAATAGCTATTCATCAATAGTGTGCTTAAAGACACGGTTATATAACACTATATCATTCTAAGTCACATTCCAAACGTCTTGTAGAATATTAACCAAAATTAATCATTTATTTAGATTTATAATAGATATTATGATTTGGTTCTTTAAAACTGTTACTTTAATGTAATTCGTAATAAATCTTCAGCTAAAACAGTATTTGGGAAAATTTCTTTAGCTTCTTCTAGTAATTTTATAGCATCTTCTTGGTATCGTGAAGAAATATGAGTGAGAATTAATTGTTTTGCATTCATTTTTTTTGCATCATTTGCTGCGTCAATTGAAGTTGAGTGTTTTTTATCTTCAGCTATTTTTGCTAATGCTTTTGCGAAAGTTGCTTCATGAATTAAAATATCAGAATCTTTTCCTAAATCTATTAGAGAATTGCTTGGTTTCATATCTCCAGAGTAAGTTATTTTTCTTCCCGGTTTTTTTGGACTGATTATTCCCTCTTTAACGGGATCAATAATTTTTCCATTAATTTCAATAACTTCTCCTTCTTGGAGTGTTTTCCAGAGATTACCTTCAGGAATATTTAGATCTTTAGCCCTAATTGGGTTAAATTTACCATAACGAGGTTTTTCAACAAGGGCATAAGCAAATGTAATTATCGAGTGTTCCACTAAAGCATATTTCATGGAAAAAGATTTGGAATCGAAAATGATATTATCATTAATCTTAATTGTTCTTTTTGGTTCTTCTGAATCTAATCCCTCAAACTCAATTAATTCATTATTTAGATGGTCAATCTCACAAATAGTAATAGGATAATTTGCCTTTAATCCGAGAATTTTTTTATGGAGAAATAAATAGAGAAAAAGATTTCGAGGCCCAAAAATCATCATTGGTGCAGTTCTATCATTTAAACTCAATCGAAATAAAAATCCGGGGAGTCCAATAATATGGTCTCCATGAAAATGTGTTATAAAGATCTTCATTGGCTTATTAAATTTTAGAGAAGCTTCAGCAAATTTCCGCTGGAAATCTTCCCCACAGTCAAATATTAAAGTCTGATTTTTAAATTTAATAGCTATAGAGGATAAATTACGATTTTTAATAGGAATTGCAGCAGCGCTTCCTAAAATAATTAATTCCATAATAGATTTAGATTTTTTTTCTTAACTGAGAAATCTCTAATCTTTGTTCATTATTAAGTTTTCTAAGATTATCAACTTTATTCTTAAGCTCTCTGACTCTCAACGCTAAGTCGGGATCTTCCTTTTTAGGATGAATTTGCGTTTGAATATTAAGACTATCTATCTGGTTTTGTAATTCACTAAGTTTTTGATCTTTTATGCCAAATTGAGTTTCTAATTGCCTGTATTTTGCTTTTATTTGTACAGCTTCATTTTTAATTGTTTCAATTTCTCCTTCTTTTGTTTCTAGTTGTTTTTGAAGAAAGATTGCCATCTCTCTTTGCATTTTTAATTTGCCTTCCAAGTCTTTTTGAGATTCACCCGAGTCTAACGGTTTTCCCGTCTTAAATTTTTCAAGTTGCTCTTGAAGTGCTTTAATCTGCATTTTTGATCTGTTTAGCTTAGTTTGGAGATCTTCTTTTAATGCTTTGATCATGTCATCAGAAGGGCTCTCATTTTGTTCAAACTTCTCAGCAATTTCAAATTTCTTTAAAGTGATAATTTCCTCTTTTAAAACCTTATTTTCATTGTTTTTTCCTTCGAGTTTTTCTTTTAATCCATTGATTTCTTTTTTAAAATCTTGGATTTTAGGACTATCTTTTTCTTGTTTTTTATTTTTATCAGATTTTTCAAGTTTTTGTTTTAATTCAACTACTTGTTTTTTTGCCTTGGTTAATTGATTTTGAAGATCTTCGATTAGTTTTTTAGCTATTGAATTGCTACTTTTTTCAGATGGATAACTAAGATCTTTTAATTTTTGATTTAACTCTGTGATTTCTAATCTTAAAATTTCAATTTCTTCGTCTTTTTGAATCAATTTTTCACCGAAATCTTCACTACTAATATTTTTAGACATTAATGTATTAATTATTGAACTTTGTTTATTCACTTTTTCTTGTAAATCTTTTACCAAGACATTTAGTGGTGATTTACTTCTTAAATCTTCGACTCTAATAACAGATGAGTCTGTCTCGGATTTCATTCTTTCTACTTCTTGTTGAAGTTGTACTTTCTCTTTTCTTAAAAAACCCATATTGTTTTTTAATTCACGTATTTGTCTATCTTTTTCTTCGAGTTCATATGCAAATCTTGATTCTGCAGCTTGTATTTTTTTACTTTTTTTTGTCGCTCCGTCTTCTAATTT
>CAYPFJ010000124.1:0-7554 GCA_964409945.1 uncultured archaeon | reverse complement strand
TTTTTAATATCAATATTAATTTTTAACATCATTCCGCCATGTTCCCGTCTTTCGAAACGAGGGTACTCCTCTCTTAACTGTTCGATAACTTTATAATCATCCTCATCTTGTATCATGCTTAAAAATTCTTCCACTGATAATTCCCCTATATAAGGCATATTCTTGATAAATTGTCTTACACTCTCAGTACCGTAATTATACCTTTCTACTACTTCCTCTTTATAGATTCTCTTCGCTTGAGGATCCCCCACCCTTGCGAGCTCTCTCAATAACGGAAATCCCAGATTCGAATGTAGCAACCTTGTATTATATCCATTCTCGTACCATACCTGCAAGTTCGAACAATGCCCCCAGAATTCAGCCTCGGGAGGTAGGTTGTAGGTAAACTGTTGTCTTACATCTCGGCGTGGCTCAAGTGAATGATCAAGCTTTTCTGCCACCTCATCAATCGATTCGAGTTCATCAAACGAACTAATTTTTTCTACAGGAATGGTTATTAATAGATATTTGCATTGGCGGAACAACTTTCCTGCAACATAAATATTGGTCTTATCATTCTCTAATTTTAAGCTTAAATACTGGTTAACCTGAAATTCAGCGTGTTTTTTGACCATTATTCCCTAAAAAAATATAGCCACCTTTCAAATTTAAATGTGCGCCCTCAAGAAATTTATATTTAGATTTTTCTCAAGTTTTTTTATACGCAACCCAATAGGCTTTTAATTATTTTAATTTTTATTTTATTAAATTAAATCCTATCTATATAGAAATACTATACGCTTAGAGCTATTTTTTGCTTAAAAAACTTAGTTATAATAATTTCAAGGAAAATTAGTTCTCACAAGCCCCACAGCATGATCTCTTTAAGTCAATCTTCGAGTAATCGAAGCTTAAATCTATTGGCAAAACTAAATCATCGACAACATTTTCAATGATATCCATATGGACCTCAATTATTTCTGGATTACTTCTAAGATGGTAATTTACCACATGATCAAGATCCTTTAAGGTAGATCCTGCTATTAAGATGCTTATATTTGTGTTTCCGCTTAATCTAAATGCGGTGAGCATAAAAGGGCAATTTTTTACTATATCAAAAAGCTTTGAAGGATTTTTTGTTCTAACTTCAGCACGCGCAAAATGTAACTCAGCAGCTTTTATGTTTACACCCGCCTGATATTTCAGGATTCCTATTCTTTCTAAACGTTTAATTCTCATTCCAATTGTCGGTTGACTGCGATTTACATGGCCCGCAATTTCTGTGTGTGTAAGTGTGGGCTCTTTTTGAATCAAGTCCATAATTTTACAATCAATATCATCAATACCAATTTTGTCACTTATCATTTTCTTTACCTTTTAATTTTAAAATTAAAAATAAAACAATATTCATATATCGCCATATAACGATAATACGATAACATAGTATATAAACCTTTGTGATTTTCGTATTAATAATGAAATATTAATAATCCATTAAAACAAGTTTTAAAAGCTAGTAAAAAAAATACTCTAATAAATCTATGAGTGAATTAAGAAAATACACAATAGAATTTTTAAAGGTATTAGCAGATTCAACAAGATTAGAAATTCTAGATCAATTAAAAAATAGTGAAAAAACCTCTAAAGAAATTCAAGAAATACTGGACAGATCTCAATCAACAATTTCCAAACATTTGAATTTGCTCATTGATAATAACCTTATAGATTTTGAGAAAAAAGATAATATTAAATTTTATAAGATTAAAAATAGCAATATTTTTACTCTTCTCTCTAATATAAATTCAACAGTAGCTAATATTAACACTGAGAAACTTAAAGACTTAATTGATGTTGACATCATTGATACATTATCTTAGCTTTTCAAGAATATATTTTATTTTAAAATCTCTTAAAAAATATGGAATCCTCAAAAAAAAATAAACCAACTAAACAATCAATAAAGATTGTGCTTCTAGGATTAGATAATAGTGGGAAAACATCAATTTTGAATTGTTTAAAGGGTATCAAAGCTATTTCTGCTTTTAATAGTCCAATGCCCACTAAAGGTCTTGATGTTGAGCATTTTCAGGCCTTAAATTCAGAATATTCTATTTGGGATCTTGGCGGTCAAAAAGCATATCTTGATGAGTATTTCAACGATTTTAAAAAATATGTAAAGGGAACAAATAAATTTATATATGTAATTGATATTCAAGATGTTAATCGTTATGATCTTGCCCTTGAATATATGATCAAAGTAATAAATTCAATTGAAATACAAAATGGCATTGATTTTTCTATTTTTCTCCATAAATTTGACCCAGATTTGGTATTTGATAGCAATTTAAATGAAAATGTTATTGATGATTTTATCAGAAAAATAAGAGGGACTATTCCTCCAAAATTTAATTATTCACTTTATAGAACATCAATATACGCAATCTTTGAAAAATCTACAGTTATATAAATGATATAGGTTGAGTGATTTTAGCGATTTTAAATAATTTGAATATTTTAAAATATATTAGAAAAGAATACTATTTAGTATCGAAGCAAAAAAAGTTACAAAATTTCATAAGTATATGTTGTCGCAAGAAGAAAAAAAGGAAATAAGAAGTCGAGTAAAATATAGATCATCGTTAATTGTTTTTGCTTTAATCTTGTTCCTTACTTATCTTACTCATTTCTATAGTTTTCTTTTATTTCATACTATTGCTGAGTTATTTAGTGTAGTTATTGCGTTTGGCATTTTTATAATTGGATGGAATACTCGAAAGAATATAGAGAGCTCGATTTTCTTAGTTCTAGGCGTCAGTTTATTATTTGTTGGCTCAATTGATCTAATCCATACTTTAGCATATAGTGGAATGAATATATTTGAAGGATATGACGCAAATTTACCTACTCAATTGTGGATAGCTGCCAGATATCTTCAAGCAGGTTCTTTTCTCATGGCATTTCTTTTAATGTATAAAAAGATTAATCCAAATCATTTAATAATTGGATATACGGTTATAACTACACTTTTGGAGATATTAATTTTTAATAGGATTTTTCCAGATTGCTATATTGAAGGGACAGGGCTCACGCCATTTAAAATTATCAGCGAATATATAATTATTGGAATTTTAGCAGTATCTATAATAGTATTATATAAAAATAGAAAAGAGCTCAATTTAACAACGTTTCGATTGAAAATCTTTTCGATCTTATCACTAATAATAGCGGAAGTAGCTTTTACTTTTTATATTGGTGTATATGATCTTTCTATTTTAATAGGGCATATCTTTAAAATAGTTTCTTTTTATTTTATTTATTTAGCAATTGTCCAAAAGGGGTTTGAGGATCCTTTAAATACTTTATTCACAAGATTAAAACAGAGTGAGGAATTTACAAAAACAGCATTAAATACTCAAATGGATACTTTTTTTGTGTTCAATCCAAAGAATGGTAAAGCGATAAGATGGAATAAAGCTTTTAATGAGATCAGTGGCTATACTGATAAGGAAATATTATCCATGAAAGCACCTGATTCTTATTACAACCAAGAAGATTTAGAAAAAGCTGAAAAGGCTATACGTAATGCCATAGAAACTGGCAATACTACAGTTCTAATGGAATTAATTACAAAGGAAGGGAAAAAAATACCCTTTGAATATTTAGGCTCAGTTATTACTGATGATCATGGAGATATTAATTATATCGTTTCTGTTGGTCGAAATATTACTCAACGTATACAAGCAGAAGAAGAAATTAAAAGTTTAGCAAAGTTTCCTTCAGAGAATCCAAATCCAGTATTAAGAGTCAGTAATGAAATTGTCCTATATATAAATGATGCTGGTCAAAAATTGTTTAATATTGAGATTGGGAATAAAATGCCCCCTAGTTTAAATAGTGTAGTAGAGGAAGTCTTTCAAACTCAAATAATTCAACAAATTGAGCTTGAATTAAATAATCAATTTTATTCATTTACTATTACACCCATAGCTGAAAAATCATATCTTAATATTTATGGTCTTAATATCACAGAGAGAATTTTAGCAGAAAGAAGAATTAAAAACTTGGTGTCGACAGTTTCTCATGAATTGAGAACACCAATAACCGTTCTAATGATGTCTTTAGATTTATACAAGCAAAAAAAAGCTTCACTAACCTCTGAACTACAAAACTACATTATTGAGACAGGAGAGAGGAATCTTTCACTTCTAAAAGATTTATCAGAAGATATTCTCATGCTCTCTCAAATTGATGAAAAAAAAATAGAGCTTAATTTAGAAAACTATAATCCCTTAAAGCTATTACAAGATATGGAATTAATCTTCGCTCCTTTTGCTCAAGAAAAAAACATTACTTTTGAAATTAATATTAATGAAGATATCAATATGAAAGGAGACATTAAAAGGATGGATCAAGTTTTTCGAATTCTTCTTGATAACGCAATAAAATATTCATATGAAAATACAATTATCAAGATAATTGTGATTGAAAATTACAAAGGAAGATTTAATCCTAAAGGAAAAAATGGGACTTTATATCAATTTAAAAATAGTGGTATAGGAATTAGTGAAGATGATCTACCTCATATTTTTGAAAGATTTTATAGAGCTTCAAATGCTAGAGATATTTCTGGAACCGGATTAGGTTTATCAATAGCAAAGCATATAATAGAACTTCACCAGGGAGAAATTTTTGTTGAAAGCAAATTAGGAAATGAAACAACCTTTTCCATTTTTTTTCCAAGATTAGATAATTTTTAAAATAAAATTTAAATATAATTCTAATTGATATTTTCACTAGAAGAGTATCAGGCGAATCACAATGCAAGCTGAGTCCCATTCTGTAATACTCATAGTTGATGACAATGCAGATATCTTATATCATTTAAAAGTCTTATTAGAAGATAATAACTATGTAGTTAAAACAGCAGTAAATGGTAGAGATGCTATAAAACTTTTATCTGAAATAAAATCACCTCCAGATGTAATCATTAGTGATATTATGATGCCAGGAATGAATGGGTATGATTTTTTTGCGGTAGTATCTAATACACCTCAATGGAATCGAATTCCATTTCTATTTCTAACTGCTAAAGCCGCTCCTGAGGATATTCGATTAGGTAAGATATTGGGAGTGGATGATTATATAACCAAACCCTTTAGAAAAGAAGATTTAATTGCATCAATTTCGGGGAAAATTGCACGAAATAATAAATCTAATCTTATCGATAAGGAGATTAAACAATTACTCTCCTCGTTAAAAAT
Source organism: uncultured archaeon (assembly GCA_964409945.1). Taxonomy (GTDB): domain Archaea; phylum Asgardarchaeota; class Lokiarchaeia; order Sigyniarchaeales; family SOKP01; genus Loki-b32. The sequence continues at coordinate 2,314 of CAYPFJ010000124.1, read as the reverse complement.
TCAGAAGCAACCCTCCATTTCTAATAAAGATCAACAATTTTTATGTTTAGCTATGGTATATTGGAATGATATTACTGGTCCTACTGTAAAGGAAGGTTACCCCTCTGATGAAAATTTACCTTTTTCAATTAATACAATTGGCAAGCAATTATTTCATGCTGCAACTTCGATCTATGGGCATGATAAAATCACAAAATCTCAAGGTATATTACTTAACATTGAAAATATTAAGAATAAGGGCTATTTGTTTTTTGATTCTTTTCCAGCTGAAAATGAGAGATATGGAGAAAAACAATATATGTTATCAGTAATCACGCCAAATTTATCTTATTTTAGTTCACTTAAAATCAGAGAGATTCTGAAAGAAATCTCTGAAAAAGTAAAAAAGAACCAAGATTGGGATATAAAAGAATATTGGGGAAAAATTTTAGAAATTTTATCTGTAGACTCATGTTTATTCCACCCTTAATATGATTCTGTATTACATAAAATCTATGGTGTTATAAATTAAAAATAGATCTGATTTTTAAACTAATAATTAAGCGAAAAAATCTCTTTTTTTAATAATATCTAGAAAGAACTTTTAAATCAGGTCTTTTAGATCAAGATATCAAGAAATAAACTTATAATTTTAACCGTTTATGTGAAAAATATGTCTGAAATAAAAGAAACAGAAAAATATTTAATGTCTCCAGAGGTGTGTTCTTGGGCGGATGACGAAGATAATACCTATAAAATTGAAATTCAATTGCCCGGAGTAGAGAAAGAAACAATTAAACTTAAAATGCATGATGATAGCTTTTTCGTTAAAGGAGAAACTGAAGATACTACTTTTATAGGTTCCTATACTGTTTGTTGTCCTATAAAACCAGAAGAAGCAAAAGCTGTTTATAAAAATGGACTCCTTAAGATTAAAGTGCCTTTCAAAGAGCCCGAGTTCCATAGTGTTGAGATTGAAATTGAATAAATCTTTTTTTTTTCTTATTTCTTATTTTTAAAATTAAAATTATATTAATAATTTAAACAATATTTTAATAAAGTAATTTTATGTATTAGTGTTCTAAATAAACTATGATTAGGATTCTTCAAATCGAAACTGACCACTATAAAGACCAAGTTAAACAATTATATTCAGAATACCTTGAATGGGTTGTGTCAAAGATAAATAAGGAGTTTAATCTTAATTTTGATGTTAATGAAGTAGTTAAAGAAGCAGTTGATACAAGTATGAATGAATTTTATAAATTTTTACCTCCTGAGGGGTGTTTATTTATCTGTAAATTTGAGAATCTTATTGTTGGTTTAGCATCAATGAGGAGGATCGATCAGAAAATATGTGAGATTAAGAGAATGTATGTTCGTTCTGGATTTAGGGGTAAAGGTTTGGGTAAGAAATTACTCGAAAGATTGATTAATGAAGCAAATAATTTAGGATTTTCAAAGCTTCGATTAGATACTGGTCCATTCATGAAGGAGGCTCAAGGATTATACAAATCAATTGGATTTAACGAAATTAATCCATATCAAGAGAGTGAAGTCTTTCAAAATGAAATTTTAGAACCTATACGTCAAAACTGGATCTTTATAGAAATGCTTATAGATTAAGAATTAAATAAGGAAGAAAATTTCTATTAATATTCAATATTCATTTCTTTAACATAATCGAAAGCAGAATATGCTGCTATTACGCCTTCAGAGACTCCTGTAATCGCTTGTTTAAAAGGTGCATCAGCTACATCTCCCGCAGCATAAATACCTGGAACATTTGTTTCTGATTTACGATTAATTTTAATCTCACCTTTTTCATTTGTTTCAACTCCAATATGATTTGCTAATTCAGATTTAGGAATCGATCCTATCTCAATAAACACACCATCTACTTCAAATTCTTTTCCATTATCAAAAATTACTGATTTTACTGTTGTATCGCCTTTAATTTCTACAATTTTTGTTTTGTAAATTATCTCAATTTTATCATTATCGTACACTCTTCTCTTGTTTATTGGTTCAGCTCTAATTTCTTCTCCTCGATAAATAATATATACATTATTTACACTTTGAGCTAAAAATAAGGCTTCTTTAGCAGCGGAGTCACTCCCACCAATCACACAAACACTTTTATCCTTATAAAATGGTCCATCACAAGTCGCACAATATGAAACACCTCTCCCAATAAATTTTTCTTCCCCAGGAATGCCTAACTTCCTTCTTTCTGACCCAGTTGCTATGCAAATTGAATGAGCTTTAAATTTTTGAAAGAAAGAATGGAGTTCAAAGTGATCATCAACTCTATCAATACTCCGTATCTCATCTG
>CAYPFJ010000123.1:0-7729 GCA_964409945.1 uncultured archaeon | reverse complement strand
GAACTGAGGGAAAAATTTTAATCGCTTCTTTTATAACATCCATTCTTAAAGTAGGCTCTCCACCGGTTAAAACTGCTATTTTTGTTCCTAACTTTCTATGGTATTTAAAAACTTTAATCCATTCTTCGTCCGATAATTCATTTCTTTTGTTTTTTAATTCCGTTGTTGATGAGAAAAAATAACAATGCTTGCATTTTAAGTTACATTGCCAAGTTATATCATAATTCACATATAACGGAACATTTCTTACTATTGACTGTAAAAATGATGGACCCATGGAAATTAGACTTATTATATTTTTCACAGTAAATAGTGTCATAATCATATTAAGATTCGAAGTTTTAAAAATAAGTCTTAAAAATGAAAGAGAAATTTGTGAACGAGCTATTGCGGACTTTTTTAAAAAAATGCCCTTCTTGTAAATTAAGTACGATCAAGAAATTTAACTATCATTTCAGAGAAATTTCAGATTTTATTGCACCTCTCACTTGTCGTTGTGTTCATTCTTCCTTCTCGTTATTAATAATTATAACTTTAAATTTAATTTCTATTTTTAACAATCTTATTTTTTCATTGAAAAGAATAAAATAAAGTTAAAATAATTTTAAACTCTTATCTAATTGAAGAATCAACATTTATAGAATAATAGATTAAACTTTCAAGTTAACCTTAGAGAGATTATTTTTATGACTGAATTTGATAATATTAAACAAGAAATGGAAGAGTGGGAGAATTCTATTTCATTAAAAAAAGAAAGAAAGCAAAGTTTCAGAAACTTATCTGAAATCGAAATTAAAAGATTATATACTCCTAATGATATTAAAGATTTTAATTATGCCCTTGACTTAGGATTTCCAGGGCAATATCCCTTCACAAGGGGTTCATATCCCAATATGTATCGAGGACAATTGTGGACAATGCGTCAATTCGCAGGGTTTGGTAATGCAGAACAAACCAATGAAAGATATAAATTTTTAATAGATCACGGTAATACTGGGTTAAGTGTTGCTTTTAGTTTGCATACTATTTATGGGATTGAAGCGACTGACCCAAGAGCCTTAGGAGAAATTGGGAAAGAAGGTGTTGCAATAGATTCTCTAAAAGATATGGAAACTTTATTTAAGGGTATAGATCTTTCAAAAATAAGTACATCTATGACAATAAACGGCCCTGCCTCAATTTTATTGGCTTTATATATTGTGACTGCTGAAAAACAGGGTCACACTCCAGAACAGTTGAGAGGAACTATTCAAAATGATATTTTAAAAGAATATATTGCTCAAAAGTCTTGGATTTTTCCTCCAGAACCTTCCATGCGTATCATTATTGATACAATTGAGTATTGTAAAAAACATGTTCCTCAATGGTATACAATTAGTATTAGTGGATATCATATAAGGGAAGCAGGATCAACAGCAGTTCAAGAATTAGCATTTACATTGGCAGATGGATTTGCTTATGTAGAAGCTGCCCTCGAGAGAGGTTTAGATATTGATGATTTTGCACCTCGTTTATCCTTTTTTTTCAATTCTCATAATAATTTTTTTGAAGAAATTTGTAAATATAGAGCTGCTAGGCGGATATGGGCTAGACATATGAAAAACAGATACGGAGCAAAAACGCCCGAATCAATGCGATTACGATTTCATACTCAAACTGCTGGTGTGTCATTAGCAGCTCAAGAACCAGAAAATAATATTGCTAGAGTGACAATACAAGCGTTAGCTTCAGTTCTAGGAGGAACTCAATCCTTACATACTAATTCATTTGACGAAGCTTTATGTCTTCCCACAGAAAATGCTGTAAAAATAGCTTTAAGAACGCAACAAATAATCGCTCATGAGTCAGGTGTAACAGATACAGTTGATCCATTAGCAGGTTCTTATTATGTAGAATGGCTTACCAATAAGATGGAAGAAGAAGCGGAAAATTATTTTAAAAGGATTGAGGATCTTGGCGGCGTAGTTCCAGCAATAAAAGCCAATTTCTTTCAAAAAGAAATTGCTAATGCTTCTTATAAATATCAACGAGAAGTCGAGAATAAAGAGAGAACAATTGTAGCTGTAAATCAATTTGAGCAAAAAGAACCATGCTCAGTTCCGCTTTTAAAAATTGATGAAAAGGTTGCGAGTGAGCAAATAAGAAAACTCAATAAATTAAAAGAAGAAAGAAATAATGATAAAGTACAAGAAAAACTAGAACGACTAAAAGTAGCAGCCCGAGGAACAGAAAATTTAATGCCATTTATTATAGATGCTGTCCGGGAATATACTTCTATTGGAGAAATTATAAATGCTTTGACAGAAGTCTTTGGTACTTATCATGAAGATTCAATTTTTTAAGATGTGATTATAAATGTCAGTTGGAAGAAAAATAAAAGTTCTTGTATGTAAACCAGGTTTAGATGGTCATGATAGGGGCGCAAAAGTTCTTGCAAGAGCCTTAAGAGATGCTGGGATGGAAGTTATTTATACAGGGATACATCAAACTCCTGATGATGTTGTAAATACTGTTATCCAAGAAGACCCTGATGCGGTAATGTTAAGTATGTTGTCCGGGGCTCATAATGCCCTATGTCCTTTAATAACGGAAAAATTAAAAGAAAATGGGATAGATGACGTTCTTGTAGCTGTAGGAGGAATTATCCCCGATGAAGATAAAGAATTTCTAGAAAAACATGGTTTAAAAGGATTCTATGGTCCAGGCACTGATCTAAAAACTATTGTTGAATTTGTTAAAAATAATTTGAAAAGATAATACTCGATGGATTATTCTAATTTTATTTCTCTTTTATTAAAAGGAAACCCTAGAGCAACAGCACGTTTAATTACTTTTGCAGAAAATGATATGGATGCCGCTGAAAAAATAGTAAATTCTATTTATGAACATACTGGTAATGCTTATATTCTTGGTATTACAGGGGCTCCAGGAACGGGCAAGTCAACTTTTATTTCAACCTTAACTAAAAGTTTTATCAATCAAGGAAAAAAAATTGGCATAATCTGTGTTGATCCTACTTCTCCTTTGACTGGTGGCGCTCTTTTAGGAGATAGAATACGAATGAAACAAAACTTTTCTGTAAATAACGTTTTTATTAGAAGCATGGCAAATAGGGAACAACTTGGAGGCCTCGCTCGAGCTACAGAGGATGTAATTAAAATTCTCGATGCTTATGGCTGCGACATTATAATCGTTGAAACGGTTGGAGTTGGACAATCTGAAGTCGATATCTTTAAATCTGCACAGACTGTTGTAGTTTTATTAGTCCCCGGATTGGGAGATGATATTCAGGCAATAAAATCGGGTATCATGGAAATTACGGATATATTTGTAGTAAACAAAATGGATTTGCCAGGAGCAGATAAGAAAATTGCTGAAATACAGCAAATGTTAGAATTTAGAAAAAATTATAAATATGATTCAAAGGATTTCAGTGAAAAATACCTGAAAATTGACCTGTGGACCCCCGAAATCACAAAAGTAAATTCCAAAACTGGTGAAAATTTCAATGAGTTCCTTGAATTAATAAAAAAGCATGAATTCTTCTTAAAAGAATCAGGAGTTATTTCGAATTATATGAAAAATAGGATTACAAATGAGACCTTACAGATTTTAAAACACAAATTAACTGAAAAAGTTGAAAAATTACTCAATTCTGACAGAGAAATTGGAAAATATATAGATCAAGCTATTCAGAAATCGTTGGATCCTTATTCTATGGCAAACTTAATAATTAAGATGCTAGGGCTTGAAAAGGAATAATAAAAAGCATGAGAAATAGTAAGTTCAGTTATTTTTTGTTATAATCTTAATGGGTGAAAAAGAAATATTTATAATTGTTTTCATCTTGCTAACTAAATAATTAAATATTTTTAAGGATTTTATAAAAATGAAAAATTTGGCTTTTTCAGGTAATAATCTTTTAATTTATCGTGTAATCTTTGCTTCGTTAAGTTGGTTTACATTAATAGCCAGTGCTTTAATCTATACCTTTACTTATGGAACAATTCTTCCTTGGTTTAATAGCTTTAAAGCTTTCACTATGCAAACAAATTTAATGGTCACTATATGGTTTACATTAGCAATTGTTTGGCATAATAAACCCGAATCTCTTGAAAAAATTATGGGCCCTCTAAAAGGGGCTTTTACTATGTATATAACAATAACCTTCGTGGTCTTTGCAATTCTTTTGAGTCCCTTTTACCAACCAACAGGATTCGCAGCATTTAGTAATCTAGTTCTACATTATATTACTCCAATCGCATTCATCCTCGATTGGGTATTAACAGAAACTAAATTGAGATATAGATGGAACTATTTACTCTATTGGATTATATATCCATTATGTTATATTATATTTGCAGTTATCCATGGCACATTCACGGGTAGTTATTTATATTATTTTCTAGACATCAACGCACTCGGTATCTTAGGGTTTGTTATGTTCGTCTCAATTTTAATCGCATTTGGTCTAGCTTTGGGATGTCTATATATATGGATTAATAGAAAAAGAACTAGCGACTAAATAATAAACAAAATCTCATTTTTTTTAAACAAATTAAAGTGTTGAGACCTAGCTACTTTTTTTTTTTTTAGGGTCAATCCATTCAGAGTAGATCTCTATAATTGTTAATGATTTTGTCTTATGACATTTTTCACATTCATCTTCTGTTAATTTTTTAAATACATAATCTCCAGGTTTAAATGTACGTGAAAAACTCTCAGAACAGCTTTTACATTTAATTACACTGTGCTTTTTTTCAACAAACCTTTTTTTTCTGTCTAGGATATCCCCTATCGCCGGAATAGCTGGAAGTTGAGGCTCTTCTGCCATTTTTTAATTTCAGCTCTAAATTTTAATGTAATTTTTTTAAGCTATTTCTTAGTTTTATTTATTTTTTATAACATAGGAAACCTATTAATCTTTTAGGTTAAATAATATAAATTTCACATAATTGAATTATGAACTTTCCTTATCCTCTTTTTTCTTATGTTTTTTGTGCTTTTCTTCTTTTCCTTTTTTTTCCTCTGTTTCTTTATGTTCAATTATTTCTTCTTCTTTTATTGGTACTTCGCTTTCCTCATCTTCAAGTTCTTTTTCTTCAGGTTTTGGTTTGGGAGGTTTAGGTCTACGAGAGATTATAATTTTAGCATAACGGATAATCTCTTTACCATATTTGAAACCATCTTGGACTATTTCTAATATCCTATTTTCTGGAACATCTTCTTTTTCGATAGAAGTTAATGCTTCATGTATACTATAATCAAATTCATCATTAATTTCAACTTTTATTGGCTCAGAACCATAAGATTTGAATATATTCATAAATTGGGTGTAAAATCCATCAATGATTTTTTTTTCCGCTTCGTTCGCACTCTCAAGGGCTTTTTTAAAAGAGTCATATAAAGGTAAGAAATTTCTTAAAACAGAACCAGTATATTCAATTCTCAGATTCTGTCGATTTTTATCCCATCTTTTTTGCGCATTTTCAAATTCAGCTTGCAGATGCATGATTTTATTCTTAGACTCACCAGTCTCTTTCTGTAATTTCTCAGTCTTTTCTTTTAATTCTTTTAATTGCTTTTCAAGATTTTCCTTTTCCTTGACTAAATCTTCTTTAGAAAAATAATCCAATTCATAATGCTCTTTTTCTTCTAATCTTTTTACTTCTTCACCAGATGTCTCACTTTTGATATTTTCCTGTTCTTCTGCTGACTTAATATCAGAAGATATGTCTTGTTCAACTTCTTCTTTTAAATCATTGTCATTACTGTCTGCCATACCAGTTCCCCTTTAATTCATAATTAATTGTATTGAATTATGTATATATGTTTTAAAATCGATAAACTTTTTTTAATTTTATGACTTAGAGATCTTTATAACTAAAATTTTTAATTATATTTAAATTACCTAACAATAGTAAATTCAAAATTAAAAATTAATAATATTTATTACAAATTAGTAAGATGAGATTACTATGAGTGAAGAAAAAGCTGAAAAGCCTAAAAGGAAGGAGAAAATCATTGGTATAGACTTAGGAACTTCAAATAGTGCTTGTGCAGTTCTGACTGGTACTGGTAAACCAGAGATAGTACCCGCTGCAGAAGGCAGAACGCTCGGAGGGAAGGCATTTCCATCTTATGTAGCTTTTGATGAGACGGGACGTAAAATTGTGGGAGAACCTGCTCGCCGACAAGCTGTAAGCAACCCCGATGGCACTATTACCGCGATTAAACGTAAAATGGGAACGACATACAAAGCAAAATTAAAAGTAGGAGATAACTGGCAAGAATTTTCTCCTGAGGAAATAAGCGCTATGATACTTAAAAAAATCAAAACTGACGCTTCTGCTTATTTAGGTGAAGAAGTATCTAAAGCGGTGATCACAGTCCCCGCATATTTTAATGACGCTCAACGTACTGCTACAAAAAACGCAGGCGAAATTGCGGGTTTAGAAGTTGTAAGAATGATCAATGAACCCACAGCTGCATGTTTAGCTTATGGTTTAGATAAAGACACTAAAGATAAGTTGATGAAAATATGCGTGCTTGATCTTGGTGGCGGTACTTTCGATATAACAATAATGGAATACGGCGAAGGCGTCGTAGAGGTCCTTTCCACAGCGGGAGATACTCAACTCGGTGGTACTGATATGGATAATCAGATAATTGATTGGGTGACTGAAGAATTTAAAAAGAAAGAAGGAATCGATTTAAAGGGCGACAGTAAAGCATGGATAAGAATCAAAGACGCAGGTGAAAAAGCAAAAATAGAATTATCCACAGCTTTGAGTACTACGATCAATCTGCCATATATTTCACAGAAAGGAGGAAATCCCGTTCATTTAACTATGGAACTCACAAGAGCAAAATTAGAATCTTTAATCGAACCGACTCTTAAGCGACTCGATCCAATTATGCAAAGAGCAACCTCAGATGCGAAATTATCTGCTATTAATATTGATAAAGTTATTTTAGTGGGGGGACCCACAAGAATGCCGTCTGTCCAACAAAGATTCAAGAAATTTTTTGGCGGAAAAGAACCTGAACATTCAGTTGATCCAATGGAATGTGTTGCTATTGGAGCATCAATACAAGGGGGTATAATCGCTGGAGATGTAGAAGATTTATTACTCTTAGATGTCACACCACTTTCATTAGGGGTTGAAACATTAGGCGGTGTGTTCACTAAATTAATTGAACGGAATAGCACAATTCCTACAGAGAAAAGTCAAGTATTTAGTACAGCAGCAGATAATCAACCTGCGGTTACTATAAATATACTTCAAGGAGAGAGAGCAATGTCCAAAGACAATATTTCTTTGGGTATGTTTCATTTAACAGGTATTCCACCTGCGCCTCGAGGTATTCCACAAATAGAGGTAAAATTCTCTATTGATGCTGATGGTATTGTTCATGTTACTGCGAAAGATTTAGGAACAGGAAAGGAAACGGGGATTACTGTTACAGGTGCGCGAGGGTTAACTCCAGAAGAAATTAAAGAAAAAGTGCAGACTGCTGAACAATTTGAAGAAGAAGATAAAAAGATTAGAGACTTAGTAGAAGCTAAAAATACTGCTGATTCTATGATTTATCAAACTCGGAAATTAATGGAAGATAATAAAGACAAGATTCAAGAAAATGAAAAGCAAGAAATCGAAGCTGCTATAACATCATTGGAAGAAGATATTAAAAGTGATGATGTACAAAGAATTAAGTTAGGGATCGA
>CAYPFJ010000122.1:0-7780 GCA_964409945.1 uncultured archaeon | reverse complement strand
GGTGTCATCGTTAATCCGGGTTAATGAATATATTAAATCTTCATGTTTATTTATAAGATAACTTAATTCATCTAATCCAATTAATAAATGTAAATCATGGTGACATAGAAATTCAATCAGAATATCTAACAGATCTTGTGAAGAATATCCCCGTTTCGGAAATTTATTATCTATTAGTTGGATCAACTTGATTAACACTTTATAACTTGTTCTTTCTTTCCTACAATTAACATGAACATATTTTATATTTGTATCTCGTTTTTTTGAGACTTTTTCTAGTAAGATTCCAAATAATTTTACAGTAGCAGTTTTTCCAATTCCTGTTTTTCCAGTTATTAAGATTTTTCTTGATATTGAATTTGGGTTAGTAATTAATCCAAGAAAAAGTTGAGATAATAAGGAAATTTCTTTATCTCTATGTGGCAATTTATCTGGGATGAAATTAATATCAAGTTTACTCTCATCCTTAAATATTGACGGTCTCCTTAGTAATTCTTCAAAATACTCCATAATCAAATGATTTATTAAATGAGACTTTATGATGATTTAAGAAAATAATCGTTTATAATAAAGGACGGAGTATTAATTTTTTAACCCAGAATTTTAAATATTTTTCTTGAATTTATGCCCTTTTTTTTCTAAAAATCACGCTAGACTCTTTCGAAACATAACTTAGCTATGACTCAATAAAAGAAGAGTCTCAGATTTATGTCGAGTCTGGGAAGGTTAACCTTTTATTAATATAATTTTAATAAGGCTTTAAATTGTTTAAAAACCGTATATTTTTAATTCAATATCTAATAATTAAATCTGTTAGTAACTTTTTACTTTTACTTCTTTTATTAGTTAGTATATAAGAAAAAAGTATTAATATTATTACCAAAATGGAAATAAAAGAAAAGAAGTTAACTTGAAAGGAATTATATATTTCAGAATATACATCCTGATTTAATTTTAAATCTAAAGATAAAGTTTTGTTATCTAAAAAATAAGTTCCATTAAAATAAATATTAACTATGAGTTTTTGGCTTTTTTGGTCAAAATTAAAAAATTCTTGAGAGATATTAATTGTTAAATTTCCAAACTTATCAGTTTCATATTCTTTGATAAATACTGGTGTTTTATTATCGATAATCTTCAAAAGAATGTTATAATTAGCTAGATGTTTTAAGGATTGATTAAAATAATAGTAGAATCGCAAATTTATTTCCAATTCTTCATTTTTTTTCAGAGTTTCACTAAATCTATTAATATCAATAAGTATGGGATTTTTCTCAACGAATATTTCATAAACGAATTTTGAATCATTAAAGATTCTGTTATTTGTAATAAAAAATATTAAAAAATTTTGCCCCAATTTTAAATGTGTGAGGGAGGATATTTGGAAGCTAATAGTCCCTCTTGTATCTGTTGTGTAATTAGAATAATATATTATTATATTATTAAAAGATGTCATAAATTGTATTGTTTCATTAGTTAAATTAAAAACACTTTCTGATGATTCAGTATAAAATTTTGCGATAAGAGATACTTTTTCACCTATTTTTATATGATCTTTATATCCAATTAATTCACATTCGACATTTCTTTTTATGGCTCTAATTTCTATTGTATCTAAATAAGTATACATAGTATTTGTCGTATCAATTTGAAAATAAAAGATAAAAAACTTTATAAAGAGTATATATGAGTCATTTCTAGGATCTAATATAAATTCTTCAATATTTACAGTCCAATTCTGTTCATGAGTTCCAATCTGATTATTTTTTGAAGAATTCCATATAATTTGATCGGAGTCATCTAATATATGGATTTGAATATATGCGATTTCGTTAGCAGGATTAAAATATAATTCCCAAGATGCAAATATATTAATATCTTCATTTATATAATATTCAGTTTGATTTGTATCCAAAGTAATTAAATTACAATTAAAAGCATTAACAGGATTGATTATAGTTAAAAATTCTACTATTAATAGAATTGGAAGTATTATATCATATTTTTTTTTCACACCATATTTTTCTAATTTAAAATATAAAAACCCAAATAATTCCAAAAAAATTTATTTTACTAAATATTTAATTTCAAAATAAGAAATGATAAATAAATGTAATCGAAATGGGAAAAGTACGAACAATTTTAATAAAAAATGTTTCAAAAGAATTAATAAACAAATACCCAAATGTGTTTACCACCGATTTTGAAAAAAATAAAAAATTATTGGATAAATATCTTGAAGTAGATTCAAAACATTTAAGAAATAGAATCTCAGGATATATTGTAAATTTATTAAAAATAAGGGAAAAAGAATAAATTTTCCAACTCAAATTTGTACCTTTTACTATTAAAATTTAACTAATTTTAAAGATTTTATCGATAATGGTTAATGAAAATATAAAAAAAATGGCAGATCTTCTTAGATCTGGAAGTACTATGCTAAACATGGCTTGTCCTATTTGTAATAACCCAATCTTTCGAAATAAAAACGGAACAATTTTCTGTCCAACATGTAATAGAAAAGTTTTAATTACAAACAATCAAAATCATACCAATAAAAGAACTGAGATATACAATAATAAAGTACCAGGAACTAATAATCAAAACAGACAGATTGAGGTATTGTCTTTATTACAAGATGTACTATTTGAAAAATTAGAAATGGTAACTGATAAATTAAAAAATGAGACTCATTTACAGTTGATAGAAACATACACTAAGATGTTATTAAATTTTCTCGATCTTCTTAATAAAATATCTGTTAAGAGAGATAAAATAGGCAAATAAGTTATTCCTCTAGTTCAAAATTTAGATAACTTGTCCTTTAAGTTATGAATAAGAAAAATCTGTATAGATTAGTGCTTCTGCCGGGATTCGAACCCGGGTTCCGAGGGTGAGAGCCTCGTATGCTTAATCCTAATCATAGTTTACTGATAACTAAGTTAGATTGACCGGACTACACTACAGAAGCAGAAATTTTGTATCTTTTATGAATTCAAAAATGTTATAATAAATAAATTTAGATAATTTAAAAAATTTAATATGACCTAAATTCGACCTAATCCACCTTAGTGAATTATTAAATATAAACTAATATAGGATTATTCAAAAATTATACAATTTTAATTATAAATTTCAAATTGGATGTTTAATTATAAAGAATGGCTTTAAAAGGTTTACATAATGATCTCTAATAGAATACTCAGCAATGTGTGTGGCTTGAGATATGATTTTTTGAGTTAAAATTGCTTTTTGATTATATTCTTTACCCAATAATTTGTCTGCGAGATATATAATCGCTCCTGTCAAAATAAAGGGATTTCTCCCACCTCTATTCCACAATGGTAATTCTTTTAAAATCTCACGGCACTTCACTAGTAATTTATTTTGAAATTCAGCAGCAGACCATAAAATTCCTTTTTTTACTAATCTCGGTTTTAAGTCTTTATGTTTTATAACTTCATCTATAAGTCTAATGAGATAATCTTCACTTTTATGAGGTGATGATTCATTATTCAAAAGATGCTTATATCTTATACCATCTCTTAAAATTAACCTTGGATTTACCCGATGACCAAAATTTTGAAATGCTTTAGAGATTTCATTAATCGTTATTGGAGCATTATGGTATTCTTTCCGTGCTGCAAAAAAAATACAAAATGCTATGAGTGAGATGTTATTAATTACTTTTTCTTCAGATTTAATAATTTTTTTATAATAATAAGCAGCATTATTCCGGATATTTTTGCTTAGGTTGAGATATAGCGAAATCTTGTTTAAAATATTAAAAACTCTATATTCAGTTTCATGATTTTTGATTCGTAAAAATTGAGCATAGTTTTTTTTTAATCTTCGAAATAATTTCTGTTCACTAGGAGGTAGAAGTTTTCCGCTTTTATCTTTTAAATATTTAGATTTTTCATAATCAATAAACGAACCTAATCCGCCTATGAAATCAGTTCGTTCTCCTAATGCTACATATTGTTTGCTTAAATTACTTTTGTTTTTTAAATCATTAAAAATAAAAGCCGTTTCTCTAAAGAATTTATTAATTACTAATCCACATTCTTTACAGATTTTTTCATAACTATTTATGATTATATTGCCTCCACATTCCGGGCAATTTTCAGTATCTTCACTACAATTTTTAATATGGCTAATCTTGATCACGTTAATTTCTATTTTAAGTTTAAGACTTAATGTCAATATTAATTTTATTTTGTAGAACAACGGTATCGTTAATGATATTGATGTTCCTATGAAATGAAATAAAATTCTATTGGGAAAGAGAGAGAAAGTTGAAAGTAAAAAAGTATGAATTTAAAATGTTATATTTAGAATATTGTTAATCAAAAACCTGAACTAATGATGATAAAATTAGTTAATAAAATGATTTGAATTAAAATGCATCAGAACACTAATAACCTAGGAAAAATCAAGAAAATTTCAACTAATAATTGTGAAATATTGGAAAATATTATAAATAAGCTTAAGCAAATTATTAAAGGGAAAAGAGAGATTATGTACTCAGATATTATAAATCTAATTATTAGAGAAGGTTATATAGGAAAAAATTATAACCTATTAATTTTATGGTGCAATTATAAAATTAGACTAGGAAAAATATTTGTAGAATTTGAATGAATTCTCACGTTTTTTAGTAAAGTTGAGTTCTGCATTTAAATATCTTGTTAAAAAAAAATTTAAAATATCACAAAGCAATTATAAATACTAAATTATAATAATACGTATTAATATATTTAAATAAAAATTACTAGAATATTTCATCAACAAGATGCTCTTTTTACGAAATATGTTGGAAGGAGCAACATTTTACATAAAAATTTATTAATTAAGGTATGAATTTCAATGGTTAGATTTACAGCAGATCATAAAGTATATATAAAACTTTTATATTGGGGGATGGCAGGATCAGGAAAAACAACAATCGTAGATACGCTTTATAGATACACTAAAGAAAATGAAATAGATATTGAACCTACTGGAAATTTAACAAAAATCTCAATGGCAAGTGGATCAACATTATATTTTGATAGAGGTATTTTTCAATCAACAAAGCAAAAGAGTCGAGGAAAAGTTTTTTATCATGTATACACTGTTGCTGGCCAGAGAAGATTCTCACCTTTAAGAAAAAAAATATTTAAGGGGACCGATGGAGTTATCTTCACCGTTGATTCACAAACCCACTTTTTTGAAGATAATATAGAATCGTTAAAAGAACTGAAAAATGTTACAAGAGAGAAATTAATTAAAGAAATACCTCTTATAGTTATGCTCAATAAACAAGATCTCACAGAAGTAATTGGTGAAGAAGATTTTAAACAAGTTTTAAAAGATGAAAAATTATGGTATGAACCTGATCATAAATTATATATTTGGAATCCTATAATTTATAATTCTTGTGCTTTGTATGAGCAAAGAAAAAATGTATATCGTAGTTTTATTGAATGTGCTAGAAGAACAGGGTTATACCAAATATATGGTGATGGAGAGGCTCCAATCGGAGACAATTTTAAAGAATTCCGTGATATTTGAACTTTTAAAACTTATTAGAATTAATACAGGAAAAATATATTGATTTCCTATTTTTCTTAATCTAAAAAAAAAATTTATAATGATCTAAAAGATTATTGGGCATTAATTAAGGTTGTAAAAATTCGATGAAAAGAACTAAACAAAAATGATCTACGATAAGTAGGAATGATAAATTATAGTTACTTTGAGGATTATAAAAACCTAAACGCCATTTAAATTATTTTCTGTAATTTAAATAAAGTATAAAAAGCTTTCTTCATTTAATTTTTGTAGATTTAAAAAATTGATGTGATTAAAAACGGGATTATATAATAATATTAAGGAAAATTTACCAAAACAATTTTCAATTTTTCAAATAATGAGTCTTTTAGGAATTGACGCTGTAGAAGTACGTAAAGTGAGAAATTTATTAAAACAATTCTATCTACAAGGTTATATAAAAAGAATATCTAAAAATATGTACCTAAAGACTGAAAGCGAGAATAAAAATAAGAATTAGTTATTAATACTAAGATTAATGTTCAATTGTGGAAAGATAAATCTAATTAATTCATTAAAGGAATCTAATACTCCCTTTCCATTTATTGCTATTGTTTTTTTCAAAGAAATATGTCTAAACCTATGAAGATCTATGTAAGATAAAAAATCATCTTTCTCTAAATTTTTTTTCTCAAAAATATCACATTTATTCAATGAAATTACGATGGGAATATTATAAAAATTAGATCCAAACAACGTTTTTAATTCATTCCAAGATCTTCTATTATGTTCTAAACATTCAATTTGAGGATCAACTACAAAAATTAATCCATCTACACCATTTAAAGTAGCAGGCCTAGTGCTTGCATAAAAATCTTGACCTGTTGCAGAATAAATTAAAAATTTTAGCCCCCATTCAGCGCCTTCAAAATGCAATACCCCAAAATCGAAAAATAAGGTACGTCCTACCGAACTATCAATTGATTTGACAGTATGTTCCTTATTAAAATAAGAGAAAAGAGATTTTATTGAAGTTGTTTTACCTGACATTGCAGGGCCATAATACACTATTTTAACTTGTAAAGTTTTATTATCATAATTAAAAATCATAATATTATCTAACCCCAAAGTGAAACTATTTTATCACCCATAAAAGCCTTTTTACCATCCTCGATTAAGGTCGAAAAATTTTCTCCCCATTCTTTATCAATAAAGGAAAGAATTCTTTCGATTGGTGCTTCTTCATAATCTATTGTTTCTAAAAGAGTTTTACTGCCAATCCGAGTTTGAATTCCTATATCATTAAGCAGATTTAATCTAGATAAGATAAAAAAAGCTCTCTTTGAACCCGAATAAAAATTTTGGACTTCCCTTTTGAATATATTTTTTTTTAACTCATTTTTTTCTTCTTCAAAGTCTAATAAAGTTTTTAATAAATCTTTATCAAGTTGATTTGTTGTTATTTTATCTGATGATAGCACTCTCTTCATTTTTGCTATGGATTTTTCAGTATCTTGAGATATTTTTTTAAATGTATTTTGTTCAAGTGTTAAATCTATTAATTTTAAATTAATACCTTCAACCTTTATTGAAATGGTATCAGATGAAATTGTAATAAACAGTAAATCTTTTGCTTTTTCTTTAATTAAATTTTTGATATAAACTACTTCATCTTTTTTTTCAGGAATTATTAATCCAATAAGCCATGAATCTACATTATCAAATTGATTTAAGGCTTTAATTGAAACACTACAAGGACACCTGATATGGGCACGTTGAGAATTATAATCAACATTTTCATTTGATATTAGATTTTCATAATCATTTATTGAGATAAAATCGGTATAAAATACATAATCTTTTCGAAAATTGACAAGTTCCGAAAGTTCAATCAAAAAGTTATCAATCTTATCTGAGTCTTCCCCTAAAACTATTATCGGAATTCTATCTAATAAACAATATAAAATTATAGAATTATAATTCCGTTTTAATTTATCTAAAAAGGTAAAAAAATTCATTAGCTCACCATATCACTTTATTATTAATTCCCCCAGCATTCTCTTAATATCAAATGTTCTATGATCTTTGATTTCTGAGGCTTTTTTAACAAGACTATCGATTTTCTTAGAAAATTGAGGGAGTATTAGTCGTATCAAACCTAATTTTTGTCTCTGTTTTCCTATTTCAGTGCTAAAAATTGCGTTACCTAATCCATCAATGAATTGAAATGAATTTTGACAGTCAA
>CAYPFJ010000121.1:0-8025 GCA_964409945.1 uncultured archaeon | reverse complement strand
ATAGTAAGGTTCAAGTCGAGATTCTAAATATTTTGGCAGAATCTTCTTATGTACTTCCTATTGATACTATAATTCAAAAAATATTTCATATTAATAATGAAATTAGCGCGGCAGCAATTAAAAATCTAAAAAATCTTGACTACAAAGATATTGACAAAAAAATGATTTCTAAAATTATTCCTCTGATGAAAGATCCATCTAGTTCTGTAAGAGCTTCAATTTATGAGGTTTTAGCAAAAATAGGTAAATTTAGAAAAAATAATATTCCAATTTTGCCTCTCTTTGATGGTTTAACTGATTCAAATGAAAAAACTCGACAAGCAGCCATAAATGTATTGGAAAAATATTTTGAAGAGGAACCCGGGTTATTAGATATTGACAATATAGTTAATAAAGTCGATCCAAATAATTATGAGGTATTAAATAGCTTTGTTTCACTTCTCGGAAGATTATGGAAATATAATCCTGATAAAATATTGACTTTTTTTTTAGTATTTATAAAATTCGAAAATAAACAATTAAGAGAAAATATTTCAAATATTTTAATAGAAAATTATAAAAACAACCCTGATTTAATTGTTCAGAACTTAATTAAAATCCCAGATATTACTAAATATATAACAAAAGGAATTATATCACAAACATTAATAAATATTGGTAAAAAAGATCCAAAAAATATAATTCTAAACTTAATAAATTATCTTAATGATGAAAATAATGATGTAAGATTAAATGCTCTTAATTCAATAGATGGATTGATTGAAGAATTTGTAAAATATAGCAATTTAAAACCAATTCTATCATTATTATATAAAGATAAAAACAAACAAGAAAAGAAAACAGCATCAAGTATTATATCAAAAATAGCTCAAAAAGACTCTTCTCTATTAAAACCACATATGTCTGAATTCTTACAGTTATTATCTAAACAAGAGTTATCTGTAAGAATAGCACTTACTAAATCTTTATTAGATATTGCTAAAGATTCCCCAGATATTATTCCAGTCCAAGAAATTTTAAATTTTCTTAACGATCAAGATTCTTTTATCCGTGAAACAAGTGCGAAGATTCTAGGGTATATTGGATACAAACTTCCAATTTCAGTTGTAGATGCTTTAATTAATAGAGCTTCAAACGATGATGAATGGATAGTTAGAGAGGCAGCGGTCACAAGCTTAGGAGAAATTATTAAACACGTTGATAATAAGGAAAAAATCATTGAAAAGTTAGTTTCTTTGCTAAATGATGAGCAAAATTGGGTTCAGAGGTCAGCCTTAAATATTCTATCAACTATTAAAGAGGTAAATGATTCTCATATCTCTTTTAATGATTTAATAAATAATCTAACTAGCATTGATCCAAAAGTTAGAGAAGCCTCAGCTGGACTAGTTAGAATTTATAGTAATCAAATCGATGAGATTTTTAATAAGATCGTAATATTATTAGAGGATGAATCAAAAGAAGTAAGAGCTAGAGCTATTAATAGTTTTGTTGAAATTATACAAGAAGTAGGACTTAATCAAATATTATCAAAATTATTAAAAAATCTAAGTGATGAAGGTTCTATTGAAACCCAACGTTCAATTGCACTAATTTTAGGACGAACTGCTAAATATGAAGATAAAGAGATTAAAAAACGAGTTATTTCTCTTTTAAAAATAAGATGTGAAATGAGTCAGGATCCTATTATTTGTGCAACCCTACAGCAACTAAAAGATACTTAATTTTTTAATTTTTCTTTAAAAAGAATTAAAAGTAATTCAATAAATCTTACACCGTCCCTTTTTTTTAATATTTCTTTATTTTCTCTTTAATAAAATAAGTCATTAATATTAAGAATTAAAAAATTACCAAGAATATTTTAGGCATATCAATAAAAATTAATGTGTTTTATCATGACAATCCCTTTACCAAGCTCTACTCAACCAATTAATAAAGTTCAACGCTTTGAGGATTTTTATCGTTTATTTCAAGAAAAACCAGGCGTATATAAGTATCAAGATCAAATTAATGATATTTACGCAAAAGGAGGAAATACTCTAATTATTCTATATGAAGATTTATTAGCAAGTGAACCAGATATAGCTGAATTGTTAAAACAAGATCCTGAAGCTTTACTTGAAGATGCTATAGGAGCATTTAAGAATTTATTAAAATTTCAGGGATCAAAACTTTCTAATCAAAATTATTTTGTCAGAATAACCACTAAAGAAAAAATAAGCACTTTATTTATCCCTTTAAGAGGATTAAGGGCAAAACATATTAGTACCCTAGTTTGGTCCAACGGTATCTTAGTTAGATGCTCTACCATAAGACCTAAGATAATAAAAGCCTCTTTTGAATGTAATATATGTGGAGCTCAATTTGATATTATTCAGTTAACTTCGAGAATAAGGTGGCCTAAATTTTGTGTAAATAAAAGATGTAAAGCAAGAGCACAAACAGATTTTAGACTTATATCAAAAAGTTCAGAATTTATTGATTGGCAAAGCGTCATGATTCAAGAGATACCAGAAGATTTGCCCGCTGGAAGAATTCCTAGATCAGTTCAGGCAATTTTAACACATGATTTAGTTGATACAGTAAAACCTGGGGATAGAGTTAAATTGATGGGAGTTTTTAAATCGGTTTTAGCCCAATCGACTAAAAGTAATAATTCTACATTATTCAAGACTTTTTTTGATATTAATTTTATAGATCCTGAAGATAAGTCAGAAGATACTATTGATCTATCTAAAGAAGATATGAATAAAATTGAAGCTCTATCAAAAGAACCATTTATTCAAAAAAAAATAGCGCGATCAATCGCTCCTGATATATATGGGAGAGAAGATCTTAAAATAGCATCAGCTTTAAGCTTATTTGCAGGGACAAGGAAGAAAAAACCCGGAGGTGGTTATAAAAGGGGTGATATACATGTGTTATTCGTAGGAGATCCTGGAACAGGAAAAAGTGTTTATGGTTCTGAAAAAATATATATTGGAACCGAAACATCAACAGGAATAATGTGGACTAATAGAAAAATAGGAAAATTTGTTGATGAACTTCTTGATGAAAATCTTTTTGACGTAATTTTAAAAGGAGATACAGATATCCTTAAATTATTAAATAATAATCCAATATATACATATTCAATAAATCCATATACTCTGAAAACTCAGATATCTAGAATCAATGAAGTAAGCAGACATAGGACCAATATTCTTATTCAGATTAAAACACAATCCGGGCGCGTTATTATTACAACTCCAAATCATTCATTTACTACATTAATAAATGGTGAAATGAAAGTAATTGATGGTAATGATCTTTATGAAAATTATAGCAATTTATATCTACCTATTGCGAGAAATTTAGATTTTAAAGATAATTGTGATTGGATTGATATAAGTGTATTTTTTGATAAAGAGGATTTGGTTAGCGCTAAAACAATACGTGAACAGGTTCAATTATATTTGAATGATGGAACTACTCTTAGTAAGGCAGCTATAATTTCAAATATTACTGAAGGAACATTTTTATCATATCTAAGAGATCTTGATGCTATACCAAACGAGGATTGGATAAGGAGGAAACGGGACAATACTTGGGTTCCAAGAATGATTGAATTTAATAATGAACTTGGAAGAATTATCGGATTTTATCTCGCAGAAGGGGATACCCCTAAAAGTAGTATAAGAATTTCAAATACGAATGAAGAAATAATAACAATAATTGAAAATGATCTTATAGATATTTTTGGGAGGGCTTCATATTACGATTATGATGATTCTATCCAAATTCATAATGCAAGTCTAAGATATTGGTTTAGCGGTTTTTTTGGAAATCATGCGCAAAATAAAAAATTTCACAGTATTTTGTTATCCGCCCCGCTAGATTTTCGTTGTAGCTTACTTTCTGCTTATTTTACAGGGGATAGTTATATTGAAAATGAAGCCCTATTTATTTCTGCCACCACCGCAAGTAGAATATTAGCATATTCAATATCCGATATGTTAAGTACAATTGGGATTTTCAGTACAATTAATACTAAAACCATTCAATCAGGACAATATGAAGGAAATATCTATTATGAAATAATTCTAACAGGAGAAGAAGTAATTAAATTCAATAAAAAAATAGGATTTTTATCAGCAGAAAAACAACAACGACTCGAACTAGCTATAGATATTGCAAGTTCAAGAACAAGATATCAAAAAAAAGACATTATCCCTAATTTTGGTAATATTTTACAGAGGATTTCTAATGATCTCGAAATAATAGGGAGAAGAGGTTCTAAAGAGCGAGATTTTTTAGCAGAACTTCGTGGTAAAGCTCAAAGACAAAGGGCTGGAAGATTATATCTTAGAAAAATGGTACACATATTCGAAGATCTATATAGAAACAAAGATAAACAATATAGTGCCGATCTAATTTGGTTGAAGAAGTTAACTGAATCAGATATTTTCTGGGATAAAATTGAGGAAATAAACGTAATCAATGAAGAAACATCCGTTTATGATCTTGGAACTGATGATGGTCACTTTATTATAGCGAATGGTAATATTATCGTCCATAATAGTGAAATTCTGAAAAGTGCTATAGAGGTATCTCCAAGAGGATTATACACATCTGGGAAGGGTTCCACGGCCGTAGGTCTAACTGCTGCCGTGATAAAGGATACTGACACAGGTCAAATGAACCTTGAAGCTGGGGTTGTTGTATTAGCAAATGGAGGTGTAGCTGCAATAGATGAATTTGATAAAATGGATACTGTTGATAGATCTGCACTTCATGAAGCAATGGAACAACAGTCCTACCATTATAATACTGAAATCTTAAGCGTGGATGGTAGAAGAATTGTTATTGGAGAATATATTGATACTTTAATGGAGAAAAACAAGGATAAAGTAATAAAGGGCAAAGATTGTGAAATTTTAAAATATAATAATTTAAAATTATATACAACTAACTTTAAGGAAATCTTTAAAAGTGGTGTAGATCGAGTAAGTCGTCATAAAGCTCCTAACTATTTTTATGAAATTACATTTACCAATGGAAGATCAATAGTAGTTACACCCGAACATCCAATTTTCATATACCGCGAAGGTATGTTAAAGTGTATTAGAGCAGAGGATTGTACTAAAGATGATTTCATCCCTATACCAAAATATTTACCAAATTCAAGTGAAGAGATTAAATTACACGAAAGTATTAGTTCAAATCACCCATTAACTAAAGAATTATTCATTCCAAAATATTTAAATTCTAAATTAGGTAGATTACTTGGATATATCGTTAGTGAAGGCTATAGTTATAAAGGATCCAGCTCAGAAATAGGATTTTCAAATATGAATGACATTATACTTGAAGATTTTTATCATTTGATGGAAGATATTTTTAGCATTAAACCTTCTATAAATGAGAGAGAGGATGGATTAAAAACACTAAGATATATATCAGTTAATTTATATGAGTGGATGATGGAGAATTTTCCAGAAGTGATGACAATCTCAAAATTTAAACGTGCACCAAATAAAATATTATCAAGTAGTCGTAAGATAATCAAGGAGTTCTTGATTAGTGCTTTTAAAGGTGATGGGAGTGTAGAATCTACAGCAATATGCTACCGAACGGTTTCTAAAGGTTTGAGTGTTGATTATCAAGATTTACTCTTGAAATTAGGAATTCACTCTCGAATCACCTACGATAAATATAATGATTCCTTTAAAGTTTACATTCGTGCACAGTCATTAATTCTCTTCTATGAAGAGATTATTCAAAAGGATGATTATAGAATTGAAAAAATTAGAATCCTAATTAAACCTGAAAAACCCAAAACGCATCATCATGATATATTTCCAACTTCAATAATAAAAGTGATTATTAATCTTAAACATAAATTAGCTATTACTTATGATGGATATTTCCATCGACATTTAAAGGAAAATCATGGATTTACTCGTAATGTTTTTCAAAAAGAGTTAACTCTAATCCAAAATAAATTCTTAAAAATTATGAAAGTAATAGATAAGAATATTGATATTAAAGAAATTAGAAATAAAACAGGTTATTCTCAGGAGACTTTAGCCCAAATCTCTGGATTTAATCGAAGCAGTATTGATTATTATGAAAGAGGTGGATATAATAAAAAACAGAGGGAGAATTTAAGATTGAAGGTTATGGCCTCACTTAAGACTAAAATTAAAGAAATTGAGGATGAAATTAATATTTTAAACTCTATATTAGAATCAGACATTTGTTGGGATAAAATTAAGAAAATTAAATGTATCCAAAATAGAGAAAAAAATTATACACCATGGGTTTATGATATAACATTAGAACCTAATCACACTTTTATTAGCCAAGGAGTTGTTCTACATAATACCGTAAGTATTGCAAAAGCTGGAATTGTTGCCACATTGAAAGCTCAAACAGCGATCATAGCGGCAGCTAATCCATATTCTGGAAGATATGATAGATATAAAACACCTACTCAAAATATTAGATTACCGCCTTCTCTCTTATCTCGTTTTGATTTAATTTTTATAGTTGTTGATAAGCCTAACCCCGCAGATGATGCTCAAATGGCTGAGTTTATATTAAAAAATTCCATGATGAACTCAGAAGAAACACTTGAAGAAAATGATAATTCTGTAGCACCCATCTCAAGAGATCTTCTGAAAAAATATATTAAACACGCTAGAAGGACATGTAATCCCGTTTTATCTGATGAAGCTAAAGAAAGAATAAAAGAATTTTACCTTGATTTAAGAGGTCAATATGACAGTGAAGATGCAATAATATCGATTTTAGCAAGAAATTTAGATGCTTTGGTTAGGCTTAGTGAGGCTTATGCTAAAATGGCGTTAAGAGATAATGTACTTAAAGAAGATGTAGAAGAAATAATTAAATTATTCAAGAGATATCTTAAAGACACAGGTTATGACGAAACAACTGGAAAAATTGATATGGACAGAATTTTTGTTGGTCAATCTAGAACTAATCTAAATAAATTAGAAACTATTATGAATAGATTGAAAGAGATCTTTGAGGAAAATAATTGGAGAGCACTTGAAAAATCAAATGTTATTCAAATTTTAGAGTTAGAAGAGAGTTTAGATAAAAAATTCATAGAAAACGCTTTAGATGAGCTAATAAAAGAGGGAACCTTATACGAGCCAAAAAGTAACCAAATTAAATTTACAAATAAAATAGATTAATTTAATTCTTTTAAATTATGTTTAAAATAGGGTTATTTTTAATAGAACACTTTTACTGCTTCTTCTGAGATAAGTTTAAATACTAATTCAACATTTTCTCCTGTTTTTGCAGATGTTCGAATAATTGATATTGCATTAATTTTCTTTTCTAAAGAAAAAATCTCCTTTTCACTTAATTCTGTTCCTAAATCATTCTTATTTGCGAGTAGAATAATTGGAGCTTGTGCGCAATATTGTTTTACATCAGGAATCCAGAATTTTTCAATTTGATCGAATGTGTTTCTACGTGTTAAATCCCCAACAATAATAATTCCCTTAGCCCCAGAATAATAAGAAGGTCTCATACTTATCCAACGCTCTTGTCCAGCAATATCCCAAAGCTGAATCTTTATATCAATATTCTTTTCTAATTTTAGTTCCTTAGTAAAAATGTTTGTTCCTATACTTGAACGATAATCTTTAGTAAATTGTCCCGTAATAAATTTTTTAACTAAGCTTGTTTTTCCAACAGCGGGTTCTCCAATTACAATGATTTTCAGTGTGTACTTAACGGTCTTGCTCATATATAATTAATCCTATGAAGAAACTTTTTTAAGTTTATATATAAATATTAAAGTAATTAAGTCCTAAAAATATTAAAAAAGTAAAAATAGAGAGATAGTATTATGACAACGGGTATAATATATGATGATATTTACTTAGAACATAACATTGGAACTCAATTACAACATGTAGAGAGCCATGAAAGATTGATTTCTATAATGAATTTTTTAAAACAAAAACATTTTTATTACTTGATAATGTAAAAGTAACCTATGAATGT
>CAYPFJ010000120.1:0-8037 GCA_964409945.1 uncultured archaeon | reverse complement strand
AATGTAAAAGCAATATGTACAAATAAGATCATAAAAAATCCAGATTGAAATAATCCTAAACCAACTGGGCCCCAAAACAAGAACGTTGCAAATCCTAAAGCAGCTGAAGGGATTGCAATTGGGATATCTAAAATAGTATCTAAAAATGTAATAAACTTCCCCCAATTTCGGTTAGTGATTATAAAAGCAAAAGGTATTCCAAAAATTATATTTACAAATACAGCTAAAGCTCCAATTTCTATTGAGTACACAAAACTTGTATATATAAATACCCATTTATAATCTTGACCTAAAAATACCTCCCCTATGAAATCCTCTCCAATAATCTCTGCTAAGATATAAAAAGCAGGAATAAGGATCACAACAAAAAGGATTCCTAAAGTTAAAGCATCCCTTAAATACCTTAAATTCTTTTTACTTAAAAATCTTTCAATTCTTGGCCATACAGATTTTACTGGAATCCCTACTTTTCGCGTTAAGAATTTTATTGAAAATAATAGTAAAATAGATACAGCTATTAATATTCCTGCTAACAGTGAAGCAGAAGGTAGTTCCAATTGTCTTCTAAAACCAACAATAAGAATTGGGGCAGTTTCGACTAGACCTGAAAGAATAATTGTAGCACCTGTTTCGCCTAAACTTCTTGTAAAAGCAAGGACAGCACCAGCAATTAATCCTTCCTTCATCAATGGAACAGTAATAGTTCGAAATACTGTAATCCCTGGAGCACCAAGGGTTCGGGCTGCATCTTCATAAAGTGTTGCAGTTTTTTCTAATACTATCTTCATGTTCCGTACAATATATGGAAAGGTAAAGACAATATGTCCAAGTAAAATCAGTGTAAATCCAGGATTAATTCCAAATATTCCCCAAAACAACATTATGGAAAACCCTAATGCACTTGTAGGCACCGCCATTGGTAAATCTACCAACGCATCAAGAATTTTTTTTCCTCTAAAATTATAACGTGTTAATATGATTGAAATCGGAAACGCAATAATAATATCAATCCCAACAGCTATTGAAGCAATTGAGAAGGAATATCCTAGAGCGCTCAATATGTTAAGCCATTGTAAATTACCTAATAGGCTATTATTAAAAACATCTTTATTTATTGAAGGAATATTTAAAAGAATTGTAGCAAAGATGTTAATTATTGGACCTATAATAACCAAAATAAAAAATATAATTACAATAGTATCTAGGCTTTTCCTATATATTGATTTGGAAAAAAATCTGTCTATTTTTAAACTTAAAGGTAATTTTAATTCCTCTTTAAGATATTCTTCCTTTAAATTTTGATTTTTTTTTAGCATTTTAATTATTATTTCCTCTTAAGCTGACGCTTTACATAATAACCAAAGATCTGGAATTTTCAGTAACACATTCCCATCTTTCGGGGTTTTTAACTCAGGTATATGTGTAATGTTTAATTGAATACCATTAGTCTCATAATTAAATACTTCAGAATCTAATGGAATTGAAGGATTAATGGGTCTAAAACCATACTCCAAGGCAGAAATGACGGTTTGATTTTCATTCAGAAAATTTAGAAAAGCTTCAGCTACTACTCTTTGCTGAGGACTTACCCAATCAGCATTTAATATACAAAATGGATGGTCGCTGTATAATGTACCTTCCTCTGGATAGATAGCAATGATTTTTCCTCCTGTAGCTGTACTTGAAATATCTCTTATTAAATTTTCATATAAGAAAGCAATATTCAAAGCAGTTGGGCCCTGATTATTCATATAACGTGCTAAGAAACCTGTAGATGTTCCATATACTACAGCACTAGATTCAAATTCTCTTAACCATTGTTGATTGTTGAGATTTGTAAGATCAGACATTGTTAAATTCTCTGAAGAAGTACCAGAAGCAGCAGATAATGCCATTATCATAGTCATAAATCCTGAATTTGATAAACGGGGATCGGTATGAGCCATTCTAATGTTTACAGTTGGGTCTAAAGTCAGATCATGCACATCTTTGAATCCTTTTATATTATGAGTTTGATTAAAAGATTCCCAAGTAGCAATTACTATAGGTGAATATATAATTTTAACTGCTGCGCTAATATTTACAAGTGGTATGGCACTATGAGACAGATCTGCCCATTTAGAATTTAAAAATGGCATCCAAATTGAACTAGCAGGGCTCCAGATAGTAGGATAAATTTCACCATTGAGAATACTAATTATCGAGTTCGAAGAACCATAAGGATGCATATCAATAGTTATAGGGTCATCCGGATGGGTTGTTTGCCACTCATCCATAAAATCTGAATAAGCAACTGTCATCCAACTTGCCTTTTCAGAACTATAAATGATTGTAATGCGAGTTTTTTTTCCTGTATTCCTAAGAATAAGATTGGTAGAGAAACTTCCAATAAGGAACCCTATTATAAATATAAATACTATACTAATTTTACTATGTTTTTTAATTTTGCGTGGTTGATTCATAATTATCTAAGGTTGATTATATTTTAGTTTAAACAAAAGATCTAATATAATTATCTAAAAGAGTGAACAAGATTCCACAGAATATCCCTAATATTAATATAATTAAAAATAAGGTTCGTCTTTTCATAAGACTTATTTGTTACGACACTATATATATTTATTTTTTACATAAAATCAAACTTATACTTGAAATTAAATAGTTCTAAGTCATTTGAATAGTTTTACTATATATCCTATATATCCTATATAGAAATATATAGCTTAGACTTTCAATTAGAATAAACTTTTTCCAATAACACTCTCGTGTGGTCTTTTTCCCATAAGTTTCAATAGAGTTGGAACTATATCAGTGATTTTACATACTTTAATTTGCTTTTGGTGAATTTCTAACGATCCTCCTATAATTAACGGAACTGCCATACATTTCTGTAAACCTATATCATGATCATATAGATTTTTGCTTTTTTGCTTTCCATGATGTATCCCAAATTTTATGGATTCATTGTTACTAAGGATAATATCTGCACTTCTCGGATTTTTAAAGTGGCGTGGTATTAGATCGGGATGTATAGGGTAATCTAAGTGATAAGTAGCTTCTAACCATTCTTGAGTTGAGTGAAATCTATTGTCTAATAACTTACTTGCTGAATTATCATTGATAAAACCAAATATATCCTGATTATCGCTGTTTGAAATATAACGAGTTTTATAGTCCATACCATTTCCTTCATACTCAATCCTTCCTGTTATTATTTTACCTGTATCTTCAATTTTTCTTTTAAGATGAATTACCCCTTTATTATATTTATTATGTTCATCTTTGTAAAACATTAAACGAGTTCCATCGATTTTAAGTAAATTATCTAATAAATTTATTTTTTTCGGACCATATCGTTCAAGCTCTCTAAGCGTCGGATGACTCCAACTATTTTTAAGATTGCTATTACTATTACCTTTAAAATAGAAAAATCCCACTCCAGCATAATATGCAAGATCCATGTTTCCTTTAACTTTTTTAAGTGGATGATAATTTACTAAACTATTTAGTTTTAAAAAGGAATCTAAATTTCCAATCTTATTCGTTTTATAATTTCCATGATCTGAAGTAATTGCTATAGCAGTGTCATTTAAATAACCCAATCTCTCCAGTTCATCAATTAAAACTCCAATAACTTTATCAATATGGAGTAAATTTAATTTATAAATGTGCGAATCAAAACCAAACTTATGCATTAATAAATCTGAGGACATAAACCAAATTGAAGAAACGGTTGGTGGATCTGAATTTTCAAAAAACTTTTTAGGTTTCTCGAATGTTTCAACTAATTTTTGAACAATAACAGAATTAGATCTAACCATTCTCTTTTTTACGCTAGGGAAATACATCAACATAAGATAAAGCATAGCGAGTTCAGATTTTCTCTCAGGAAAAATATAATTAGACCCTCTATTAATGAATTGGGCTATACTGGCAGTATTTCCATCTCCTACCATTTCAAGAAGAGTTTTGCAATTTTTTCCCATATCATTGTTAATTTTATAGATCTGTAAATTTATTGCAGCATATTCTCTTAATATTGGTGGTGCAACATCACGTCCCATCCAATTTAAGAGAGGCACCCCATGACATAGTTCTTTTTTAAAATTTCCGGTATAGGTACCAGTCAATAAAGAAACTTGAGTAGGATAAGTAATGGGAGGAAAATCAGTAATACAATTCTCGGAGTAAATACCATTATCCATTAATTTCTTTAAATTTGGAAGTAATCCTTTTTTAATAAAATCAAAGAAATGTTCAGCCCTAACGTCGTCTATTATGCAAAGAATAACCCTGTTGATTTTATTTATTACACTTCACCAATCATGATACTATTTATATCTACATATTCTTCGAAATTAATAAATGATATTATAAAATAGCAATTTTATTGAACTATAAATCTTAATTCTATTTAGATTAAAATTATAAAAATTAAAGTAAAATAAGTGAGAAACATTGGATAAAAAGGAGATATTTAGGATTATTAAGACGCTATCATCAGCAAGGGCACCAAGTGGATTAGAAAAAGCTCGTGGGGAACTTTTTAAAGCGGAATTAGAGAAAATCCTCACAAATAAGAGCATTGAGGTGAATGCAGATTCACTTAGCAATTATTATATTAAATTCAATGGAAAATCTAATAAAAAAACTATTGCTATATTTGCCCATATGGATGAAATTGGAGGGACCATTAGAAGAATAAAAAAAGAAGGCACTTTAGAATTTTCTGAAAGGGGTGGATATGAAGGGAGATGGTTGGTGTCTAAGAAAATTTCAATATTAAATATGGAAGGAAAATGGATAAATGGAGTGATAGCAGGAAGATCCACTCATACGGTTCCTCCGAAACTAAGGGGGGAAGAAAAAATTGAACCACTTCAAATGGAGATATTTATCGGAGCTCAAGATAAACAAGAGGTAACTGAGAAATTTAAAATACATGTCGGGGCTCCATTTGTATTCTCAGGAGAGTTTGAGTTATTAAATGAAGACTTTAATGATAATATCATTTCTGGATATTCAATGGATAACTTGGTCGCATTAACAGGTTTAGTCCTATTAGCACAAAAAATATTTAATAATTTATCAGATGAGAATGGAAATTTAATAAAACCATTTGATCTTTATATTGTTGCGACTACAAGAGAAGAAATAGGTACAGAAGGATCACTATTTTTTGCTAGAAATAATTCAATAGATGAAATTATAGCATTAGATATCGGAATTGTTGAAAATTTCCCAGGTATGGTAAGTTCCGATATAAAATTGAATGAAGGACCTGTAATTGTGTGGCAAGAAGCGGGTGGTTCTGGTGTTTTTGATTATAAATTATGCAAAACCTTAGTTGAGGTAGCTGAAAAAAACGATTTAAAATATCAAAATGGAATTTTGGAATTTTATGGTTCTGATGCTGGAAAAGCTCAAAAATGGCTTGGTATCCCTTCTGTGCTAATTGGAATCCCAATCATGTATTCTCATAATGTTCCTGAGATTAGTACTTTAAGTGGTATTGAAGAAGCCGCTGAATTGATCTATCAATATTTGGTTAATCAAGATTAAAAAAAGAGCTTTAAATATCAATAATAATACAGCCCCCGGGGGGATTTGAACCCCCGACCTTCCGATTACAAGTCGAATGCTATACCGCTAAGCTACGGAGGCAAAATAAATTTAATATATTTTATATTAAACTATGATAAATTTTTAATTTTATTGTTTTAAAGGTTTAAAAATGTCAACACAAAACGTTAAAAGTTTATCTATAATATTAAATAATAGACTAAAGATTAACTACTCTTACGTTCATAAAACAAATAACGAGGTGAGCAGAAAGAAATGTCTCCATTTACAAAAGAAGATGTAACCTCTCTAGCATTTAAGATTTACAAAGAAAACCGACCTATTGAGAAGGCAGTTTGGAGGCTTGCCGAACTGTGTGTTACAATTAACAAAAACATTAAAGATGGTTATGATATTAAACCACTAGAAACAGATAATCTTATCCTTTTACTAAGAGAGGATGTTAATGGTCAACTGATCACTCCTAATGATAAAGAAATTAAAAACGTTGCTGAAATTATCTTTTATGAAAATCCTAGTAAAAGCCAGCTAGATTGGTATATTGCTGAAAAACAACTTTTATTAGAAGAAATAAAGAAAATAATTGAAAAAAACAGCTAGTACCAGATTTTTTCATTATAGGAATTAAGTAGGTCTTTCTTTACATTTAATTATTCTATTTTAGAGTTATTAAAGGGAGAGTATAATAATAAATATTAGAATAATTACTAATATTAGTCATTAAAATATTATATTTTATTGAAATTTATGCCACCTCCAAAAAAGAAAAAATTGGGCGATAAGGAACAAAAGTCACTTTTTTCCTTTGTTGATGATAAAGAGCAGAAAAAAGAAAAACCCAAAGAATCTTCAAAAGTAGCAAAACCAAAAAAAGAGAAGGAAGAAAAAACTGAAATTCAACCTAAAACTCCAAAAAGAGACAAAGAAAAAGAAAAGACTCCATTAGTAGAAAAGATCTCAAAAGAAATACCTTCCACCTTATTTTTTAAAGGAAATGATAAACCTTTTGGCTTAAAGGAAGGTAATATTAAAACATCCAAAGTCTTACGTGAGACAGTGACTTCAACGTATATTCGATACTTAATCGAAAAAGGAGATATTGCTGAAGATATGGAACGAGGGTTGTTACTTGATGTTGATTACGACGGTGGACAAAATAAAGCATATTGTAAATTCTACGATTTAGAATCTGATGATATTAAGATATGGATTGATACAACCGATCATGAACCTTATTGTTTAAGTAAAGAACCTATTTCAGAATTGGAAAAAATAATTGAATTGAAAGATTATGAAGGTTTCACTAGATTTGAAGAAGTAGATAAAATAGATTTGTTAAAGGATAAAAAAATATTAATGACGAAAATTTATGGTAAAACTCCCTCTGATATCGGAGGATCTGGGACTAATATCAGAAATATTTTAAGCAAAAATAATAAAAAAGCGTGGGAGGCAGACATCAGATATCATTTAAACTATATTTTCGATAGGCAACTTATTCCTGGTTTAATTTATAGTATTCAAGGTGGACAAATTAAAAAATTAAGTTTTGAAGAGGATTCAGAAGAATCAAAAATCCTGGCAAAAGAATTACGGAATCTATTTAAAGATGAATCTAAAGAAATTCAAGAATTTTCAGAAAAGTTTTTGGATATATTTCTAACTCCAATTCCAGATGTGAAACGGTTAGCTATGGATATTGAAGTAAGTTTAGGATCAGAAGATTTTGTTATTCCAGATCCTCGTCAAGCAAAACAAGCAATTATTAGCATATCTTTTGTAGCTTCAGATGGATTAAAATTAGTATATGTATTAGAAAGAGAAGGATTTATTTATCGTGGGCTCCATAAAAAATTTCCATCAGATGCTAAAATACTTTTCTTTAAAAGTGAAAAAGAATTATTAATAGAAACCTTTCGTCTATTATGGGAATATCCTATCATTATCACGTTCAATGGTGATAATTTTGATTTAAATTATATGTTCCATAGAGCAAATATTTTAAAAATAGATAAAGATTTAAATCCTATCCATATTAAAAGAGGTTTTGGGTTCTTATCATCATCAGATTGCGACCTACGAAAAGGGATTCATATTGATCTATTTAATTTCTTTTTTAATAGAAGTATTTCAGGATACGCATTTGGAGGAGCATATGAAAGTAGTTCATTAAACGCGATTAGTGATGCATTACTTGGAAAGAAGAAATATGAGCATGAAGAAGAAATACATGAAATGGAATATGATATCCTTACATGGTATAATTTAAAAGATTCAATACTTACATTGGAGTTAACAAAATTTAATAACTCCTTAGTATGGAATTTAATTTTATTATTATGTCGTATAACTAAGATGCCTATCCATGAAACTGTCAGGCGTCAGATTTCAACCTGGATACAGAATATCTTTTATTTTGAACATAGAAGAAATGAGTATCTTATTCCTCGTCGT
>CAYPFJ010000119.1:0-8219 GCA_964409945.1 uncultured archaeon | reverse complement strand
GGAATAGATAAAGCAAATGAACATGTACCTCCAAACCATTGTGTCTGGGCAAGAAATATACTTCAACAAGCTATAGAAGGGTTTAAAGACGATTTCCAGGGTATAATCACTTCTCACGGGTGTGATTGCACTAATCGTGAATTCGATATATGGTTAGAATGTATAGATTTACCATTTTTATTCTTTCTGAATGTCCCATTGAAAAGAAATGAAATAGCTTTAAAATTTTTTATTGATGATATGAAAGAATTGATTTCTCAGCTAGAAGAAAAGTTTAATATAAATATTACATCCGAGAAAATAGGTAAAGCCATCAAAAAGATGAACCACATCAGGGATTTATTGAGAGAAATTTCAGAATATAGAGTAAAAATGATTTTAAAAGGTTCTGAATTTCATGCGTTAGTTAAGGGAGTACAACAAATGGATAAAGATAAAGCTTTAAATATGCTGGAAACGAAGCTTAAGCAGTTAAAGACAAATAAACCACATATGGATAAAAACTTAAAGAAAGTTTTGTTAACAGGTTCAGTTATAGATGATACAGAGTTCATTAGATTTCTTGAAAACCTCGGATTTCAAATTATAATAGATGATTTATGTATCGGAACTAAATATTTTTGGGATAATGTAGATGAAACTGAAGACCCTATTAATGCTCTTGCCAAATATCATTTAAATAAACCTATATATTCTACAAAATTTCCTTCATATAAAAGGTTTGAAACACTTAAGTTCTTGGCGAAAAAATATAATGTTGATGGTGTCATAAATATTGCTCAAAAATTTTGCGAACCAATCCTATATTCACATCCATATTTTAGTAAAAAATTTAAAGAATTAGAAATTCCATATTTATTTGTTGAAATGGAATATAATAGAGAATCATATAAACAATTAGCAACAAGATTTGAAGCATTTGCAGAAATAATTTAGAGGAGGTGTAAGGAAAATTGTCAATAGTAAAAAAAAGTGGTAAGATGTTAAATGCAACAAATAAATTAAAGAATGAGATGGGAAGGCATTTTTTAGCAATTGAACAAGCTTACAGAGATGGTAAACCTACCGCTTGGGCAACAGCAGGTACACCAGTCGAATTCTTATATACTATGGATGTACAACCAATGTTACCAGAAAATTCAGCAACTATTTCGGCGGCTTTAAAGAAATCTCAAAACTTTATAGAAATCGCAGAAGATGAAGGATATTCTTATGATCTTTGCTCATATTTCAAAACTAATGTTGGTGCTGTATTAAGTCAGGCAGAAATGAGTGTAGGTGGAACAAGAAAACCAACTTTTATGTTATCTAGTGACGTAATTTGTGATACTCATGTTAATTGGTTTCAAGTACAAGCAGAAAGATTCAATGTTCCGCATTTTACTATTGATGTCCCTCATGTTGTAAGTAATACAACTAACAGACAACGAGAATATTTTAAGAGATATATAATTGAACAGCTTTGGGAACTATTAGATTTTATTACAGAGG
This sequence comes from uncultured archaeon, assembly GCA_964409945.1. Taxonomy (GTDB): domain Archaea; phylum Asgardarchaeota; class Lokiarchaeia; order Sigyniarchaeales; family SOKP01; genus Loki-b32. The sequence goes on along the minus strand of CAYPFJ010000119.1, from coordinate 6,728 downwards.
TAACTGGTCATGAATATAATCCAGAAAAGGGAAAAGAGGTAGCATTAAATTCATTTGAAATGGGAAAGATCTGGCAAGATGTTTTTGAATTAAGAAAAAATATTCCTTGCCCTGTATCTACAAGAGATACATTTGGAGGACTATTTCCTTTGTTTACAATGACTGGATTAAGATCTCCTATAAAATTATATAAAAGAATGTATAAAGAAGCAAAAGAACGTGTAGATAATGGAATTGGAGCATTAGAACAAGAAGATTTCAGATTAATGTTTGAAGGCATCCCTTTTTGGTATAATTTAAAGTTCTTTTCAAACTTAGAACGATGGAATGCAATTATTGTCTATGAACCTTACGTTTATGCTTTCACGAAATACACAAACCTAAATGTCACAAAAGAGATGGTTCTTAATAAACCTGTGGAGACAATGGCTGAATTAGTTTTAAGTTTTTGGTATATCTATGATTTAAAAACAAGGGTAGAAATGTTCAAAGAAACAGTAAAAGATTGGAAAATAGATGGAGTTATACTACATGATAACCTATCATGCCGCCCTAACGCATGTGGAATGTATGACTTAAAACGTAAATTAATGGAAGAAGCAGATATTCCTTCACTCGTTATCACTAGTGATATGAACGATCCACGTAAGATGAACGAAACAAAAGTTCTCAATCAAATCGAAAGTTTTATAGAAATTCTTAGAAAGAGAAAAAAAAGATAATATATCAATTTGCAATTTTGACATGTGTATTTGGGGTAATGATTAAATAATTATCTCCAAGCCTTCCCATACTACCACCATTTTCTCGTAGGAACGACTTTAAATCCTCTATTCGTCTTTTAAGCTCTGAAACATCCACATTTTCAAGGACTTCTTTTGCATTAATAATTAATATTTTTCTTTTTAGTAATTGGTTCTTTATATCTTCTACTTGGTTAAGATTTGTGAAATCATATTTTCTTATTATAAAATTTTGAAGTAATGAAGAATATTCTTTAGAAAAACCCATTGTTTCTTGTGGAGAGCCTAATAGCTCATTATCTTCCTTTTTTCCCCAAAGTTTACCCATATATATAACCTCAATATTTTTTTCTGGAAGGAGTCTAAAATTCTTATATTCAGTGTATTAATAATCTCTAGTAAACATAAATAGAAGAAATATCCAGACGAATATCCAAATAATATTTTAAATATGGATCTTATTTTTTAAATATGGATCTTGTTAAAAATGATTTTATCGAGTTTATTAAACAGAGAAAAAGCATTAGGAGCTTCATCTATCAGAAAATTGATAAAGAAACGATTTTAAATATATTAGAAGGCGCTCGATGGGCACCTTCTGGAAATAATAGTCAACCTTGGCGAGTTTGTATAGTTATTCATCCTACTGTTAAAAGAATGCTTTCGGAGCTCTCTAAATATGGAGGTATTATCGAAGATGCTTATGTTAATTTAGTGATATTCTTAGATCTTGAAAGAGGTTATGATAGAGTAAAGGATATTCAAGCTATTGGGGCATTTATGGAAAATCTTCTGTTGGGGATTCATGCAGAAGAAGATATTGGTGGAGCTTGGATCGGAGAAATTTTAAATCGAAAAGAAGAAGTTAATGAGATTTTTAAACTTCCAATAAACAAGTTTGAGTTAATGGGTATTATTGCTATTGGGCATATTGATGAAGCTCGAGAAAAAGCACGTGCAAAAGAAAGAGAGAGACGTCCATTAGACGAGTTTGTTGACTGGTATTAATTAATCGTTTAATATAGAATTTTCTTTTTTCTTCCTTAATTTTTTATCTTTGATTGGTTCGACAAGATAGGGATTGAGGAGCTTCATTCCTACAATGAAGAAAGAAATTAATGACCATTCGACAATAATTGAAATGATAAAAGGTGCTTGATGACTTATAGTTTCCCATGCGATCCCTCCTAAGAGAGGACCTATTATCATTCCTACTGATTCAAAAAGAGTAATCATCCCGAATATCTTTCCTCGGTGCTTAATTGAGACACGACTGAGGAAATTAATGAAAATAAAGCTAGTTGTTAACATAATGGTCTGGTCGATAATAAGTAAAATAGAAAAAACCCATAAATTACCTGAATTAATAATGAACCATGTAACCACACCTCCAAAAAAACTTGCTATAACAACAGTTAAATATGTGTTAAGTTTGTCAGCTAATGTTCCTAATTTAGGTGCGATTAAAGCCCCGATTAATGCTGTAGGTAAATAAAACCATGCCACTAATTCTGCATTACTATTTATATTTGCAAGTACAAATGTTTGAATATAAGGCCGATATAATCCAGAATTAATTGCGGTTAAAAAAAAACCAGAGAACAATATAATAATTCCTAGAAAATAGAACAAACTTGGTGTTTTTTTTGAAGTTTCATCTAAAGTTTCTAATTCAGATTCGACTATACTGTTATTCTCTATGTCTGGGTATTCAAACTTTTTATTCTCATCTACTTTCCTTGAGAATTGAATTCCTGCGTAAATATTTGAGATCCCGAATATAGGAATTGCTCCATATATTAAAAAAGCATTATTCGGAATAAAATAATTCGATAAACTAAAAATTGTAAATCCTATAACCGTACCAAGAACCATTCCAATCCCTAAGGCAAGTCTTCTCTTTCCAAAAGCTGAAGATCGATGATATTTTGAAGATTTTTCAGAAATTATAGTATCTAAAGGATTCCAAAAAATTTGAGCACCCACACCTAATAGAAATGCACTTATATACATTCCTATTATTGACTGTAAGATTATAGAAGCATAGAGAACAAAATAAGATAAACCTCTCCCAAACGCCCCTATCATGACTAAAATTCGCTTCGAAAAACGATCGGTTAAGTATCCAATGAAACTTGAACTGATTAAACCTCCAAACGTGATAGCTGAAAAGAATAATCCTACATTAGGAGCAGGATATCCTAAGACGAAATAAATATAGTAATTCATTATATATTCTATAAAAAAAAAACCAAGTGAATTCCACACAACAATAAATATAACTGAATTGAAATCTGAAGTGAATTTATGATGCTCAGGCACTGATTGCTTTTTTCCATTCTTTAAAGTTAATCGCATAATATCAATTAGGAAAAAAAACCAAGGAAAAAAAGATTTATGTTTGCGATTACATTTTTCAATTTATTACCCTATTTAGGAGTATTATTTAATTACTTTTCTCGTTGTTTTAGATATATTCAATCTTATAACCAGAACTGAATTATAGGTGAGAAAGTTTGTCCAAGCCAGTAATAAAAAGTAACCCAATATGTATAAGTAATACCAAGATACAAAAGAGCATATAATATTGCGAAAAAGAATCCAAAAATTACATCAATCGGGAAATGTACCCCTAGTATTAATCTTGAAATTGCCATAATAATATCTAATGTAATAAAAATAGATATAATAATCCAAAAATACTGTGTAAAATAATAAGCAAATATAAAACCAAAAAATAATAGAAAGGTTACATGCCCTGAAGGGAATGATTGTTTTTCTGATTCTTTCATAATATATGGAATTCTAATAAAATCATCGTGTTTCCTTACGCCTTCATTTTGAAGTGTAACAAAGGGGCGATTTCTTCTAATTAACTTATAACGTATGATGCTATGAATAATGATACTTTGTTCGAAACCACCAGTAAATAGCACTAAGAGGAAATAATCTTTTGTAACATATCCGTAGAAATACCATATTAACCATACCAACCCCCAAAAATACATAGAGCCAAAAAAACTATATACAATGGCGAATTTTTTAGTTTTTCTACTAAAATCACTTTTGTAAATACTTAAAAATGTCCGGTGGTCCCAATCCTCTATTTTTCCAAGATATTCTGATAGTGATGACATTATTAAGTTATGAGCCTAATTTGGCATAGGATTTAGATAAAATACAAAAATTGATATTTATACTTTTTGCTACTCTTAATCATCTTGATTGATTTTATTATTCCGAATATAATTAGTATTAAATTCAATGATATGACTTATTTTAAAGATCTTGAAAAACCTTGAGGTCAAAATCCTCTCTAACATTGAAAATGTTAAATCAATACCATTCAACAGTCTTAATTTTAATGCTTTCAAGGTTTCTTTACTTATTTGATTGGTATGTAGATCCAACAAATATATAAACAATTATATATACTAGTGATTTAAAATAAATCACTTTAGATTTCCCAAATATATTGATGAAATATGAATGAAAATAATGCATTTTCTGAAGAAAGTTTAAGAAAAATTGCAGAACAGAAAGTAAGTTTCCGATTTTCTGTTAAGATCCATCTAATAGTTTTTATTCTAGTGAATGTATTACTTATCATAGTAAATTTCATATTTTCCCCTGAGTTCCCTTGGTTTGTTTACCCCTTTTTTTCATGGTTAATTGGATTTAATATGCATGCTTTAGCATATATTTTATATGCTAGGGGTGTTTATCCAATGGCTAAACGAGGCGTAATTTATCACACAACTTCTTTCATTTTTGTTATGCTTTTTCTTTTTATCGTCAACTTTTTAACATTTCCAAAGTTTTACTGGATTATTTTTCCAGCTATTTTTTGGGGTACAGCTGTTATTTTACATATAATAATTTACATACAATATTTTAGTGGAAACGCTGAAGAAGGTGGGAAACTTAGATTAAGAAAAGAACATGCAATTGAAAAAGAATTAGAAAAAATGAGGAAAAAGCAAGAAAGAAATCAATAAAGATAATCTCATAATGTGGTTAGGTAAATTTTTAGATCTTGAAGATGATATTGAAAAATTGGGTGCAACAATTAAAAAGGAAATACTTAACGATCTTCAAAAAAGTAAGCTTACTCCTCTCGAATTCACAATTATTGAGACTATTTTCAATAGTAACCAGCTTTCTGGCTATGATTTAATAAAAAATTTGAATAGACATTTCGCAGGCACTTGGGAAGCACAATCTGGTACTATATATCCAATAATAAGAAAATTAGAAAAAGATGGGTTTTTAAAAGCTAAGAAAGTAAAAAGCCCTATAGGACCATTAAGAAAAGTTTATTCTTTAACTGAAGTAGGAGAAGAACTATTAAAATTTAAGGTGAATAAAAACTATTACGACCAGCTAAAGTTTGTTGAGAATTTTTTAGTAGAACTCTCATCGATCTTTATTCGGTCATTTCCTATTAAAGAACAGAGCCAAAAGATAGCAGAAATACAAAATGCTCTCAATGAAACTCTTATAAACGTGATGCAAAATATTCCCCCAACATTAGAATTTAACACAATGTGTAAAAATTGTGGAGCTGAAATTGGTCGGGAAGTTGCTTATTGCCCCCAATGTGGAAAATCATTATTCGATGAAATAGAAAATAAATAAAATTAGAATAAAAGTAATTTAAACTTGTTAATCATTCAATTTCAATACCATATTTTCTGAATATTTTTTTAAGCTCTTCATTTGCAAGGTGCTTTAAAATATCCTCTAAAGGTGCTAAAATTTCATCTTTTTTAGCAGTTCGGTTCTGACTTATCCTCCATTCTTTCACTTCTAGCGCTGTTTGAGCCCAACTATACTCATCATTAAATGTAAAGAGAACATCCTTATAAGCACCCTCTCTTCCACCATCTCCTGCAAGTGGTTTTTTTTCAATCGGAACCTCCGGATCTTGTAGGTAACACCAATCAAGTATTACCCATTCTAACTTTCTTTCGGATTCGGCTCTATCAGCGAGATAAAGACAATACGCATGCCCTCCTAATTCAGAATCTGATGGGGCAAAAATAGGATCAGCCAAAACTTCAGCAGCCGATACTTTTACGCGCCAACTAAGGATACCAATTTTTTAAAAATAAATATATAATAATTTTATTTGCTAATATTAATGTTTATTCAATTTACTCGGGTTTAAAAAATTAATATGAACACTTAAAAATGTAAAATAAATTTCTCTTATAAATCTTCTAAAGGAATAGGTATAAATATTTCATTCTCAACTAAATTATAAATTAATACTGCTATCTCCACATTATCAGATTTTAAAATATGGCTAGCTTCAGTAAATAAAGTTCCAAGTAATATACGCCCTTTGTTTTTATGAGCAATATCCTTAGCAAGTTGGAATATTTTTTTTGTCTTTGAAGATATTTCTTTTCCTTTAGTAGATCCCAATTTATATGGTAAGGTAAGTTGTAAATGGAACTCATCATCAACAATCATATCTACACTCACTTTGTATAACGATTTACGTTGAAAAATTGAAATATCTCCTTTGAATTCCATATACAAATCCTTAAGCTCTTGATTATATAACTTTTCAAATCTAAAACTAAATGAAGTTAATGCTTCCCTTGCAATAATAATTGGTTTATAGTTAGTTATTAATGTAGTCCAAATCATTGTACCCGCACATGTTATTAAATATTTGCCTTCTAGAGTTGCTTGTTCGATTGATCCCTCTATTAAAGGCAAATCTAAGATTTCATATTGAATTGAGCTTCGAAAGATATCAAGGAAATCAGGATCAAAATCACCAGCTGTTTTATAGTAAATAATCTCTTTTGATTCTTTATGAACAATAACAATATACTCGATTGATAATGCTAAAGAAAGATACTCTGGAATAAGAATCAGTACCCATCGCTGTGATTTCTATGTATATTGAATAGTACCTTTTTATTTATAATTTTGCTCAATAACTTTCATGAAGTTGGAAAATATTAAATA
>CAYPFJ010000118.1:0-8405 GCA_964409945.1 uncultured archaeon | reverse complement strand
ATTAATGATGTGCACAAATTATTACCATTCATTATTCTTATAGAGTTAATCTTACTTTTTCACTCAGTTTTTATTAGGAAATTTAAATTAAGGCTTAAGATATATCTATGGATTATCTTCAATATAAAATTTTTAAAAAATATAAGAGAGAAATCAAAAAGAGAAGGAAAACTGTTACCTTATCAAACACTATCAAAAACTTTAGATCCAATTCTGCTTGGGAATTTGCAGAGATTAAAAGTGTTTCGAAAATTGCTAAATGCATTAAATAAAATTCTAAAATATGCTTAATTGAATTATTAAAAATATCAAAAATTTTGGATTTTTTTGATATAATTATAATCAGAGATTATATATTTTTTGCAAGTACGGTTTGTTCTTCTTTTTAAGCCTATTCTAAATCCTTGCCAAATCGAATTGAGTCTTATAATAACAGGTTTAAACTTTCTTGTAAAAATATTTAGAAAGATTATCCCTAAATTCAAAATACTAAAAATATAATAAAATATTATAATATCTATCAACCTTGCATGCTTCCAGACAAGAATTTGTGAATTTCTTGTAAAAAAATGGTGGTTGAAAATCATTCTGTCCTCTGATATAATGCGAGGGACATCATGATAAACGATTGTCGTTGGAACATAGTATGATTTATATCCTTTCTTCTGGGCTCGTAAATTCCAATCAGGATCTTCATGATACATAAAAAAAATTTCATCCATCAATCCAATATCGTCAATAACTTTTTTATTTATAAAAACTGCTGTTCCAGGAGCAAAACCAATAGTTTCTATATCATTATATTTCTTATTTTGTGGATCATACTCTAAATACCCGCGATTACCTATAACTATGGCCGATCTGAAGTTAAGGTACGCTCCAGTATTCCAAAGAATTCTTTTATCTTTAAAATTTTTAATTTTAGGGGTAATCATTCCAGCTTCTGGATGGGTTTCTAAAAATTCAACCATTTTTTCAATAAAATCTGGGGAGACAATTACATCAAAATTTAACAGGCATATATACTTTCCTTTAGCAATTTTTATCGCTTTATTACTCCCACTTACAAAATAAAGATTGTAATTGTTCCTAACTAGTTTTAAATTCAAAATATCATTAAGATTATTAAGCTGTTTTTTCAATTCTAAATATGAATCATTTTTTGAACCATTATCCACTAAAATGACTTCGAAATCATTATAATTTTGATGTTCTAATGATTTTAAACAATCTAAAGTGCATGTATTATTATTATAATTTAAAATTATTACAGAGACTAACTTTCCCACAAAAACTAACCTTGAATTGAAAAAAGTTTTTTGTATGTGTTTTGAAAATATCAAAATAACTTAAATCTTATCAATCGAACATCATTGGAATATGAATCATTGAGCTTTTTGGATACTGGTTTAAAGATTCTGAAGTTTTTGAGCAAAGTGATAGTCTTTAATTAAATTCTTTCTACAGGATCGGTGAATTCTTCTCTTGAAACCAGCTCTAAATCCTTGCCATATTGCCGCGAAAGTTAAATATAAAATAAAAAATTCTTTTCTCTTCAAATTTTTAACAGAGTCAAAATATAAGACAAAGAAGAATAAGAAATAGAATTTTACTACTTCTTTTAACGAGGCGAATTTCCATACAAAAATTTGTTTATTCCGTTTAAAAAAGAAATCATTAAAGATTTGTCTTTTATCATATAAGCTTCTTAGAATTGGAATCTTATGATAAACGATGGTTGTTGGAACATAATAACTTTCATAACCTAATTGTTTTGCTCTAAAATTCCAATCTGGATCTTCCCAATACATAAAATAAATCTCATCAATTAACCCAATTTTCTCCAAATATTCTTTTCGTACAAAAAGTGCAGTTCCAGGGGCAAAATCAATTGGTTCGATTTTATTATACATTTTATCTTCTGGATCAGATTTTAAAAAACCTCTATTTGTCACAACATCTCCAGTATTGAAATTAACTTGTCCTCCTGTTGTCCAAATAAGCTCTTTTTTAGGAAATAACTTAATCTTTGGAGCAATCATTCCTACTTGAGGATTTTCTTCTAAAAAGTTTACCATTTTTTCAATAAAATCGGGCATTACTTCAGTATCATTATTCAATAAGCATACAAATTTTCCTTTAGCTATCTTGATTGCTTTATTATTTCCTGCTCCAAAATAGAGATTTTTTTCGCTTCTTATTAGATTTATATCTAAATCATTATTAAATTGTTCTAATTCCTCTTTTAATCCCAGAAATAAATCATATTTAGACCCATTATCTAAAAGCAGAATTTCAAAATTTTTGTAATTTTGATGCCTCAATGATTCCAAGCATTCAATAGTATATTTGTAATTATTATAGTTTATTAGAACTAGAGAAACTAATTTTTCCATACAGAAGCCTTAATAATTGATTAGATGTATTTGAAACTAAAAATAATTTAATTTTCTTAAATTTTTCTAATATAATACATTATTTTATTTCTGCTTAATGAGTAAGAGCTACTTCTTTTAATTCATTTTAGAATGAAAAAGAATATTTAGTAATTAAAATTTAATTCATCAATAACTTTATGTCGTTGAATAGAGATTTTAAATTTATAAGGTAAATCAATGATAAATTTATTCTGGAGATTACAAAAACGTTTAAAAGGCAGGATACTCCTTGATTGCGTAGATTCTATAAATTTTTACCTTAGATTAATTTATTTCTTGGCGGGATTAAAACTGAAGAAGTTATCTATAAATCTAAGAAATATTGAAGAACTTTATGATATTATTGATTCATTTCAATACAAGCTCTTTAAAAAGTCCCGGTATACAGTTACAGTTATGATGCATCAGAAAAAAGAAGAATTGATTGAATTTATCGAATTAATAAAAAAATCTAAACCTAAGTTCATTCTTGAAATAGGAACCTCAGAAGGTGGAACTCTATTCTTTTTCACAAAATTTGCCAATCCAAAAGCTAAGATAATTACGATTGATTTACCAATCATTCGTAGCTATGCGAGTTATTCGCCAGCAAAAATCCCTTTTTTTAAATTATACAGATTAAAAAAGCAAAAGATCCATTTCTTAAGAAAAGATTCTCATCAAACATCAACTATTAAAAACGTAAAGAAAATTTTAAAAAATTCAAAACTTGATGTTTTATTCATCGATGGAGATCATACATATGAGGGTGTTAAACAGGATTTTGAAAATTTTTCTCCTTTTGTGAGAAGGAATGGTATAATTGCATTTCATGATATCGTAGAACATCTACCAGAATCAAACTGTAAAGTATCCCAATTTTGGAATGATATTAAAGATAATTATGAATATAAGGAATTGATTACTAGAAACAATGAAAATTGGGCAGGTATTGGAATAATTACAAAAGATAAATAATTCCTCCATTTTTCAAAATAATAAATTAATCTACTAACCATTGAGCATTTTGTAAATCCTTTGTTTTTTCAAAAAGTTTAATTTAGATTTACTATATTCAGATAATAAATCTACGATGGTTAATTAAACTGAATAATTCAAACATCATTTTCATTATATTAGATGCGCTAAGAGCTGATAAAATACTTTCACAGTATCAAGAGATGTATCTTACTCCTTTTATTAATACCTTATTAGATAAATCACTTTATTTTAAAAATTGTATCGCAAATAGTACATGGACTTTACCATCTCATTTTACATTATTTACTGGACTCTATGAGCACCAAAACTATATTTTGACTAAAAATATTTACGAGTTAAGTAAAAAAGTACCCGTTTTATCTCAGATTTTAAAAGATTTTGGTTATTATACATTTTTATACACTGAAAATCCATATTTAACTAAAGAGGCAGGATTATTCAGAGGATTTGATTATCCTTTTTTAAATTGGGATTTACTTTTTAAGGATAATTTTTTGGATAAAGTTGATAGATGGATTAAAGCACTCATTAAACCTGGATTTTGGTTTAGTTTTTGGCATAAATTTAAAACTATTCTAGAAAGAATTTATAAGAATTTGAATTGGAAAAGGTGGATAAGAGATAGATATGTGAACCCTTTAAGGAAAATTGATCCAAACCTCCAAAAGATTTTATCAAATAGTGAGAATCAACCTTTTTTCTTATTTTTCAATTTAATGGTTACCCATGCTCCATATCTTTCTTCAAAGAATATTTTAAATTCTATGGATCTTTCGATTGATGATTTTAAAACTATTAAAAGTCTTTTGTTGTTCCCTTTAGAAAACTTTATAAAAATCAATTTTAACTCAAAACACCTTTCTGAGAAGAAGATAGATATATTAAACAAACTTTATGATTCAAGTGTTTTATATTGCGATTATATTATAAAACAAATATTTCTGAAGTTAAAGAACCTTGGAATGCTAGAAAATACATATATTATAATCACCTCAGACCATGGAGAACTCTTAGGAACTCCAAATGATCATTATTATTGGACTCATGGAGTATTTCATAGTGTTTATGAACCATTAGTCAGAGTTCCATTAATTATTTATAATAATAATTTTAGAAGTAAGAAAGTGGAAAAACAAGTTCAATTGAAAGATTTGTTTCATACAATCCTTCATCTGACTGGGATACCAGAAGAAAATAACGAGTATCTTGATATTACAAAATCATTAATCCATCAAATTGATACAAATTCAACACCAGAATACATTTTTGGTGAATTTCTAAAAGATAAAAATGAAATGTTTAACCGTTTAAATTATCACAGAAGACAAATTGATGATAAGTTAATTCAAAAACTATTAAATGATATTTATTACTTAAGGTCAGACAATTACAAATTAATTAGGTATGGAAACAAAATCTATGAATTATATGATATTTTGAATGATCCAAATGAAATGATTAATTTAATTAATATTAAGAATAAAAAATTCGAAGAATTAAAATTGATTCTTCAAACTTATATTGACAATACAAAGGATAAAGAGAAATTAACCAATTTAATAAACAAAAATGAAAAAAATTTAATTAAAAAAGCCATTATAAATATTCCTTTTAAATAAAAGAGTATAATACGAAATTGAGAAAATTATTTTATTTTGATAACAATCCTGAGGATATATTATGGGATAATATGTGGTCATCAAGGACCATTGAACAAGAATTAGAGGCATGTGAAATTGAGACTGCACCAAGAGTAATGTTTCTTTCTTATATCCCAAAAAAAGGAATAATAATCGATGGAGGGTGTGGATTTGGAAAATGGGTTATATATCTTAATAAACGTGGTTATGATATTATAGGAATTGATAATAATAAACTATCTATCCAGAAATTAAAGGAATATGACAGTGCTCTAAAGGTTGAATTAGGAGATATCTTGAATTTAGATTATCCTGATAATTATTTTGATGCGTATATATCTATGGGTGTTGTTGAACATTTCGAGGAAGGACCACTCGCCGCCCTAAATGAAGCATATAGAGTTTTAAAACCAAACGGTTTAATATTTCTTTCTACACCAACAGTAAATATCATTAGAAAAATCATAATACAACCTATTCAAAATATTATAAACCGATTTCACGGAATTTTTAAAAGGATTATGGGATATATAAGTGGGTCTGATATTCAAAACGATTTCTTCAAATTAGATAGAAAAGGAAAAGGAAAAAAGTATTATCATTTTGAAGAATATAGATTTTCCGCAAAAGAACTACAAGGTTTTTTAAAACAATCAAATTTTGAGGTAATTTTAACAGTTCCTCATGATTTTCATGGTTCAAAAGACCATGCTATCGGTTTAGCGGTAGATTTCCCTTTCTTAAGGGCTCTATATAGTGTTAATTTTAAACTAAATCCTTTCGGTAAAGTTATATCTCGAATATTAGAAAGAATATCACCATGGATTTCGTGTGCTAGTGTGTTGTGCGTAGGTAGATCAAAAAAAAAAGAGAGTTAAAAACATTCTGGTATTATTTAAAATCTAACGATTAGAAAAATATTATAAGAAAAAATTTTTAAAAATAGAAACATATTTACTGACTAAATTGACCGATTAGGAAAAAATGATTAAACTAAAAACAATCAAAGATAATCTTTCCCAGATTATAGCATTAACAGAAAAAAATGTCAAATTATCTCTAAGATATAAAATTGGATTAGTTATTGGATATATTAATCAAATTATTGCTATTTTTATGCCGCTTATTATCATGCAAAACATCTTTGATTTTAGATCTACTATAGGGTTCTGGACATCCGGTAATTTTATCCTCTACCAATTTATTGCCCATAATATATCGCATATGTCAGGTATAACAGGAAGATTTCCTGGTCAATTTCGTGCTGAAAAATTCTGGAAAACGCTCCCTGCATTGATTGTTGGACCATTTAATAGATTTAATCTTCTATTCGGAATATTTTTTTCACATATGGTAATGATTTTTATTCCTTTTTCAATATTTTTTATTTGGGGTATAATCATTGAGCCTATTTCTATAACAACGATTTTATTTATTATTTTACAATACTTTCTAATCGCTTTAATTTTTAGCGGTGTTGGGTTAATTTTTGGAACCTTTGCGATTTCAAATGAAAATATATGGCAAGTGTTATCATTTTTATTGATGTTTGTTTTTTGGTTTAGTTGTATTTCTTATCCTTTTGAGTTATTTCCCAGATTCATCCAAAATATAATTGATTTAAATCCTCTTTACTATATCTTTGATTTTTTAAGAATAACTTGGATTCAAAATAATGTTATAATGACAATTTATTCTTATTCCATTCATTTTATTACTTTAATTGCTACATCAATAATTCTTCCTTTTATTGGGGTTTTTCTATTTAATTTAGTATATAAAAAATACGGAATAACAGGATATTAGTTAATATGAATAAGATAATAGAAACAGTAGATTTATCTAAGAAATATAAAATAAGAGGTCCATGGAAATTTCTCCAAGCTTTGGAAGATGTAAATCTTTCTGTAGACAAAGGGGAGATTTTTGGTTTATTAGGTCCAAATGGAGCGGGTAAAACTACATTAATTGAAATTTTAACAACTATAAAACAACCTACAAGTGGTTATGCTACAATTAATGGTTTTGACGTAGTAACTCAACCAAAAAAAGTCAAACCATTAATTGGAATAATGTTTGCTAGTGAAATGTTATATTTTAGAATTACGGGATATGATAATTTGAAATTTTTTTGTAAAATTTATAAAATTCCAAATTATAAAAAGAAGATTGCTGACATGGCTGAGGAATTCGGATTAACGAACTGGCTTGACCAATATGTTGAGGTTTTTTCAAGTGGTATGAAAATGAAGCTAGCTCTATGTAGAACATTACTATTAGAACAAGATATTCTATTTCTAGACGAGCCAACATTAGGACTGGATGTAAAATCTAAGAGTTTTATTATAGAAAAAATAAGGGAGTTAGATAAAACAATAGTATTAACAAGCCACGATATGAGTGTATTAGAAAAATTGTGTGATCGCGTTGCATTTATTAATTTTGGAAAAATATTAAAAATCGGAACTAAAACTGAAGTAAAAACACTCACTGAATTGGATATTAAAATTAGTATCGAATTAAGGGAAAATAAATCTGAATTAGTAAAAATTTTGAATCAAAAAGATTTTGTGAAAGGAGTTATTGAAAGCAATAATGGTTTAGTTATTACCTTAAGGCAAAGAGAACATTATGCTAAATTGTTTCCAATTTTAGCTAATTATAAAGTTCTAAGAATGAGTGAACCATCCTTATCCCTTGAAGAATTATTTTTAAAATTAATTGATTGAATTTCTTAATAGTTATAAATTCCTTAAATCTTATTAGTAAAAACAATATTATTAAAAGTTAGACAATTCTGCGATTTATTAAAAAATTGATATAGAAAAGTGATTTTTTATTAAAGGTGTTATTTTAGCAGGAGGTTTCGGAACTAGATTATCTCCACTTACAAAAGTTACAAATAAGCATCTTTTACCTGTTTACGATGAACCAATGATTCATAAAGTAATCAAAACACTTAAAAATTCTGGAATTAAAGATATCACAATAGTCTTGGGTGGTGAGAGTGTTGGTGACTTTATTAAATTACTAGGTGATGGTTCAGACTTTAAAGCAAATTTTAGTTATGTTTATCAACAAGGAGCCAGAGGTATTGCTGAAGCCCTATATTTAACTAAAAAAATTGTGGCAGGTCATAAAATTGCTGTTATTTTAGGAGATAATATTTTTGAAGACTCATTTTCCGAAATTGTAAGAGAATTTGAAAATAATAAAGAATATGGGTGTTTTCTTTTTTTAAAAGAAGTGCCTGATCCTGAAAGGTTTGGGGTAGCAGAATTAAATGAAAGAGGAGAAATTATCAATATTGAAGAAAAACCAATGCACCCTAAAACAAATTTATGTG
>CAYPFJ010000117.1:0-8532 GCA_964409945.1 uncultured archaeon | reverse complement strand
CTTGCTGGATTTAATGGGCGGTTTACATCATAAATTAATGATTGTATCTTCATATAATAGTCTAATTGTGTTGCAGGATTAGTTTCAACTGCAGCCGCATTCATCAATTCAGTTAATCCACCAGTACTAGTATCATTAATTCGTGAAAAGCAAGAACCAGAAGCTAAGTTGAATAATGGATCAATCATATTGAATGGATTTAAATAATCTGGGCACCATCCTACATATCCAATATCCATTTCCCAAGGAGTGTTTTCACCAGTATCTAAATAAACTCCCCACTCTCTTATAGTTTCTGCAGTTTGAATTCCAATCAGGTCAAAGTTGTTGTCCATTAATTGATTCATTCGTTGGTTGGTGGTACTTCCAAAGTGTCTGTTTATTTCAAGGGGTCTATTAAGTATATCTTTACCTATCCAATCAGCAGGAACATTAACATCAAATCCAGAAATATCGATCCCGCTACGAGCAATAATATCAAGATAGTTATCTTTCAAAAGCTGTCTTGCTTTTACGACATTTGCTTCCCATGTGAGACCATTACCACTAGCTTGTACAACTGATGCATTATGTCCTGGCATAGCTCGAGGAACTGCGGTAGTTCCTTCAACAGCATACCCAGCTTGAATTTCTTCATAGATATATGTATAGTTAATTGCTAATGCTAGAGCTCGTCTTAAGTATGCAGGATTTTTCTGGTATTGAGGATTACCTGGAACGAGCATAGATCCAGTACCATCCATTGGACCACAGTAAATCTCTAAATAGAAATAACAGAGATCTTCACCAACATCTTCTACATGAAAGTCAGTATCAGCTTTATAAGTATCGATATATGTTTTTGTAACGCCTCCAACATAATCAAATTGTCCGGCTAAACCCGCAACCATTCTAGCAGTATCCTCTTCAATGATTGAACATACTACCTCATCAAAATAGGGTTTAGGACCCCAGTAGTTATTAAACCTTTCATATCTTACTTCCCAATCTCTCTTAAACCATTTATAATCATAAGGACCAGTACCAACTATATCACCAGTAGCTAAATCTAAATATGTATATCTAGGAGTAGATTCAGGTGACAAAATATTAGTTGCACCAAAACAGAGTAAATCTAATAAAGCTCCAAAAGGTTTACTTAAAACTATTGTAAAGTTGTATCGATCTACAGCATCATCTGCTATAAAATGGTCAAAGATAGGAGTACCATCAGTAAAGAAGAATAATGAGCTTGGAAATCCTACCCAAGATGTGGAATTAGCTGGAAGAGTCCCTGTTGCGTTAATAAAATATTGAACTCTTTCAAAATTCCATTTAACATCTTCGGCAGTCATCGCTGTTCCATCTTGGAATTGTACACCATGTCTTAATTCAAAGCTGATTCTAGTATCAGACTCCCAAACATAGGATGTACAAAGCACCATCTTTATTTCATAATCAGGATGAGTTGATAGGTTGTATTCAACAAGAGATTCTGTACTTTGATGTTGCATAACATGAGAAGGTACGTCCCACGTATCAATTGGATCAAGAGCCGCAGGATTTGATCCCCATCCAACAACTAATGTATTTTTTTCCCCAGCTTGTAATTTAATCGCACCACTCATTACTCCAAGGATAATATTACCTACTCCTGAAGCAGCAAGAGCAATAGCTAAAACAATTATGGCTAAATTTTTCTTTTCCATTTCCATATTAAAATCACGTAATATTTTATGTTTGTTTTTAATTTTTATTAAATGTGTTGTTAAATATGTGTTTAAATTTGTAAACTTATAAGTTTTATCTTTTTTT
Source organism: uncultured archaeon (assembly GCA_964409945.1). Taxonomy (GTDB): domain Archaea; phylum Asgardarchaeota; class Lokiarchaeia; order Sigyniarchaeales; family SOKP01; genus Loki-b32. Next base: position 6,738 of record CAYPFJ010000117.1, on the reverse strand, counting down.
TTCTATTGTTTTATGAAATCACTTTAGATTGATAAGTTGCTTTTTAAATGTGAAAATTTCAAAATTTCTCTATTTTTCATTGTTTTGCCTAAATAAAATCAAATTTCGGATTAAATCCATCATTTTCGTAGAAATTTTAATTTTTTCCTAAAATTTTAATTAAAAATTAATAAAAGTGAAATGATGGGAAGAAAAGGAAGAAATTTGTTATAAATTTAACATTTCGACAATCTTCTCAAAGTAAAAAGAAAAAAATAGAATAATAAATAGTATAAATCCAGCTATTATGATTCCTTTGTCGAAAAAGGCTTTTTCAGGGTTACGAACAATTTTAGGTTTAGCTGAAGTTAAATACATATATCTCATGATTATATAAAGCGAAATTGGTATTGTAAAAATGGATATAAATTCGTAAAATGTGGCAATTCCAGGCTCATCCAAATTAAAAATTAGAATTAGATAGAGTGAATAAGTCATAAATAATGAACCTGCTATTAGAATATGAAATTGATCTAATAATCTACTAGAATATTGGTCATATATATTTTTATGTTCAATAGCTTTATCCTTTCCGAGAAACTCTAAATCACCTTTTCTTTTTGCTATACTTAAAAACATAGCTACTTCAAATAGGGCTAAAAATAACCAAGCGGAAACAAATTGCTTAATTATCATGCAACCGGCTAATGCTCTCCATAAATATCCAGTAGATAAAATAATTATGTCAATGAAAGCATACTTTTTAAAAAGATGATTATATAGTTGCCCAGTAATAATTAAAAATATAATCATTGTGATAAAACCCAAATTTGGGGGGATTATTATAAAAATCAGAAAGAAAATAATAATAGCAGTTAGTAAGAGTATTATAATTAGAGCAAAAAAAACAGAGATTTCACCGGAAGCAAGAGGTTTTTTTTTAATCTTTTCTGGATGTGATCTATCTTTTTCAATATCTCTAATATCATTAATTATATAATTAAGTGATGAGGCACAACATAATAGTACAAATCCGATTATTAAAGTAAAATAAAGTGATATTTCAAATAATTGTTTACTAAAAAAAATTCCAACAAAAATTAGTACATTTTTATAATATTGGCGAATCCTTAAAAGATGGAGAATATTTTTTATCTTGCTACCCATTATAAGCATTTTGAAAGAGACATTTATATTAAATTTTTTTAAGTCATGATTATACTATCGGGTTTGAATTTCTTCAATATTCTATACCCTAAACGACTCGAAAAGCTTGTTGATGATTTTATTTGTATCATTGCTGTATTATATTCAAAACTTATCAATTCTAATTTATTATAAGGAATCTTTATATTCTTCCCAAAAACGGTATTGATTGTTATTTCATCTTCTCTTTTCTTCATGCTCTTAAGAGTAGTTTTCTTGAAATCCTGAGAGTGGAGGTCAATGTTCTGAATATTCCCAATTTCTAAATTATTAACAGCTTTTTTAAGATATATAAAGGCTTGTAACTTTTTTTCTGATAACCACTTCAATACGTTTACTTCAGATTTTCGAGAAATAGGGCTTTTGCTAATAACTAAGTAAATTTTTTTCGGGCGAATTATTAATTCGCTAAGAGAATAATTAACCAGTTTCGCTTCCTGATTATCATTGTCGATAATAGTTAATTTAAAGTCACCTAATTTTGATGCTGTACTTATATTTATACATTTAAAAATTTTGACTTCTCCTTTAATTTTAAGAAAAACTTCATGATCTTCAAAATTCTTGAGAAAAAGATGAGAATTTGGTAATTTCGTTTTTACAAGAGGTTTTTGGATCTTTTTATTATTATTGTCCACGAAAAGATAATATCCCTCTTTGTTATTTTCATTTAATTTAATATCAATTAATTTAAAAGATATATTCTTTTTTAAGAAATACTCTCCATTCAAATCATATTGAGTGTGTGAATATAAAGATGGACTTAATACAACATTTTGAGTTGTTTTTAAATTTTGAATAATAAATTGAATAGGATCTGTTATATTATCAATATATTGAACACCAATTAACTTACCAAAAATAATTTCATCTGTAATTAGATTTTTAAAGATAAAGTGCTTTTGAATTTCAAATTTATATAATTCTCTTCGTTTAAGTATCTCCATTAAGAAAGAAATATCATCAATTTTAAAAAAATCCTTAAATTTATTATTTGCTAAGATTTGAAATTTTTCTCTTGCTTCTTCAAATTTTTTTGCATATTTTTTTTGATTAGATTTTTTTAGACATATAAATGGAAGAATTGCTTCCTTAATAGGTTTTAATTCATTACCTAAAATTGCTGCAATCCTATAATAACTAGGAGGATGGGAATTAATTAAATTAGCCAAAAGTGATCCTCTTGATGGTTTTATCATTGAATGATTTAAATAAATTGCTGTATTCATATAATCCAATAGTTGGTTATCTTTTGTGATTTTTTCTTCACTTAAAAGCATAGTGTTCAATCCAATTTCTCGACCAGATGAATAAAAACTTTCTAAGTTATAAAGAGCTTTGGCAAGTTCGTTTGCATATCCAGCTTTCTTTGCTTTTAAATCTGCCTTTCCTTCTAAAATTCTTACAAGTATAAAAAGAATCATATATATCGCTAAATTTAAAAGGATAAAGTATATCATTGGAAGCTGCGGATTTCCAAAAGTATAATCATAGTATGTAGCAGGAATACCAAGAAACATTCTTACAATAAGATCAACAGAAGTAATTAAAGTTAAAATAAGAGTATGTTTTCCTTTTGTATGGGCTAATTCATGAGCCGCAATGCCTTTCAATTCATCTTCAGGAATTTGATTTATATCATCTGCTATAATAGCAATTCGTTTATCAAATACAGAGCCGTAAGCCATAGCATTTAATATGGGATATTTTCCAAAACCTACTGTAACTTTTCCTTTAATTCCAATATCAACTTTTATTTTATTTATGATCTTCAATAGATTCTCATCTCTTACTTTATGAATTCCGAGTAATTTATCCAAAATGAATCCTGATACGAAATAAATTCCCCAATTAACTGCAATTAATATAAAATAGACATTAAAAAAGAGGTCAGTAATCTTGAATTCACTAGAAACAATAGGTCTATCTGCAATAAAAGTTAGTGGAGTATATCGGTTAATAATTACAACAGCTAGCCATGCTATAATATAAAGAAATAAAGTTAAATATTCAGGGCTCATAAATCGCCAGACAATTATGTATTTTCTTCCAAATAACAAAAATCCTAGAATGAGGATTATCCAGAAAGAAAATGCAAAACTTGCATTAATATAATCTGGATTTCCTAAATAATAAGAAAAAAGACCAGCAACAAAAATAACATTATAAGTTATTAGAGAGATTATTAAAATTTTATTAATAATAGGATAATCTTTTAATTCAAATATCCCTATCCATAAATATATTGAGAATGCGCCCATTATTGACGTAAGAAAATCTTTTGAAACGAAAAAAATAAGAAAAAAGAAAAAAAATATTGCGACAATATCACTCATTTCACTTCTTTTACCATTTTTAGCCCATTGCAGAAATTCTTCAATAGTTAATAAATAGAGGCCAAAAGTTATTAAAAAGGTCCAATCAGTTAGAAGCGTTAATAAGTTAAACTTAAAAATAAATGAATTTACTATTAAAAAAATTCCAATTGAATAGAAGGGATAAGAAAATAAAAGTAAATATCTAATCTTTTTTTTCACAGAAAATACCTATATTAGTTAACAAGTTTTTTTAATTAATTTGTCAATTAATAGATTCATTTTTAATTTTGGGTTTCAATTTTATTCATCTTATCAATTTCAAACCAGAAATACTTTATTGTAATCAGATACCATAATAACAATATAGGAATCATTAATATAAACGAAATTAATAGATTAATTGGAATATTCATTATCCAAAGGTTTACATCTTTAAAAGGAAGAGGCATAATTACAGCTTCAATAAATATTAAGAATGCCAAAATAGAGATTAATAAAACTATCATCAGAAAAATTATTCCTTTAATTCTGGGGAATTTATATAATATGAAAATAGTTGGAGCTAAAAGAACGATTAACATAATAATAAAGATGTAGGCATTTAAGCTCCCTAAACTATATTGCATGAGTAAGATAGAGAGTATGGAAAAAAAACCACATATTATTGAAATAGCATAAAAGTTTTTTAGTAATTCTGGTTCTGTTAATGGTCCTTTTGCTAATATTAATCTAGGCAATGTTAATACTGCATCTTTTTGATCTGAAGCTTTAATTCGATCATCCTCAAGTAAGATTATATCTTCTTTACTACCTTTGATACTACTGCTCTCAAAAAACCCACGTACGGAATAAATATAATAAAAACTGTTGAATATCTGAATTAAAAGAGCACAAAAAGTGGCAACTTCTAATGACCCAAATAACATAATGCATGCAATCATTGCACCTATGCTTAATGTACCTATATCTCCAGGAAATACTTTTGCTGGAAATTTATTATATATGAAAAAAGGAATTAATACTGCAATGACTGGAATTGTAAAAATCACTCCCTCAGCAGAATTCCAGATTAAACTACATATAAAAAGAAAACAGACCGCGATTAAACACGTTCCTGAACCCTCGCCATTGTAACCTTCTAACATATTTACTGTATTGGTAAAAACAGCTACAATAATGGGGATTAAGAAAGGATATATAATTGTTAATCGAGTTTGATCAAGGAAGGGAATAGTTGGTGAACTTATTGTAATAAAACCAATTAAATTAGCAAAAAAAATAGTTGTCCCAGAAAAAATTGATAAAATTATTTTATACCGTGATCTGAGTTTTTTTCTATCATCGATAAATCCAATAGCTCCTGCTATCAAAATAGTTAATAAAAAGACAATGGTTTCATTCATAAAATTAGGAAAAAATATAATTAAAAAAATTGAAGTAATGGAAAAACCAATAACTATACTAATACCTCCAGATTCGGCAATTTCTGGTTGAGCATTCTTATGGATGTCATATCCAACAAATTTCTTTTTTTTCATCAATTTTATTATGTACGGGAGGATTAAGTAAGTAATTAGAAAGCCTACAATAAATATAATAATTAAATAAAATATTTCTAAAAATCCCCATTTCAAATCAGATAATGGAATCATAATTTTTACAAAGTAAAAGCTATTTTGAAGATATTAATATTTTGAACTTTAAGGTTGAAAAAAAAAATATTTGGCTTAATATTATAGTTTCCGATTTTTTACATTATGTAAAATGGAATGTATGAATAATTAAATTATTGAACTCATTTAAGGATAGTAAATCGTGCAATCTTAATTTTTTTTACAATTTATCTATTGATTTTATAGAATTTAAACTAAAATTCTATTCAAAAAATATTAAACTCTCTTAAAAGACTTACTTATACAATTATTTTATATTTCAATAAACGAGTATTTCCTCAAAAAAAAAATTAAAAAAAGAAATTTTCCTTTTAAATCCAACACCATTGCATGGTTGTCCTCTTATAACTAATATTTATTTATAAGGATCACACAAATAGGATTTAATTTCTTTGAGATCTAAATCAAAATTCTGATTATCAACTGAATTTTTTTGATATAGAATGCTATCTTCCATTAGATTACTCCCAGAAGTTTTGTGTCAAAAACAATCATCATCACCGCTCCCATCATCACCGCTCCCATCATCAGGGCTAACTGTTGTAGTTGAAAATGCAACAAAAATAACAAGAGATATAGTAGTAATCACTGCAATTAAAAGACATAGTGTTAATAATTTTTTTTTTCCTACTTTTCTTTTCAAACTGAATTTAAACATGGTATTCTTTTCTTTAACTTTAATTAAATTGTATTTTACTTGCAAGCAAAATAAATCTTTCTTCTTATTATTTATAAATTTCGGTTTTTTTAACATATTTAAAATTTTTTCTAGTTAAATGATAAATACCAATTAAGAATTGAGTTTTATGACTTTTAATTTGTAGTCAAAAATATAACATTAAAAATATCTGTAATTGAAAAATTTTTTTAAGTAAATTATTAAAAATAATAGCCCGGCACGGAATTTCGATTAATCAGAAACCTTTTTAATATTCGAACCGTGGTCGCGGGGTTCAAGGCCCCAAATGCTTGGCCAATTTACTTAATACATAATATATGTATTAATCTACACCACCGGGCTAAGAGTTTGTATTTGAAATAGTTGATAGATTTTATTTTATTTAATTTTAAATATTAAATGGTTTAAGATCTTGATTAAAAAATTTTTCATCTAATAAATTTTTATTGGTTTTAAGGAATTCAATTTCTTTTCTTTCATCACGATACTTATCAGGAAGCATCTGTGGAATTGTATCTATAATAGGATACCAACGTTTACATTTGCTGCAAAATAATATACCTGATTCAATTTCAATGTCTAATTTTACCTTATTTATAAAATATAACTCAGGAAATATATCTTCAATATGATGGAATTCTATATCTTTAAAAATTTCTAAAATTTTAGATTTAACTTCAGAATTTATGATTTGAAAACTTTTTTTACTCAATTGGTTTGTGGAATTATTAAAGACATTTTCAAACTCATTTATACTCGATATTATTAACTCAAGATAGGATCGAAGTTTGTTTTTTTCAATAACTATATTATCCCTTAAGAAATATTCATTATTTTCTTGAAAAACCTCAATTATTTTTTCTTTTTTAATAATGGTGATATC
>CAYPFJ010000116.1:0-8559 GCA_964409945.1 uncultured archaeon | reverse complement strand
TATGTCGATAATCCGATCATTGGAAAATCATTAAAAAAAAATAAATACTTAGATACTAAAATAAAAAAGAATAAAAATTAACTGTAATAAATATCTAAAACTAATTACTTCTCTCCTAAGGCTTTTTTGACTTTTTCCAACTCTGCCATGCGTTTCTTTTTCTCTTCTTCTCTTCTTTTCATCTCTTCTTCATCAACTTTTTCTAATCTAACGCCTTTCTTAATTTCTTCTTGAAGTTCTTTATCTACTGGAACCACTTTTAACTAACACCTTATATTTTAAATTGATCCAAAATAATTAAATTGATATTTACAGATATTATAATAGAATTTATTTATAAGTTTTGGTTTATTAAGAGTCAATATCGAGTTCCATTAAATACGCACTTTCCCCAGAGTGATAATAGTTTTCTATAATTGATGGATTTCTTTTAAATTTGAATTTCTCATACATTTTAATCGCGATGGAATTACTGATTTGTACATTTAATACTATTTTTTTGATAGTCTTCAATTGCTTTATTTTATTTATTGTATGCTGTAGAAGATATGAACCATATCCACTATTTTGGAAATTGGGTTTAATAAGATAATTAATAATATTAGTTCTTTCTTTTGTTTCATTTATAACTATTATAAAACCAATTAATTCTCTTTTTATTTTACCAATTTCTAATTTTAAAAAGAATGTGTGGTTCTCTATTAATTTTTTCAATAGATGCTTCGAAAACGCATTCTCTTTAAAAACTTCTTGTTCAAGATTTACTATTTTTCTTAAATCTCTTGAATTTACATTACTAGTTATTAATGTAACCATGTTCTTTTTTAAAAACATTAATTGGGGTTTTTTCAGTTATTTGTTGATATTTTGATTGTCTAAAAGGTGTCATTTCAATAATAAAAGCTTCTAATTGATATTTTTCTAATAATACATTTATTTGGTTTTCGATTGATATATAAAAAGGTATTTTAATATTTTTAAGATTATATGAGATTAATTTTTCAGATATTTTTAGATCTGATAGTAAAATATTATATAACTTGTCCAATTCTTTTTTTTCTCCTTCCACTTGTGCAAAAACTAAAAGACCTTCTTCTGTAATTACTTCATAAGGTAGTCTTATATTTTTAGCTCTTCTTAAATATCTATTTTTTAACTGATAATAATCTTTAGATTTAATTGAACAAAAATGCATTTTAATAGAAACTTCTGAGCCTAGCTTATGAATTAAACGAAGAGCAGTTTCACGGCTATTAATTACGGAAGCAATGGAGCCTTTTTTCAATTGAAAGCCCCTTTCCTTTAGAGCTTGGCTGTTTGGAAAGCAAAACTCAAATTCGTTTAAATTGATGAAATCTGCGCCGATTTTGTCTAAATAAAGGATGAGATCCTTAAGATGTTCTTCACTTTCTTTATTTGGAATCACTGGCATTTCCACTCCCACTGAAATCTGTTTATTTAGAGCTTTTTCAATTCGAGACCAATGTTCTTTAGCTGGATGAAATCGTATCTCATCTAGTCCTGCTAGAGAAAGAGCTTCTGCTTTAGCTTCATTAAAATCGACACCATTTGTATATAAATGAATGTGAAACTTTTTTCCTTTTTCTACCTTAACAAATTTAATATATTCAATAGTTTTTTCAAAATTTAGTTCTGAAAGTGGTTCTCCTCCCGTGATACTCATTCCATCGGCTTTTATCATATAGATTTCTTGAAGTAATTCTTGTTTAGTATTTATTTCTATTTCATCAGCATAAGTTAGATTTTTTCCTCTCCTTTCTTCTGAAATTGGGCAATACCAAGAACAATGATAGGGTTTCTGGCAGATACCATTCAAAAACAAAACTAACTTACTTCCTTTAAGACAGTATTTACATCCTTTAGGAATACCCCTTCCTTTTATATAATAAGTTTCTCCATCAGATTTTACTAAATTTACTTTTTTCATTTTTCAAATAATTTTTTTCTAATGATTGATTTCTTATCTGCCAATTGTTTTAAAACTTCTTCAGTAGTTTCATTAATCTGAAGTTTTCTTTTTAGAAATACTCCAGTTCTTCCATATTTTTCTCGTCTTAAAAGGACTTTTTTCCGCTCATTTACCGTATCAATACTTATTCCCACTTCTTTAGCGCTATTAGCTTCGTTTCCTATCACTGAAATTTCCTCGTGTCCATCAGAATTTGGTTTGATTAATACTAATCTCTTATCAATACCAACTACTCTTAATTCCGAATTCAACTGATCATAATTAACTTTTCCTCCAAAATCATAGAATTCCATCACTCTTTTATCCAATTTTGATAATGGAAGAGTTATAGTTTCTAATTCACTTAGATAGATATAAAGTTTTATTGAATCATGCGGTGTTGCCATTATGATTTCTCTAAAATAATTTTTAAAACCATTTTTATTTAAAATCAATTCAATCTGAAATGAGGGGATTTGCTGAAAAAATATGATATCAATATCGCTTGATTTATGTACGTCTCCGCGAGCGATACTTCCGTGAATATATGGGGTGAATCCTTCTTTTATGAATACTTCTAATAATTTAAGTGCATCATTTCTTTTATTTTTTAAGAGAGTCCAATCATCTTCAGAGTAATTAATTATTTCATTATGATTTCTTAAAATTTTCTCTTTTTTCATAAGTAAAAATTAAATTTTCGAATTCAATAATTTATTTTCAATTATGTCTATTATGATGCTTAATACAATAGTCTCATAAAATTTAAAGGAGTGTTTGGCTTTATATATGGTTGAAAATTTTAAAATATTTGTGTATTGAGGATAAAATTCTTTCAAATATATCTTTAAATTTCTATTTTTTAATAAAAACATAGATTTTCTACTAAAAATTGTATATATTTGAGGATTGGTAGAGAATTCTTTAATGATATCAAAATAATTCTTTAAATTTTGTTTATTTAGGTTTGGATTCACCAATATTATTCCGTTATTATTAATATCTGATAAAATCGCTTTATAAGAAAGATAAGATTTTGAATAATTTAGTACAATATAATTAGTTTTTATAACAAGCTCTGCTTGATTAAAATATTCTCTCACAATTGAGATAAGTGAGTTCCACTCATTTATTAGTTCTTTTTCAGTTACAACTTTCTTTGAAGAATGTTTTATTTTTACTTTGATATTAATAACTTTAAAACCGTAACTAGATAAACCTTCGGTTAAAATTCTCTGAAATTTTCTCTTATTATTCATTCTAATTACTAAAATAAGGGGATAATTGCTGACATTTACATTTGAATTTCTAGTAAAAGTCCATTTCTTTGTTAAGACTAACTGATTTTTGACTCTTTCATGAGCTTTGGGAAAATAGTAATGATCTAGAGCTTGATTTGAAAAGGAATATCGCCATCGATGAGTTATTTTAAAAATTTTTACACTAAACAATAGAAGAAATAATAATACTATTATTATAGTATCTATGAAAATCCAATCAATATGGAAAATATCATTTAACATAAGTATAATTAAAGAGATTTTTCATTTTTCAACAGTTTCCTTAATCCATTTAAGATATTTTTCAGAACCTTTTTCTAACTTAATTCCAATGCATTCTGGTACTGTATATGAATGAATTTCACTTATTTTCTGAATTATTAAATCAGCTTTATTCTCTGTCGTTTTGATAAGTAATAAGTGTTCATTAGCTTCCTCGATCTTTCCTTTCCACGTATAGATAGAAAAAACATTCTGAATGATATTCACACATGCAGCGAGCTTATGTTCTACTAAAATTTTTGCTATCTTTTGACCTTCTTCAATATTTGGTACTGTCACAAGAAAAATAAAATAATTCATTGTAGGTCTTTTTTTGATAATTGTAATTTTGATTAATACAATACTTAATATCAACTTTTTTAAGCTTTATTGATCTTAACTGGTTCTTTTAGCCTATTTAAATAAATGGAACTTATTTAAGATACTTATCAAATACTGTAAAATTTAGGAATTATAATTGAATGAAAATAATGTAGAATTATTTGGAGTAATTGTTTATCGAATCTTATAATAATTTCTTTTTTTCTTCTTCCTCCTTAAAAGAATCGACAAATCCCTTTAACTCTTGCCTAGCTAAAATATTTTCATGATTAATTACCTCAAGACACTGTTTATCAAAATCTAATTTACATTTATTATAATAAATGAAATCATTATATTCTATGTTATTTTCATTATCACATGCACTGAAAGTGATAGAAAGGGCATTTAAATAAACATAGAAAAGTTTTCGCTTTCGAAACTATACGAAGAACAAGCAGGAATATTACTCAGCATGAAGAACCATGAAGTAGCTTAAAATATTATAAAAAAAGCTAGGCAACAATATCCATACAAAGAGATATATCCTAATTTATGTTAAAATTTTCTATTATGCTTTTAAAATTAACGTGATTAAATTTAAATTCTCATTTTATATTATAATTTAAATAAGAGATTATAGATTGAATATTATATTTATTCAAAATATTGTGTATATCAAATGCCCTTATTGTAAGTTTTGAGTAGAAATTGATATAAAATGCCAACTTTGTCCAATTTGTGGGGGATCTTTAAAATCTCTATATAAAATTAATTTAGATCGGTAATATCCATAAAAACTCTGAAGTTTTAGAATTTTTATTTTGTATCTTTTAAATTATCGAAGAGCTGGATTAAGATTCTTAAATTGATGTCAATTTCATTTTAAAAAAATTGGATCTAAATACATATAAAGAAATTTAAATTAGTATAATTCTATTAAATATACAATTAAGATATTATACTAAGGTATGGAAAATTGTTACATAATGTTTATCTTATACACCAGCACACCGGCATATGTTTAATACATCGGAAGTATGGGAGTATAGAATTTAACCAAGATTTAGTATCAGGATTTTTAACAGCCCTAAAAGATTTTTCTGTTGAATTCTCTAAAGGTAGCGGGGAACTTAAAGTAATCGATATGCAAGTTTTTTATTTATTGTTAGTTTTTAAAGAGGGCGTGCTAATAACTGCCGCAGCCGATAAAAATGATGATGCTAAGATAACGCATAGGGCGTTAACTGATATTATTGATAAATTTGTTTCTCAGTATGGGGATCGACTTGAGAGTTGGTCTGGTGACGTCCGTATCTTTCGGAATTTTGACCAGATTATTGATGATATTTTACAGATTGGTAGAATCGCTGAGATTCAGTTGAAACTTCCAATTTTGAAGATTTTCAAGAAAGATTTTCAAAAATCTCAGAAGCAGATTGCGAAGAAGGGTTTAGTGTTGTCCAAGGAGGATTTACGCGAGGTTAAGGATGTGAAGCCAGAATGGACTGAAAAGAGGTTGCCTAAGCAAATAATTACTCAAGGATTCTTAGACAAAAAAGAGTATAAGATAGCTCATTTAGCGGATGGATTTCATACGATTTCTGAGATAGCTGAGGAGAGTGGATGCCCAGAGGGAGATATTCAACGTATTATAGGGAGTTTAGATGATTTAGGATTACTTTCGTTTATTGAAATTAAATGAAACCTAAATCTATTTTTTAGAAATCTAAATTTTCTACTAATCCTGTAATTGAATTCTTTATTTTTTAACATTTTATAGCATAAAATGAAAATATTTTTGAAAATTGTTTTACTTATAAAGTTAAGATGAATGTTAATAAAATTGATGACAACATCTTCGAGATTCCTCCAAAAACTTTAATGGTAAGGATTAAAGGAAATATTGAGAAATTTCAGATGAGAGTTCCGGTTAAAATTTATGCAAATGATTATATTTTAGAAAAAATTAGGTTAGATCGTACCTTAGATCAAATTTGCAATGTTGCATGCTTGCCTGGGATACAGAAACATGCCATTGCTCTCTCGGATGCCCATCAAGGTTATGGTTTTTGTATAGGAGGCGTTGCTGGAACTGATGCAGAAGATGGGATGATTTCTCCCGGTGGTGTTGGCTATGACATTAATTGTGGTGTGAGATTACTGAGAACTAATTTATTTTTTAAAGACATTAAGGTTGTACTTCCAAATCTATTAGATTCAATCTTCAATAATATCCCTTCGGGTTTGGGATCAAAAGGCAAATTAAACATAAGCTATTCAGATTTAGATAATGTATTAGTTAACGGTGTGAATTGGGCATTAGATAATGGATATGCTGATGCAGAAGACCATAAACATTTGGAAGAGAATGGATGTTTAAAGGATGCAGATGCTAGCTTAGTTTCCCAAAAAGCAAAACAACGTGCAATTAAACAGCTTGGTTCTTTAGGGAGTGGAAATCATTTTCTTGAAATACAAAAAGTTGATGAGATTTATAATAAGAATATCGCAAAAACCTTAGGAATACATGAAAAGAATCAAGTCACTGTTATGGTCCATACAGGAAGTAGAGCACTTGGCCATCAAGTATGTACAGATTCCTTGCGTAGTATCGAACAAGCAATGAAAAAATATAATATTAATGTTCCTGATAGAGAATTAGCATGTGTTCCAGCAGATAAACCTGAAGCTCAGAATTATTTAAAACAAATGGCTTGTGCTGCTAATTTTGGGTTTACAAATCGTCAATTGATTACACACTGGTTAAGAGAATGCTTTCAAAATACCTTTAAAAAGGATATAGACGATTTAGATTTCCATCTAATATATGGTGTCTGCCACAATATTTTGAAAATAGAAGAACATGAAATTGATGGAAAAAAAATGAAATTAAATATTCATAGAAAAGGAGCAACAAGAGCTTTTCCCCCACAACATCCTGATATACCTTCTGAATATAAGTCTATAGGACAACCCGTCTTAATCCCCGGAACTATGGGTTCTGCATCCTATCTCTGTGTGGGTAAAAAGAAGGCCATGGATCTTTCATTTGGTTCTACTGCTCATGGTTCTGGGAGAGTTATGTCTAGATCTAAAGCTATTAAGAAATACTGGGGAGAGCAAGTTAAAGATAATCTAAGTAAACAAGGTATTTTGGTGCGAGCTGCTTCGATGAAAGTAATCGCTGAAGAGGCTCCTGGTGCATATAAAGATATAGATCAAGTTGTTCAAGTTAGTCATGATCTCGGAATCGTTGAAAAAGTAGTTAGATTAGTACCTATAGGTGTAGTAAAGGGATAAATTATTCAACTTTAAAATTGTACGTTTGTTCTAAATGTCAAATACAATATTAATTTTAACTGCATTCTTTTTTTCTTCGATTTTCATATAAGAATAAGTTATAGCTTTAACTTCAGTGCCTGCTTCATGTTTGTTCGTATTAAATTTTTCTCCTTTTACATTTGCTTCTAAATAAAATTTTTCCTGATTATGCTTTATAGGGTGAATTTTAATTTTACTAAAAATAAGCTCCTCTACATCAAATAAATAAAGAAATTCAGTTAAAAAATCGAATAATAATGCTTCTTTATCTTCTGCTTCGATTATTATGGTCCTTTCAATTTCTGGTGATATTGTTATGAAGCTAGGAGTAATTGTTTCCATTAAACTATAAGCCGTTTGTTCAAAAGCCTCTTCCAAGTTTTTGCCTTGAGCTTCAACTGAAACATCAGCAGTATGATTTAAAAACCTATAACCAGTATTCCTCATATATTCTCACCTAATTGAGTAGAATTGTAATGTATGATATATATAATATTTTTGTAATTATATAGATTTCTTAGTAGTTTAAATTGATTATAGAAAATAATACAGTATGTTCTATACGATTGCGGATGATTTGATATTTTATCAATTATTATCGTTTATTAAGAAATATAAAAATTTTGAGCTTAAATTACGAGAATATTTTTATTCTCGTACAAATGGTATATATCCAGAATTTATTGTGGTAATTAACCAGTTTATCTTCTTTTTTATTAAAAAGGAGAATTATTTTAGTGCTAAAATGTATTTAGACGCTATGAGAAGGGAAATCACCGAAAGAAAAATTTTGATCATAAGGACAGAGAGAATTCTGATGAATTTACTTTTTAGTTTCTTCCCTGATTTAATTATTGACAATGTAAAAGTAGAATCTGATAACGAATCTGGGAAGAGAGAAATATCTATATATTTTTTATTTTATAAAGAAAGAGGGATTGCGATCGGTCGTAACGGAGATTATATTAGAGCAGTAAATGAAATATTTAAAAATCATGTTGTTTTTGAAAACCGAAATACTCCATTACAAGTCAAATGTAAATTTAAGGATTAAAATCAATTTACGGTTATATTACCAAGGAACTTCTTTTAAGCCGAGAACGTAAGCTACTGTATTCGCGATAATACTAACTGCGGGAGTCAGTATTATAAGAAATATTATGATATAGATATCGGGAAGCAAGAAGAGATTGGGTGATATTAATCCAGGGATTGAAACAAAGAGTAATGCTACTAAAGCAAAATCCAACTGATCTACGATCCAAAAAGGTGCTCCACTTTTAATATCAAATCTTCTTTTCAGAAAAGAACCAACTAAATCGCCTGCTACAGCACCATATGAAGCTAATATAATTCTTATAATTAAAACAAGGAAGTTGATTGGGAATTCTCCACCTATGAAGT
>CAYPFJ010000115.1:0-8917 GCA_964409945.1 uncultured archaeon | reverse complement strand
TTTAATAAAAATTAGTGCATCCTCTGTAGAAATTATTGATTGCGCTTTAATTGTCATAGATATTAATAAAGGCCCTCAAGTTCAAACAGGAGAGCATCTTATTATGATCGAATCACTTAAAATCGATAAGATCCTTGTGATTCTCAATAAAATTGATCTTTTTACTGGAAACCTTGAAATAGAAATCAATAAAACAAGAGAATTTTTTGATTCGACCTCCTTCGGTCATGATGTTCCAATTTTTGCGGTTTCTGCAAAAAAGGAAGATGGATTTGAAGAACTAAAAAATGGAATATTAGAGATGATTAATTCATTAAAAATTGAAAGACATAGTGAAGGAGATATTATAATTCCTATTGATCATCATTTCCCTATAAAAGGTATGGGAGCAATATTAACAGGTACAATTTTAAATGGAACCCTAAGGTTAAATCAAAATTTAGAGATATTACCAGTAAATACATCCGGTAGGGTAAAAAACATTCAAATATTTCACCAGAATGTAGAAATTGCGAAAGCTGGTGACAGAGTTGGTGTTAATATAAAAGGAATAGATTTGAAAAAAGTTTATCGGGGCTGTTATGCTACAAATAACCCAAATGATTTTGATTACTGCAATATTATTGAAATAAAGGTAAATAACAATAAGCTATTCAAACCCAAGACAAAGTTTGGCACACAAATTCATATTACGATTGGAATGGTAACAACTACTGGTAAAATTTATCCATATTATGAATTAGATGGAAAAAGAATTCAAACTACAATCAAAAATACAGATCGAGGGTTTAATGCTTTAATTTTTTTTAAAGAAAAAGTTCTAATAAGAAAAAAGAGAACAATTATGCTCCTAAGTCGATTAGATTTACCTCCTACTACTTTAAGGATATTAGGCTCAGCAGAGTTATTGAAGATACAAAGGAATCCACCTTTCTTTTATAAATACAAAACCAAAAGAGGGACAATAAAAAATCCTGAGCATCCACAAGGAATTATATGCATAGGATTAGCGAAAAGCCATATTGGGGCAAAGAAGATTATTGGAAAATTATTAGAATCTCCCTTTACAAAAGTGCTAAATACTTTTGGCACTAAAGGTGCAGTTATTGTGGGTGTTGAAAATGAAGAGAAGAAGGTAAAAAAAGGAGATCCCGTGTTTCTAAAAGAATTAAGAAGTTATGAACTAAAAAACATTTAAATTACTAAAAATTAATATTATCTTAACAGAGGTGTTAAAATTGGAAAAAGCTAATGATTCTGAAATTGACATCAGCCAAGATATCTTAGATAAATTAATGCGCGCTTTAGAGAAGTTGGAAGCTTCAACCGATTTGGAAGGAACGGCTGTAGTGTCAAAAACGGGGTTAAGAATTGCTAGTTCTGAAACTGCTGATGTTGTTTGGGATATCTATAGCGCTAGTCCAGCTACTTTAATTTCCCTAGGGGAAAAAATTAGCCAAGGTTTACAACAAGGTGAATTAAGAGACATTGTCATTAGAGGAACTAAAGGATATACAATTATTTTGGTTGGATCTGCAGAGAATAATTTTATGTTATTTACTAATTGTAAAAAAGGATACAAGTTAGGGTATTATTTTCACAAAATTAGAAAATCTTTTAGAGAAATGGAACCCGTTTTACAAAAAATTGAAACAAAAGATATGACTTATTAAACTATCTTGTTTATTTTCGAATTTTTTATTTATATAAAAGAGAGTATTGAAGTTAAAATTTAATGCTAATATAATACTATCTTTTTAAATAATGTTATTCTTTTATCAGCCATTTTACCTCATCTCCGTCATTTAATGGATAGTCAGGAGCAGCTACATTCGGTGTATTGTTATTAACCAAATAAATCCACCCCCCACTAATCCCATCTATTTTATTCACAAATATTCCCCAACCAAAATCGACGTATTTAATATCACACCATTTATCTAACGCATCAAAAGCTGTTGTTTTCTGATTATCTAAAGTAAAATTTTCTTGAACTTTAATGGTACCATTTTTATAATCAACTATTAAAGTAATGTTGTTAACGCTTTCTTTAGGTAGAGTAGTAGGATTATAATTTAAGTTGAAATTAACTATTAAAAGCAATGAAAAACTGGTTATTCCCACAATTCCTATAAAGAAAAATTTCAATTTCTTATTCATAGAATGGGTTCACTAATTTAAAAAAATAAAAATTTTTAATTTTTAGGTCGTTCTTATTTTCTTGATTAAATTGGAAATCATTACTATTAAAGTTGTAGCACTTATAGCACAAAGTAAAAATAAGGGAAACGATGGAATTCCTAGTCCAGTCTTTTGAAAATTTAATTCATAACCACTTAATTGTATCTCTAGATCAGGTCCAAAAATACTCTGGACTTTACTATATACAAGAATACCAGTTGTTCTATCATAAATCATCGTACTATTTTGATTCTTATTATCTTGTTTAAAAGTAAATTCAACCATATAATCATATCCCTTAAAAATGAATTCTCCTGGTAAGAATCCCGTATCTAATACCTGTTCCGCAGCTAAGGTTGTTAAGTTTTCTAAATTATTAATTTGAATTAGAAAACCAGAATGAAACGAATTATACCCAATAGCTAAAGATAATCCTGCTTCGCTATTAGATACATTATAGAATGTAGTGTTAGTAACCAACATTCCAGTTATATTTTCTATGAAAGATATGTTAATGTAAGGAATTGGATTGTTAAAACATGATGCTGAAAATGCCGAAGCATCATCATCATAAAATCCTGTAAAATTAACAACAATCTGACCACCTGAATTTGTAATTGCATCACCACGCGGAAACCAATTTAAATCAAGCCATGTAAATTTTGAATCAAATTGCGTGACATTGTAAATATACATTCTATTTAATTCTAATTGCTGAGAATAATTTATGGGAATTGTAATATTTGCTCTTGTTGAATTAATTGTTAGAGAGAACAACAACGGAACTACTAAAAAAATGATTAGCTTTTTGCTTGAAATATGCTTAAATTTCACAATTATACACTCCTTTGTTCAGATTCTTTTATAATAATATATAAATACTGTTTATTGTTGATTAATAATAGATAAAGATATATAGGAAAGTTAACCTAGTCTAACTTTCCTAATATATAAAAATGATTTTTCTATTTTTAAAGTTTCGAAATTGAATTAAATCTCTAATCTTGATAATTTTGATAGATGTATGGGGTGTGGTTTATATTCAGTTACATGCCGAAATAGTGCTATTAGTATGAGAAGACATGAAAGGGGAAGAAGTATCGCTCGAAAGAGAAGAAATTGAGATTGTAGAGTAAATTTTTTAAATTATGGTAAAATTTTATGCTTTATTTTTTCCTTCAATCCTTGAAGTGCCTTTGACCATGCATTTTCAAAATAGTTGCGAGCTTTTTGCCAGTCTGGATCCTTTCTCCAGCCAGTATGGAATAAATGAATAGTTGTTTTATATGGATCATTGTCATTCTGAGAAAAATAGATTATTACATGTGTTAGAGGATCAGCATCATTCATAAAAGATTGAAAATCAATAGGGCCTTTCCAATCAAATGAAAGAAATTTATCTGTTTCAATTCCAGTGATTTTACAACCAATAGTACTATTAATTTCTTTGTTTTTAGGGTCCCAAAATAGTTCATAATTTCCTCCAACCTTTGGATTTACCTCAGCTTTTTCAGTTAACCAACCCTCTAATAAATCGTTGACAGTAAATAAATTAAATGCGGTAGATATATCACAATCTAGCTTTTTTTTAATGAGAATAATGTTTTCCATATCAAGTTACCTTTTAAACAATAATATAATTATATTACGTAATAATATAAAAGATTTACCTTTAAAAGTCTTAGAATTTAAAGATCTAAAACTAGTACAAGTTTCCTAAAATTTATAAAAATTAATTTATTTATATTATTAAAAAAAAAAATGAGATTTAATTGGAATTAGAATCTGAAATAAAAGAACTTGATCAAGAAAGATCAAACCATTCACCTTGGCTTGAGAGAAAATCTTTCCGTATCGTCTTAATTAGCACATTTTCTGCTTTGGCAATTGTTTTAGGGTATTTATTAGCATTTATCCCTAATATAGAGATATTTACTCTAACAATTTTTTTATCTGGCTTTATACTCGGCAAAAGAGATGGAATGATAATTGGATTTCTAAGTTCATTAATATTCTGTTTTTTTAATCCTTTAGGACCATCTCCATTACCACTTTTAGCTTTCCAAATAATTCATTATTCTATAACCGGATTATTAGGAGCTTTATTGAGTGATCTTTTACAAAGGAAAAGAACGTTTAAAGTAGATGATGATTTGTATAAAGTTTCTGTAATGGCTATATTTGCGGCGATTGGGGCATTAATTACTTTGAGCTTTCAAATTTTTTCTTCATTAATTTATGTTTTATCTTATTTTGGTACTATTAGTGAATTCGTACCATATTTCCTAACGGGTGCATTATTTACTGTTGTCCATATAATTGGAAATACGCTGGGATTTATTTTTATATTACCTGGATTAATCCAGCTAATAAATAAGATGCTCCTTTAAAAAGAATTAAGATTTTAAAAAATAGCCAAAAATGCAATAGTTGATGGCAACATCATCACTAGAATTAATATAATACAAATTAATAAGCATGTTTTTTTCCTCTTTGTTTTTTCATCGTCATCATCTATCTCATTCAGGTGTTCTATTTCCATCTTAAAATCTCTTATATAAATATATATTTAAAATTTTAATAAATAAGGAATAATGATGATTTATATTTTATCTAATCTACTTGAGATAATAACGTAATCTTGCCACCAGCAGCTTCTACTTTTTCAATAGCTTTTTGAGATGCTTTATTTACTGTTATGTTAATTACTTTATTTACATCTCCTTTTCCCAATACTTTTTGAATATTAATTTCATTCATGTTTATGTTATAAGTATTTCCAGATTTTGTGGCTTTATTATTCAGAACGTAACTATCAATTCTATGATCTAAATCCTTAACATTAATTGTTTTATCATGATAAATTCTAACAATATCTTGTGGTCGTTTAAACCCTTTTTTTCCCATATCCCAATCTGGGTCTGGAAATCCGAGTTCTTTTTGTTTTAAATAATAGCTTTTTTTACTTTTTTTCCATTGAGTAGTTTTACCTCTACCAGCGCGTTGTCCCGTTTTTCTATGTTGACCTACTCTTCCATAACCATGAGTACGTCTGCCTCTCATCTTACGGACCTTTTTTGGAAATTTTCTTGTAATACTCCTTCACCTTTTTATTATAACATTTTATGAATTAATTCATTGATGTATAGTCCAATATCACCAAGCGTTCCTCCTTCCTTATAATGCTTTTTAATAGATCCTCGATGTCCTTTTCTCGGAGGATGTAATCGGAATACTGGTTTAATTTTGTATATTTCTTTTTCTCGATATTTTATTTCTCCATTTAGTAATGCTTTTGCTAATTCTTTAAAATTTTTGTAATTGGTTAAATTTTTAATATGCTCCTCTGTTAGTGATACATTCCCTTCTACTTTTCCTCGTACTCTTAATAGTCTAATCAAGGTTTTTTCATCAATTTCTCCATAAGCAATATAATCTTTACATTTTACTAACATTCCTTTATATGAGGGACTACCCCATACAAGCACACCATGATTGACTTTATGCATTCTTAGCATCTTTAACGTATCTAAAATTTTACCCTTCATACCCGGGGCTCCTCTAATACGAACAGCGAAATACAATTTTGGTGTAAATTCTGTTTGTTTTAATTTTGATTTCTTTTTTGCCATAGACATTTAAGCACCACTCCTTTTTATATGTTAAAGTTAAATTTATGAGCTATTTTAAGAGCATCAAATGTAGCTTTAACTAAGTTTTCACTCGTCCTAGTATCACCAAAAGTCTTGCTCCAAATATCTTCAATCCCACATAATTTTAATACTGGTTTTACTTTATCTGCACAAGCTAATCCTACACCTGCTGGAGCAGGAATAAGTTGAATTCTAACTGAACCACATTTTCCTTTAATCTTAAAAGGAATACTATGTGTTCCTCCACAACCACATTCTTTACTTCCACAACCTCTTAGAACTGGAATAACTGAAAGTTTTGCCTTATCAATTGCCTTCCTAATTGCTGGTCCTACTTCTCTACTCTTAGCTGAACCGATTCCAATAAAACCATCTGCCCCTACAAGCACAACTGCTTTAAACTTTGAGCGCTGCCCGCTCGCAGTCATCTGCTGAACCATTTTTATATCCGTCACAGATTCCTGTAATTGTGGAAGCAAAATATTAATGATTTCTTTTTCTTTAACAACCAAATTATTTTGATATATCTTATCTAATGTAATTAAACCTTGTTGAACAAGTTCACCCAATTTGGTTTTAGGAACCCATTCTTCATCCATATTTCTTAATCGACTCATGATATTTTCACTTTTTAAGTTTTATTTTCAATCTGTTTCAATGAATCCGAAAACATTTGGCTTATTTTCTGTGGATTTAATTTTTGCTTTTTTATATAACCGGAGAATATTTGTTCATATTTTTCCGGCTCGTTTGATTTTAGGTTTTTTGCGTAATTCTCAATATGAGTACCTTTAATTCTTTCCTTTAGTTCTTCTGGAAAAAATTCTTCACGATATGGTATAATCAGTCCAGTATCTATTAATCCTTTACAAGCAGCAAGTACTCGATTTTTATGATAAAAAATACCTAAATCAAATATAGCATCTTGAATATTTTTAGTTTTTGCTCTTAAACCTGCTAAATACCCAGTTAAATATGCTGCCGGAATATTTCCACTATTAGCACTCCAACCGTATTTTGAGGCTAATTCTTTAGAAAATGCAGAGATTAAGACATTATCTCCTCCAAATTTAGATTCCACAATTTGAACTCTTATATGATCGTTTGAAGCTCGTATGACTACTCTTAATTTTCTCGATTTTAATAATTTTAACCTTTTATGATAATCTGTTTTACCATCATATCGCCGTCGAAATGATCTTTTATACCTTGGACCTTTTGCCATTTTTTAGCGACCTCTTCTTATTAAATCTTTTTCTTTAATATATCTATTTAATTGAGCTACACTAGTAAACATTCCGCCTTTAGCATTCTTATATAATTTCCGATAATTTGATATCGTAATTAATTTTCTTTCTCTAAGTTTTTTCAGTTCTCGTCTAATTGGCCGAATGCGTCTAATCCAGGCTCTTTTCTTTGGAGTTCTTGCATGTTTGGTACCCTTTCTTTTTCCTAATCCTCTAGCTCTTCCTTTTTTCTTCCTAGCATGGTTTATATTTTTCCTATAATTTGAGATCCCTTTTTTATATTTTTTCTGTATAACACCTTGTTTTATTAAATTGCGAACATCTTCTCGAGTAATTGCTAGTGAAA
Organism: uncultured archaeon; assembly: GCA_964409945.1. Taxonomy (GTDB): domain Archaea; phylum Asgardarchaeota; class Lokiarchaeia; order Sigyniarchaeales; family SOKP01; genus Loki-b32. The sequence goes on along the minus strand of CAYPFJ010000115.1, from coordinate 1,490 downwards.
CATCTTCGATTAAATATGGATCAAAGTATACTCTATTTTCTCCGCATTTAAGAATGTCAGCGGCCATCCTTCTCTGTGGCTTTAAATTCATTTTATTTTCCCCCTAAAGCCTCTTCTAATTCGTCAACATCAATAAATTCTTCTTCTTCCATATCAGAAATAGGCGTTTCTACCATTGCTTCTAAACTTTCAATTTCTCTTTGAGATATCCCAAGAGTTAATACTTTAAAACCTCTTTTTTGACAATAATCTATAAGCGCAATTCGTTTTTTAGCACCTAATTTACCAGAAATTTTAATTGCATGTTGTTTATTATTTAAATTCCTAAAATCTTGGATTGTAGTGACTTTTGCTTCAACATATCCAGATGGATGTAAGCCTCTCACTTTTTTTGGGGTTCGATATCCTATTGTAGGAGATTTAACGCCTGATTTTTCTTTCTTTCTAGTTTGTGAATCAATACCTCTAGCTTTTCTCCATGAATCTTTTACTCTTTTATATCTCCATGACTCAACTCGTCTAAATGAAGGTTTTTTCTTATTTATTACTTTTCGTAGTTCTATTAATCTTTTTTCTTGTACCATTATAAATACCTCACTTTAAGTTATTTCCCAGATAATTTCGTCTCCAAGCATTTTTTTGTATAAATAAACTCCATCCTGAAATACTCGTGGGTCTTTTTTCCTAATACGACAAGCTCTTTTAACATTAGCTGCTGCTTGTCCTAATGATTCTTTATCAGGTCCTATAAAAAGTACATCATCTCCATTTACTTCCACATTTACATTTTCTGGATACTTTGCCTTTCTTGGGGCTCTTTCTCCTAAGAAATTAACGACATGAATCTCATTTTTATCTGATTTCACTTCACAATTACAAGGAAAATGTGAGTAGCAAATTTTTGATATATATTTATAATTTGTTTGAACTCCGATAATTAAATTATTAATAATACTAACCACAGTTTTAATTAATGCGAGAGTTGCACTTTTTGGAAAATTGGTTGTAAAGAAAATTTTATTCCCCTTAATTGAGACATTAATACCTCTTATATGAGAGAAATTTTTCGTAATATCTCCGTTTTGTCCTTTTACTCTAATATGATGACCTCCCTCTAAAGTAACTTTAACACCTTCAGGGATTTCCAATGTATCTTGAAAGAATGCTATTTTTACCATTTTATTTTTACCTTAATTTAATTTAATAGATATAACATAAAGTGTGACCACCAATTTGCTTTTCTTCTGCTTCCTTAATTGTCATTATTCCCTGATTTGTTGTTAAGATTATTATCCCTAAACCAGGAGCAGGTAATAGATTTCTTTCTAACATGTCATATTTTGATATTTTATAATTCAACCTCATTAAACCAGCACATTCATTTATTTTACCTAGTAAAGCGATCTTGAATTTTCCCTGTCTTCCATCATCATACCTCTCGAATTCTCCAATATAAGCATGTTTTTGAAATATTCGAAGAATTTGTTGAA
>CAYPFJ010000114.1:0-9034 GCA_964409945.1 uncultured archaeon | reverse complement strand
CAATCATTTAGCCAAAGTCTCCCCTTAACTGACATTGTTAAATTAGTATCTTCACCATTTACTTGGATTTGTTCAGTGTCTTTTAAAGAATTACAAATAACTTCTTGTTTTTTTTCAGTTTGTAACCATTCTTTAACAGGGTCTTCTTTATCTAGGAACAATGCTTTTTTTATAAACTCAAAATAAGAGAATAAATCCATATTAGCTTCTTGAGCAAATGAATTGCATGGGAAAGGTATAAGAAGATATCTTAATTCCTTTTTACCCATTCTTCCCATCAAGATGTCCCAAAGTTCCTTATTAGCTGGTGATCCTTGAACCTTTGTTATCAATTTTGGATCAACTAAACTCATTTTACGTGTATTATAATCTCCAGATATTACAATATATGAATCAAATTCTTTCATAATCGATTTTTGAATAGGATCTACGTAAAGTAATTGTTCTTCAGATGAGTATTTTAATCTTAATTCCTGAATTCCTTCAATTTGAACATTAAGAAGAGGATGACCTCCAGCTTTGATAGTTTCAATATACATAGCTTGAAAAAGCTCTTGTGCTAAAGCAGGACCTGTAATGAAGATTCTTTCTCCCTTCTTTACGTTAACCGCATAATTTATTGCTAGTTTTGCTAATTTTTTATAAAAAGTATTAATCATAATGAACTAAATTTCTCATCTTATTTTTATGTTTATAAAAATTAAAGATTTAAATAATTCAAATGAGTATTAGAATTGTCACATTATAATTTAAAAAATAGGTGAAATTTTATGTCGAAATCAAAAAAATTAGTGGCTATGGCTTTTGATACCGGAGGAACAATGTCAGATACTTTCATAATTGATGAAGAAGGCGTATTTGTAGTTGGAAAAGCTCAAACAACACCAAATAACGAATCTGATGGTATTTTAGACTCTATTGGAGACGCATTAGAACAATGGAATACCTCTTTAGAAGTATCTGGTCATTCGATTGAAGCATTAGTGTATTCTGGTACAGCTATGGTAAATAGACTTTTAGAGCGACAAGGTAATAGTAACATTGGGGTAATTGTTAATGCGGGATTTGAAGATTTGCATAGACTTGGTCGAGCTTTACAATGTTGGATCTATTTAGACTATGGAGGACGCTTACATGCAAGAGAACATGAACATCCAGAACCTTTAATACCAAGAAAACAGATTAAAGGTGTCCGTGGAAGAATTAATTTTTGGGGGGATGAATTGATTCCTCTCTATAAAGAGGAAGCTAAGAAAGCTGTTGAAGAATTACTTGATATGAATGTTGATAGCATTTGTATATGTTTACTTTGTTCGTATATGAATTCTAGCCATGAATTACAAGTAAAAATGATAGCTGAAAAGATAATGAAAGAGAAAAATAAAGAGATTCCTATTATTTTATCATGTGAACACAACCCTGTAAGAGGAGAAACACCAAGATTAAATGCTCTTATTATTGAACAATATGCTGCAGAACCTTCCAGAAAACAATTAATAAAAATAGCTGAAACAATGAATAAGAAAGGAGTTCCCGCTCCTTTAAGAATCTTAACTACATACGGGGGAACAATATCTCCCTATCATAAAACACTTATTCCAACTATGGTCTCAGGTCCAATTGGAGGCATGATTGGTACAAGGTTCATTGCTGAAAAATATGGGATAAAAAATCTTGTATCTAGCGACGTTGGAGGAACTAGTTTTGACGTCGGATTAGTGATGGAGCGATACGTTCCCACTAAATGGGAAAGTTCACTAGGAAGATTTATTTTAAATATTCCTATGATCGCTTTAGATTCAATAGGAGCAGGTACAGGCATGTATGTAAGGTATAATAATGTTTCAGGCAGATTAGAGTTTGGACCTGAGAGTGCTGGTTATAAAATAGGCGTCTGTAATGAAGAATCCGGTGTAGAGACAGTTACAATGACCGATTGTAGTTTAATATTAGGTTACCTTAATCCAGAATATTTTCTTGGTGGTAAAGTTTTATTGAATAAAGATCGAGCATATAAATACATTGAACAACAATTAGCTGAACCTTTTAAAGCAGATCCTTATGATACAGCTCGAGGTGCTTTAGATCTCATTGAGATTAATATGAAAAACCATCTCAATGGAATGATCCAAGGATTAGGATTTAGACCTGAAAATTACACATTAATCTCATTTGGTGGTGGAGGCCCTTTACATGTAGCGGGTTATTCAAGAGGTTTAAACTTTCAAGATATATTGGTACCAGAATGGGCTCCTGCTTTCTCAGCTTTTGGTTGCGCATGTGCAGACCATTCATATAGACATGAAAAATCAGTTGATTTAATTATTCCTCCAGATGGAAGTATGATCGGATTTGTAGCTTCTATACTTACTTCAACTTGGAAAGAATTAAAAAATAGTATTATAAAGGAATTTGAGGCTGAAGGGAGAGATCCTAGTGAAATGATTTTTAAACCTTCTCTACGTTTACAATATTTCGGAATGTTAGATGATCTAGAAGTACAATCTCCAGTAGAAGAACTAACTATTGATTATTCATCTGAGTTGCAAAGATACGATTCACCTGAGCTGGAAGATATCACTCGTCGTTATGATGATCTATTTGAAAAAATTTTTAAAAGAGGAACTAAGAGTCCAGAGTTAGGGTACCATATAACTAAATGCATTGGTACAGGAATAGTCCCTGTACCTAAACCTAAGTTACCTGAACAAAATATAGGTACAGAAAAACCAAATCACAATGCTTCTAAAGGAACGAGAGATATTTATTGGGATAATAAATGGTATGAAGCGTTATTATGGGAGATGGCATTAATTAGATCTGGAAATGTAATTCAAGGTCCTGCTATTGTTGAAGCACCAGCTACAACTCTAGTTGTTCCTCCGGGTTATAAAGTAAAAATCGATAAACATAGGATATTTCATATGGAGGTGAAACCATAATGGAAAAAACATTAGGGTGGAATGGAAAGTCATTAAAAAAAATGTTAGAAGAAAGTGAAAAACTATTCGAAGAATCAGGTCAATATTATGCTCTTGATAAACTCTCATTAAAAGAAGAGGATCCTTTTCGATTTGAACGTAATTATGCTTCTTTGAGGGGTGCACTCGTATCTGCGAGGGAAACTGCATTACATGTAGCAGCTTCACCGATCGTTAAAGAGATTGGGGAATTATGTTTCGCATTTTATACTCCAGAGGGTGATTCTATAGTTGTATCAACTGGAATTTTGGTCCATGTCCATACTATGAGTGAAGCAATAAAATTTATGATAAGAGAAGATTATGAAGAAGACCCTGGAATTAACAATGGTGATATTTTTCTCAATAATGATCCTGCGTGCGGAAATGTTCATACTACTGATGTTCAAACACTAATACCTATCTTTTGGGAAGGTCAATTGGTGGGCTGGGCGGGTGGAGTAACCCATCAAATTGATAGTGGAGGAATAACACCTGGGCATGATTTAGTTCCTGCTATGCAAAGATTTGATGATGGAGTATATTATACTTGTAGAAAAATTGGCTCAAATGATAGAATTTGGAAGGATCACTTAATAAGTGCACGACGTTCTGTTAGAACTCCTATGTACTGGGAGTTGGATGAAAAATGTAGACTTGCAGGAAATTTAATGATTCGTGATGCTGTGTTGGAATTTATTGAACGAGAGGGATTGGATTATTATAAGCAATTTATAAGAGAAGCAATCGAAGAAGGTCGCTTAGTTTTTCAAGAAAGAGTAAAAGAACGGTTAATCCCAGGTAAATATAGAGCTGCTGCTTTCATGGATATGCCCCAAAAAGAAGAGGCATGGCAACCAAGAGCCAGAATGGATAAAATTTCAAACCAACCATTGGAAATTATTATTAAAAAAGATGGTAAAATGTCAATTTCTTTTGATGGAGCGAGTGGTCCCGGTCCTAATTGTATGAATGCAGATAAAGGTGCTATGGAAGGAGGTCAATGGGTTCTTTTAACACAAATATTAATTTATGCAGATAAAGTAAATGATGGAGCATATTTTGCAGTAGAGAAGGAATATCCTTTAGGATCATGGTGCAATCCAGGTGATATCTACCTGTCATACCAAGCTCCATGGGGTAATTTAATTCCCGCTTATACTGGCATGATGAAATGTATCTCTTATGGGTTATTTTCTCGAGGATATAGAGAAGAGGTCGTTTCAGGATATCCTTTTACTGGAGATGCAATTCAAGGCGGTGGAATCTATTCAGATGGACCATTAATGGGACAACGATGGTCATTGTCAACTTTTGAAATAAGTGGTCAAGGTTTTGGTGCGAGTGCTGTTCGAGACGGTTTAAATTGGGGATATGCAATGTGGAATCCTGAATCAGATCTTGGTGATGTGGAAACATGGGAATTATTTCAAGGAGGCGTACCTTATTTATCACGAAGAGTTAAACCTAATTTGCCCGGACATGGTAAATATAGAGGAGGAGCAAATTATGAAGGCGTAGGGATGGTTGCTAATTCGAAGGATGTAGATTTTTTTGGAGCCAGAGAAGGTTTGGTATTCCACGGAGCAGGAGGAATGCATGGGGGGTATCCTAACGCGACTGGATATCGATTATATGCAAAAAATACGAATATGGAAGAAATCATTAAAAATCGAAGTACATATCCACTTGGAGACCCAGATCCTACTAATGGTGAATTTGAACAACTATTAAAGGGAGATATAACTCGAAAACCTTACTGTAGTATTTATCCAATTACTTTAGATAACTATGATCTTTTCTACTATTTCTTGAGTGGTGGTCCTGGATATGGTGATCCCCTAGAGCGGGAAATTGAGCATATAAAACAAGATCTTGATGATGGGTTTTATACTAAGGATATAGTTAAAAATGTCTATGGTGTAATTGCCAAATATAGTGAGATAAAGAAAGAATGGGAGATAGATAAGATAGCTACAAAGAAACATAAAGAAGATCTAAAAAAGGAAAGAAGAGAAAAGTCAATGACTTTTGAGGAATATTGGGAAAAAGAGAAAAAGAAAATAACTGAAAACAAGTTAAGTGAACCTGTGAAATTAATGTTTACAGAAAGTCTCAAATTATCAAATAATTGGGCTAAGGAATTTAAAAAATTCTGGAAATTATCTGAGAGCTTTAAAATGGAGGTGAAATAAATGGTATCATATGATAGAAAAACATTGGAAAGAATGATTGATGGAAAATTACCATGGAATGAATTAAAACCAATAATAAGCGGAAGAAAAGATTCTAATAGATTCGATTTAATTATAGAAATATTACAAAAACGTATGCCATGGAAAGAAAAGATAATATTACCCCTACATGAACACCTTCAAATCGTCTCGAAAGAAGGAGAGAGAATTGTGAAATGTGATTGTGGACATGAATTTGGAGATTACAGAGAGAATTGGAAAACCAAATGTCGCATAAGAGTAAGAGAAACGGTTGAAGAAATTGAAGAACTTTATCCTAGACATATGGGAAGTGATCCAGAATGGGTGGAATTAAGAGAATATTTCTGTCCAGGATGTTTTACACTCTTAGATGTTGAAGCCGTACCTCCTGGCTATCCAACAATATTTAACTTTCTACCTGATATTGACATTTTTTATGAAAAATGGTTAGGTAGAAAAGCACCAGATAGGTAACATTATTATACTATAGGTGCCTTCAAATCTTTTCTTAGCTGTTTTATATCAAAATTTTTGTTCTTTTTCCATGTATAAATCCCTAAACCTATTAAAAAAAAAGAAAACAATGAATAAGCCGTCCAAAATGTAACACTAACTGCGAACCATCCCATATTAAAAATCCTATTCGAAATCGCAGCATAAACTAATCCTGATAATGCTAAAACTGATGATATAAGGCCACAAATTACATCAAAATAAATTGCCACTCTTTCATCTTTTATTTCTCGTTCAGTCGGCATTATTTCAATTCTTTCAAAGATATTTTGGTATAAAAAGTGAAATTAATGATTTTTAGTTAAAAAACTTTCAAGTAAATCATAAACTGTTTCTAAAATCTCTTTTTTTGGTAAAAATGTTAACCGAAAATGATTTTTTCCATAATCTCCAAATCCAGATCCATAAACACCACAAATTCCCGTAGTTTTAAGAAGGTCAATTATGAACTCTTTATCATCTTTCCACTTTTTAAATTCATTGAAATCTAACTTTGGAAATAAATAAAATGCTCCATTAGGTTTAACACAAGTTATACCCTCTATTTTCCTTAAACGAGTGTATGAGTAATCCCTTCTTTCTTTTAATTTATTAACCATTTCTTTTGTATGTGTCCCTGGGTTCTTTAATATTTCGATTGCAGCATATTGTGCAACAGAACTTGCAGAAAGTCGTGCTCGTGCTAATTTAGCGATACCGGCTTTTAAATCAGCTAATTTATTGTCAGGATCATAATAATACATATATCCCAATCTCCACCCCGTAGCAAGATGAGATTTCGAAAAACCATTTAAACCAATTATAGGAACATCATTAGTTAGAGCAGCTGGAGAATTAAAGGGTTTTTCATACAGAATCTGATCATAAATTTCATCAGAAATTATCGGTAAATTAAATTCTCCTGCAATATCTATTATTTGTTTTATCATTTTTTCACTATACATAACACCTGTAGGATTGTTAGGAGAACATATTAAAATTGCTTTTGTTTTATCATTGATCTTCTTTCGCAAATCGTCAATATTAGGTTCCCAATCATTAACTTCATCCAATTCATATTCTACTGGAATTCCATCAAAAAATTTGGCATAATTTATATAAAGTGGATAGCTAGGTCCTGGAATAAGTATCTCATTTTTATTTTCTAAGAGTGTTGCTATAAGAAAGAAGATGGCTTCAGTTACTCCTGAAGTAACTAAAATATCTTCAGCACTAACTTTGACTTTATATTTTTGTATTAACGATTTACTTATTTCTTCTCTAAGCTCTGGAGCGCCTAAAGAATCTACATAATAATTTTTACCCGCAAAAGAAGCATCTGCTAATGCTTGGGAAATATATGCTGGTGTTTGAAAATCATATATAACAGGGTCTCCTATGTTTAAATGATAAATTTTTTTTCCACTTTTAGCAACTTCATTAGCTATAGCAGCTATTTCACGAATGGCATAAGAAATTTCATTTACTCTTTGAGTAACCAAGCTAGCTCACTCTTTTAATCAAGATTGTTTATTGTAAGAATAATTGTTTGTATAAATATTTTAAACTTAAAGAACTTGTTGATATATATACTATTCAGATTTCTCAAACTTTAAAAGTCTTTTAATGATGTAAAAATTATAATCTCAGAATATATCTATTATGCGTCTTAATGTAATGAAATAAAATAATTTAAATATTTGATTATCTAATTTTATAATTAATCAAAATTTTAAGAAAGCTCTACAAAAAAAGACAAAGAGGAATATAATATGATTTTTCAATATGATCCATTTGCCTTAATGGGTGTAATTTGGATTGCAGTAATTGTTTTAGTAGTAGTTTTTTATATAATCGGAATACTTATAGCAGTTTGGGTATATAAAGATGCTAAGAAAAGGGACATGAATGCCGCTGTTTGGTTATTAATTGTACTATTAACTGGATGTATTGGGTGTATTATATATTTAGTTGTCAGAGACTAACAACAATATAAATTCCATTAATTTAAATAAACTTTTTTTTTATTTTATCGAAATTTTTTTCATAACTTAATAAGAAAATGTTGAATAAGAATATTAAAAAAAAAACCTCAGTTAAAATGAAATTTTTTCGGTTCTTCCTTTTTTTTTCTGATCTTAAACCATTATTATTATCGCATCATCCAAATTGCGAAACATTTTCTGAACATGTTTATCATATTGGAACTCACAAATTATGCATTGGATGTTTCACATTTTATCCTACTGTGTTTGCTACGATTTTATCTATTTTAATATTTGTTAGTCTATCACTATTAAATTTGTTTATGATGTTTTTTTTATCATATTTATTTTTCCTCCCAATATTTCTTAACATCTTTGGGCTCACTAAATTTAAGTTCTTAAAGATTCTTTCAAAAATCTCAATAGGTATTGGAACAGGGTTATTGATTGTTTCAACGATTTTTCTCCCTTTATTGTTGATTATTAAAATTTCACTTTTAATTGAAATTAATTTCATAGTTGGTGCGATTGCATATATTAGAGCTAAAGACATAAAAAAAATATGTCTTGCATGTGAATATGAAGGGAATTGGAATAAATGTCCTTCAATGAAGCCAATTATGGATAAATTATATGAACATCGATTTAAACAAAGAAAAAGTAATAATTGATTTTAGCAAAAAAAATAATTTAATTATTATAATAATAAATCCCAATCAATATATTTTTCAATTATCTGTAATACTTTATCAATCTCATCTTCTTGGATGCCTGGTTTTAACCGTTCTAAATTTCTCATAGTGGTATATGTATCAGAGGGGCTTAGGATAATTGGTATCCCTTTATCATTAGCTGCTGTAATTACCCCTATATCAGGCTGTATAAAACCCGTTAATATTAGTGTTGAAACATCTTGAGCTAATGCAGCCATAGCTAAATCTGTTCTGTCGCCCCCTGTAATGAAAGCTGCTCGTTTAACTTGCCTTAAATACTTTAATGCTGACTGTGCATTCATAGCACCAATAAGGAATGTTTCTACGCTATTATTTAAACCTGAGGATGCTTGTTCGTTTATCAATTCTCCGCCGATTTGTTCAATAATTTCATTTACTCGAGGTGAAAATAGCTCGATATTTTTTTCTATTATTCCTAATAAAGGAATATCATATCTATTTATATGTTCTTCTGTGAGTTCTTTAATTCGCGCGATGTATTCAAAATCTATTTTATTAAATAGGACTCCTTTAATACCCATATTCCTGAACTCGAAATAATTTTTAGTGAAATATATGTTATCTATACTTCGATCTGATGATTTTGTTGATACATAGATCAATTCATTTATACCAAGAGTTTGTGCAATACTAACATCATCTAGTCC
>CAYPFJ010000113.1:0-9091 GCA_964409945.1 uncultured archaeon | reverse complement strand
GGAATTAGAAGAGTTCTCTTTTAGGCATATTCCAGAAGAATTAGAAGATAAAATACTGAAAATGCTTAATAAAAATCTTGGTAAGTTTTCAAAAGTAGAATAAATCTAATTTTATGTTCTCTTTTTTTAATTTTAGATATATTTTTAGAAGATTTTAGCTCTATAATTCTTATAGGAGAAGAGTAGTAAAAAAACTTCTTTACAAATTTGAGAATCCAGAAGAATACATTAATAAAAACATGTACTTTTAGAAAATAACTGAAAAATTTTTCTTTCACTATTTTAATTAATAAAGTAAAGCAAAATATTCTTATTATGGACATTTTCACTCATTCTGTTTTTGGAGCTCTACTGTACATATTCTTTTTAAAGGAGGTAACCTTTGATTATATCATTCTAGCTATTTTTTTCTCATTTTTACCAGATTTAGACATTTTTTTATACCCATTGAAAAGAATTTTTAAATCGAATTATCTTGAACATCGCGGAGGGTCTCATTCATATATAATAGGTATAATAATATCAGCTATTTTAACCATTCCTTTCTCTATTTTTCGAAATAAATCGTTTTTTATAGCGTGGATAATTGGATCAGCGTTTTATGGATTACATGTATCAATGGATCTTCTTACTACTACGAAAATCCCATATTTATATCCGATTTCTAAAAAGGAATATAGCTTTTACGTCGAAAAAGCAGGGAGCTCTTTTACTTTCCTAACTTCATTGATCTTTCTTATTATACTTCTCGTAATGTACTATAATTCCGCATCACTTTCCCTTTTTATGAGTGTTATTAACTTTTATACCTATTTTTATCTATTCTATTATTTATATCGAATTATTGCAAAAGTTTGGATAAATCTGCATCTTAAGGATAACCAGAAATACTTTCCAGGCGTTTTACCATTTTATTATACAATCTTTGAATACGATATTACTCATGATGGAGTATCATTATGCATTGAAAAAAAGTCACATTTTTTAACGTCTAAAGTGATATATAAAAACCATTCTGTTCTAAAACCAGAGGAAATGATCCTTTTCAAAAAAGCGATTGAATTGTGCAATGAGCATTATTACTATGCAAAATGGACTGTTCTGCCAATATTTTTTAGAGAAAATGATCTATTTTCTGTGAGATTTTTCTTTTTAGAGACGATGGTACGTGGGAGGACTCATTATATTCAATTTAATTTCGATACCTATACTCAGCAATATATTGATTCTAATCAGGGTTATGGACATATTACTTCTTAGAATCTTAATTTAAGAACGGTTTACCAATCTCTAAGAATTTTATAAGTTTGATAAAAAAAACTAATTTTTTTAATATTAGTATTAAAAATGTATACTCCTATATCTTTTTTATAATAGAACAAACTTATTCATAATTGGGAAAATTAAGTGATTTCAAAAAGTAATAAATTTCTAAATATTTTATCAATTCGTTAATACGGAGTTGAATTTTAGTTTGGAAAAAAACTCTGAATTTACCTTTGAAATTATAGCAAACCCTCTTTTTTAAGCTTCAATTCAACGTCTTTTAAATCCAACTTTTGCAATATTTCAGAAGTGGGTACACCTTCGTCATTCCACCCCACAGCTGTGTAATATTCGGATTTTAATTTCTCGAATGTATTTTTATCTATTGATTTCCCTTTATACGGTCCCGATGGGAGAGGTTCCCAAAATCTAGATGGTAGAGTATCGTCTTGCTTTGATCTCCATTCAGCATCCGGTCCTCCAAGCAGTGAAACAGTTCTCTGTAATTGTAAAATTCTTAAACCTTTTTCGCTGAACCATCTTTCTGTTGGTAATTCCCAACCTGTAACTGCTTGATAGAAACTTGCAATTTGATCAAAAGCTAAGGTAAAGGTAGTAAAATTACAATATACTCCAGAATCGCTGAGAATTGAGTATAATTCACTTCCATCTCCATCAATAGGAAGAGAAGCTGATGAGGTATGGTCTCCTGCTTGAACTGATACACTATATCCAATAGAAGTTCGTGTAACCATGTCCTTACCACTTTTAAGACCGTGAGCTCCAATTGCCATGCCTTTAAGATGAATCGCATATTTAAGAACTTCTGTTTTTTTCATTTCTTCAAGTTTCAAAGCAGCTCTATATATACCTTCTGCTAATATATCCCCAATACCTTCTCTAAAAGCAATTTTTCTGGCTAATTCTGCAAATGCATCCACATTTCCCCATTCTAGATTAATTCCTCCTAAATCTTCTTTTGAAAGGATACCTCTTTGGAATAATTCTCCAGTAAAACCCAAAATTGCTCCACCTTGAATACCACAAAATCCTAATTCTTCTATTATATATGATAGATAAATGTTTTGTTCTGGTGAAAAAATACCCAAATTTGTCCCTAGGAATGCCTCAAGCTCGTAATCAGGATTATCACAGATTGCCCCAGCATATTTTCCATCTCTTAACACCCCCAACTTTAAGCACGTAACGGGACAACCGTAATCTCCCCAATATTTTTTCACCCAAAGTTTGTCGAATTCTTCACCCCTATAACTTTTCTCATTATGCCATTCTTCCTGCCAATTTTTAACTGGCTCTGAACTTGAGTCAGCTCCAAATGTATATCCTCCCGATCCTGTACCCCAACGTCTAAAAAATTCTATCCTAAAACAATTATCTGAAAATTCCTGCGATAATTCGAGCATTTTATTCTGATCAATCACATCTGGTAAGGGACCAAAACCTTTTACAACCACAGCTTTCAAGTTTTTAGAACCCATTACGCCACCATATCCTCCGTAACCAGCAGCATGTGCATATTTTGCTTCTACAGCTGCTACCCTGGATTTATTTTCTCCGGCAGGACCTATATATAGAACCGAAGGTTCCTTAAACTCCCCATAATTAGGATGAATCTTTTTGATATCATTAATCGAATTCTGTATGAGATAACGCAAAGATTCTCTACTAGTTTTTCCCCATATATGTGAAGCATCCTTAATCTCTATGTTATCTCCACAAATAAATACATAACTCGGTTTTTCAGCCTTTCCCGTAAAAATTATTCCATCATAACCTGCACATTTCAATTCCACACCAAACTCTCCTGCGACTGTTGATCCTATAATTCCATTACCCTGGGGGGATTTTCCAGTTACGCAAATTCTAGCACCAAGAAAATATCCCGTAAAAGGGCCAGTAAGCATAAGTAAAATGTTTTCAGGACCTAGTGGATCAATCGTCTCCCACATATTTCCAAGCCTATCCCACAATATCTTTACTCCTAAACCCCTTCCTCCGATGTAATCCTGAAGAATTTTATCTGAAAATGTAATTTTTTCAATTTTCTTATTTGTTAAATCTATTTCTAGAAACTTTCCTGCATAACCGTTCACCATTCATACACCTCTTCAGTTGTTTTTTCACCCAATATTTTTCTTGCAGTTTCATATGCGAGTTTTTTAGGGGTTTTTGCTGATACTTTTTCCGTTTCTACATCTTGACTCTCTAAGAGAATCAAAGTATCCCACTTACCTTCCTGACAACTAACTGTACATTTTGGTTCTCCACCACATAAATCGCAAATCACTATATAATCATCTTGAGGATGGAGATGTGGTACTCTTCCAGGACAGGCATTAATACATATTCCACATGCAGTACATTTCGACTTGTCAGTAATTACGGCTCCTGTATGATCATCTACTGATAGAGCTTCCTCAGGACAAGTCTCAACACAAGGGTAATCATTACATTGAAAGCAAAGATGAGGTATTTCAACTCCTGGAACAAACATGAAAACTCTAACCCTTGAAGCTTCGGGCCAAATTTTTCCTTCGTGATGTAGAGAACATGCAATCTCACATCTTCTGCATCCACTGCATTTTTCATAAATTCTTTTAATCCACAGCTTATTGTCATCTTCCATATCAATGCCTCACTACCTGTAAATGACCAATTGTTATTAATTCTTCTCTTATTTTAATAAGCTTATACGCGATGATAGAATACACATCCGATGATTTATCGAAGTGTATATTTAACACAAATCGAGCTTTAAATTATTTAAGTTTGAAGAGAACGGAAAGTTAAGTAGAGATAAAAACCAATTTCGTAAAAGTATTGAAACCGTCGTTAAAAAACCAATCATGCGTCCACCTGACTATTTTCGAGGACTATTAGATTTTCAATTGCTTAAGAAGAATTCTTGGTAGCTATTCTACTATATTTCCACCAAATTTTCATTGAAATCCGACACTGAATTTACCTTTCCATCCAAATTTCAAAGGAAATTGAGACAAAATTTAAAAAGGCTCGAACCTTGTGTCTCTTAAAAAGGAGGAAAATACAAATGAGCGAAAAATCGAACCCAAACAAAAATAATTACACTTATAAATATATCCAATTTATAACCACATCACGAGAAATTAAGCAAATCAGGGAAAAGCGGTTTTAATAAAACAAAAAATCCCCTAATTTATTATGCAAATAGATTTAAATTTCCATTTACATATATTAAAACTAACACCTTGTTATAAACAAAATTTGACTGGATTATGATTCAATTTCAATTGAATCAGGAATTACTCCTAAATTCATAATCCATCTTCACAGGCTTTATATCTAGTTTGCTTAACCTATAACGTGCATTAAACTTTTTTAGAAGGGGTTTTAATCCATCAATTTCACATCGTAGATGATTCTAATTTATAGTTAATCCAACTTAGCTGTCTAATTGCTTTATAACACGGATATAAAGCTTTGTTAGGGTGAGAAAAACGATTTTTTTCAAAATTAAAATTGAATTAAAAAATTAAAAGGAGGTGAAAAAATGGACATAAAAAGAGCAAAGGAATTAACAAGCCAGTTAAACAACTTAATCGATCAAATCGATAAAGATAGGATAAGTGAATTTAATAAAATGAGTGAAGATCTTAAGAATGAAATAAGAGTCAAGGTTATGGCAATTTTAAATGAATTAGATATAAGATCTGGGGAAGTTATTAGCTTTAAAAAAAACTAATCAGAAAGATAGAAGATGTTGAGAATAATAAATACTTAATAAATTTTTTTTTATTATATCTAAGGGTAGGTATGATTTAATATTAAAACTATTAATCTAATCAAAAAATATATACATTCAAAAAAAATTTCTATTATTTTTTTATAAATATTAAAAATTTGTGTCTAAAATAATATAAATTTTCACAATTAATCCAAAATTACATTATATTTAAAATGAATAATCAAAATCCAATTTGGGAATTATAAAATTATCTCCATTGATTCAATGGTAAGGAAAACAACATTGACAACAATTTTAATAAGGAAATACGCAACTTATATTCTATTTTATATCTATATATTCTAACACATCCATTTTCTCTAGAGTCTAGAATGAATTTAATGTTTCTTTGAAACCTTATCATTTTAATACACAATCTTTATATACTGATATATTTTTTTTAAAAATGAAAGTGAAAATATGATTACTATTTTTGAATTCGTAAAGTTAAACAGATATTAATAAAGATGTATAAAATATGGCATTGTTCTGGAATTATAAATTAAGGTTCATATTAGGGGGATGTATTGTATCAATTATAGGTGTTATATTGCTCATTATACACCCTGCTTTACAAGTCATTTCTTATGCACTAATAATCGTAGGAGTAATTGCATTAGTGATTGGGTTAATTTGGAAATCTAAACCTAAAGTGAAACCAGAGAACTAGAGTATAAACTGAAAAAACTTATAATAATTTAACTTGATAAAACTACAATAAAAAACCAAAAAGCAATAAAATAATGATTAAAATTGAAAATTTAACCAAGAAATATGGAAACCTGACAGCTGTTGATAACCTTTCGTTGCAAATTGAAGAAGGAGAAGTATTCGGTTTGCTCGGTCCTAATGGAGCGGGTAAAACAACTACTATCCGGGTGCTTTGTTGCCTGATATCTAAAACAAGCGGGAATGCAATGTTAAATAATTTATCCATCGATGATAAAAAAAATAGGATTGAAATTCGTAAAATAATTGGATTGTTGCCAGAAAATGTGGGACTTTATGAAAGCTTGTCTGCTTATAAAAATTTAGATTTCTATGCCAAGTTATACCAATGCACTGAAAGTCAACGAAAAGAACGGATTGAATATTATCTTAAAATGTTTGATCTATGGGATAAAAAAGATGTGGCTGCTGGAACATTTTCCAAAGGAATGAAACAAAAATTGGCATTAGCTCGAGTTTTAGTTCACGACCCAAAAATCTTATTTTTAGATGAGCCAACGGCAAATCTGGATCCAGAAGCCACTAAAATGGTTAGGGATTACATCCTTGAATTGAAAAAAGAAGAACGGACCATTTTCTTGAACACGCACATGCTCGATGAGGCGGAACGGATCTGTGATCGCGTGGGAATTTTAAAAACTCAATTATTAGAAATTGGATCCCCCGAAAAATTACGGGAGTCCTTGTTGGGAAAGAAGTCCGTTGTTGAGGTGGATGCCATTACCGATAACATCCTCAAAAGCATAAAATCTCTTGGATTTGAACAAATTTCGGTAGATAACAATAAAATGATTATTGGTGTTAATGATCCTCGCAAAGATAATCCTGCCATCATACAAGCAATCCAAGATGCTGGAGGACTAGTTCAATCTATTTCCGAACTCCTTCCAAGCTTAGAAGATATTTATCTAAAAAAGGTACGGAGGATAGAGTAAAGTGAATCTTAAAAATGTTTGGACGATAACCACAAAAGATTTTGGGCTTTTTCGTAAAAAAAAATCGATCTTGTATACCGCATTTATTTTACCGTTATTCCTCTCAATTGGATTACCCCTGATACTCTGGTATGTTATAAATAACAAGAATCTCCCAGTACAGCACATATTTCCCCTGTTTGATGCATTTAGTTTCTTCTTCGTCATCCTTGCATCTATAATTCCAACTTTTATAGCATCTTACAGTTTCGTTGGGGAAAAAACTGAGAAAACTCTTGAACCCTTATTAGCGACTCCTACTAGTGATGATGAAATCTTACTCGGTAAGAGTTTAGCGGCATTCCTGCCTGTAATAATCATGATATTTATTAGTGCTGTTATATTCATGGTTCTCATGGATATTTTTACTACTGCTCAAGTGGGTTATCCATATTTTCCAAATTGGTTCTTTGCGACCATGATTCTTTTAGATTCTCCCCTAGTATGCATAATGAGTATAGAATTAAGCGTCATAATTTCTTCTCGCGTGAATGATGTACGATCCGCTCAACAATTAGCAGTCCTCGTAATTATTCCATTCTTTGCACTATATTTACTTACCGAAATTAGTGTAATTACACTCGACACTAACACATTGCTAATTATTGCGGGAATTCTTGCTATAGTCGACATAGGTCTATTTTTTGCCAGCCGAGCTACATTTCAACGAGAAGAGATCTTAACGAAATGGAAATAATTACATTATTTTTTCTTTAAGTATTAAAAATTTAAACTCTTTTACCTTTTTTATAATTGAAAATACTAATTTTCAAAAAGGAAAATCTAATTTAGAGAGAGAATAGCTTGGTAAGACCCCCAACAGAAAAAAATATCTGCCTTCGATGTAAAGGTGCACGGTTATTATGTGGGAAAAAAACATGCCCAATTCTATTAAAAAAGTCTGTAATGAAGTCTTTAGTCCCCTTTGAATTAGATAAGACGAGAAGAGATGTAGAAATCTTTGGAGCCAGTCCACCCGGATTTTTTGTTGGCCGTTTTAATTATCCAAATGTATACTTAGGACCATTAGTACCATTTCAAGAATTTGAAACTGGACTAGACATATCAGATTACCATATTTTAGATGCTCCTGAGCTATGGTTTGGCAAAAAAATGGTTGACATTATTCGGTATAGGAGTAGTTTAGTGAGGAGTAACTTTAAAACAAATGTATTTATTGGCCGGAAGTCAAGGAAAAGCACGCCTTCCTTAAAAACTCAAAAACTTCTGGAAACATCACAAGAATTATCAATGGCTGCTAGACCTGTAGATACTGAAACTAAATTAGAAAGAATGAATCTCAGAATAATGATGGATAATCACGCTTTACCAATGGGACCTTCTGGAACAACAGAAAAAATTGAAATTACAGAAAATACAAAGGTTCATCCTCAAGTGGATTATTGTGTTTCAGATACAGATCTTAAAGCAGCTGAAGCAGTCTCAGAAAATCTATATTTTAAAGGACACGTACCTGAGTCTACGATTGAGCGAGTCTTTTCCGCAGGACTTCTAGGTGAGAAAAAGAGGCGTAGAATTGTTCCTACTAGATGGACGATAACCGCTGTAGATGACATAATTTCAAAAGCTTTAATTAAAGAAATTAAAAATTTTCCAGAAATAAATGATTATCAAATTTTTGAAGCAACTTATCTTGATAATCATTTTAAAATTCTGTTATTTCCAGGAAAATTCATATATGAGATGAATGAAGTGTGGGCACCTAATACATTGTGGAATATTTCTCTTGATGGTAAGAGTCGTAATTTAAAACCACAAATAATGACGGATTTTGAGTTTTATGGTGGAAGAAAATCCTATGCGAGTAATATTACAGGTGCCTATTATGCAGCAAGAAAATCAGTGTGTGAATATCTCTATAAGATTAAACGACAAGCAAGAGTTTTAATATTTAGAGAAGTTTCTGGAGGTTATGTAGTCCCTTTAGGAGTATGGGTAATAAGAGAAACCGTAAATAATGCTATGTTTACAACTGACCCGATTAAATTAGATAATTTTAATGATTCTTTGAAAGCAATGGCAGATGGATTTGAGGTCGATTATAAATATTGGAAACAAAGTAGTAAATTGATTAATTTCATTAAGACACAAAAAACTTTGGATACTTTTATATAACTTTCCTTATTTAAATTATAAAGTGATTTCATGATTATTGATATGCATGTTCATCCTTTTTGTAAAGAGGTTTCGTGGGATGACTTAAATAAGATATCAGATGCAATGTGGTCATCCGATCCTTTTAGGAGAAGATACATGTATAAGATGTTAAAAAGTGTAAGTGAACATGTTTCGATAGATGACTATATTACTTTAATGG
>CAYPFJ010000112.1:0-9236 GCA_964409945.1 uncultured archaeon | reverse complement strand
CAAATTAGATATTCTTGTAAATAATGCGGGTATTTTAAGGGATAGAATGCTCTTCAATATGTCAGAGCAAGAATTTGATGATGTTATCGCTGTGCATTTAAAAGGTACATTTAACATGACTCGTCATGCTGCAGCCTACTTTAGAGAAAAAGGGAAAGCCAATGAAGCTTTGGGAAACTTTGGAAGAGTAATTAATACTGCATCTGATGCAGGTTTAACGGGGAATGTAGGACAGACTAATTACGGTGCCGCAAAAGCAGGTATCGCCGCTTTCACTATGAACGCTGCAGCAGAATTAAAAAAATATGCTACTGTCAATTGTATTGTGCCATTAGCACGAACTCGTTTAACTACAGATGCTACTCCACAAATGGTTGAAATAATGAATAAACTCGATGAAACTGGACTTGATGTCTTCAATCCTACTAATGTAGCACCAATGGTTGTATTTTTAGCATCAGACAATGCTAAAAAGATTAATGGAGAAGTATTTAGAGTAGTAGCTGATCGTGTTATGCTATTCCAAGGATGGCATACTGTTAACCAAATTAAAAATGATCATAAACCCTTTACACCCCAATTAATTGCCGAAAGGATTAGAGAATTAATGAAGGGCGCACCAAAAAAAGAAAATTTATACGCTCTTCTTGGCGATTTAGTTAAGATGTAATTTAATTTTAATCCTATTTTTTTCTTTATTTTTTTTAATTATAATATAATGTTAAAGAGTTACTCTAACTTATCCGTAATTTCTTTGAAAATATGATAAATAATTATAATTATTTTATCAAAAACTTCTTCAGACATATCAGCACTATTAGTCTTTAACTTATTTAAAAGATACTCTAATTTATTTAGAGCAGCATTGAGATATAAGATATCATCTTTATGATTTGCTCTTTTAACTCGAGTTTTTAAAAATATTATCTCACTTATAAGCATATTAGCTAATTTTTCTTTTCTTGATTCAACAAACACATTATATGGCAATAAGATTGTTTTGCTCATTTTTTAACCTCAGAATTAATTTTATTCTTAGTTATTAAGAGAATAAGATTGAATTAATTTCTTTTTGAGTCCAATTATTGAGTTCTATTGTTTTATTCAAAAAAAAGTGTAATTGACTCTAAATCATTCAAGAAACAAAATTATTATTATTTTGTATTCTTAACTATTTATTTGTCAATTAAATCTTCAAAAAATTCATCACCATAAGGTTCTTCTTTCTTCTCTTTTTTCTCTTCTTCTTTGAATTCTTTATACATAAAACGAGCACCAATTATCATCGCAACAACAAATCCAATAATTAATCCATATATAGACCTTTCCAAGAAAGAATAGAAGAAGAATTCAACAGTAACTGTATTTATGTATAGAATTGCATCTACAAGAGTAGTAGAAAGTGCTGAAATCAATCCACCAATGAGGACCATGATAACGTTAATTTTTGTAATCGATTGTTCTTCTTTTCGATATTTTGTGGTATAAATTACACCACCTATTGCTCCAATTAAAAATTGATAATCAACATAAGTAAAATACCCAAGTAAATATTCAAGAATGCCAAAAAAATAATAAATTAAACGGATTATTGTATATGAAAAAAAAGTAAGAAAGACAAAAACA
Organism: uncultured archaeon; assembly: GCA_964409945.1. Lineage (GTDB taxonomy): Archaea > Asgardarchaeota > Lokiarchaeia > Sigyniarchaeales > SOKP01 > Loki-b32. The sequence goes on along the minus strand of CAYPFJ010000112.1, from coordinate 7,610 downwards.
ATTATCCCAATTTTTAAGTTATTTTCTTTCGCATAATCAGAAATGTGAGAAATATTATTCACCAAGTTAAGTTTTAAGAAAATAAAATGATCAGATTTTTTTTAAAGAGTTAAAAATTTAAAAAAACAATAATATAAGAAAGTTGCTATTATTTTAGTTATTTGTTCGCACCTGGTATATCTTTCCCTTTTGTAATGGCTTTTTTTACAACTTTTTTTACTAAATCAACAGGATCAGCCAATCTTTTTAGCCCTTCTCCGGCAGCTTGAGCAGCAGAACCTAATACATCACTAGTAATACAATCTCCACCTGCAATTTCTTGTGCTATGGCACCTACAGCGGGAGTTAAGACAGCTGATACTATTGTAGTTACCACCGCAACAGCGATTACCTTCGCGGAGTTTTTGGCAATTGGACCGGCTTCTCATCCTTTTAATTTCTCATCATCTTCAACTGCTTCTAATGATCGTTTAGGACCTTTTATTAGTCTATTTAATGCGTCCTCTTTCTTTTCTTTCTTTCCTTCTATATAAATACCGCCCATATAAGCAGATTCTAAGAATTTCGTCAATGATTTATATTTTTGAACTCTTCTTTATCCATTCCAATCTTCCTCTTTGAAGCTAGTTAAAATGGTATTATATGGTTTTCCCTTATTCCCTTAATAAACATAAATTTTTGGTTCTTTTTTATCACTCAAATACACAGCCTCATAAATAAAATCGCCAATTTCCTTTTTCTGTCCAATTAATATTCTAAAATTAATTTTATCAGTTTTGCCGATTAAACCTTTAGAGAATTTGGCTAAAGCTACTTTCCCTTTATTTCCTTTTTTTTCTTCTTCCATAACAATATCAGAACGCTTTTCTTCGAAGAAATCACTAAGTGCATCAAATGCCTCTTTAAATATATTCTTAGCTTTATCCCCTTCTTTTCCTATAAAAATCCACTCCTATACTGATAATATTTTGGATAAATTTAGTTACATTAAAGGTTAAAGCTTAAATATTTATGTCTATGTCTTTCTAAGGAAAGCCCAGAGTCACATAAGTTGGTACAAAAAGAGGTGCTTTAATTTGAGGGAATTTTAAATTTGCTTTCAATTCTTTAATCATTGTTACATTAGCTTTGATTTTTAAGAAATTCATATTATTAAAGGCTCTGTTTAAATCTTTATCTTTTAAAGGTGATACATACATTAAAACAGCTAAAGATCTTCGTGTTGAAGCTTTTAAAATTTTGTCTAATAGATATATATATCCAAGAATGAGATCTTTAGAATTTTCATATATACTCTTCTCTATAAATATTTCATGAATTACTCCTATTCTTATCTTTATTCCAAATTTAAAAGAATGAATATACTGTTGGGTGATTACTGAGCCCCCTATTATCTTTCCATTTTTTCTAATAACTATATAAGTTGGTTTTTGCTGCGCTGTTAGAACTTTTACTCTTGCCCATAAAAACTTTGTTTTATTATATTTTGGAAATCCTTCATAATATTTTGGATTGATCTTATTTATTGCATTCATATATTCAAAGTGTTTCTTATTGTAATTAATTTCATATGAAAATTCTTTAAAAACGCGATAAAATTTCAGCTTTATTCTATTTAAAAATCTAGGTATGTACGAAAAAGCAAAAAAGACTGGAAAAAAAAGAGCAAGTGCATAAACATTCTTAATAAGCTGTATTATGTTTGGAAATTGAATAAAAAGAGCTCCAATATCAACATCAAAATATCCTAATTTTTGATAAATTCTTTTTCTTGCAAAACCATTAAATCCTGCAGAAAGTATTGAAAAATCACATTTTTTCTGTTTCATATATTCAATTGACATTTCCATTAATTTTGTTGCGATTCCTCTATTTGTGTAATCTGGGAGAGTTGATACATCATTAATATCACCCATTAAATACGTGTTCTTACCAATAGGTACCCTCTCTATTAAATTAACAATTACAGCCCCTACAATCTTTTCTTTATCGATATCTTCAGCAATTTGACACATCTCTGGTTCAAATTCTGGAGATTTAACATATCTCCAGTTCCAATTATTAGGTGTTCTTACAAACCCACTGCCATTTTGTTGGAAGGCTAAATTAAATAAATTGGCTAATTGATTTTCATCGCCTTCTTGATAATGTCGAAATATTATATTATTCATTAGATTACTGCTGTTTTTTTATTTTTATATGATAATAAATTGGGAAAAATTAGCTTTTTTAAGCAAGATTCCTATACTTAAATATAATTAAAACTTACATAATAATTATAGAATTAATATTCTCAATAACACAAATGTAAATTGAGTTAAATGAGTGAAAGAATAACTGAAATTCTCGATAGTTTAAAAGCGATAAAAGGAGTTCATGGTGCAGCCCTAATTGAGAAATTTGGATTAATAAAAGGAAGTGCTCTCCCTGGCTGGGTTGACCCAGAAGCTGTTGCCGCAATGGTTACATTAATTTTGAAAGCTAGCCAGAGAGCAACTAAAGAACTGGAACAAGGCCAATTTTTCAGTGCTATTATAGAATCTGAAAAAGGAAAAATCCTTTTTAGCGAAATTAAAGGAAATATTTTATCTATCATTACAACTCGTGAAGCAAAATTAGGTATAATTAACTTGAAGCTGGATGCTGCGAGCTCGGCACTCGCCGCATTAATCTAGATATTGATTTAATTTTTTTATTATTTTATTAAAAGACTATTTTTTAGTAAGTTTATTCATTTCTAAATTCCTTGCTTAAGATTTAAATTATATTCAAAATACTTATTTTATAATAAAATTTGAAGGTGACCAACATAGTAATTATAAATTCTGAAGGTAAATATGATGATAATTATTATTTAATAGATGCTATGACAATGGGAATGCAGAAATTTCTTTCAATTTATATTATTGAACATAAGGGAATGCGTGTGATGGTTGATGTTGGAGAAACATTAAAGGTTCGTAAAATTTTAAAAAAACTTAAAGATTTAGGACTTTATCCTATACATAAATTAGTATTAACACATTCTCATTGGGATCATGCTCAGGGTTTATCTAAGCTAATAAATTCTATGAAAGAGAGTGATATTGAAGTATTAGCTTCAGAGAATGCCGTAGATAATCTAAAACATCCTGAAAGAATGTTGAAAGGATTTGAAAATATGGGTGATTTATATCCTTTTGAAGAAGAGATTACGCCTTTAAAGGAAGGTGATATCATCGACATTAATGGACTGGAATTAGAAGTTATGAATTTTTTTGGACATACAATGGACTCTATTGGATTATTTGACAAAACAAATAGAAATATTTTTATTGGGGATGCAATTATGGATCGATTGGATCAGGATGCATTTTTTGTTTCTATCATGCCACCTGATTTTCATGAAGAAGAGATTCTTAAAACTTTTAATAAATTACGAAATATGAAAAACAAGTTAGACTCTATCTCTTTAGCCCATTTTGGAGTATGGAAAGATAATCACTTTGAACAAATATTAAATGAAATGGAAGATCTATACTTTAAAGTAAAGAATTCCCTAATTGAATGGTATAATGAAAATCCATCAATTGACGATATAACAAGTAAATATTATAAAACATTTATCCCTGATTCTAAACATTGGAGCGAGAAACTATTTGTATTTCTTGTTGACATGATGATAAATGGTTTAAAGCTAAGTGGATTTATATAAGAAGAATCTGTATCTTGTTAATTTACTATATTTTTTTTATTAAAAGTGATTTTTCTTACTCGATTAATCCAAATTGTTTTAGAAGATCAAGGATTATACTTCGGGTTATATGTGGATCAGCTTGTCCCCTAGTTTTAACCATAACTCTGCCTATTAATGCTTCTATTGCTTTTGGATTATCACTGCAATCGTTTACAATTTTGGGATTCTGCTCAATAGTTTCCTTGCTTAGCTTTTTAAGGAAGTTTTCATCGGAAATTCTTTTTTTGTCTTTTTTTTCAAGTATCTCAGAGATTGAAAAACCCTCCATCATATCATCTATTATGGTTTTAGCAATTTTGGTTGTGATTTTACCTTCATTTACATATCTGATTATATCGACTATTTGGTGAGGGTGAAGTTTTGTATCTTTTATTATTTTATTTTGTTCATTTAACCATCTAGATATATCATTCATTAACCAATTGCAGTACTGCTTGTATTCATTTGGTCCAAATAAAGCGTCTGAATTTACTCCGTCCTCGTAAAAATCAGCAATATCTTTATCTAGAACTAAATTATCTGAATCAAATTCTGATAAATTATAATCCCACTGAAGTCTTCTCGATCTCTCACTTGGCATTTCTGGTAATTTATCTTTAACTTTTTGAATAAAAATATCATTAATTTCTATTGGAACCAAATCCTGCTCTGGAAAATAGCGATAATCAGCCTCAAATTCTTTTGTTCGCAATGAAATTGTGATTCTTCTTTTATCATCCCAATGCCTTGTTTCTTGTATTAAGGTTTTTCCTCTTTTTAGCATATTTTTCTGTCTGATAATTTCATGCCTTAACGCTCGTTCTACTTCTTTAAAACTATTAATATTTTTTACTTCACTACGTTCATGACCCCTTATCGAAATATTTGCATCTACTCTCACTGATCCTTCAAGATCAAGATTTGAAATTCCAGAATACTGAACAATTGATTTAAGCTGTTTTAAAAATTCACGAGCTTCTTCTGGTGATCTGATAACTGGTTCAGTTACAATTTCTATTAAACAGACTCCTGATCTATTATAATCAACAAGAGTATAAGGTGAAGTTGCTATACTTCCTTTATGAACAAGCCTAGCGGGATCTTCTTCTAAGTGAATTCGATTTAATTTTATATCTCTTTTATGTGAATTTAATTTAATAGTGACTTTTCCTTTATCGGCAAAAGCCCTTCCTCCTGCTTTATTGTACTGACTAATTTGAAAACCTTTAGCTAAGTCTACATAGAAATATTGTTTTCTGAAGAACCAAAACTCTTGATTTATTTTACAATTTAATGCTATTGCTAATCTGGTTGCAAATTCTATAGCTTTCTTATTCATTACTGGAAGTGAACCTGGCAAGCCTATACAAATAGGACATACATGTGAATTTGCTTCTGTACCACGATAATCATTACTACAGCTACAAAAAAGTTTTGTTTTAAGATTTGTTAATTGAATATGGACCTCTAGTCCAATAATCACATCATTATTTTGAATATCCAAATCATTTACCTCGTTTTGAAACTGGAGCTATTTTTCGATAAATGTTCAATTCTTGTTCTAATTGATATCCAACATTAAGAATTCCTTTTTCATCAAAATAATTTCCAATAATTTGAAAACCTATAGGCAAATTATGACTATCAAAACCACATGGAATAGATAATGCCGGGATACCAGCTAGGTTAACTGGACAGGTTAAAATGTCTGCTGTATACATCTGTAAAGGATCATCAATAAATTCTCCCACTTGAAAGGCTGTGGAAGGCATTGTAGGGCATACAATAGCATCACATCTTTTAAATGCCTCAACAAAATCATTCTTTATTAAGGATCTTACTTTAAGAGCCTTTATGTAGAACATATCATAATAGCCCGCGGATAAAGCATAAGTTCCTAAAAAAATTCTCCTTCTTACTTCTTGTCCAAATTTCTCACCTCTAGTTCTACTGAAAACATCATACACATCACCAGAAAGGTTATCGCTAATATTACCATATCTTAAACCATCATATCTCGCTAAATTTGAGCTTGCTTCACTCATGCATAATAAATAGTAAGTTGCAACTGCATAATCAAGATGCGTTATTGATATATCAACCAGTTTAGCTCCTAAGCTCTCTAATTTATCAATTGATTTCCTTACAGCACCCTCTACTTCATGGTTTATTCCTTCTCCAAAAAATTCTTTTGGTACCCCTAAAATCTTCTTATTGATTGGCTTCTTTAAATTTTCAGTATAACAATCTACTTTAATATCAACTGAAGTAGAGTCTAGTGGATCTTTACCCGATATAATTTCAAGCATCAATGCTGAATCATAAACACACTTAGTAATAGGGCCGATCTGATCTAGCGAATTTGCAAATGCAATCAACCCATACCTAGATACTCTTCCATATGTAGGCTTTAAACCAACAGTTCCACAAAATGCAGCTGGACATCGAATACTCCCACCTGTATCGCTTCCTAAAGCTAATATTGCTTGCCCTGATGCGATACTTGCTCCAGAACCTCCACTTGAACCCCCAGGAATTCGCGAAATATCCCATGGATTATATGTAGGACCATAACAACTATTTTCTGTAGAACTACCCATCGCAAATTCATCCATATTAGTATTACCTATATGGATTGCTCCTTCTTGCTCAACTATCCGTTCAATTACAAATGCATTATAAGGGGGATAATAATCTTTTAATATTTTCGAACTGCAAGTAGTTGGAAAATTTTTAATGGAAATAAGATCTTTATTTGCTAATGGTAAACCATAGAGTTTGCCAATTTTCTTACCTTTTTTTAAATTATTATCTAGTAGTTCTGCTCTCTTTAATGCCTTGTCTTTAGATAAGTTAACGAATGAATGTAAACTTTGCTCGGTTTCTTCTATTCTTTGAAAAGAAGCTCCTAATAATTCTCGAATTGAAAGCTCCTTATTCTTAATTTTTTCTAATAATTCATATGCCATATATTCATAGAATTTCATTGGACCCGAGCTAAAATTATTAAAACGTATTATGATAAATAAAAAATAGTTAATAATTAATACTTAAGCATAACATCTATTTTTTTATATTAAGGTGCCTTTCTTAACATAGTTCTAGGGAATGGAATGGCATCCTTTATATTATCTATTCCACAAAGCCACATAACGACTCTTTCAACGCCCACACCATATCCTGAATGAGGAACACTACCATAGCGTCTTAATTCAAAATACCACTCATAATTTTTTGGATCTTCACCATCAGCTTCTAATCTCTTTATCATATCGTCAACTAATAAACTTCTTTCTGATCCACCAATTATTTCACAGTATCCTTCTGGAGCTAACATATCAAAACACAATGCTTCTTTAGGATTTTCTTCACTAGGTGGTTTATAAAAACCCATAATTTCCGTAGGATAATGTGTCACAACAACTGGAACTTTAAAGTGATCCGCTATTTTTGCTTCTTCAATCGTTCTTAAATCCTTACCCCAAGGAACATTCATATCATATTTTGAATTAAGGATTTCTAAAGCTTCTGAATATTTTATAGTAGGATATTCTGCTTCTGCATAATGCTCAATTAATTTAATATCTCTCTCTAAAATTTCAAGTTCATTTCTATTATCCCTTAATACTTGTTGAACAATAAACCTAATTTCATCCTTAGCAACTTCCGTAACTTCATCAAGTTGCATCCAAGCAGCCTCCATTTCGGCCATCCAGAATTCTGATAAATGCCTTGAAGTTTTTGATTTTTCCGCTCTGAAGGTTGGTGCCATATTGTAAATTTTCCCTAATGAGAAAATACCGGCCTCAGCATACAACTGCCATGTTTGACTGAGATATGTTATATCGTCAAAATATTTAACCTCAAATAAAGTAGCTCCACCTTCAGATTGACT
>CAYPFJ010000111.1:7018-9788 GCA_964409945.1 uncultured archaeon | reverse complement strand
TTAAATGAAAAATCAATTTTGCTAATATTTACGCCTATATTTTGTTTATTTTCTAAAGGTAAGGAATTTGAACTCAATTTTTTTTGAAACTCATCTTTATAATTTTCAGTCCCTCCTAAAATACAAATTTTCTTTTTTATTAGGGGATTTCTTAAGAGTGGCGTTTCTAAAGAGTTCATTTTATTATCCGCTAAATAATAATGAATTTAGGCTAAATCTATTAAATAATAAATTTATTTATGAATTTTAATTTATCTATCTAGATTTTAACTATTCGAACTTTTTGAATCAATTATGAGTAAGAAATTAGAAGAATTCCTTAAAAAAATACACGATCCAAAATCTAAAATTCCTGTTTATGCAACGATAATAATAAAACCTGGGAAAAAGCTCTTAGACTTTAAAATTAAAAAAGAAGAAGCCAATATCTTAAAAGTAATCGCCCACGAAGAGAAAAAAACTGGATGGTTTTTACATTCTGTGCATATTCCTCTTAAAAATTTAGGTTTATCTTATGAGTCCAAAGATAAAGAAATATTAGAATATCTATCTGATCCAAATAAAATCACAAGTAGTAGACCAACTAAAGAATATATAGAAGATCTTTTAAGGAAATATTTAGATATTTTACCAGAAAAGAAGAAACATTATTTCAGAACTGAAAGATTTAAGAAAAAGAAAGAATTTAGAACTGGCGCTCAGATGAAAGGTTTTTGACTATTTTATTTTAGATCCAGGTGGAACTGGTTTTCTTTCATCAATTTTTAATAGAAAGGGTTCATTATTGAGATCAGCAGCGAGTAGCATTCCCTGGCTTTGAATACCCATAATATTTCGAGGTTTTAAATTTGTTAAAATCACTATTTTTTCATTAATTAACTCCTCTGTCGAGTAAAACGGAGCGATCCCAGTCACAATTTGTTTTAGATCTTTCCCTCCACAATCTACCATTAATTTATAGAGGTTTTTTGATTTGGGTACTTTTGTACAATTTTTGACTAATCCTACTCTAATATCGAGTTTTGAGAAATCTTCATAGTTAATTTCCATAAAATCTTCAACCTCTTAACGGCATTCCATTTAAATTTACATATTCATTAGTTTTCATTTTCCTCTCTCGATAAGGATTTTTAATATTTTGTACTTTTCGCCCAAAGGTTAAATATCCAGTATGACCAACCATTCTCACTTCTGGACGTGTAGCATTTTCTTTTACTTGGATTTTTCTTTTTATTAGTTCATACGTATTTACCTCAATAAAATCATTCTTGTTCATCATTGACACCGTTTTTTTAACTTGCTCAATGGTTGGAGAAAAAGATACTAAAGTGCCACTAAATCTTAAATAATTTTTAACTCTTTCGATAGCATCCCAAGGAGTAGCTAGATCTAAAACAATTGCATCAACATTCTTATGGTTTAAATCTTCACTTATCAGATCTCCATATTTAATTGTTACGATATCTTTTAACTTTGCTTTAAGAATATTTACCGTTGCTCTTTTAAGTGATTTTTCACTAATATCATAAGAGTAGATGTGCCCATTTGGGCGAACATAATTACCTAGAATGCATGTAAGAGCTCCAGAACCGCATCCTGCTTCAACAACTATACTTCCAGGTCCGATTCCTGAATAGAGTAGAATCATTCCAGCATCTTCAGGATAAATAATTTGAGTTTTTCGAGCCATATGAAGAACATAATCAGAGGGCAAGGGTTTTAATACAAAAAATTTATAGCCTTGTGTTTCAAGAGGTTTCGAAAAAATTGCGGAACCAAATACTTTTCCGATTACATCATCAAACTCAATGATTCCTTTATGTGAGTGGAATTTTTCACCAGATTTCACTTGAATAAGCCATCGTCGTTTTTCGTCAAGAATCAAAAAGATTAAATCGTTTTCTTTAATTATTTCGGAGCTCATTTTAAATGCAATCTCTTTTTATTTCTAAAGTATCTAAATCGTTAGTTGGTTATAAGAAGACTTTCTTTTATTATTAATTTATTTACAAAAAATATATAAAAAATCTACAACTCTCATTTATATTAAACTTATAAAAAATCTTTTTTATAAATACTCTTTAATGAATTAATTTATGAGTAGAGAGAGACCCCATAACGCTCAAACATCTCGAACTTCTTTTAGAGACCTTCAGTCCCAAATAGAGGATTTACGGCAAAAGAGAGATGAATTAAATCAAAAAACAAAACAATTTATAAATGATCTCCAAGATATTGAGGTAGAAATTGCAAATTCTCTAAAAATCGCAAAGGAACAATACAAAAAGAAAAGAGATTACTGGAATGATAAGGTAAAAAAATTAAAAGAAAAAAAAATTGAGTATAAGACATTATTAGATACCTTAATAGAAGAAAAAAACACTTTACAAAAACCTGAAGCAAAAAATAAAGGTAAGAAACAAATTCTTTCAATGAAACAAATTGAGCGAAAAATTGATAATTTGGAGAGAAGAATTGAAACGGAAAAACTTGATATTACTGAGGAAAATACCATAATTGATAAAATAAGAGAATTAGCAGAAACGAAACAAGAATTTTTATCTGAACACAAAAACAGTGATATTTTTAAAATTGAGAGGAAAATTGAAATTGTTAAGATTAATTTGAATAAGATCTATGAACAATTAAATAAATGGTCTGATAAATCTCAAGAAAATCATGCTAAAATGCTACAAGAGTTTCAAAACGTCGATAAATTAAAGGAAGATAAGAAAAAGATTCTTGTTGTTGATGATGAATATTATATTGC
>CAYPFJ010000111.1:0-7008 GCA_964409945.1 uncultured archaeon | reverse complement strand
AAAAACTCGAAGAAGAATTAATTGAAAACAAAAAAACAGCTGATCGATATCATGAACAATACTTAAAAGTAATGAACCAAAGAAAGAAATCATACAAGGGGAAGAAACCATATAGACATAACCAAAAACCAGCTCCAAAATTCAACCAAATATCAAAAAAAAATGAAATGATTGAAAAGATTAAACAGGATAAATTAGCTACAGCAATAGAAAAGCAAAAAGCAGGGAAAAAATTAAACTTATTTGAAGCTAGATTAATTCTGGAACAATCTAAAGATTAAGAACTCCTTTTAAAGCTATAATGAAATTTTGTGTCAACCTGAAGTAGTCTTTAGGAGTAATAATATATTTAAAGAAATTTTATTAAAAAATTAAGAAATCTGAATAAGGTTTTAAAAAAATTGTAGATTTATTACTTTAATAATATTTAAAATTAATGGAAAAAAAGATTAAATTTGAAGAAAAAAGTAGCTGAAATCAGAACTCTTTTACAGGAACATCATGATTGGTTCCAAAAATCCATTCCTCTAATCGCTTCTGAAAATATTACTAGTCCCGCTGTGGATGAAGCCTGTGTTTCCGATTTTTCACATCGATATGCAGAAGGCTGGAGCGGCCAGAGAGTTTATGCTGGGTGCACTTATATAGATCAAATAGAAGATATTTGCATGGAACTTACAAAAGAATATTTTAATTGCTTACATGCTGATGTACGACCAGTATCTGGAGTTGTAGCAAACTTAGTTATGTATAATGCATTTACTTCAGATAATAACGGTAAGATGTGTTGTATGTCTATTGTTCGTGGTGGTCATATTTCACATGGACCAAGATTCGCAAAAAGTGGTAGAGAAATTTTTGGTACAGCTGGTACAACTAGAGGAATAAATGTAGAATATTTAGCTTTTGATAATGATGAAATGAACTTAGATATTGATGCTTCTGCAAAAATTATAAGAGAATTTGAGCCTGAATTAGTTTTATTTGGTGGTTCAGTATTTTTATTCCCACACCCCGTTAAAGAACTTGGTGAAGTTGCGAAAGAAGTGGGGGCATATATTGGTTATGATGCTGCCCACGTTGCTGGATTGATTGGTTCTGGGTATTTTCAAGATCCTTTAAGAGAAGGAGCAGATGTTATGACGATGAGTACACATAAAACACTTCCAGGACCTCAACATGGTACATTAGTATCGAATAGAGAAGATTTAGTTGAAACATTGAGATCTTGTGCTTTTCCGGCTTTATTATCTAATCATCATCTACACAATGTTGCTGGATTGGGTATTGCATTAGCAGAAATGCTAGAATTTGGAAAGGAATACCATAAAAATGTTATTGAAAATGCCAAAGCTCTTGGACAAGCTTTATCTGATATTGGTTTGAAAGTACTAATGGAACATAAAGGATTTACTGAATCTCATCAGATTGTGGTTGATATTACTGCATTTGAGAAAACTCTTGGATTGGGCGGAGACATTGAGAAAATTCTAGAAGGCGCTAACATAATCCTCAATCGTAATCTTTTGCCTAATGACATCGCTGAAGGTAGACATTACCAAAATCCAGGCGGTTTGAGAATCGGGACCTCTGAAATAACTCGACTTGGTATGAAAAAAAATGAAATGGTTGATATTGCTGATTTCTTTAAAAAACTACTAATTGAAAAAAAGGACCCTAAAAAGATAAGAAATGACGTGGCTGAATTTAGACAGGGTTTCCAAGAAATAAAATATTGTTTTGAGTATCCAATAAAAGCATATGAATATTTGAAGTTTTACTAATATTATTTATTCTTATTTTATAATTGGAATAATAAAACTTATCTTATACGATTCATTTAAGACTTATTATAATTTAGAATTAATGAAAGTCATGAGTCTTGAAGTTCTGGAAAAAAACCAAAGGAAACTCATATTCGTGGTAGATGGGATCTCTGTTGAAATGGCCAATGCAATTCGCAGAATTATAATTTCTGAGATACCCGTTATGGCTGTAGATGAAGTTATTATTTTAAAAAATGATTCGCCTTTATACGATGAAATAATAGCCCATAGGCTTTCAATGATGCCTTTAACTACCGATTTAGAAACATATAAACTTCCACGAGAGTGCGAATGCGGGGGATATGGGTGTCCCCTTTGTCAAGTTTCTTTAACTTGTGAAGTTACTAACACAACCAATACACCCTTACAAATATATTCAGGAAATTTGAATTCAAACGATCCTAAAATTATTCCCGTTAATCCAAAGATTCCACTAGTAAAAATAGATAAAAATGATAGAGTAATAATCGAGGCGTATTCTATATTAGGAATAGCTAAAGATCATGTTAAATGGCAAGCTGTTTCAAATATTTTTTACAGATTTTATCCTGAAATAGATTTTGATAATAGCAAATGTATTAAATGCCCAGATAAATGTTTAGTATCGAGATTATGTCCTGAAAAATTATATGATTTCTCAAATAAAAAAAAGCCCGTGTTAGTAGAAGATTATTGGAAAACATGCACATTATGCAATTCATGTCAGAATGAATGTCCAGAACAAGCTATAAAAGTAAGCTGGAAAGATAATACTTATATCTTCTCAATTGAAAGTGATGGAGTTCTTCCATTTGAGACAATTATCAAGAAAACGTTTGAGATCTTCTTAGAGAAAATTGATGAATTTGTTGAAAAACTTGAAGGCGCAGAGATAGAATCGTAATTTATCAAAAAATTATTAAAATATTATAAATTTAAGATATCAGATAAAATAAAATAAGAGTAGTAGCTTTCTAATGTCTCATAAAGTAACTGGACCAAGCAATTATTATATTAGAAAACTCATAAGAGATTTGTGGAAATCCAAGATAAAAATATGGAGAAAGATTTCCCGTAAGTTAAGTGGTTCAAGAAAAAATAGAATTAAAGCAAATTTATATCGTATTAATAAGAAGACAAATAAAGATGATATCATTGTTATTCCCGGAAAAGTTTTAGGTATGGGAGAATTAGAGCATACTCTTACTATTGCATGCTTAGAATATTCAAAGTCAGCGAAAAAAAAAATTGAATCATCTGGAAGCACATTAGTATCGATTGAAGAATTATTAGAACAAAACCCTAAAGGTAGTGGAGTTAAGGTTTTTTTTTAAAATAAGTAAGATCTTATAAGTAGTGAAAATCTTATGGTTATTGAATATCAATTATTTGATGCATCAAACAACATATTAGGGCGTTTCTGTAGTCATATTGCTAAAAAAGCTCTATTGGGGGAGTACATAGTAATTATTAACGCAAAAGATGCTATTATTAGTGGAACAAAAAGGGCTATTCATGAAAAGTATTTAGCAAAACTTAATATTTCAACAGCAACCAATCCACGTAAAGGACCATTTCATGAAAGAAGACCAGATACTTTTATGAGAAGAGTTATAAAGCAAATGCTACCGAGAAAGAAATTACGAGGAAAGGAAGCTCTTAAAAGAGTTCATGTTTATATATCGGATATTCCAGAACGATTTAAAAGTAGGTATCAAAAATTGGTGCTTAATAATATAAATAATGTGAGTAAACAGAGACTTTCATATTATAACAGGTATATTACCTTAGAAAATTTATGCCAACGAATTGGTTGGAAAAAAAATGAGGTTGAGGTTTAATAAATGTCGATGAAAGTAATTCAGTCATCAGGAAAAAGGAAAACTGCTATTGCTAGAGCTGTTTTAAGGCATCCCGCAAAAGGTCAAATAAAGATTAATAATGTACCTTTAAATTTATATGAACCAGAAATAGCTCGATTAAGGATTCAAGAAGTCCTTGAAATAATAAACCATCCAAAAGTTGAAAAATGCGATATTACAATTAATGTGAAGGGTGGCGGAAAGAGTGGTCAAACTGATGCCGTACGTATGGCAATTGCTAAATCAATATATAAATTAATTGGCACAAAAACGATTGAAAGAACCTTCAGAGAATATGATGATTCCTTATTGAGTGGAGATTCGAGAAGAACAGAGCCGAAGAAATTCGGAGGGAAGAAAGCTAGATCACGACGACAGAAAAGTTTCAGATAGATTTTTAAAAAATTTTAAAGTATCTCAATTTGCGCTCCTAATTCTTTTAAGTCTTCATAAAAGGAAGGATATGAATCTTTCACAATATTACTATTTTGAATAGAAGAACTAGACTCAGCATATAAAGCAGCAATGCTGCAAGCCATCGCAATTCTGTGATCATTATTGTGATTGATCTCTGTTCCAAATAATTCATCACTATGAAAAATAGTTAACTTATCCTCTTCTTCAATAACTTCAACACCCATATTCCTTAATTCTCGAGCCATGACGGATATTCTATCAGTTTCTTTTAATCGCAAATTAGAAGCATTATATAAAATTGTTTTTCCTTCTGCAAAAGCACCTATAACAGATAAAATTGGAAATAAATCAGGAATATCAATGCAGTTAATTTCAATACCTTTTAAAGGGTAAGTATTTATATCTCCATTTACGACAACCCGATCTTTTTCTTCGTCAAAAATAATATTTGCTCCCATTTCCTTTAGGATCTCAAGAATTTTTTTATCTGGTTGGTAATTCTTAAGGTTTAAGTTATTAACAATTATAGATGAAGATTTACGTGATAAAACCGCAGCTGCTAAAATAAATGCTGCCGAAGAAAAATCTCCTGGAACAGTATATGATTGGGATCTATAAGTTTGTTCATTTGTTATATAAAACTTACCTGTTTCGAAATTAGCTTGAATATTAATTCCAAACAATTGTAATATTTCTATAGTCATATCTATATACGATTTAGAGGATAATGAGGTGATTAATTCAATTTCAATAAAGTCTTTATCTTTGCATTTTAATAAAGGACATAACATTAGTAAAGCAGTAATAAATTGCGAACTTATATCCCCTGGAATCTTAATTTTATTACATAAAACTTTTTTACGTGCAATTTTAAGTTTATCATCTGTTAATTTGAATGTTCCTCCTAGTTGTTCAAGCGCTTTGAGAAGTGGAAGAATTGGTCGTTTAAGCTTAAAAAATTCTCCCTTTAGGGTTAAACCTTTCTCGAGTAGTAAAGCTAAAGCGCTGAAAATCCTAATGGTTGTTCCAGAATTTCTGCAATCTATAGGTTTTTTAGGAGATCTGTAGACGCCTTTATCGCGCTTAACAATATAAGTATTATCACTTTTTTTAAGAGTTCTAACGCCTAATAATTGTAATAAATTAATAGTAACTGCCACATCTCCAGACACTAAGGGATTTTTGATTATTGAAATACTATCAGCTAGACTTGCGGAAATAAAAGCTCTATGCGAATAGCTTTTAGATCCAGGTGCTGTGATTTCACCATTTAAACCATTAGCGATTGGATTAATTTTAAGATTCATTAAATAATAAATAGAAACTTATAGATATAATATTAATTAAATAATCATGTAAGACTATTGTATAATAAATCCTTAGAAAATGAGAAAATTATGGATAATTCTTTTGGTACTATATTTAGAATAACATCCTTTGGAGAAAGTCATGGAGAAATAGTGGGAATTATTTTAGATGGTGTACCAGCGGGATTAAATTTTGATTTAGATTTTATACAAAACGAGCTTAACAGAAGAAAACCCGGTCAATCACCCGTAACTACTAATCGTCTAGAGCAGGATCGAGTTAGAGCTTTATCTGGTATATTCAATAATAAAACCACTGGAGCACCAATTTGCTTATTAATTGAAAATAAAGACGTAGATTCATCATTATATACAAAATATAAAAATTACTTAAGACCATCACATATAGATTATACTGCATTAACCAAATATGGCGGATTTTCCGATTTTCGAGGATCTGGGCGATTTTCTGGAAGAATCACAGCAGGATTTGTAATGGCAGGTGCAGTAGCAAAACAAATTTTAGAAAAATATGATATTTTTGTATTCGCTTATACCAAGAGTATTGGAAATATAAGGGATGAAGAAAAATATCTTTTAGGGGCGTTTAAAGACTTAGTTGAAATTAGGGAGAAATCTCTTGTAAGATCTATTAACCCAGAGAAAGCAAAATTAATGGAAGAATTAATTGAGAAGGTAAAAAATCAAAAGGATTCTATTGGAGGAACTATAAAATGTGTTGTATCTAATTTTCCTGAAGGAAAAGGCGGCCCAATTTTTAATAGTCTCGAGTCAAATATAAGTAAAGCTATTTTTGCAATTCCCGCAATAAAGGGTATAGAATTTGGTGCTGGTTTTAAAGCAAGTAGGATGAAAGGTTCTGAACATAATGACCCATGGATTCTTAAGGATGGAAGAATCCAAACAAGTAAAAATGATGCTGGTGGAATAATCGGGGGAATCTCAACAGGAATGCCGATTGAATTTACGGTTGCAGTTAAACCAACTGCTTCAATAGGGATTCCTCAGAAAACAGTTAACATTGAAAAAATGGAGAATGTAGAAGTAGAATTTTCTGGTCGTCATGATCCATGTATAGTGCCTAGGATCGTTTCAGTAATAGAAGCTATGACTGCGAACGTTTTACTTGATTGTTTGTTAATTGAAGGATATATTCCTCGGATTATAGATTCCTAGAAGAAAAAGAATAGTTCTATCATAGTTGGTGTGATCCACGTGAAAATCTAAAATAAATATTAAAAAGTATTAATAATAATTAGAGTATAATAAGAAGTGAATTAGTATGAAAGCACCTGTACAAGAAAAATTTATTAATGATATCATTAAAATAATAGACAGATGGTCTTTTGATCAATGTGCTTTTTGTGAAGATGGGATAATGGTATCAATTGAAGGAATGGTTGACTTTAAATGCAGTAAATGCGGAAGCACCATGAATCCTCTTAAATATTTAGGACAAATTGCTAAAATAGTTTATAATTTTAGGGAACAAAACCCAAATCTCAATGTAGATAATGAGATTGAAAAATCACTTCCATAATTAGGAAATAATTAATTAAATTAGGTATTAAATATTATCAAACTCAATTCTTCAAT
>CAYPFJ010000110.1:0-10589 GCA_964409945.1 uncultured archaeon | reverse complement strand
TCGGTGAAAATGCCATCCTCGTGTAATGATTTTAATGTAAATGGTATTCTAAATATATTAAACGCAGCTAGAAAAAAAGATATTGAAAAGATAATATTTGCTTCAAGTGCTTCTGTGTACGGCGATTCTCCCACTTTACCTAAAAGAGAAGATATGCGGAGATTACCATTATCACCTTATGGGGTATCAAAGCTAGCTTGTGAAGCTTACATTCAGTCATATCATCATGTTTATGGATTGAACGCATCCTGTTTAAGATATTTTAATATATATGGTCCAAGGCAAAGAGATTCTCCTTATAGTGGAGTGATTGCAATATGGGTTGGTAGAATTATTAGAAATGAAGATTTGATTATATTTGGAGATGGTGAAAATATAAGAGATTTTACTTATGTTAAGGATGTTGTTCAAGCAAACTTATTGGCAGCAGAACATGAAATTGGTGGGGAAATCTTGAATATAGCATGCGGATCTCCAATTACAATGACAGATCTCGCAAAACTTATGTTAAAACTAACTAATAAGGAAAATCTTAAAATCGAATATACTGATCCGAGACCTGGTGATATACTACATAGTTATGGAGATATGTCAAAAGCAAAAAAATTAATTGGTTTTGAAGCAAAATTTAATCAAGAAGATGGCCTTCGAGATTACTTCTTATGGTATCGGAACAATTATAACGTAGATTTAAATGTAAATTGAGAAATTCAATAGTTTTTGAAGAATTTTATCTTTTTCATACATTAAATCCTAAATTATGAAGAATAAATCAATTGAGAATAAACTTTTAATTAATACAATTTTTAACTAATTTAAAAAAAATTAATCAAATTTTAATGATAAAAAATCAGAATGTATTAATTACTGGTGGGGCAGGTTTTATAGGTTCTCATCTTTTTGAAAGATTAATTGAAAATGATAATTTTATATTAATTTTAGATAATTTTAGCAGTCCTTATTCTGAAAATGAAAAAATAGTTTCAGAAATCACAAAAAATTATGAAATCAATAAAGATTATGAAATAATAAGAGGCAATTTAGTAGATAATTCAATTTTCACAAATATTGATTATGATATCGATATTATTTTTCATTTAGCAGCCATACCGGGAGTTCGTTATTCTATTAAGAATGCTGCTGAAGTTACAAATAATAATATTATCAGTACAGTGAATATCTTTGAAAACGCACTAAAAAAGAATGTTAAAAAGGTAGTTTTTGCATCATCATCTTCAATCTATGGAAATCCCCTTTATACTCCTGTTGATGAAAATCATCCAAAAAATCCAATTTCTCCTTATGCAGTTTCGAAATTATCCTGTGAAAATTACGCAGATTATTATTTTCGAGAGTTTGAATTGCCAGTAACTTCTCTTAGGTTTTATACAGTTTATGGACCAAGAGGCAGGCCTGATATGGCAATTAGGATATTCATTAATAATGTTTTGCACAATAAACCAATAAAAATATTTGGCGATGGAGAACAGATTAGAGATTTTACATTTATATCAGATATTATTGACGGTTTAATTTTAGCGGCAGAAAGCAATCAATCTTCGGGTGAGATATTCAATTTGGGAGGCTCGAATCCAATTACTATAAATCAATTGGTTGATAAAATATATGAAATAGCACAGAAACCTATAGATGTTCAGTATCTTGAAAAACAAAGAGGAGATGTGCAAGTTACGCATTCCAAAATAGAAAAAGCACAAAAAATGCTACGATTTAATCCTAAAGTCAAGATAGATGATGGTTTAACAAGGACTTATAAATGGCAACTTGAAAATTTAGATTAATTATATTGATAATTAAACAGTTTAAGCTATGAAAGATATTAAAATTGAATTTTATAGAGTTCTTTTTCATATTAGAAAGAGAATTCATTTAATCTTCTTTCTGTTATCTTTATTTTCTATATTATGTGTTTCTCTAAATTTATTTGGAATTTCATTTATAATGTTTCAACCCGTTACCCTATTAAGTACAATTTTTATTCTATTATTTTTACCGTCCTATCCAATTTTTTACGTTATACTAAAAAATAAGGAATTAAATTTTTTAGAAAAACTTAGTTTAACGATAGTAATAAATTCAGTTTTCTATATTCTTTTGGGATATATAGGTAATTTCCTAAGAATTCCCATTACGGGGTTTTTTTTCTTTTTTGTATTAATATTATGCTATTTTTTAATTTTAGTATACCTTATATATCGAGAATTTAAAACTGGGACAATAACTTTTTTTAAATCTGAAAAATCTTTAAATAAAAATAGTAAAAATATTAAGGAGTTTTCTTTATATAAATATCTTAAACATCGAATTCCCTCAAGTGTGTTATTATTAATTATTTTTCTATTTCTTATATGTACTTTAAATGTTGTAAGGGTGAGTTTTTTTGCAGGTACAGATCCATGGAAACACATTTTTAATAGTAAAATAATTACAGAATTGAATTTTCTACCTCTTGAAAATTACAAGGGGGGAATGGGTTTAAACATAATTGAAGCGGTTATAACGTTTTTTTCGGGTGTAGATCATATCCTTATTCCACGATATTTCTTATTTTACACTATTTTCTTATCAGGTTTAATATTTTATAACATCTCTCTGAGGATTTTTAAAAATCAAAATTTAGCATTATTTAGTGTTTTTATCTTAGAATTCTCCTCATTAGGATTTTCTATAATGATGCTTCAGTACTGGCCATCTGGTTTAACATTAATTATGTGTTTAATGGTATTTTTCCTTTTATATATAAGATTACAGAACTTAATTCAATTAGATCGTCCAGAGAAGAATACAATCTTCAAAGATATTTATTTTACTTACACTTTAGTTACTTTAATTTTTATAAGCGCTTTTCTTACCCATGTAATTACTGCCTCAATTTTCTTATTTTCATTTATATGGTTATACTTAATATACTTTTTAAAAGACTATAAACGTGGAATTGACTTCATATTAGTTATTGGATTATTGGGATTTTTATTAATTTTGAATTATTTAGGCATCGGTAGAGATTATATTGGTTTATTTATTCCAATTAATATCTCTTGGTATTTTCTTATAGCAATTAGCATTGCAGGAATCGTAGCAGGAGCATTCGTTTTCTGGAAGATACAGAAATCTATTAATTTTACAAAAGGAAGATATAAATCAACAATAATGGGGAAAACAAACCCAATTTATAAGAGAATTGAAGATAAAGTAATAATTCCGCTTATATTTAGTATAATAATTTTACTAACAATTGTAATGCTAATAGTAAATATTGTCTGGTTTGATTTTGAAGCTATAAATATTTTAAACATCTCTGAAATCATATTATTCAGTGCTTTTGCATTCTGGGGTTTAATTATATTTCAAAAAAAGCCAAAAGGTAAAGTTATAATGCTTTGGGGGGCATTTTTTGTTATATTATTAGCAGCAGGTTTTATACTTAACATATTCTTAATCAATATAATGATTTGGGAAAGAATATTATATCTTATCCCGCCTATAATTGTTGTTGGATTTATCTCATATATTTACAAGCTTATAAAGTTGAATTCAATACAATTTTTACGTAGTAAATTGGTTATTTTATTAATTATTACATTTTCACTATTTACAACTTACTTTAATGAATTTGTAAGTATTGGAATATTCAATATGAAACATAGAGAGGTAAGCACTCTCCAATGGTATTCAAATAATACTTCTAATGAAAATATTATTTTTTCTGAATTTGGGTGGGGGTATGTAATTGATTATTATGATTATCCTTTTGATGATAAAGATGAGGCTCTTCTATACAATGGGAGTATCTATATATTACCCAGTGAAATTGATTTATTTCCACCTAAGAATCATATAAATGGAAGCGGGATAAATCTTTTAAGAGAATTGAAAGAAAAATATAATTCTGATGTTTACATAATTTTTGAAAACGATTATGTAATAGATAAAGGTTTTGAATTATTTGGCCATTTAACATCCGAGGAAACAGAAGAATATTATACTCTAAATTATTTAAATAAAATATGTTCATCAAAAACTGAAAATGGTATAGAAATTCCTCTATTTTGGGTTATTTAAATATCTCATAGTCACCTGGAAATTCAATGTCCTGCTTTTCATTCAAAATTTTTTGTTTATCTCCTTCAATTTTTACTAGTTGAGGGAGTTTTCCTGTCTGACCAACTTTATTTTCTCTAGATATAAATGCACCTATGAGCTTATCAATATCATCTACAGCATCTAATCCCTTTTTTATGGATTTCTCAATATCTATTCCCTTAACTAAATTGCATATTTTTGTTGCTGCTGCATCTGCTAAAGCAGCATTTTTTGCAAAGATTGTAACCGCATCGGCTTGTCCTAAGCTAATTGCATGACCTACTGTTGCGGAGCTTGTTCCAATCCCCAGAGGACAATCGCTTTCTTTAACTAAAAAACCTAAATTAAGATTCAATTCATTTTCGCCTGCATATAATGCGATAGTGATTGGCTCTTTGGAATCGATTGCAATTTCTCCTCCATTTTCAACTACAGCAATTTTGGAAGGTATATAATCAGAATCTTTAGATTTCATTGTTTCAAGCATTAAATCTGCCAACGCCCCAGCTACCGCAGCCATAGGTCCTACATCACATATCTCTGCTACTTCAGCCATGATTTTAATGATTTTAAAATTTGTATTTATTTTAAGTGGAGAAAAAGAATTTAGAAACCGTTTATCTTTTAGCACATATTTCTCTAAATTCTTTCGGTGGAAATAAAAACTCTTTTTCGCACGTATAATTGCCTTCTTTGATTCAGATATAATTGTAATATCAGATTCTTTTTCCAAAAAACGTGTTTTGTAAGTTTTCAAATCAAATTAACGAGCAAAATTGTTACAATTTTAGTAATATTATGTTTCTAATAACTAAACAAATATAAATAAATAGTTTTTCATTATTTATGTAAAAACATTTTCCCTTAAATATGAGTCAAGTTAGTTACGAGGAAATAATCTCTCAATTAAAGTCTGACTTAAATGCTGAATGTGCCATAGCAAATAAGTATGGAATTATATTGGGATCGTTAATCAAGGAATTTGCGAAAGGAAAGATTATTCCCTATGGGATATTATCCTTAATTTCTAATTCTAAAGAAATTGCGAATGCACTAAGTTTAAATAAGATAAACTCCTTCGCATTAGAATCAGAAAAGTACAATTATCTGTTTACATTTAGCAAGGAATTAATATTTATCTCAAAATTAGAATTAGATGTAAATTTAGCAACGTTTATGCCAAGTGTTAGTGTTATTTTAAAGAAGTTAAGTTTAAGTATAACAACAGAAGAGGAAGTTAAAAGTTTTTCTGTCTTTGATTTTTCAAAAGAAATCTCAAAAATTGAAGAAAGCTTAGAAGGCGAAAAAATTAGAAAAGGTAAGTATTCAATTATAAAGGATTTAGTTAAACACATTTCAAGTTAAGTTGTAATAAGTATAATTTTATAAATCATGGTGAACGATTATTTTAAGACAGGTATTTGTGTACAGAAGCAATGAACTTTTATATTATAGACATTTTGGAAAAGCCCTAAAACAAGAAGTATTAAATCTTCTAGTTGAAGATATCATTAATGAAGCTTTGATTAGAACTGAATCCAAGATAGATTTTCACGATTATTATAAATTTAGAATATCTTACATCACAGATAATGAAACTAATCTTATTTTTTTATTTGTAACAGGCTTGACTGATAAATTTGAAAATATAAAAAAAGAATTGAAAAAATGTAAAACTGAATTCTTAAGTTTATTTGAAGACATATTACAACACCGTTTTGATGCAAAAACTTTTGAAGTTTTTGATCCTACCATAGATTCCATCCATAGGAATTTACGACCTAAAATATCTCTAATAGGTTTTTCTGGAGTAGGAAAAACTACTATTACGAAATTAATCAAAGCCGATGAGATTCCTATGCAACATATACCAACCATTACGGGAGATATTGCCACTATAAAAATTGGAAAACTCCATTTTCATTTATGGGATTTCGCTGGACAAGAGCAATTTAGTTATTTATGGAACAATTTTATCAAGGGAAGTGATGCAGTTCTTTTAATTACTGACTCTTCATTAGAAAACATTGAAAAGAGCAAGTATTTCTTAGAATTAATAAGAGAACAAGCACCTAACGCTCAATCTGCAGTAATAGGTAATAAACAAGACTTAAAAGAAGCTTTAAATCCCGTTCAAATTGAAAAAATGCTTGGATTAAAAACATACTCAATGATAGCATTAGAACCTAAAAATCGAGATAAAATGATTCAAATAATTGCTGATATTTTAGAAATGAGTGCAGAAGTTTCTCCTCTCTTGAGGCCATTGCTCGAGAGAGATAAACTAACTGAGGAAGCAGTAAAAGCCCTTAAGGACGCTGATTTTAATAAAGCAGCATTTTTATTTGACAAAATTAGTGATTTATGTCTAGATTTAGGAGATGATTCGTTAGGTAGAGAATTCTTTGATAAATCACAAAAAATTAAAGATATGTTAAATACAGTGGGCGCTCCACAACCCACACCGGCAACATCTATTGAGCCTGAAGAACAAAAACCTCCAACAATGGATAAAAAACCTAGGAAATTAGAAAAGACACATTCTCCTCCAACTCCAGCGATATCAGAGCCCCCATTGCCTCCCAAATTACCTCCTCAATTATCTCCCCCAGAGCAATCATTAAATATCCCCCAAAAATTACCTACTGAACAAAAACCAATAGAACCACCTAAAATTAAAAGACCTTCAGAAATTTCACCTTTATATGATAAAGAAAAAGTAACTGAAGTAAATACTCAAAAGGTTAAGAAAATTGATCCCCCAAAAGAGCCCGAAATAAAAACAGAGGAAATTGGTTTAACACTAAATCCAGAAGATTTTATGGTAAAATCTAGACCAAAATCAGTAAGTTTTGTCCCAAAAGATGCCAAAGATAAATTGAAAATGTCACCGAGTAGTCTAGTAGAAAATGTGGATGAGCCAAAAGCTCTTGTATCAGTATCACCATTAAAATTAATGGAGAAAAAGACAAGTATAAGTCCACCTCCATCTAAAACACCTATAGTTCCAAAAACTACACTCGAACCCAAAAAAGTAAAGACTCCTCCTATTCCTAACCAAGTTGAACAAAAACCTACAGTTTTAGATATAAACCAGATAGAAAATTTAAAAAAATCGTTATTGGAATTGAAAATTAAGAAAGCAGATATTTCTAGGATGTTATTAGATCTTGATATGAAGGAGCTCACTGGGGAAATCACATCAGAAGAATTTCAAGAAAAGAAAGAGAAAATAGATTTATTAATGGACAAAATTGATGGACAAATTCAAGAATTGCAGAATCTTTTAAATGATTAGGCTCAATAGAATTTAAATTATTTTTATACTTAGAGCCTATTAAAATGAAAAAGAGAGAGATTCTATCTTTAGCACTATTCCTAAGTTTAATATTAATTATTGTAGTAGATAGTTATTTAGTTCTATCAACTCAAGTTTTAATTGCTGCAGATTTGGGTATTTATTTTGATACAATTGAATTAATTATTCGAACTTATGTTATTGTTAATGGAATTTCCATTATTTGTTTTGGGTATCTGACTGATAAGATTGAGAAAAAGATCTGAGAAATTAAAAGCAATACAGATTAAATAAATTTCTTTAAATAACTATCAGGAACATTTGCTTCTCCCATCATAATATGCTTTTTCCCACCATGATAATCTGAACCTCCTGATTTAATAAGATTAAAATCATTCGCAATTTTTCGAAAGTAATCAGGAAAGTAATTCTGAGCCCAATCTGCTTTATCTGTCTCATAATAGGGTCTATTTTTTGCATATGTGTATTCCACTTCAATACCTTCAATCCCTGCTTCAATACTAAATTTTATAAATTCTTTCCAATCTGAAATCTTATAAATTCCTGGATGTGCTAAAATGGGAATTCCGCCAGCAGATTTAATTAACTCAGTAGATTCTTCAAGATTTAACTCAACTTTTCTATCAACATAAGCGGCGCCACCAATACTTATTAGTTTGAATAATTCATTTGTAGATTTTTCTTCAACTTTTTTAGGGTTATTTTTTCTTAAAATTTCTACAATATGAGGGCGTCCAACAATCTTGCTTCCAGCAATAGCTTTTACGTCTTTAAACGAGATATTATATCCAAATTCATCTCTTAATCGTCTGCAAATTGCTTTTTTTTGCTCTAATCGTCCTTTAATCTGTTTATTAATAGAATTAATCAATTTTGTAGAGCAATGATCTATATTTAAACCTATAATATGAACATCTATTAATTCCCTTATAGGGTCATGTCTAATTGAAATTTCTATACCAGGAATTACAATTATCTGCTTTAATTCTCCATATGACAAGAATTCCTCTATTCCTTCTATTGTGTCATGGTCTGTAATAGCAATTGCCTTTAGCTTAAGCTCTAGCGCGTGTTCTATTAATTGAGAAGGATTATCTAAACCATCAGACGCAGAAGAGTGTAGATGAAGATCAATCATTATAATTATAAATTTAAAATCTGATTTTTATTTTTGTTTAAAAGTGCACGGATGAATAAAATTTACTAAGTAAATATAATTAATTATTCATATTCAGAAGAACTAATATATTAAAAGAAAGAAGTAAACAAAATGCCAATATTCGTTATGAAATTCGGGGGTTCTTGTCTAAACGATAAGGATGGGTTTAATAAAATCCTCGATATTACAAATATTTATGAGAAAGTAAAGAAAGTATATGTTGTCTCCGCTTTGAGTGGTATAACAGATTTACTTTTAAAAACTGCAAATATGTTAGAAAATGATAAAGATACAGATAATAACATAGCATTAATAGAAAAGAGACATATTGATATAATTGAACAAATATTCACTGAAGATTCTGAGCATTATATTAAAGCAAGGGATTGGATCGATGATAGATTAAGTGAATTAGAGGATACTTTTGCAGATATTAAAGAATTTGGATTAGAACCTTATTATCAAGATTTTGTATTAAGTTTTGGAGAAATTTTATCTACATACATATTAGATCAATTTCTTCTAAGTAATGGGATTGATTCTATATATATTCCTGCAAATAGATTAATTATAACTAATGATGAGTTTAATAATGCTTATCCGTTGTATGATTTAACAAATTCCCGAATAAAAAGAATGTTAGTTCCATTATTAGAAAATCCGAATAAAAATACAATAGTGTGTTTAACTGGCTTTATTGGTAGGAACAAAATAGGTTATATCACCACTTTAGGGAGAGGGGGATCTGACTATACAGCAACTATTATAGCACGAGCTCTGTATGATATCGGAAATGATAAAAATATTAGAGTTATTTTATGGAAAAATGTTGATGGATTATTAGCGATAAATCCCAAATTTGTGCCCAACTCTTCTCTTATAAAAAATTTAGATTATAATGAAGCTAAACATATTGCTAGTTTTGGAGCTAAAATCCTCCATCCCAAATGTTTGGAAGCTATTGAAAAAGACAAAATACCTTTAGAAATAAGAAACTTTGAAAAACCTTTAGAAAAGAGCTTCACACAAATTTCAGAAATAACTGATAAGGAACATATTAAAGGGATTTCTGCTGTTGAATTTGTAACAATCATAACCATCATTTCTGGAAGTATGGTAGATATACCCGGTGTTCTTGCTAAAATATTCAGAGTTATGAGTAAAAATAGAATTAGCGTTTCATTAGTGGCTCAAAGTTCCTCTGAAATAAGTACTTCCTTCATTATAAGTGAAGTAGACTCAGAGCGCGCAATTGCCGCTTTGAAAAGTTCAAAATTCTTTTCAGAATTTTTCCAAATTAAGTGGGAGCATGTTTCTGTAATTAATATCATAGGTCTTAAAATCCTTGAAACGAGGACAAAGGTAGAGATCTTCAACGCATTAGATAAAAAAAACATACAAGTCAAAGCAATTTCACAAAGTCATGATGAGTTAAATTTGTCAATAGTTATTGAGAGAAGTAAATTAGAGGATGCAATAAAAATAATTCATGATGATCTTTACAAGGAATTTGAAGGTCCAAATTAAGACCCTCAATACATCTTTAAAAAAAGTTCAAGAAAACGATTTTTATTTTTAAGAAACAGAACTTCTAATCAAATTACTAAATTAGAATTTAGATAAATAAATTTATTCTTAAAGCTTAAGTTCTTGAGTCAATTATTCGACGGGTTAACTCTGTAAAAGATTCATCAACATTAATCCCAGTCTTAGCAGAAGTTTCTATATAAATACTCCCCTCATTTTCTGCAAATGAACGAGCTTCATCTCGATCAATTACTACGCCAACGTCTTCCATTAAATCTGCTTTATTCCCAATCAAAACAAATGGAATGTTCTCACCGGCGAATTGGCGAATCTCCGTAAGCCATTTCCTTGTTTCCGTGTATGTCTGTTCTCGAGTTAAGTCAAAGACTAATAAAGCTCCAGCTGCTCCTTTGTAAAATGTACTACGGATAAACTCAAATCTCTGTTGTCCTCCAATATCCCATATAGAAAGTGTTGCTA
>CAYPFJ010000109.1:0-10784 GCA_964409945.1 uncultured archaeon | reverse complement strand
ACATATTTTAGAGTTATATCAAGGCATCGAACGTATTAGCATAAATTTAATAGATAATTTCGGACTTTTTGAGATTACTTATCTTAAGCCACAATTTATGATAACTAACTCTGAAGTAATGTTATTATTAAGTACTAAGAACCCTTACACTTTAGGAGTATTACATCAAATAATATATGGTGGTTTTAATATTGAACCTAATGGATTTCATTTATTAAAGGCTATAAACAATGCAGGTAAAACATCATGTTTTATTGGCAGAAAAAAAGATTTAGATCGATACGATGGAGGAACAAAATCTATTCCAAAAGATACAGATATGAGTACTTGGGTTGAAAGTGCAAAAGCTATAAACACTCACCACCTCTCCTGGATGCACTATTTAGATTTTGAGAATCTACATAACCAACAACAACAATTAAAGCAAAGAACTCCTGAAGATTTGATTGAAAAATTGATAAATAGAACCGATAAATGGATATTGGGTAATTATAAACAACTTAGACCTAATTCATTGATGATTATTATTGGAGATCATGGTAGAGTAAAACTAGATCTCGAGTATTCTGGTAAAATCGCTCAGTGGCGTGAGGCTAGTGTACCAATTGCGATCCTAATTAGAAAATAATTTTTTTTATTCTATTTTAATTTCATTAAATTTTGTTGTTTAATATGGAAGAATACAAACGTTTTACAGTTTCTCTTCCTCAAGACCTATATAACAAATTTGAGGAATTTAGAGATAAATTAGGAATTTCAAGATCTGATGCTATTCGGAAGGCTATGCACCTTTTTATGATACAAGAAGAAAACATTTCTGTTGTATCTGAAAATGTGGTAGGATGTATAACAATAATGATGGCTCATGAACATGTTACTCTGAATCATGAGCATTCTCATGAACACTTGGATGATATACACCATGATCATGATTATAGCTCA
Organism: uncultured archaeon; assembly: GCA_964409945.1. Classification (GTDB taxonomy): domain Archaea; phylum Asgardarchaeota; class Lokiarchaeia; order Sigyniarchaeales; family SOKP01; genus Loki-b32. The sequence continues at coordinate 9,842 of CAYPFJ010000109.1, read as the reverse complement.
AGATCCATCTATGCAAATGTCCAGCAAACTGATGAAATCTTAAAAACTGACATTCAGCATCATTTCCATGAAATAATTATTTCTACAATGCATGTTCATTTAGAATATAAGAAATGTTTAGAAATAATTGCTGTATCTGGTCCCTATAAAGACGTTAAAAAACTAAAAGATTCTCTTCAAAGATTAAAAAGCGTATTTTCTATAGGATTCTTTATTATTGATAAAGAGATTCCCTAAGTATATAAAATTAAAATTATATAAGGGAAGAGATAAAATAAGAATAAAATATTCCTTTTCCTTTAAAAGGAGGATAAGGTATAAGGCGATTTGGGTAGGAATTTTTATTCTTTATTTATTTTAAGTGGGTTATGTGTGTTAATTACAAAATTTAATTTAACAAATTTAAATATCTAAAGAGTAGTAAATTAGTAATTTTCACCAATAGATAGTAGTAAAAATAAAAAGAAGAATAAAGAAAAAAAAAACTAATTTTTAAATTTTAGACTATAAGTCTTTTTCTTGGACCGTTTTACGGTTGTTGGCGTGCTAATTTAAAGCGATTTGCTTTAATTTTTAGCCCTTGCAATCGCTTTGTCCAAAACACCAATGATAGCATCATTAAGTGCAGGACCATCAATCAAGTCCCCACTTGTGTTGCATCCTTTACCTTTGATATATTCTCGGACTTTACTTTTTACAAAAAGGGCTTCAACACCCGCTGCTTTTTTAGCCATTTTTTATTCCTCCATTATAGTTTTTAAAAATCTTTTAAAACTGATTTAAATAAAATTATATTTTAAATATTAATCTGTCTTCCTTATTTTTAAACTTTAAGATCAGATCATCTTAAACGATGAATAATAACTCCCTAAATGCAATTTTTATAATAGCAAATTTTTGCAAAAATAGGGGCAGATTTCAAAAGTAATCATAAATTTAGTAAGATATAATAAATTCCATATTGGAAATAATTGAATTAATTAATAAATTAGGGATCTTTTGATGAAAACTATTTCTCTTAATGGAAAATGGAAATGCAAATCTGATGTTAAGAATATTGGTATTCAAAATAAATGGCACATTCCAGAAAATTATAATTTTAATGATAAAAATTTAAAGGATATTGAAATTCCTAAAAGTTTTAATTTTTTAAATGGATTTGAGAACTTTGAAGGCATTTTTTGGCACTTTTATCAATTTGAATTAGAAGAAGAAAAAGCTCTTAATGATATCGATTATCAAATCAGATTTAAAGGTGCTAATTATAATACGAAAGTATGGTTAAATGGTAAATTTTTGGGCGAGCATAATGGAGGGTTTACACCCTTCTCTTTTATTGTTAATAATTTAATTAAAGAAAGAGATAATTTTCTTGTCGTTCGAATTGATAATACAAGAAAAAAAGATCAAATACCAGCGATTTCATTTGATTGGTTTAATTGGGGTGGAATCTACAGGGACGTTGATTTATCACTCTTATATAAGAATAGGTTAAATAATGTCACCATAAAAACTATATTAATCACAAAACAAAAGAGTAGAATTGAAGTTTCCTATAATATTAAAGGGGAAGTTTCGTTGAAATGGCAAATATTTGATGACACCAAGACATATATTTTATATGAAGGAACTGCTCCTGAGAGATCTGGAAAAGGATATTTTAATTTAATCATAAATAATCCTAAATTATGGTCTCCAAACACTCCTAATCTATATTATTTAAGAATTTATGATATTTCTCAAAAAACTGAAGAATTATTGATTTTTGATACCCATTTTGGCATACGCCAAATTGAAATCAATGGAATCAGTTTAATTTTAAATAAAGAAAAAATTATTTTGAAAGGTGTTAGTTTACATGAAGAATATATGCCCTATGGAAGAACAATTCCCTATGAAAAGCGAAAAGAAGATGTTCTGGATTTCAAATCCCTTGGCTTTAATGCTATTAGAACAGCTCATTATTCTCATGATGAGGATTTAATCGATATTGCAGATAAGGTCGGGATCTTAATACTTGAAGAAATTCCTGTATATTGGTCTTGTGATTTCAAAAATCCTCAAACATATAAAACCGCAGCAAATATGTTAAAGGAATTAATTTGGCGCGATACCAATCATCCCTCTGTGATATGGTGGAGTGTTGGAAATGAAGTTCCATTGCATAATATGGCATGTTCTAAATTTATCAAATCCTTAATGGATTTAGCAAGAAAGATTGATAATACTAGGATTGTAACAGTTGTTTCTCGGAAATTAATCCCTGATTTAACAAGGAAATCGGTGGATATTGCTACGATTAATTCCTATTTTGGTTGGTATTTTCCACATGAAAGGATGATTAGTTTCATTTTAGATTTAATCAGAACCCCCGTTTTTAATAAACCATGGATTTATACGGAATTTGGAGCTGGGGCAAAATATGGATTCCATGCTGATTGGGATAAACAAGTGAAATTTAGCGAAGAAAAGCAATTGCAGGTGTTAGATTATACCATTAGAACTATTAATTCAAAAGACTACTTTGTTGGTTGGTTTATTTGGATTTATAGGGATTTTCGCGCTCCTCAACGGCTAAATAAATTCCAAAAAGGATATAATAGAAAAGGTATAGTGAGCGAGGAAACTAATGAAAAAAAGCTAATATATTACAGAATTCCAAAGATTATTAATAAAAAAAGAAAAACCTATAATACAAAAATATTAGGAATACTTTTATGGATTATTTCTTTTCCATTGTCATATCTTCTGTTCACACGTATTATTAATCAATTCTTAGAACTTCGTGTAAAAAAGGAGAGTTTTTAATTTTAAATCGAGGTATCAAATTTAAACTTAAGAAAAAAATTGAAAAAAGTAATTTATTCAAAAGCCCCGGGCCGAATATGTGATATTGGAGGCTGGACAGATACATGGTTTTATCCAAAGGGTGCTATTTTTAGCATTAGTATTGATCTCTGTAGTCATGTTAGGATCTGTCCAAACTTTTCAAATAAAATCAACATTTTTTCAGAGAATCTACATTTACATACAGAAATCCAAGATTTTCATGATATAAAGTATGATGGTAATCTTGATTTGCTAAAAGCAGCAATAAAAAGAATGGATATTAAGAAAGGTATAGACATTTATGTTAAAGCAGAAGCTCCTCCTGGTTGTGGAACAGGAACAAGTGCTAGTGTGGCTGTAGCTTTAATTGCTGCATTAGCTCGTTTTTCACATAAAGACTTAAAGCAAGGCAAAATTGCAGAATTAGCTCATAAGCTTGAGATTGATGAATTAAAGTTAGAAAGTGGAGTTCAAGATCAGTATGCTGCAGTTTATGGAGGCGTAAACCTAATGGAGATTGATTATCCTTCCGTAAAAATATCTCCGCTGGATATTAATGAAGATAGACTGAGGGAACTTGAAAATCAATTGATTTTAGTTTATTTAAGTTCAAGAAGTTCAAACATAATGCACAAAGCTGTAATAAGTAATTACAGACAAGGTGATAAATCTACATTAAAATCTTTGAAAATCATAAAAAAATGTGCCTACGAAATGGGAAAGGCAATTAATTCAAAGAATATTGATTTAATGGGAAAGGTTATGAATAAAAATTGGGATGCTCAAAAGAATTTACATCCTCTCATGGTTAGTCCGACTATTAAAAAAGTAGAAAAGCTCGCAGAAAAGAATGGAGCTATAGGATTCAAATTAAATGGTGCTGGAGGAGGTGGATCTGCTACGATCTTAGCTGGAATAGGATCTGAAAACATACTAAAAAAAAAAATAATTAAGGAAGGGTTTAAACTACTACCAGTAAAATTAAATTTCAAAGGTGTTCAAACCTGGACAGAAGAGTTAGATAATATTAATTTTTAAAATTGGCATAAAACTGAAAAGTCAGTGCTTTTTATAGTTATTTTTTAATACTTTATCATGGGAATACAAGACAAACTACCCTTGTCGTCAATAATTAAGAGATCTTTTGATAATACAAACATTCACAATCTATTTATATTTAATAGATCTGGAGTGTGCTTTTATGGTAAAAATTTTACAGATTATTTTAAGGTTGAGAAAAATCTTGTCTCTCCCTTCATCACAGCTTTAATGTCCTTTTCTAAGGAAATGATTGGAAAAAAATTCAAAACATTAGAAATGGGTGATGTAAAATTTGTAATTTTTGAAAAAGGTCCTTTAAATTATAATATTTTATGTGATACAATTGAAAATGAAAATTTTTTGGAAGATACAATTTCTAAAATTAATAAACGACTTTCTACCTATATGAGTAAAAAGAACATAAATATAGATAAACAAATCGTATTTGACGTTGAATTAAATGGAGTTATTGAAGAAATTATTGCTGATACATTTAGTAGTGAGTTCAATTCAAAGATTGAAGAGCAAATTATAGAATATATGAAAAAAGTTACTGGATTTGACGAAATTGATGGGACTATTCTTTTAACTGACAGAGGAAAGGTAATATATTCTTCCTATAACAAATTAGATTTGAAGAATTTTTTAAAAGAAGTTGAATTTCGTGTTAAAATTCATAATAATTCCATTTTAAAGCTCTTTTATACATTAAAAGATAAAAAATTCATATTTTCAGAATATGTTCAGAGTAAATATTTCATCATATTGGTTTTTCATTCACATGTTAAATTTGGAATGGCTGAACATTATTTAACTCGCATTGTAAATGCTGTTAAAAAGATCCTTTTAGATTAATTGGTTTTTAAGTTTAAAATCTTTTGTCTAATTATTTAAGTTTAAAAATCTTTCTTACAATTGAGAAATCTTAGAATAAGTTTCAAATTTATGATTTATAAAGACTAAGTTAAAAAATCTCCTAATATAATTTTAAAGTAAAATGTAATGTGAATATAACATGTCAAAAACAGAAGAAGGCTTAAAAGAAGCATTTGCTGGGGAATCACAAGCAAACCGTAAATATTTAGCTTTTGCTCAAAAGGCAGATCAAGAAGGGTTTCCTCAAATAGCAAAAGTCTTTAGAGCTGCTGCTGCCGCAGAAACAGTTCATGCTCATAATCATCTTAGAGTTCTTGGTGGAATTAAATCAACAAAAGAAAATGTACAAGCTGCTATAGAGGGGGAACATTACGAATTTACAAAAATGTATCCTGAGTTTCTTGAAGCAGCTAAAAAAGAAGGAAACAAGGATGCAGAAAGAACATTTACTTATGCTAACGAAGTAGAAAAAGTTCACCACAAATTATATTCTACAGCTCTTAAGGCAGTTGAGAATGGCAAGGATTTAGAGAAAAAAGACGTATACATATGTCCTGTTTGTGGATATACTCATGAAGGAGATCCACCGGATATTTGTCCGGTTTGTGGAGCAGCAAAAAAAGTCTTTAGACAAATTACTTAATTTTTTTTTAATTTTTATATTTTAAATCTTATTATTTTATATAATCCAAGGACTATAGCATTCTTTTATTTTTAATAGATAATTATTTAGAGAGAACTTTAATTCTTTTTCGGCTTTTTGTAGAGTACTAAAAGTAGCTCCATCTTTGTAATACTCTAAAAGTAAATCAGAAACCTGTTTATTTCCTAAAGAGATCATTGTTTGAAGTCTAGCATTTTTAATAATTGATTTGAAATTTTTAAACCTCAACTTTATTGACTTTATGTTTTTAAGTTCCTTATCCAATTTTTGATATTTCTTTGTTAATTCGGGTAAATTTTCATCCAAGTAAAAGGTTGTCTCTTTTTCATAAGGGGTGTTAAGTTTTGGAATAAACGGGTTAATATTTACTCTTAATGAATTCTTTCTAAAACCTAATCGATCTATTGATTTTAATAAATTAATAATTGCATCAATATCTTCATCTTTTTCATTAGGTAATCCAATTAGAAAATAAAATTTTACATTTTTAATTTGAGAATCTTTAATTTGAGCCAAAATTGAAAGGATTTTTTCATTTGCAATTTTTTTTCCAAGATTATATCTTAATCTTTCTGAACCGGCTTCTGGTGCAATTGTGATTGTCTTAATTTCCGCTTTTTCAAATAGTCTAATTATATTTTGAGTTAAATGCTCAACTCGAATTGAAGGAACAGCTAATCTTTTACCATTATCTATTATATATTCGCAAATTTGCTCAAATTTAGGATGTGATGATACACATGATCCTATAAGACTAATTGTTTCAAATTTAGAATATTTTATACTTTTTTGAATAGAATTAATTATATTTTCATAACTTCTGTTCCGGAATGGATGATTATGAAAAGAAGAGATGCAAAATTTACACTGAAATGGACAACCACGGTTTATTTCTATAAAAAAATAATTTTCAAAAATAGATTCTACATTAGATTGATTAGAAATTAATTGAAAAATAGGTGTAGGTGAATCATCAAGATCTTTAAGTATAACTCTTTTTGCATTATTTTGAAGTGCAGGAATAAAAAGCCCTTCTATATTTTTTGCTCTTTCTAAAAATTCTTTAAATTGTATTTTTTGATTATTATAAACTTGATATAAATTAAAGAAAAATTTCAAATTTTGCTCTGAATCCCCGATAAATAAAATGTCAAAGAATTTACTTAATGGAATTGGATTTGAGGTGACTACTGGACCACCAGCTATTAATAATGGAAACTGAGCATTATCTTTACTGATCATATTTAGACGTTCCTGAAAAGTCATGGGAATCTCTGCTTTTTCTAATATCCATAATACATTTTTAAAATCATTTTCAAAATGCAATGAAAATCCTAAAATGTCAAAATCTTCTGGTAATACTTTATTTTCAAGGGATCTCAAATTATTCTTTGAAGAATAATCTTTAGAAGCAGGAAATTTTATGTATGAATTATCAGGAAGAAAAATCCGTTCACAGGCAATATTATCAAAAGAATTTATTAAGAAATAAAGAAGTCTAATAGAATATGAAGACATACCAAGTGTATATTTATTTGGGTAAATTAATCCGAAAGAAATATCAATTTTACGCCAATCCTTAACAATAACATTCTCTGTAATCATATAAAAAAACTTTAAAAACTAATTTTATAAAAATTGGTTAAATATCAATTTCAGATTCATGCTCTACTTTAATTTTCTTAATTTCTTTCACGATTAATGGTAAAACAATTCCAGTTTTATGATTGATCACAATTTCAGCACGATCATCTAAATAGGTTGGTTGATCGTTAACAATTATTAATTTTCCTCCTTCACTTAAAGTATAAAGGGGTAAATCACATATTGGTGCCACAGTGAGTGATGATCCTGCTATTAACATAACATCTGCTTTCTTAGCTAAATCTATTGACATATATTTTTCAAAATTAGGCAGATTTTCTCCAAATAATACTACTGAAGGTTTTAAAGGCGCTGCACAATAATCACATGCTGGACTTTTTTCCTTTTTTATCTTACGTAATATTTGTTCTTTATTATAACTCGCGCGACATCCTAAACAAGTAAATCTATTTATATTACCATGCACTTCATATATAATAATAGATCCTGCTTTTTGGTGTAATTCATCTATATTTTGTGTAATTATTGCTTTAAGTATGTTCATTTTCTCTAGAGTAGCAACTGCATAATGACCAGGATTTGGTTCTGCGCTGAATAAAGTTGGTGCAATATCTTCAGCCATTTTCCAAAATTTTGATGGATCTTTTAAAAACGACTGTATATTTCCATAAATTTTGGGTTTATATTTCATCCAAATTCCACTTTCTCCTCTAAAATCTGGAATTCCCGATTCTGTTGAAATTCCCGCACCAGTTAATACTACTGCATTTTTAGAATTTAGGAGTAATTCAGCAGCTTTACTAATACTTTCTCTTTCTATCTGTTCTAATGAATCCATTTTTAATTTGAATGATAATGTTTAAGATGTTAATGTATTTAATTTTAATAAAATTTACACTTATAGATTAAATTAATACAATCTTCTAGAATTGATGTATTTTTTTTTACATGAAATAAAAAAAAATTAATATATTCAATACTTCTATCATTCATAAAAGCTAAACCTAACCTATTAAAAAGAAAAAATAAAAAAAAAGAGCATTAAAATTTAAGATTTATTAAATAGCTTATCAATCAAGTTAAACACTTGGTTAGCAAGTACGCAGACATTAGCATGGTTCAAACTACAATAAGAACACGATTTATTATAGCAATCATTTTCCAATATAAATTTTAAAATTTCTTTTTTAATAAACATTCTATTCACTTCCATTGAGCATTTAATTTTAATTTTATAAAAATAAAAAAAAGGGGAATTAAGGGTTAATTTTCTTTATTTTGACTATTTCAAAAGAATTAGAAATATACTCTTTGGGTAATTCTATGTTTTCAGCTTCGATCTTTGCTTCATGCTTGTCTTTGACATCAAACACATACTCTAAATTTACATTCAATACTTTCTTAATACGTTCCGTTTAGTCTTATTATCTTAACCTTTTCTTTTTCTTTTCCGTATTTGATTCCCTTCACTTTATTTAAGTTATCGATTAAATCTAAGGGATTCATTTGAAGTGAAATGTAAGATCGATTATGCTTCCGGAGGCCTTAACTTTTCCTACTTGCAGAATGATCTTGATACCTATATTAAAGAATATACATTTGATGAGGAAGCTGCGGTTCGCGTATTCTATTATGATAAAGATGGCGTTAAAAGATTTTTGCAACAAGGTTCTTATACTTTAGATCCGATAGACCATAAAGTAATTTTGAAAAATAATGGAAATATTTTAACCACTCCAAATGAAATATCAGAATTTTATATAACAATTATTCCAGAATCACGCGATTATACTCTTGCGACGTATGAATACACCTTCAATCCTTCCTTAAATATGTCAGATACCCTTGCATTGACTCATTGGGAAGTATCAGAGGGAGAACAATTTGATGTCATCCCCAATTTCAACGCTTTATATTATATGAATGAAAAAGAAAGTACATTTACGAATAGTTTATGCTATGCAACTCAAATTACCTCTTTCTTAGAAGTTGGTGAAGAATTGATGTTTACTATTGCTGATGAGTTACCAGAAGATGTAGTTTCAGATATCGCATCGGGAGAATATGCAAGTCTATTCATCAATACCATTATTGATAATTATGACGCGTTAGATACTCTCACAGTGGAATTACGCGGTCCCTATGCAAAATTAGGTGAACAAAGATTTTCAAGGGAAGAATTGCTTTCGTGTGATTTTAAGCTCCAGATTGACCTTACTGATGCAAATTCCTTACACCATCTCACGTTTATCCCTGAGTTCAGAACTGATGATGAATATAGCGATGATAATGCCATCGGTATACCCTATTTTGAATTTATAGAATGGAATGAGGATTTGGTTATTGAAGATGAAGATGGAAATATGGTAATGATGCATATCCTTGAAAAAGATCTTTTCACCGATGAAAGCCCCTTAGAAGTTGCTTATCTGTTTAATGATATGTTACAATATTTAAAGTTTCCAGAAGGGATAGCATTTGACTGGGAAGTAGAGTTAGATGCTTTTGAAAGGGAAATCTTTTATCTTCTAATTCCAAGTGAATACATAAATCCTAATGATAATGCTGAAGTAAATACTTTTGAGAATGGTGATATGATTATTTTGCGATATAATACTCCCGTAGATAAAGTCATCCAGCTTGGCGTTGAGAGAATGTATCTCAATAAGAAACCAAATGATCCATCCCTTCCTTTTGCAGAAGTTATGCTCATAAATACAAATAATTCCAATGATTACAGCACATTTTTAGATCCTTACTGCTATACATTATCCTTAAACCTTACTCCATTCAATACGGAATATTTAGGTACCTACATGAATATTTT
>CAYPFJ010000108.1:0-10842 GCA_964409945.1 uncultured archaeon | reverse complement strand
CTGGATCTAAAATGCATAAGGATAGTTTATTTTTGATTTCCTGTGCTATTATTTTATCAAGATATACTAATTCCCCAGAACCTTTTTTCGTTAAAATCAAGTTCAAAAGATGTCTCGTTAAATCCTTGCCAGAAATGGGAAATGTATCTCTAGCCATTGCATTTGAAAATCCATGTAAAAATGAGGTGATGTTTGTATTAACTTCACCCATATTTATAACCACACCACTAGTTTTTTGTAATGTAGCTAATACTCCTTGATTTTCAGATAAAAATAATAGAGATGGAAAATCAAATACATTAAAAAAGACTTCCTGCAATTTAGTTTTTTCCAATTTTGACATGTAAAAAGGTGTTATTATAATAATCGGTTGTTTAAAATGATTTTCCTCAGCGATATTCAATTGTTTATAATGATGATAAAAGTATTTCATGAAAATATTGAGATTACCCTCTTTTTTAAATTCATGAATTTTGAGGATATTTGAGTACTTTAAAGCTTCATGTCCAAATAGATGGTTTTCAGCTTCTTTTTCTGTAATAAAGATATCCTCAAGACCATCAATTACGTCTGAAGTAAATATAAAATCCGAATTATCAACATAAATACTTGGAGCAATGATATCTGGGAAATCATCTCCAGCCCATCCTAATCGAAAATTTTGGCTTCCAATATCAATAATAAGTGGACGTAACTGACTTTTTTCTTCAGATGACATTATTAACTATATCTTTATTTTATCTTTTCAATGTTAAGAATTTACTTGTTATGCTATATACTTTAACTCATGGATAAATTCATCTGTAACCCGTTTTAACTGGTATTCTTTAACTTGTAATTCAAGTAACCCTAATACTCGCTTAAATTCGCCCGACATTGACTCAATATCAACTTCAGCAACTTTCTCAATTTCATCTCGCTTAACTTTAAATTGTTCCAAATCTACTTCTATCTTTTTAAAAATATTTGAAATACTGTTTGTTAAATCATCCGTATTCTTCTTTGTAATTTTCCGCATTTTCCTCAAGATACCAAGTATATTAGAAATCGACATCTCCCATCTATCATAACTCTCACTATAACTTGTTAGTAAACCTTCGAAAAATTCTGTTAATTTTAGATAAATATTCTCCTTTTTAATAAATGAAGGCTCTTTTTTAGTAGAAGGAACTGGTATTGATTCTTCTTCGGAAGCTACTTCTTCTTTCTTGATTAGAGTTTTAGTTGCTGATTCAGGTAAAACTTGAGGTGATGGTGGCGTAGCAACTTTTATTTGACTTTTCTGCACTAATACTTCTGGTTTTTCTTTTTCTCCAGGAATTACGTCAGGTTTAGGTTTTTCTTTCTCCCGGGCTCTTTTAGTTAATGGAATTTCCTCCATTACATACGCTTCAGCTATTTTACTTCGTGATTCATGTGTTAATTGGGGTGTGATTTTTACGTCTTTTTCCGTTTTTGGATGAAGAAATCCCTGTCCTTCAGAAACACCCTTCAATAAAGTCTGTAATGTTGTCTCCGTAGATTTTGCGGAATGTAGTGCTGAATCTAGTGAATATTCAGGTATCTGATCCGTATCCTCTTTTATCTCTTGAATCTTTTTTTTCTTTTCTTTCTTTTTCTTTTTCGCCACAAAAAATCCCTTCTTTATAGATTATTAATTAGTATATTATATCTTAAATATTAATCTAAGGGAGAAAATCCAACGTCCAGAGCTTCTCCCTTTTCTTTTAAAATATTTTTTAACCGATCGATATTATTAGGATTTTCAGATATAGCCGTCCAAACAGCTGTTTTATCCTTCTCAACAATTACAGCTTCACTATACACTAGACCGATGCCTTCCTCGGCAAATATGTCGAGTAATTTTGCTAATGCCCCTGGAATATCTTTCATTACTACTTTTACCTTAATGAGACTACTTTCATTTCGTAATCCAATAGGTGTAATGCGTATTTCCTTTGTTTCTGAATCGCTTACTAACATTAACTGAGAATTGGTGGTTAAACCTAGATTCTTCCTAGTTACCTTAGGTAATACTATCCGACCTCGATTATCGATTATAATAATCTTAACGTCTTTAATTATCAATCGCCTCGTTTATCAATAGTTAATATTTTTTCAACTTTCATATTTTTTACTATTGTTTTACTGTTATAAATTTATAACTATAATTCATGGATAAAAATTTCTTATAATTATTATCAAAATTATTATTAATAACTTTAATGTAATCTTAAGCGATTAAAAAGACCATAATTGCATTAATCCATCGAAAATGGTTTAAAATTTTATTTAAAAATTATTGATTTTATGAATAATTTATATGGAGATATATTTATTGAATTTGAGAGAATCAATAAAATTTCCTTCTCAATATTATTATCAATAATTTTAAAACTAGAGAGAAATATGATGAAGAAAAAAATAAGTTTATAATCCTTCTTTATGAGCTTTCATTTTTACTGTTAAATCTCGTGCACGTTTAGAGTACCAGACCAATAATTCTCCCGCATCTTCCGGTTCAAAATATTCTCCACCACATAATGATGCTGCGCGTGTCATTAACTCGCGATCTGGGTTACCTAAACCGACAATGTACGTAATAGTGTTTATATTATCTGCTAATTTTTTAATCTCTTCCAAGAAAATCTGCTTATCAGTAGGTACACCGTCTGTTAAAAGTACTATCATAGTTGGTTGGTCTGGACTCATCTTTTGGAACTCATTTAAAACATTATGGGCTTGTATCATTGCAGAACCCATATTTGTTGCTTGACCGTAAGAATTTCCTATTCGATCAACTATCATACGAGCTGCCTCTTCTAATACACCTTTTTTACCGCTTGCAGAATCCATATAAAAACTATTAGAGAAAGGGAGAATCTGAGCTTCATCAGCAAAGCGGATAACAGAAACCTTTTCACCAAATCCTCTCCCCACTTTCTCACTTAAGAAGAGGACTGCCGCAAAAGCTGCTGAGATTCTACGTGGTATATTTATTCCATCTTTGAAATGTTTTAAAAATTCTTGGATTTCTCGAGACTCCATTGCTGCTTTTATTCCCTCAATAGCAGGAGCGATATTAGTCACAAAGACATCTCTAGCCATCATTGAACGGCTTATGTCAATTATTAAAATTGCGTTAAAAGGGATTAAACCAACAGGACTTAAAGATAAAGTTGTATTCTGGGAAACCCTCGCAAAAATGTCACCAGTTAAATCAGGAACAGTGGCGATAATAGAACATGCAATATTTACAGCAGACCACCTAAGTTTTATTCCCTTAAAGATAATATAATTTGAAATCCATCCTTTCATAGAATCTACGTTTTCACGGGCAGTACTTATGATTTCCCACATATTTTCACCTGAAATTGGAGAAATTCCTAAAGAAATACTTTGTAAAGGAATAATAGTTCTTTGATTTTTATATACTTTTACTTCGAAACTCCCTATACCTGATGCTTCAAGAATTTCAGCATCAATAACGATAGTGTTTTCTGGTACAGATTCTAAAACTTCTACTTTTCCTGCGCCCATTGCTCCAGTAAGTTCATCTTCAAATGCAAGAATATCATCCATTTGAATTGATAGAGTATGTTGAGTTCTTGGACTAATTAAAACATAACCCATTAGATTAGGTTGTGACTGAACTTCTAACATTAATTCTGAAGCTTGTTGTATTGGGGGTTCAGTAGAATATACAACAATTTGGTCTGCTTGAATGTTTGTATCTTCATAAGTATCCATACTCATTTTAATTTCATTCATACTAACATTTACTGCATCTATCCTTGCTGATCCCATAGATCTTGTTAAAGGATCTTCCCAACCAATTAACATGCCCTGACCAAGACCTAATTGTTGAAGAATACCAGAACTCAATTGTACTCGACCACCTTCTATACCATTATCTAACATAGGCGTAAGGATTATACCATTTTTCTGATTTTGTAACATATTAATATCGATTCTATTTGGAAATGGTTCCATTGGTGTTGCGGGTTCAATCATTGGTTGTCCTATGCCCGGTTGGGGTACTTCCATAGGAGGAGGAGGACGAGATGGTAAAGGTGATAATGAAGGTTGGGGTACTGGTCTAGGTTGAGCTGCAGGCGTGGGTGTAAGTTGAGGTGCAGGTTGGGATGTAGGTTGAGGTATAGGTGTTGGAGGCGGTGTAGGTAAAGGTGATAATGAAGGTTGGGATGCTGGTTTAGGTTGAGGTGCAGGTGTGGGTGTAAATTGAGGTGCAGGTTGAGATGTAGGTTGAAGTGCTGGAACGGGTTGGATAGGTGGGACTTTTGGCATATGTAATGTTGGTGTGAGCTTTTTACCAGCACTAGTGGGACGAACTGTTAATTCGACTCCCGAAAATTGTAACTCATCTAACAAATTTTTTGAAAATTGGCCAGCAAAATCTAAAACTGAATCTGAAATTTTTACGGAAGCATTCTTTTTTAGATTATTATCAATATTTAAAATTTCTATTGAATCTCCATTCTTTACTCCTAGTCGATCTGCATTAGATTGACAGATTATAACTTTATCTTTCATATTATTATTCACGTCGACAAATAGTTTGACTTCTTTTTCCGCCATCTTTATTTCATCTTAATTTCTGTTATAATTATGATTTAATATTTTCTCAACTTTTTAATATAATATAAGTGATTAAGCTTAAAATTTCTATCAAAAATGATCTATTTTTCTTATAAATAATAACCTAATATCCGTATAAGATATGTATCTAGATTTGATATTGTTATAAACATAATTATCTTAATATTGAAGTTTAATAATTTTCATGGATAATGAAGTAAAAATTGACGAACGTAATTCCTAAGAGAAAAAAGATCTCAATGTTATTTATAAATAACAGTATATTAAAAACTGAGAATGCTCATCATTAACTTTAAATTTTTAGGAAAATTACTCTTTTGAATAAAAAAGGCATCTTATTCATTTACTGGATAACGGAGACTTATCTCTTTCGAGTAATATCTAAACACTTTAACGATCTTTCCCAGATCTGCAGTCTCTCTTGAGGCCCCCATTAAAAAAAAACGACCCGCGGCACTAAGAATTATAAATCCATTATCACCTCGCAATACAACCTCGAGCATATTTTTAAATCCCAATGTTGCAACTGCATCACTTCCTGATTGAACCACTACTGCACTAAGGCTTGAAAAGAGATCTGGATCCAAATTATATCCCGGGATTGCGCTGAAAGCTAATCTTAAACCTTCTCGTGTAATAAGTGCTAACGCTTCGAGCTCGCTGTATTCAGTAATTGAGCTCAAGAAACTAGACAAAGCACTCGCTTCTTCAGGTGTTAAATCTGACATTTTTTATGGAAGTAAAAATTTGTTTTCAATTAATATAATCTAAAAAGTTTAGACTTAAAAACTTATATCTCTAATATATATCCTCATAATTGTAAAGGTGTAGTATTTCACTTTAAAGAAAAATAAGGATTTAATAAATTTGTAAGAATCAGATTTAATTTTTATACTTTTTAAATTTTAAATTATACAGAAAGTCGAGGAACGTGGTTTACTTTTATTTTCCTTCTAATTGCTCTTTAATTTGATCCTTTAACAATTCTCTCTTACTTTTAGCTTCCACTGGTTTAGATTTAGCACCCATGCGTTTGAGAAATTCTATAGCAATTATTTTGCCATTCTCGCTCAAAACCCGTGGAGCATATTGCTCTGCGAAGAAAATTCCCTCTGGAATCGCTCCAATCTTCGAGATTTCTTTAGTAACTTGTTTTTCACCAAGGAATTGTTGTACTTTTTCAACAATTGAGTAAGCATGATTACCAATAATAATCAGTTCTCTTTCAAAACCAGGAGGTATTTGTATTTCTTCTAATTTTTGCATTACTTGTTGAAAATCTACTTGAGTTTGGTCTTGCACGAAGTCCGCCATAGACTCTTCACCTCGATATAACGGACCAATATTTTGAGGTGCTCTATCCTTGCTCCCTGCTATATTCATACCTTCAGCAGGTTCTGGAGTGCCAAAAATATTCTTTTCTCGTAATGGATGTATATTTGAACGAGCTACTTCTGCAGCCTTTATTTCTTTTGCAATACCTGCTTCAGTTTGGCCACCAATTAGTTTAATGAATTCGGGATCTTCCTCACCCTCATCAAGCGGAACGACAGCATAGTGCATTCCAACTTGACCTCGAATTTCTTGAGATCTTTTAGCACCAATGAATTTTGATCTTACACTGCTTTTTACTCCTTTCCATAGATATACTTTTCTTGCATCATCAGAAACAAGAACATAACATTCATCCGTTTCTAAAATGTCTTTAATTGAACCCTCACTAGTCATTTCAGTGGTGGTACCGTCTGGGTTGATAAGAAATAATTGTGGTGACAAATTTAATCAATCTCCTTTTTTTTGTTGAAATTTACTATTAAAAGAATTCTGAAACCTCAACTTAAATTTTCACACTAACTAAGTTAATAATATAATAATATTAAAAATTAATAAATCTTTATCTTGTTTTTAATTCAAGTTCTGACATCTGCTTAATAGAAAGTTATTGTTTTGCAAAATATTAAAAATTAAAAACACTTTTTATAGCATTATTGATATTATTGACCATATCCAATGCTGTAAAACGACTTCCAATAGTACTTTTGCAATATTCCCCTAATATACCATTAAAAAAAGCAGCAGAACATGCTGACTTGAAAGGAGTATTATCCGTTGCTAAAAAGCATGCACATAAACCTGCTAATATATCACCTGTACCACCTATAGACATCTCTGGACAACCTGTTTTATTAATTTTAGTTTGCTTGCCATTAGAGATATAATCAAAGGGACCTTTAATCAATAGCGTTAAGTCTAATTTTTTAGCTAAATCGCGTGTAATTTTACTTCGATCCTTAATATTATTAAAAACTGGTAATTCTAGACCCGTCATTATTTTTAGTTCTCCTTCATGTGGAGTTAAAATAATGGGTAAACCTTTGATCAAATCAAGATGGTCCTTTACTAATTTTAACGCATCTGCATCAAGAACCATTGGTTTCTTTTGATTTTTTAAAATTTTCAACAATTCTACGAACAATTTTTCAGTTTCCTTTTCTGTTCCCAAACCAGGACCAATTACTATCGAATCTGCCCATTTAATTAATTCAGTAAGCTCGTCTAATGCTTCTATATTCAACCAATTGCCTTTATTAGTTCTTATAATTATATTTGGAGAAAAACTTCTAAGTACATTGCTTATTATTTCTGGTACGTATGTAATAACTAAATCTATCCCGAAATTAATTCCCGTTAAAGAAGCATAAGCTGGAGCGCCGGAATAATTCTTAGATCCCCCTATAATTAAAATCTTCCCAAATTCTCCTTTATGAACATCTTTTCTCCTTTTTTTTAAGGTTGGTATAAAATCTCCTATACCAGTGAATAGACTAGCCTCTGGCGGAATTCCAATTGATTTTTCTATTACCTCTTTTATATAATCACTGCTACAAGACAATCCTTTTTTTCTTCTATGAAAAGTAACTACTAAATCTGCTTTAACCGCTTTATCAAAAACATTGCCAGTATTTGGATCTAATCCTGAGGGTATATCAATGGAAACTATTGTAATCCTTTCATTATCTGCTTTTTTAATATCATTTATTAAATCTATTGCAGAAGCAATAGGTTCTCTGATTTTTCCTTCTATTCCAGTTCCTAACAAACCATCAACAATTACATGATAATTTTTATCTTCTTTGATACTCTTTCCTATACTAATTAAGTCTGTGGAATCTTTTACTATTTCTACATCAATAGAATAATTTAGGTTATTATAAATTATATTCCAGTTTAACTGAGCCTCTTTAGTTCGAATTTTATCTGGATCGCCGACTAAAATAACCAAAACTTTAACGTCATAAGAACATAAGTGCCTGGCAACAACAAATCCATCTCCTCCATTGTTTCCTGTTCCACAAAAAATTACTGCTTTGTTATTTATCTCTAAATAACCACGATTTATAATTTTAGCTGCGACAGAATAACCCGCACATTCCATTAAGTGACTTTTAGGTATTCCAAGCCATTCTGAGTTATTATCTAAAATTGTCATCTCTTCAGAACTAATCTTTTCAGAATTTAATGGTTTCATAACAATTTTATTTAAGATTTTGCCATAAAAAACCTTTTAGTTTCAAACCAATTTTTAATTGTAAAAATTATTCATTATTCAAATATTATTGAATTAAAACAGTAATTTTGAATAAAAAAAAAATTAGGAAAATGAGTGAAAATCTAAAAATATACCAAGAGCAGGGTAAAAAAATAGAGGAATTTCTAAGACCATTGACATTTCCACTTGCAATTAAGCTTATACAAGATGAATCAGAGATTCCTAGCAATCATAAAAAACCCAAATCTGATTTAAAGGTTCAAACTTTTCTGTGTCAAGCATTTAAAATGGTTCGTAATTATGGCTGGACTATGGTTGTAACAGAAGAAGATTGTATTTGTAAAATAGCAAGAACGATATATGGATGGGATTCAATGACAGAAGAAATAAAGAATTTTGCTAATCAGTTTAGTATTGGTCTTTATGCAAAAGACATTGAAACCTCAGAAAAATTTCAAAAACACCTTTACACTCTAAAGGAAAAATGTCTAGGTCTTGTCATTTCTCCCTTAACAAGAACGAGAGTTGAGCCTGATGTGGTCCAAATTTATTGTAATCCTGCACAAGCTACACGGTTAATACAAGCTTACCTTTATATGAAGGGAGGAGTCCTTGATTTCACATCTGCAGGAAGAGTTGGATCTTGTCATGAAGGTGTAATCAAAACTATCCAAACTAATGAACCTCAACTAGTAATCTTAGGAAATGGTGATAGAGTTTGGGGAGGGGTAGAAGATTCAGAAGTTATGTTCTCAATTCCAAAAAGTAAATTGGAAATTGTTTTAAATGGATTAGAAGCAACCCATAGAGCGGGTTTGAGATATCCCATTCCAAAATATATGAATTATACCCCAGGATTCCAAAGTTCATTTGAGAAAAAAGCAAAACAAAAGGCTGGAGGTACTATAGTAAAAGAAAATTAGTAAAAAGTAAAAAAATAGGTAAAAAATAAATTAAATATTTGAAATTTAAGAATTTATAGATCAGGCATCATTAATCCAACCATAGGCATTGCATCTACTCCTGTCAGATAAGTCTCCACTTTGTATTTAAAACCCTCAATTTCAGAATAAGCCAATTGCATTTCTGTAATCCGCTTAATCATTTCTTCATATTTTCCTTGTTTTACGTCTGTAACGCTAAATACTTTGATGCCCCTTTTAGTTGCTTTCACACCCATAGGTACCAGGTTTTTTTCTAAAGATCTATCCATAGGATATTTCTTCGATACCTCGAGATATTTTTGTCCAATCTCTTTTTCTTTACCATAGGGAATCCAGCTTGTTGTCATAATTAATACCACACTAATAGCCCTCTTATTATATTTTACTTAATTTTTATTGGATTTGACGATAATTAATAGTTAAATATCTAGAAATATAAGCTTTTACAATTTCGTAGAAAAAATCAAATTATAGCTCAAATATTCTACATTAAATCAATTTTATTTAGAAAAAGTTAATTTAAATCCATTTTTTTCACCAATATTAAAGAATATATTTTTACTAAAGTTAGTATAATTAAAAGTGAGTAGATTACTGTGAGCAAATTTCAAAAGATGGTAACTTCTGCCCAAAATGCTATGATTCATGTAATGAATTTGAATAAGGAGGATGCTGTTTTGGTTGTGACTGATGGTCCTACTAAAAGAATAGGAGAAGCTTTTTATAATGCTGCTATCAAGTACGGTTCGTCAGCACAATTGTATATGTTACCAGAAAAAAGCCGACCTTTATCAGAAATACCCGTAGAAATGAGTGAGTTAGTAAAAGGAAAAACAATAGTGATTAATGCATTTAAAGGATTAAGTGATGAAACTCCATTTCGAGTTAAATGGATAAAAGAAATTATTGATACTAAATCAATACGATTAGGTCATGGCCCAGGTATTACTCAATCTATGATGATTAAAGGTCCTATGAATGTTGATTATAAAAAAATGGAAGATACAGCAGATAAAATGATTAAAACCTTCGAAAATGCTAAAATAGCACATGTTTCAGCACCAGGAGGAACAGATATCATGTTGTATATCGAAGATCGAGGATTTTCTATGGATGTTAAAATTACCACGGATCTTTACCTTGCAAATCTGCCTTGTGGTGAAATATGGTGTGGACCCATTGAATCTAAGGGTGATGGTATTATTGTATGTGATGGTTCAATTGGTGATATTGGTAAAGTAAAGAAACCTTTGAAAATATCCGTAAAAAATGGTAAGGTTATTAACATCGAAAGTGAAGATCAAAAATTAGTTGAAAAAGTTGAGAACTTAATTAATATAGATGAAGAAGCAAGAATTATTGGAGAATTGGGGATAGGTCTTAACCCAGGAGCTAAATTAAGTGGGATTTTGCTTGAGGATGAAAAAGCCCTTGATACTGCCCATATTGCCTTTGGTAATAATACCGACATGGATGGTGGACAGAACAATTCAAAGACACATAGAGATTTCTTATTCTATAAACCAACAATAAAAATCACTTATAAAGATGATTCAACTAAGGTTTTAATTAAAAATGGGAAATTCTGCTTTTAAATATACTCCCTTTTTTTTAATTTAAGATTCTTTCATATAATAATAAGAATGCCGGTGGAGGGATTCGAGCCCTCGAACCTCCAGAATACATCCAGTCTGACCCATTTTTTCAGTAGGATTATGAGTCTGGCGC
>CAYPFJ010000107.1:0-10953 GCA_964409945.1 uncultured archaeon | reverse complement strand
GAAGCTCTGGTAGAATTTAGGAAAATGCGCTCTTTAGGTGTTGATTTCATATTAGTTTGTCCAGAAGCTTCGTATAACTTAAAAGAAGCTAAAAAAATAGTAAAAGTTGCTGGAGGACAATTACTCACTATAAAAGATTGGAATGAATTTCCAAAATTAATTTCAGAAATAATTAAATCAAGATTTTAAAAAAAATGGTAAAAAAATCAATATCAAGTCTTATAATTGAGAAATTTGGTTTAAATTTATATCAAAAATCACTTAAATTTCTTACAAGTAAAGTTAATATTATTGATATTCAAGAAGATCCAATACTAATTAGAAGTCTTATTTTAGATTATGAGCGTGAATTTCATCTTATAGTTGATAATAGGGATAACGAAATTTTTCATGATTGTCCCGCTTTTCTTATTCATTCAGAAAGAGAAAAAAAAATTTGCATTCATTTAATAAAATTGTTATTAGTTATTAGAGATTCTCTTGCTCAAAAAATCATAGAAGATTTCAACAAATATAATTTGACTTCAGAAGATTTAGGTTCAAAGAAGAAAAGTAAGAACTTTAAGTTATTAGCAAATCTTTGTTTTGAAAAAAACAATTGCGTAGAAGCATTAAGTTATTTGAATAAAGCAGTTATCAATCAATTCGATAGTGAAAAAATTATAGAATCATTCTTGAATACAGCAATTAATAATAATTTATTTATTGAATTCTTTGAATTTTTAGAGAATGGGTATGAAAATGAATTAGAAAATTACTTTTTGAACTTTAATGATCATATCGAAAGAGGGTTTAAAAGATTTTTAAATACAATACCAAGCTACTCATTTTTCAACATTCTTAAAATTATTGAATCGATTGATAAAATATCAGAATTTAGAGATATTTCTTTTGTTGCTTCATATTTCGATAAGTTAAAGGAAATGGTAAATAGTTCGGATTTAAATGCTAAATATTTTGCAATTTATTTTATAAAAAAGAATTATGAAAAATTAATTATCAAAAATCAAGCATTTAAGGACTTAATTTCTGAAGCTCAACTAAATTATATAAGAACCAACCTATTAACATATTTTTTTTCTGAAATTGATAATTTCTGTATAATCGAGAAATTAAAATTATTGAAAAAGCAATTTAAAGTAATAAATATTCCAAAAGAAAAATTCTATGATAAGTATAAGAATTATAAAATAGAAATTCAAGAATTGGAAAGAAAAGTATATCTCAAAAAATTTGCATTTTTAAAGTTACTGATTGAAAAATATAACATAAAAAGAACGAAAGGAGAATTTAAAAAAAAAAGAAATACTTATGTTGTAAAACACGATGAAGCTAATTTAAAGAATCCTGTTTATAATTATATTATTTCCCGTATTGGCTTTTTTGGATTAAATGATCAGACAATAAAATCTTCCGAAATTGGGATCAATTATTTCATAATGAAAGAAATATTTTTAGATGATTTAAGCAGTTTTCAAGATGTGTTCTATTATAGACAACAGTTCTGGGGTGAAATGGATAATTATGAAATAAAATCAATTGAAGGGTTAGCTTTATCGAGTGAAAGTATAGAATACAGTTATGATGTTGAACATGGATTTTCTGATGATGTAATGATTATAGAATGGAATTTGGCAAATAAACCAATTCAAGGAAGTATAATCAATGCATATAGTTCTCAAATCATAATTCCTGATTATAATAACCCACTTTTTCATGATTTAAAACCATTTGATTTGTGTTATTGTAAAAAAACTCCTGTAAAAATTGAGAGTAACATAATTAAAACTGTAAATGTAATTAAAAAATGTTCATTTAAAGAGGCTATTGAGAGTATTTCAAAAGGAATGGAATTCATAGAAGGATATTACAGATTATCATTAGTTAAAGCAGTACTAAATAAAGAAATTGATCCATTTTACGCTCATGAAATAGTAGTTAATAACCAAAATAGAGTTTTTGTCCCTAAATATAATGCTTTCATTAAGGCTTTTAACGAATTTTTATTTGACTTTATTTTTAAAGAAAGAGATTACATCTTTGAAGAATTAATAACCAGTGTTGAACATAATACTAATCAAATTTTAACTTTATTAAATTTGAATAATGAATTAGCGGGGTTAGATCTGCCCTACAATGAAATTTTAAAGGATTGTATTTATCCAAATATTAAATTAAAAGAGTTCAAATCAAGATTTTTAAATAAAATCCATTCCATTATAAAAAGTATCTTAAAAGAACGTGAACTTGGAAGTACAATCTTTTTTGACTTGAAAAAATTACAGCATACTCCATTCTTTAAATACTCTAATGAAATTCTTGAAATTAGAAAAAAAGAATTTGAATCTATGGAAATTCACAGATTTATTGATAATAATGAGGTGCTTTATGAGATATCTGAAATTTACAAGACATATTATGGTAAAAAATTCTTAGATATTCTTCAAGCAAAGGATCTACTAATCTTAAAACCCGAAAAATTTAAAAAGTTCCATGATATAAGTTCAAAATTAAATCTAAACGTTAACATTGTAAATGTTCACAATTAATTCTTATTATAATCTTCAAATTGTAATTTTCCATAAACAGCATCATGACCTGGTATAAACCAGAATTTACCTTTCCGTATTTTGCAAATTGCTTCTTTTAGATCTTCAGAAATTCCATTAAAATTACTTTTCCCTTCCCATATTGCATATTCGCTGCAATTTTGTGCAATTAATTTTTGATATATTGATATATTCCCTCTATCATATTCAGATCCTCCTAGAACAATTGAAATCAAATCCAATAAGGGGACAATATACTGAAAATTTAATTTGAAAGGATTTTTTTGATCACTTAATTCTTCAACTCGAGCTAATACACCTTTAGTAAGTTTTTTTTTACAGAAAGGACAAATGTCAATATTAAGTTTAGGACTACAAAAATAATCTTTTTTGTCAATGTGTCGTTCTGATCTATGACCATCATAATAATATTTGCCCTGTGATGGTTTAAACTCATAAGTCTTAACAATTTTATTTTTTTTAATCGAATCGATTAAATTTTGGTAATTTAGTTTATTCAAATCGAAAATTGTAGCCTCTCTTCCTAATCTATGAAAATTAGTAGAATGACTGTCAGAATTAGATATTATAGAAACTTTATTAAACTCTGAAATACCTCTGATCATTAATGGATCTGCACTTAATCCCGTTTCAATAGAATTTATATAATTTATTCCAGTTCCTAAAGCATCTTCCATCGTATTAAAGTGAGAGATATATCCAAATAACCCAAAATATGGTGTAAATATGTGAGCAGGTATTATCTCAATATCCTTATCTATTGATTTTAAACTAAAAATAAGCTTTTCTGGAGAATTATAAATTTTTGGTCTCCCTTCTTTAGCTAGGTTGCCATATTGTGAAAATAATTCAATTGATTCTTCTACTTTTTCAAAATTTGGAAAAAGAATAATGAAATGAGCTTTTTTGAATTTTAAATGGTTTTTCCAAATAGCTTCAACTTCAGTTTGTAATATAAAATTAACATCTGGCACTTTTGGACTATAGAAAATTCCGTTTGAAGTTTCTATTAAATTACTTTTTAATTCGTTTAACCATAATGGGTGAAGACAATCACCCGTTCCAACTAACTGAATCCTAAAATGATTGGAAAAATTGTGGATTTTAGTTAATTAACAGTAGGAGCGAGGATAGATTCGATTTGTTTTTAAGTAAGAAAGAAAAGTAGAGTGAATACATAAATAATCAAAAGGGGATTTAGAAATGAATTGTTATAAATAACTAATTTCTATGAGTTTTTATTTAAGAAAATAAAAAAAAGGGGTTAATTTATAATTTTTCATTCGTTTATAAAATTAACCAAAACTTTGCGTGTTTATTAATAATGAACTACCATATAATCAACGTATAAATAAGCTCTCTGCCACCATGTATGACTATAAAACTGTACATACCAAACAACTTTGTTATTATCTAAGTTATAGATCACTGTTTTCCAATTTGTTATAGATTCCTGATAATCATCACTTGTTTCATCTCTATAATAAATTGTTACCGTCAAATAAGTTCCTCCTTGAATATACTTGAAATACAATTCTAAGGTATTACCTCCACCAACGTCAGTTTTTTCATAGTAAAACACTCGAACGCTTAGAAAATACTGAAACGCCTTTCCCTGAACAATTCCGCCTTTCCATGAAATAATATCATCGTCAATAGTAAAAAAACTGTATTTGTCACCTCCTAGTTCAACTCCTGTAATAGTAGTATAGTCTTGAGGAACAACTGTTCCACTGAAACCAAGAATGGATGGTGTAATTGCTATAAAAATTAAAAACGTTAAGCTACTTAATAAAGTTAAATTCCTTTTAGATTTGATTTTGACTCACCTTTAATTATTTAATTTTAATAATATTCTATCTTTTTTTTTATATATCATCTATTTTTGTCAGATTTTTGGTAATATTATTTTATCCTTTCTTTATAGATATATCTTACTCTTTTGTCAAAAACCTAGGACACGTGCTAGGACACGAAATTACTTTACATAAAATTCGTAAATCGTGACAAAAAAACATTCCGTATAACACATAAGACTAAATATTTTAAAAAATTAAAATATATATCAATTATTTAGAAATTTATACAATTCATTCATTTAAAATATTAGAGTATTCTTCCTCAAGTAAATATTATTTAAAAAGACAATGACAGAAACAGTTCTTATATTAGAAAATCTATATAAAAGATTTGGGAATTTAACAGCTGTTAATAATGTAAGTTTAGAAGTTAAGAGAGGTGAAATAATTGG
Organism: uncultured archaeon; assembly: GCA_964409945.1. Lineage (GTDB taxonomy): Archaea > Asgardarchaeota > Lokiarchaeia > Sigyniarchaeales > SOKP01 > Loki-b32. The sequence goes on along the minus strand of CAYPFJ010000107.1, from coordinate 6,132 downwards.
ATTTGTTGGTCCTAATGGAGCTGGTAAGACTACAACGCTAAAGTTAATTGCCAAATTAATAAAACCAAATTCTGGTAATATTTTTATATTGAATAAACAGGGAAAATTACAGAATCTTCAAGGAAATTCAAAAAATTTAGTTGAAATGGGATTCTTAATAGATATACCTCATTTTTACAATTCTAATCCTTATCGATTATTAAAATATATCGCAAATCTTAGAAATTATCCTAAAGAAAAATTAAAACAACGAATAGATGATCTACTAACAGTCTTCAACTTAACCAAATGGAAGTACAAGAAGGTTAAAAATTTCTCAAAAGGAATGATTCAAAAATTAGGTTTTATAGTAGCAATTATACACGATCCTGAAATAATAATATTAGATGAACCTCAAACAGGGTTAGATCCTAATGCTCGTATTGATGTACGAAGATATATAAGATCTCTTCAAAAAAAAGGAAAGACAATATTTGTTGCTTCTCATATGTTATATGAAATAACTGAAGTTTGCGATAAAATTGCATTAATAAATCAAGGTTCAATTATTGAATTTGATACATTGGATAATTTAGAGAATTTACTTAGGACTAAGGAAATAATCTGTGAGCTTCTAGAGCCAATCCCAATAGAAAAGAAAGACTTAATTATAACAAAACTTATTCAAAGGCTTAAACCGTACTTAGAGAAAAATTTAGACCCCTCGATCTCTACAGACCCTATTAGTTATAATTCACAAAAGAAAAGTTTTACAATCTATTATAATGGAATGGACTTATCAAGAACCAATATATTGCAAATTTTAGTCAATGATTTTAAGTCTGATTTTACAATTGATTCATTTTCTAAACCAAGAACTTCACAATTGGAAAGATTATATACTCAAATAATAAATGATAATGCACAATAACCTAAATTAAATACGAAGGGTATATGAAAATGAATTCATTAAATAATTTTTATTATAAAATAAAACCTGTTTTTCATACGTTTATTTTTGAAATAAGACTTCAGATGAAAAAATTTATCATTTTTCCAGTCGCAACCATTCTTCTATTATTTTTAAATAGTTATCTACCATATATTTTATACACACCTTTAGAATCTTCACAAGCTTATTTTTATGAGTTTGGAACTATTTATTTTATCATAATAATTGTTTTAGCAGTTAGTATCTTTTTTGGAGGTATCATCTGTTCTGAATTTAAAAATAAGACGGGTTTAGAAGTATTACCCCTCATTAATAGATATAAATTGCTTATTGGGAAATATTTTGCAAATTTGATCTTAGTTATTGGAATTGTAGCTGTTCATTATTTAACAATGGCACTTTTTGGTTATAATTTCTATGGTGGACCACTACTCAAAACTTTACTATATAGTTTTGGTTTTGCTGTATTATATGTTCTTGCCCTAGGCAGTATTGTGACTTTTTTAAGCTCCATTATGCCATCAATAACTCCTGTAATTGTAATTATGAGTGGATATGTGCTGATACTGGATAATATTCTTTCTTTTCTTATTTTGGGAATAAATAGTGAATTGGAACCATTATATTCTTTAGGTTATCTTTTTACTATAATTACAAAGATTTTTTTTCCAGATTTTTCTACAATGGAAAGAAGAGATACTTTTACTGGAGGATGGCTTTTTCCAAGTATAGAAGGAGCATTAGCATTATTATCATTATATACTGTAATATTCTTTATTTTTAGTATTATATTATTTAAACATAGGGAATTTTAAGATTATTTTAAAAATTAAACATTTAATGGATAGGTTGAGTGTGAATAATATATGATACACAAAAAAAAAAGCACTACATTCAGGTTAATAATTATATCATTACTTCTAATTCCATTAATAAATCAATATCTAATTTTTATAGCATACGCTAATGCAAATTACACTAGTAGGTTAGAAAAAGGTACACAGATTTTAGAAGTTAAAAAATATGACGACCAAACCTGGAAGAACACGGTAAATGTAACATCAACCCCCCGCGACTGGTTTGGTGGAAATTCCGATAAGATTGGGGCAAAAAGCAAAACTACACTATTAGAGATGGGGCACCGTGATTTTATGACTTCTTCTATCTTTCATACTTTAATATTTACAAACAAAACTTCATCTATTTTCCCTATTGTTCGAAATTATGGATATGGTGAGGAATATATAAATGAAAACTATACATATTATTATTTCGCTTGGGAATATTCATTTCATTATTGGACTTTTACAAGCAGTGAATTTAAGATACAACCTGATTTTTTCTATGATCATTCAATTATTTTGCAAAATCCTCAAAACATTAGCCAAATCTTAGATAATTATAATGAATTTGCAAGTACAATTAATAATAATGCAACTCTACAATCACTAAATATTTCATTTCCGCTTTTAAGTGGAGATTATTTAGTTTGGCAATTTATAATTAAACGATTTGCTATAGGAAATCCAATTAATGATTATTTGACCACATTTACAAATATCCTTGATTGCAAAAATACAACAATTCAGGGTAAAACACTAATATTTCAAAGACGTGGGATAAAAAATTATACTGTTGAAGTATTTTATAATCCTCAAGGAATAATTGAGACATTTAAGGTCAAGAACTCAGAGGGATATGTTTTTTATGAAATTACCAGTTTTTACCCAAAGATCGTCTTCTATATCATATTGGGAATATTAGCTGTTTTTGTTATGGGAATAGTAGTACTATTTATTATCAAAAAGAAAAAGTTACAGAAATATTATACTCAAAATTAATTTATGAGATTGGAAACAAGTGAATCTTAGTTGAAAATTATGAGCAAATTACAGATAAAAAGAAGAAATAATATATATAAAAACTTTGAAACTAGAAAATTCTAAATCCTGATGAGCAAATGCTTTTGAAAGGAGTTTATAATTTTGATAATATTATTTTCTCGATACGTTTGTTCTATTTCTTTAAGAAAATCTTAACCATGGTATCGAATCTCAATATCCATATCTATTGATTTTAAACTAAAAATAAGCTTTTCTGGAGAATTATAAATTTTAGGTCTCCCTTCTTTAGCTAGGTTGCCAAATTGTGATAGTAATTCAATAGATTCTTCTACTTTTTCAAAATTTGGAAAAAGAATAATGAAATGAGCTTTTTTGAATTTTAAATGGTTTTTCCAAATAGCTTCAACTTCAGTTTGTAATATAAAATTAACATCTGGCACTTTTGGAGTATAGAAAATTCCGTTTGAAGTTTCTATTAGATTACTTTTTAATTCATTTAACCATAATGGGTGAAGACAATCACCCGTTCCAACTAATTGAATCCCTTTGATATTACAATTAGAGGCAATTTTAAAGATGTCAATGTTTTTACTTGCTCCTCCTGAGAATTTACTATGAATATGTAAATCACAAATCTTATACATCTTTCTAGAGTTGATTTTATTGAAACTTGTTATACTTTTTCAATCAATTTATTTAAAATCATAAATAAAATTAGAATTAAAAATAAATATAGATTAAGTCCGCATTAATGGTAATTCTTATTTAATAATGAAGTTAGAAATTATTTTTCTAACAGTATTTTTATTATTTAGCATAAATTTTATTTACGTAGAATCTGAAAGTTTAATTGATAACAATTAAACAAAATTATAAACATATGAAAAAAAATAATTTCCAACACCCATCAAAAGATATTGTTGAAAGTAAAGGTACTATACTTAGAGGAAAAACAGTCTGTATGTGCTTAACAGGTTCGGTAGCTGTAATATCTTCTCCAATTGTAGCTCGAGAACTTATGAGAATGGGTGCGGATGTATTATGCGTTATGTCTAAATCTGCAACAGAATTAATAAATCCATCCTTAATGGAATGGGCAACAGGAAATAAAGTTATTACTAAATTAACTGGAGCTGTTGAACATATTTATCTTGCGGGGGATAGACCTAAAAGTGTAGGGAAAGCTGATTTAATTTTAATATGTCCCGCAACTGCTAATACAATTTCAAAAATTGCACATGGAATTGATGATACGCCAGTTACAACAGTAGCATCAACAGCATTTGGATCTTCTATACCAATTGTAATTGTTCCTGCTATGCACGAAAGTATGTACAAACATCCCATCTTAGAACAGAATGAGATGAAATTGCGTAATTGTGGTGTTGATATCCTAGGTCCTAGGATTTCCGAAGGAAAAGCTAAAATCGCTAGAATTGATGATATAATTGATAGAGTAATTGATTTATTAATATCTAAAAAAGATTTGGAAGGAAAGAAAATACTTATAACAGCAGGGCCAACTAGAGAAGCAATAGATGCAGTTCGGTTTGTTTCAAACAAATCCTCTGGAAGAATGGGTATCGAATTAGCTAAAGAAGCTTCTGCTAGAGGTGCTGATGTATTATTAATTGCCGGAGAATGTTCGGTAAAACTTCCAGATTATATAAACATTAAACACGTTGTTTCTATTGATGATTTTATAAAAACTGTTAAAGAGGAAATCTCATATAATAATTATGATTTTTTCATTTCATCAGCAGCTATAAGTGATTATAAACCAGTTGAATGTATTGAAGGAAAAATATCCTCTGATAATGTAGAAGAATTGCATGTTAATATGACTTTAACACCGAAGATAATCGATGTTGCAAGACAAAAAGATTATAATTTATTTATTGTTGCATTTAAAGCTGAAACAAATGTTTCTAAAAGTGAATTAATTGAACGTGCGTATAAAAGACTCGTCAAATCTGAAGTCGATTTAATTGTGGCAAATGATATTGGTCGAGATGATATTGGTTTTCGCAGTAAATACAATGAAGTATTTATTATTGACAAAAAGAAACATATTACTCATGTAGAGAGAAATACTAAAAGGTATATCGCATCTAAAATAATTGATGTAGCTATAGAGACCTATCAAACGAGAAATTCTTAGATTTATAGTATAGAGTCTATTTTAAAGACTTTCTTTGAAGACTCATCAACTTATTTTATAATTTATAACCTAATGATAATATTTAAATATTAAATTATTTACTCTTAGAAATGAAGAAAAAATTAAAGTTTGAGCAGATAATGAATACCTAGAAATTAGAACTAATTGTAAAGATTGTATTATTTTATTAATTAGTTTAGTAATAAGAGTATATATTAATAATTTGTTTTAATAAAGATTGATTAAGAAATTACTTTTTGAGTGCGTTTAAAATTACATCGAAAGAAGAAGGAAAAATCAAACAAGGAACCATCGCAGAATATATGCGTAAGAGGACACAATTAGTCGGTTTTGAATTTGGGTACTGGAAACATGTGCAATATTGTAGTGAGTTCCTGGACAATGCATTAGATGCCATTGAAAGTTTTCAATGGAAACAATTAAAAAAAAAAGATTCCAAAATCAAATTTTCTTTGGATCAAGAATTATTTTTAGAAAAATTCTCTATTCTTGAGGCTGCAAAGGAAGAAAAAAGATCTCAGCACTTAGATAACGAAGCAAAACATACTTTAATGCAAGAATTCGGTATTGAATCCACGGAATCCGATAATACTATTACTCAAGAACTAGAAATTAGAGAAGAAGAATCTGGAGAAATAATTGATAAAGAAGAATTAGAAGTTGAGGAGGAAGTCAAAAGAATAATTGATGACATGCAAGAGATCATTAAACCTGTTGAATATATTATTGATGTAGAACCTATAGTAATTGTCCGTCTCAAGGAATATGAAGCTGCTTCATTTTTAACTTCTGAAATTAGCCAGAAAAATATCATGAGCTTCACTTTTGAAATATTTGATAATGGCACGGGAATGTCAAAAATTGATTTAAAAAAATTTGGAGGATATCTTGCCTCCTCAAAATCTATGGAATTAAAACAAACTAGAGGAAGTCAAGGATTTGGTGCACCAAGTGCTTTCAGTGATGCTCAAAATACAACTGGTAAACCAGTTGTTACAGTTTCAAAATCAAGTGACCAAGTATATGCTACTTGCTCAGAATTTTTCACTACATCTAAAAATGAGAAAAAATATTTAATTCATCCGACTGAAATTGACAGTCCCTTTTTACATGGTACTTATATCAAATTAAATTATCTAAATTTTGAAGGTTTTGATTTAAGAGGCGCCGTTTTG
>CAYPFJ010000106.1:0-10978 GCA_964409945.1 uncultured archaeon | reverse complement strand
TTACATCTCCACACGAAGGACAAGGAAAGTGAACTGCTGCTTCGTAGGGAGCTATTGGTCTTCCACACCCAAAGCAAATATTCTTCTTGTAAGTGCTCATAAGTGATTTAATTATTTCTTTAATAGAACTTAGATTTTAAAATATATAATAACTTTAATTATTTTTGGTTTTCTGATTTAAACTAAATAGAAATAAATTAAGAAGTTTTGAATGGTTAACTGGTTGATTTAAATTGATTTATTCATTATAGAAAAAACAAGGAAATTAAATTTTAAATTAAAAAACACCTTAATTTGCATATAATATAATTTAATAAATTTTTAAATCACCTTTAAATAGAACTACAATGCCAGAAAATAAAGTAAAGAAATACTTCTCATTAATAGAAGCATGGGCTTGGTGTGATATATGTGACGATATGGTAGCCCTCAATATCAACAAACAAGAGATTATAAACGGGTTAAAGATGAGTATCTATACTAAGGAGTATAAACATTCTAATCCTCATCCGGACGTTGAAGATCCAGATGATTTATCCGGACAAGAGCATACAATCTATATTTATATAAATGATAATTATGACATTACTGGAGTAAAAGCTTTTTTTGGGGAATCACCAACTACCGAAGAAATTGGTGCTAAAACCATTGAAGAAGGAGGAAAGGTAAGAATTCCGATAGTGGTAAAAGATATCCCTCCGATGGCCGTACAATTTGGGATGCTTAATAAAGATCAATTTAAAGTTTTAAAGATATGCGATGGGATGAATACCCTTGAACAAGTAGCTAGTATTGCCGAAATGAGTGTAAAAGAAATTGAAAAAATGATGGACCAACTTAGAAAAAAAGGATTAGTAAAAGTTATTAAAAGAACATAAGCGAGTTTTAATTTTAATCAGTATTTGTTAACATTATTTTTGCTATATATTCGAAAATTTCCTCAACATTATAGCCTGTTTTAGCCGAACACTCAAAATATCCTTGTAGATTTAATTTTCTTGATAATTCCAATGCATCTTCAGATTCAACTGATCTTTTATCCTCAAGATCTGATTTTCCCCCAACCATTATGATGGGTATTTTCATTTTTGTTTCGGATACAAAATATTCAAAAATTGAGAGCCAATCATTAATTTCTTTTACAGTTGAATATCTAGTGATATCAAACATAAAGATACCTCCATCTGCTCCTTTAGCAAAGCTTGGTAAAAGTACTCTAAAGCGTTCTTCACCTGCAAAATCCCATATACGAAATGTCACTTGCTTTCCTTCTACTTCTACGTTTTTGATACTGAAATCTGCACCTATGGTCATTTTTATATCCTTCTCAAATATTTTTGTGAGGAATCTTCTTATTAAGGTTGTTTTCCCTACGCCTCCTGCTCCAAAAATGCACAGTTTAAAAGCAATTTTTGATCTGTTATTTTCTTCTTTTTTATACATGGTTGGGGTAATAAATTGAATTTTTTTCAAAATAGGGTAAAATTATTATACCTGTTAGTATTTTATTCAAAATTATTGTTTATTAATTAAAACTAATTGTATTTATAATAAAACCTTATTTAAAAGCAAAAAACTTTTCTTTTTTTAAATTATCTGTTTTTTTCTTTAAAAATATTTAGTTTTGATCCAAAGTATTTTAATTCTTATTGATTATACTTTTAAATGTTTATATTCCTTACAAATTTTTTACAGATTTTTCCAAATATTTACAGAAATCAATTAATTATCCCTTTATTAAAAAACGATGAGTCTAGGTTTGATTTTTATATAATAGATTAAATTCTATTTTTTCCAGATTATTAAAAAATAATTAAATGGCTTTTTATACTATACATCAAATATGATCATTCAATATATGTTTTTCTAGAATAACGGTGATTAATTTACAATAATTCATTATTTATTTTTAAAAAAAATTTAATATTTTGATTAATTTTATTTTCATAGAAGATTTTAAACTAAAATTATTGTTAATTTTTATTTCTGAATTTTATTTGAAAAAAATATAATATTTATGATTGATGAAAGTATGAGTGATATTTTATATGATTTGGTTGTTATCGGAGCGGGACCTGGGGGTTATCATGCAGCTATTAGAGCTGCTCAATATGGAGCAAAAGTAGCTCTAATTGAAAAAGAAAAGTTAGGAGGAACATGCCTAAATTGGGGATGTATTCCTACAAAAGCCTTATATGCCTCTGCTCACTTAATCGAAAAAATTAACGAAGCAAATGAATTTGGGATAGAAATCTCAGATTATAAATTATCTTTTGCAAAGGCAGTAGAAAGAAAAAACAAGGTTGTTCAGGAATTAGTGGAAGGAATTGAAGCATTAGAAAAAGGATGGAAAAATGATGTTTATTATGGATTCGGGAAAATTCTTGGGGGAAATATGGATGCAGGTTTTGAAATTTCAATTGAAGGTAAAGATAGTACTACAATAAAAGCAAAAAGAGTAATTATTGCTACAGGATCATCTCCAGCTTTGATTCCTACATTCAATATCGACCATGAAAGAATCCTTACAAGTGATGATATTCTAGATCCTAACTTTAAATCCATTCCAGAAAGATTATTAATTATAGGGGCTGGAGTAATTGGATGTGAATTTGCAAATATATTCGCAACTTATGGGAGTAAAGTTATTATGTTAGAATATTTATCCTCACCAATTGCTACAGAAGAACCGATGATTGTTAAAGTACTTCAGAAAAAATTTGAAGAAAATGGAATAGAGATTCATACTTCGCAAAATGTATTATCAGTGGAAAATATTGGTACTGGTGTGAGAGCCACAACTTGCTCTGCTGATGTCCCTAGAGACCAAATTAGCAGTGCGGAAAAAAGCACATTTGAAGCTGACCTTTGTTTGGTTTCTATAGGTCGGGCAAAAGAATCTAAAAATATCGGACTTGAACAACTTGGCATTGAAACTGATCGAGGAGCTATTAAAGCTAATCCTGGTACATTAGAGACAGCAGTAAGAGGAATCTATGCTATAGGGGACGTAACCGGTGGAATTATGCTTGCCCATGTAGCAAGTTATGAGGGTGATATTGCTGTAGCGAATGCTCTGGCAAGCATTGGTGGATTTCCTGTACATGAAATGAAGACAAATTATACAGTGGTACCAGCAACAATATTTACTTCCCCAAACATAGGTTCTGTGGGATATCGAAGAACGGTGGCAAAAAATTTAGGTTACGATGTATTAATGGGACAATTTCCTTACCAATCCCTTGGTAAAGCTAAATGTATGGGCGAAGAAGAAGGATTTATTATGGTACTAGCAGATAAAGAAACTCATAAAATTCTTGGTGCCTCCTGTATTGGAACAGAAGCCCCAGAATTAATTGCTGAAATTACTTTAGCAATGCAACATGGCTTAACTATTCATGATGTTACAGAAACAATACATAGCCACCCTACAATTTCTGAAATGGTACTTGAAGGCTGTGAAGCTGTAGTAGGCAAATCTATCCATAAGAAGGGACGCCCTATTCATCACTAATTCTACTTTCTTTTTTTTTAAGTTATGGAAGAATTTTTATAGTGATTTATATAGTGTTATCACCAAATATTTTTATACCATCGAATATAACTTAAATATAGCTGTATACTATTGTGCCAATGTCTTAAATTTTATCATTAATGCAGCTAGAAACCAATAAGCAATATCCACTAATAGTTCAATTAACAGATGGGTATCACATTACTAAATCTGGTCGAGAGTTTTTTGATCGACGCCGATATAAGATATCTCATGATGACCAATTTGCAAATACCCTACAAGTCTGGACGGAATCGGATTTAAAAAATCTAGCTCTTAAAAGGGCAAAGAAGATTAGAAAATATGAGTTCAGGTAAGTGTGGTCTTATGAAAAAGAATAAAAATAAGAAAAAGAAAAAAGTAAAACCTATGGATGCTTGGGTCGAAGCAAATATAGAAAGACTTGCTCTTAAGCCAGGTATTCAAAAGCTTTTTGGAATAAAAGAGGAAGAAGCCTTAAATAATGTATCTAAAGCATTTGAAAAAGAAGAGCGCATAAAGATAGGTGCACTAAAAGGCTTAGAGCCATTTAAGACAAGGTATAGTGAAAGAGAGATATACGAGTTAGCAAGAACACTAAATTGGAATGGAAAAGGCACTGAAACCAATCCTATTATAATTGAGAGCATAGATGGATTACCACAGATATTTTCGATAATAGCCGATCTGTATATAAAAATTAAAGATTGCACTTTCGATCACATCATCCTTTATACCTGTCAAAATATTTCGATTGAACACTGCTCTTTTGATAAACTTGGGATTCTTAAAAGTTCTAAGGTTCGTGTTGAGAACAGTACACTTTCCAATTTAAATCTTGAATATTCTAATGGCAATAATTTCTCAGAATGCTCAATCGCGAAAGTGAAAATTGTAAAAAGTCAAGCGAATGTTTTTGAAAATTGTGAACTTACCAATGATGTTGCAAAATCATTACAAGAAAGTCAATATGAGCTTGCTAATCTTGTAAAACAATTACCATATATTATATTAATAGCTGTGTTTGGAATTACTGTCTTTACGTTTCTACATATCTTTACTTCAACCCCATTCGGAGTCTATTGGTACCTCTCAATTATCATGTTCATCTGCTTTATTATTCTCTACATTGGTTTATTAAAAAGTCAAAAAAAATATGCTATGAACAAAATCCTCTAAAATCAAAATCTCAGTAATATAGTTTCTGCTGAGATCTAAAGATTTTAAGTTCGTAAGATTTTCAAGATTCTCAATCTTATCAATACTGTTCCCTTTTAACGATAACACCTCAAGGTTTACTAAATCCTCGAGCCTTTCTACCTCAGAAAGAACAATATCGGTCTTAATAGTTAGGTCTAACGTATTATTTTGAACATAATAGTTCTTTCCTCGAATAACAACATATTCATTTGAATTTTCATCCATCATCTCTTAGATATCTATATAAAATATTCCTATTTAAATTTAAGTGCTGTAAAAACTTAGAGATTTTCTGAATACGAGAAAATCCGGTATTTTACTCCAATCTCAATAACACAGGGAACAAGTAAAATTAAATAAATATAAAAAAACTCCTTGATATTACTCTCTCTTCCTCATTACATTTCAATTTTTTTAAATAAAACAATTCATAAGTAGAGACGTCCTATTCATCATTAACTCTGTTTTTTTATTCTGTTTTTGATCAAAAATCAATATTAATTGAATGATTTCGCAACTTTTAATCGGTTTCCGTTATCTATTTTTATGTATTTTGACATTCAAATAAATGATTGATCTATAAGTAACTACTTTAAAACAATTTATTTAATTGATTGCGTCGAGGGGTGATCATTCCCATGGTATGGATGTTCACTCTGAGTCGGATGAATTATGCAGAATGATCACATTTATATATGATCATTTACATATATTAATTGAGGTGAGTAAGTTAAAATGAATAGTTCAAAATATGAAATTAGATCGAAAGAAAAAGCCGAGAAAAATTTCGAAAATATAAAGGATGCCATAAAAGGCTTATATGAGATTTTGGATCTTACTCTTAGCAAGGATGATTTCTATTATGAAGCTGGTAAAGATAACATTACGGCAATTTATAAGAATCTAATTGAGTTATTATTGAATGATTATGGGCTCAGACATCTTTTAAAGAAGGTTCAGAACTCAGAAGTAGATTTAAACATTGTGCTAAATGAGTATTTAGCGAACGCATAGATTTTTCTTCTATTTTGATAAATTTTTTATATTAATTAACGCTTAATTAATTTTCCAGTTCCCTGATCTCGTCCATGAATACTCACCTCAATCAGTGTTCAACCCTTCTTCAAGGAGATATCAGGGGACCGACCTTTATATTATTATTTTTCTTCTTGAATGCTTGATACATCATATTTATTTAGATTTAAATATTTGAATATCTTGTATAAAGACATTTTTGTCATTATTGTGTATTAAATTTTTAGAAATGTTCAATATAATGATAGTTTCAGATTTCATGATTGTATGAATCAATCGGTGATTAATAGATACTATGTGGGATATTGTTAGGGATGGAAAATATTCACTCATTAGGGAAATGGTTACCAAAAAGTTTGATTATCTATGGAATAGATAAGCTTGAGCAAGATAATCGATAATAATAAGTGGAGACGAGCAAAGTTAAATAATAAATAACATATATTAAATAATTCGCAATTATATAAGAAATTCTTATTGAGAAAATAGGAGTCAGCCCCTTACATATTTACCTCAATCACTGTTCAACCCTTCTTCAAGGAGATATCAGGGAGCTGACCCATTTCCTTTTTCTCAGAATGCCAGGACTTCAACTAAAAAATAATTTGAATGAACTAAAAAATTTCTATTCAGAACCAAATTGTTTATTTAAGTCAATCACTAAAGGGACTTCTTTTTCATCCTTCATAACAACAACTTTCAAAACACCATCCTCGATTTTGGCGCTCACAGGCTCAACCCTAGAAGCTTTTCCCTTTGACCTCGATTCTAAACAAGTATGCTGCTCGTTGTAAAGATAGCATTTGGTACAACAGAATCCAACTGGCATATAACCGACAATGGAACATTGGTCATATGCTTCACAATTACAATTATTACACATTTTTTGCATCACTTCTTATAAATTATTTGTTAATTTTTTATAAAATTTCTTGTTTTAATATTTATATTTTATTACTATAGTAATAATATCACTTATCATATTTAAGGTTGATCATCCTCGATCGTTTTTTGTTTTATTAATGATAGTTTCGCAAAAATTAGATCATGTAGTGCCGTTTTTAACACATTGATGCAGATTTTGATCATGTAATTAAGATAATCATTAACATTTTCGGAAAACCTTCATAAAGATTATTAACTTTGATCAAAATGATTATTATAAAGGAACGTCAAAAATTAATCCTAGAGCTCCAGAATTTTATCTCGATTTTTGATCACTTTTTATCATGAGATTATTAGAACTTGTGTTTTTCCGACAAACTATTAAGAAATTTTTGAATGATTTAAAAAAAATTCACATTAAATGTAATATAATGGCTGTAATCGCACTATTATAGAGTGATTTTAAAAATATAAAATAAATTTAAAGCATTTTGTTATTTTCTAAAAAACTAAATAAAGGATTGTAGGTGATTTTTTGACTAAAAGTGTCGTAAAAAGAGGAATACAATATGAGAAACAAAAAGCAATGGCTCAAGGTGCAAAATATGTAGGAGGTCCAGAAAAGCCAGATTATAAAAGACGTTTCGTTAAAGAGGAAGTTAAAAATAAAAAGCCTCCAGGCGCTAAACCTGAACTTCGAGCAAAAGTTTTTTCTAAAAAATAGCTAACCCAAAATAGTAAAGAATCAAATATGAAATTGAATTAAAAATCATAAAAGACAAATAAGTAAATACAAGATAAAAGTAAATGTATAAGGACCAAGTAAAAATAGATAATACTCAGGTTCACATTGTTTTTAATTGCAAAGAAGATTATAGAATTACAACGCCTATTCTTAATTATGCACCCTATAAATTGTATTACTTCACAGCATACATTAAAAGTACTAATCAAAAAGACGAAAATATGGAATATTTTCATCAAAATATTCAATTCTTGAAACATAAAATGCCTAATATCATTATTATTCAAAATGAAATTGATTATACTAATTATATAGAAATAATTCAAGAAATTTCAAAAATTGTTAAAAATGAAAGAAAGACTAATCAAAAATCCAAATTCATGATCAATATTGGTACAGGCTCGAATATTACAGCATTAGCCTCAACAGAAGCGGCTAGATTATGGGATTGCGAAGTGTATTATGTATACTCTACGAAATATAATCCTCTTGTAGAAGGACCAAGACATAAAGGTGAAATGATTACTATTTTCCCTCCTGTCTTTCCAATAATAAAACCCCCCGAAATTCTTATTAAAGTACTAAAAATTCTTTATAAAGCTATAAAGGACAAATATTCAGAAAAAATAACGAGATTCCCGATAAAATTCATATATAAAAAAGAATTTATTGAAATTCTCATTAAAAAAGGATTCCTAAAACTCCAAAAAAAACACAGTGATTTGAGATCTCGTCAATCAAGTTACTATATGAAAGTAAACAAAAGATTCATTAACCCCTTAGCAAATCAACTTGGATATATAGAAATCTCTAAAGATAAAAAGAATAAAAAAATTTATTTAACTGAAAAAGGTAAGAATATTCTAAAAATCTTCCGATATTTAATCTAAACTATTTAAGATAAAATTTTATGTAAAAAATTTGCCTATTAGATACTCTTTATTGAATAATAGCAATTATTTCTTGTTTGATACTTTCTTTTCAGGGCTCGTATTAAGAGTATTGTTATTATCCTCCATTAAAAAAATGAAGAACAACTAATTTATTGAAATATAATATCAGATAGCTTTAGAATTGTTTGAAATCTTCATGAAATTTTACCACCCAAATTTTACAATAAAGGAAGTATTAATTAGAAGAGAGGTGATAAAATAAATTTTCTTTCCTTCATAACTCTTAGTCTCAGATATTTCAATCTTTTTTATTTTTTTAAATCTTATCAAATTTTTGAAGACTTTCAATATAGGTCTCTAAACCTATTAACTTTAAACGCGGTTCTAGAGCTTGAAGATCACTAAAATGAGAATCTTCAGAAACTAAAATCATATTCTTTTCCACCGTAATTGAACCAATTAAAATATCAATTACTGGAATAGGGGTACCATTCTTTCTCAGGAGAAGTGCATACTTTAAAGCTTGTCCGTAATGTGCGAAAGTAGGATATAAGATAGATATTTCTTCAAATTTAGTAGCAAATGGATATTCTATTATAGATAAAATAGTTGTAAATGTAAGATCTTTTTTAAAAGGCCTAGATCTTAGTTTATTGCATTTAATTAAGATATTAGTATCAAGAAGCCACATTAGATCCTAACCCCGTTCAAGTTTTTGTTGTATCTCCGTTCTTTCCTTTTCTTGTTGTTTTGTTTTTTGATAGAATTTAAGTTCTTCCCCTTCATCCAATACTTCAATCATATTGAGAATATCTTGATCTAAGTTTTTTCTGAATTCTTCAATTGGTAACACATCTATTTTTTCCACTTTTTTAAGATATTCGATGATTGAATTCCTAAGAATTTCCGTCCACTTAATTTCTGGATGTTCTTTCATCTTTTTATGAATATCATCATCAATACTAAAAGTTACATTTGTCATAAGAAAAATAAGGTATTTCCCTTATTTAAGTATTTTCAGAATTTTTTCTGCTGATTTAATTTTTAAATTTACTTTTCGATTAGTAAGTTATACAATTCTCATGAACCACCGACATATTTCAATCTTCTTTCTGAAACTATATACTTTACGACTGTATAAAGTGAATGATTTATGACTTTTGACTTATGTGATTTCAATCTTCTTTCTGAAGCTATTTACTTTTCTACTATTTGGAATTTTATTTAGTTTTGCTCAGAGTGGAGTATTTCAATCTTCTTTCTGAAGCTATATATTTTACGACTGGACAGTAATTCGATCATTGTAGGATGATAGTTTGATATTATTGATAAATAAAAATGTATAAAAATGATTTAGAAAGTTACTTCTGCATGTTTAACTTATATTGAAATGTTAGGTCCGTACCTTTCTTCGATTTGTCTTGGCGTGAATTTATTCATTTGAACATCCATCCTTTCAGAATTGAAGGTTGCTCCTACCCATTCTTTCATTTCTTGGTATTCAGGATGATGTTTATTGCTTATTATTTCAAGAAGATCTTGATATCCCCAAGGACCGCCACAGTCTTCTGGAGGTGTGGCTCTTTTTCCTCCTACGCATAACGGTCCATTAAATTCCTTTTTAAATGGATAAACCTTCTCTAATTTGATGGAGTGTTCCCAATTGTCACCGAAATCATATAGATATACCACAGATAGGTAATTCTTAGAAAAAACATCACATAATCTCACCTCATCTTCCCGAATATCGTGCTGATCTAAAAAGCCATTATCTAAATCATCGGGGATCTCACCGTCAGGATCTAATCCTAAAAGTGATACCTTATATCTTGAGTTATTCGGATGTGGAAAATGAAATTCATGGAGATGATAATTACTCCAATTAAAAAAGTCTTGAATTGCCAAATGAAGTTCATAGAAATTTGCTTGTTCAGAAATGAGAATCCGACGCCAGATTGGAGGTTTTACTTCGTTTATTGTTATCTTTAATTGAAAAATTTTAGGTTCAGTACTTTCTTTAGATTGAGAAAATAACTTTCTCTCATTTCTAGGTTTATTCATATATTGCATATCAAAATATTTCATGAGATCCTTGGAAGAATTAATCATTTCATGATTATTTTCAATCGTGATAAATTGCATTTTGTTATCGTTTTCAATCCCATCCAAATCTAACACTTTATCTTGACTCTCAAGCTTGTCGGTTTCTTCATCCCACCACTCGAATTCATCGAGATAGGACTTATAATTTGCATCAAACCAGTTTGGCAAATCCATGTCATAAAATCCACCCTTATTAAAACGTAGCTCAAAATCATTAAAAGAAATATTTTTTCGAATTGCAAGTATGTAATTTCTTGTCCCCACATTATCGTTTGGGTTAGAACGGAGAAGTTTTCGAAATAAATTTAAGGCTTCATCAGTTTTTTCACATTTCCAATATAAGATTGCTTGATTTAATATTGCCCTAATAATATGCCGATTTTCAAACCAGCCCCATTCTAATTTATCCGGCCAATTTCCTTTTTTATCTACAATTCTCTTTAGAGCCTTTTCGGAAGCCTGATTTATGAGAATGTCTCCCTTCTCAAATTGAGTCAGGGAATAAAATAACTCCACCAAAGAAGTATAAGCATCAAAGAAAAAAGGATCGATATCTATTAATTTTTCTAATTTTGGAATGATATA
>CAYPFJ010000105.1:0-11341 GCA_964409945.1 uncultured archaeon | reverse complement strand
ATGTTAAAAAGTGTAAGTGAACATGTTTCGATAGATGACTATATTACTTTAATGGATGAGTTAGGAATAACTAAATCAGTAATTGTAAGTTTTAATGTGAAAACAGCGTACGATGTGATATTAGTAACTAATGAAGATGTAGCTAATCTTGTAAAGATTCATCCAACTAGGCTAATTGGTTTTGCAGGTATTGATATTCCCGCTCCTGGAGCACTTGATCAACTTGATTATGCAATAACCTCCCTAAATTTAAAGGGAGTAAAGATAGTACCTCCTGTTCAGAAGTTTGATATTTCGGATATTCAATATGATCCAATATGGAAAAAGATGATAGATCTTAATATCCCCTTATGGACTCACGGAGGTCATCAGGTTTCAACCGTTGGGTCAATAGCTAAATATGGACATCCTATGTTAATTGATGAAGTTGCTATGAGACATCAAGATTTAACAATAATAATTGGGCATATGGGAACCCCGTGGTTTTGGGACACTTATTCCGTGGTTCTACGGCATCCAAATGTATATGTTGATATCTCAGCCCATCATCATTTATATTCCTATTTTCCATGGGATGCGTTTATAAAGGACAAAATTGAACATAAAGTTCTGTTCGCCTCCGATCATCCCTTAGCTCATTGGAAACAAATTATCCCAGCAGTTAAAAATCTACCAATTTCAGAAGGGTTTAAAGAACGAATTTTTAGTGAGAATGCAAAAATGTTGCTCAATATTTAAATACTTCTTTTTACTTGAAATGCGTTATTTTTAAGAAGAGAAAATTGATTAAAGGCAAATCCTTTTAAGATTCATTATTTGATAACTAAGTTTAATTTTACGTGATTTCTTTGATTTGGAAAACACAGATTAATAAATTAACTAAGACAAGATATCCCCTTATCATGGCAGCATTTGCCGGATTGGGTAAAACAAAATTTGCGGCTTCATTCTCCAATGCAGGAGGTCTTGGAATCATAACTGCTTTGAATTATGAAATTAATAGTTTCAAAAAGGAATTAGATAAAATGCATGAACTGACTGATAAACCTTTTGGAGTTAATCTCACAGTTGTCCCTCCAGGAGTTCGATTTGGAGATACAATTATAACAACTGATGATTATCTAAAGTATTTAGAGGTCGCTATTGACAAAGGAGTGAATATTTTTACAACGTCAGCATATCAAGCTACTTTTCTTGGAGATAGGATACGGGAAGCAGGTTGTTATTGGTTTCATAAATGTGCATTAATAAGACACGCAATATCTGCTGAGAAAACAGGAGCAAATGCGATAACATTAATTGGTATGGAAGCTGCAGGATTCAAAAATCCGTATCAACATACAACATTAGTAAATTTAACTATGGCTAAAAAGTTATTAACAATTCCTATAATTGCTGCAGGAGGAATTGGTGATGCTCGAGGATTTCTTGGAGCTTTAGCTATGGGTGCAGAGGCTGTTTGCTTAGGAACGGCAATATTAATGACAAATGAAAGCCCACTATCAACCGAAATGAAAGAAAAATGGTTGAATACCGATATTTTTTCCGAAGATTATCACAAAAGTCTTTATCACTTAACACTTGGACCTACGAGAGTACCATCTTCAGCAATAGGATTTCAAAAACACATAATTCCGTTAAAAGTTTTCATTGAAAGTCTTATGAATAACGCAGAAGATATCTTAAGGTTATGGGGTTTTACAAAAGAAGAATTCAACACAAATGCGAGCTGAATTACAATTGAAAATAAAATTAAAATCCTAACTGAAAAATCTTTTATCCTAACTTTTTGTTTCATTATGTTATAACTGATATATTAAAATAATTTCATTTTTAAGTTATTAAAGCCATTAACTATTAATTAAATATATCTAAGATCTCTTTCTTTTACACTTCTGTATAAGTAAAAAGATCTATTTATAATTACAAAAAATAAAGAGTTATTTCAATGGTAAATGGTTATTTTGGTAAAATTTTATGGATTGATCTCTCAAAGGAAACCTTTAAAGAAGAAAGCTTACCTGAAGATTATTATCGTTCATATTTAGGTGGTTATGGTTTAGCAACAAAGCTTATCTATGAGAATACACCGGCAAAAACAGATCCATTAAGTTCAGAATCGGTTTTTGGATTTTTTCCAGGGTTACTAACTGGCACTATCGCACCTATGACAGGACGATTCATGGTCGCTGGGAAATCCCCCCTAACAGGAACGTGGGGAGATTCAAACTGTGGAGGATATTTTGGACCAGAAATAAAAAAGTGTGGTTTTGATGCAATATTGATTAAAGGAAAAGCGAATAGTCCTAAATATGTTGCCATTATTGATGATGAAAAATTAATTCTAGATGCTACTGATCTATGGGGTTTAGACGTAGTCCAAACAGAAGAAAGATTAACTGAAAAACATGGAAAGGTTCAAGTTGCGAGTATTGGTCAAGCGGGTGAAAATATTTCTCTTATTTCTGGCATTGTTAATGATAAGGCTAGAATAGCTGGAAGATCTGGTTTTGGCGCAGTCATGGGTTCTAAAAAATTGAAAGCTATCATACTTAAAGGAAATAAGAAAATTCCAATAGCAGATAAAGAAACACTAAATAGGCATACAAAAAAATATAACAAAAGTATAAATGATAACACTAGTGGTATGATTTACATATTCAAGACATTAGGAACGACTGCAGGTAATACATTCCTGGCTCAATCAGGAGATACTCCCATAAAAAATTGGGGCGGTAGATCAAAACAAGACTTTCCTGGAGCTAAGTTAAATAAAATTTCAGGGATGGAAATAGATAAATATAAACAGAAAGCCTATGGCTGCTTTTCATGCCCAACCCGATGTGGTGCTATTATGAAAGTTCCCGAAGTAGGACTAGAAGAAACTCACCGTCCAGAATATGAAACTTGTGCTAGTTTTGGTCCTATGTTGTTAAATGATGACCTAATGTCTATTTTCACAATTAATGATCTATGTAACCGAGCAGGGATAGATACAATTTCAGCTGGTGCTACTGTTGCTTTTGCGATAGAGTGTTATGAAAATGGCATTATATCCAAAGATGAAACCGATGGTCTTGAGTTAAATTGGGGAAATTCATCAGCAATACTAAAACTAATGAAAAAAATTATAAATCGTGAAGGTTTTGGAGATATTTTAGCAGATGGAGTAAAGATTGCTTCAGAAAAAATTGGAAAAGGAAGTAATGAGTATGCAATTCATTCAATGGGTCAGGAGCTTGGTATGCATTCTTCAAAATTCTATAAGAGTATGGGTGCAACTTTTGCATTTGATCCTACTCCAGGAAGACATACTACACCCTCTCTTGATTTTAGTGTTGTAGGCCCAATGGGAAAACCTAATGGGTTGTTTGAGGGTTTTACATTACCAACAGGATTCAAAACGCCTGGAGATGAAAGAAGTGAAGCAGAAAAGCTAGTAGTTGCCATTTGGCAATCTTTAAATAGTCTGGGATTATGTGAGTTTGTAGGGTCATTTCAAAAATATCCCCTTTTACAAATTATAAAAGCTGTGGTTGGGTGGGATATTACAATTGATGAATTAGTAAAAATTGGCATAAGGATTCAAACCCTTAGACAAGCATTTACGTTAAGGGAGGGCATAGATATTATTAATAATAAATTACCAGAAAGAGCTGTTAGTATAGACTATTTAGCAGATTATAAGGGATACTGTAAAAAAATGGGCTGGAATCCTGGGAATGGTTATCCATTCGAAAATACTTTAAACGATCTTAATTTAGATTTCGTTATTGAAGATCTATATTAACTCTAAGCCTTTTTTAATAAATATTTAAAACAAAATTATTTTTAATCGATTTAACATTCATTTGAATCATATTTCTAATGAGATGGTTAGAAAATATGACAGATAAATCTATAGTGTATTGGGCATCCCCTATAGAAGTACCAGCTCTAGTAAATTCTGCTCAGAATATGGTAACTAATAATCTAGTAAAAACTCGGTTGATTTTAGATAAAATTTTAGATAACATAAATTCAGGAGATAAAGTAGGAGTCAAAGTACATGTTGGAGAAGCACAAAATACCCGCTATTTGAGACCAGATTATGTACGTGAAGTAGTGGAAGCTATTAAATCTAAAGGAGGAATTCCTATTTTAATAGAAACCCAAGGATTTGGGAATAGAATTGAGTGTATTGAGATGTATGAGAATTATACTATATGTATAGGTCATCGAAAAAATAGTAAAGATCATTTAAAAATTGCTCATCTCCATGGATATACAGAAGAAATAACGGGGGCACCTTTACAATTTATCGACGGTGATAATGGACTTGATAGAAAAATAGTAAATATCAATGGTAAACATTTTACGGATGTATCTGTGGCAGCAAAACTTTTTGATTTCGATAAACTTGTTGTTATCTCTCACTTTAAAGGTCACCCACTAGGGGCTTTTGGAGGTGCACTAAAACAGCTTGGTATAGGATGTGTTTCAAAACATCATAAACATCGAGCTCATAGGGACAGTATGTATAGCGTTAATCCTGAGAGATGCGATCTTTCAAAATGTAATCAAGAATGTATAGATGGTTGCATTGTGAACGCAATAAAAATAGAGGATGAAAAGGCTTTAATTGATGAATCTAATTGTTATGGATGTGCTCGATGCGTTCGAAAATGTCCTGTAAAAAGAGCAATAGAAGAACCTGGACTAAATAATAATAAAATATTTATAGAAAGATTTATAGACAATGCAACTGGTGTTTTAACTTTTGGTTCTGAGAAAATTCGGTATATTAATTTCGCTTTTGAGATCCCTGCATTATGTGATTGTGTCTCTAATGCAAGCATTCCAGTAGTTCCTGATTTAGGAATTTTTGGTTCTTCTGACCCTGTTGCAATAGACAAGGCATGTGTAGATGCTGAAACTAATGCTCCAAGTATTCCATTTTTAAATAAAGATGGGCAATGGACTCAACCAATTAGACCAGGTATTGAGAAGTTTAATGCATTAAATCCTATGGTTGATGCAACATGGCAGATTAATGCTGCTGTGAATAACGGACTCGGCTCAAAAGATTATGACCTAGTGAAAATATAATGTAAAATTCTTTTTTTTATTTCTGTCGATTTAGATCATTTATTTTTTATCTGTTTAAGTTTTATTGAAGAATTTTTTTTAAACTTTAAATGGATTCAAGTTAAATATATGAATAAACTATACAATATATTAAATAAAAAATAATTTATGTGAAAATTATGGCTCTTGCGGGTGAAAAAGTCGGAATTCCTTCAGCAGATGAAGCGCCTATGATTGTTATGGCACGCTATAAACAACCTCTTGCGGGAATTTTATCAATATTAATAGTATTCATAATAAGTTGGATAACTTGGTTAATATTCTTCGATTCACGTTGGCATAATCCTTATCCTTCCCATGAAATGGAGATTACTGCGTGGGCAACTGTAATCGGTGGTTTTGGTCTAATAGGAGTGGTTTGGGCAATCTGGTTTGAAAATTGGCCTTATTATGGTTGGTTTCGTACTCCCTGGAAAGTAGGCCTAGTAGGAACAGCTATTAATTTTGTAATTATATTGATTTTCACACTTGTACTTTTACCATTATTTAATTCATTTTATGGCAGTCAAATCACAGATCCTTATATTGCATGGTTTGTTGGAGCTTCAATTTTTGGTGCATTAAGTGGTTCTTGTTTTTCTTTTGCAGTTCTTTGGGTTGCTGGTACTATGTATTGGCCGTTTTTTAAATTTAAACAGCCTAAACGTGGAATTATCATTTGGTTTATTGGTAATGCTATAACCATCTTAGTTTGGTTTTTTTTATTCTTTCCTGCGGGTGAACGTACAAACATAACTTCCGAGGTTAATGCAGTTAAACCAATAACTTTCTTTCCCAGTTATGCCTTCTCACTTGGATGGACACAATGGTTGATTTTCTTTTCGCTATTAACAATGATGGTATTTGAGTATTGGCCATGGAGTAAATTAGGGCGGAAACAACCTTTTATCGGAATGATAGCAGCAGGTGTTTGTACAGTATTAGGTTTACTCGTTTCTTTGTTGGGGCCTTATATTGCTCAATATATTTTTGATCCTTTTTTTCAAGCGATTGGTGGAATACCACCTGATGAAATAA
The DNA here is from genome assembly GCA_964409945.1 of uncultured archaeon. Lineage (GTDB taxonomy): Archaea > Asgardarchaeota > Lokiarchaeia > Sigyniarchaeales > SOKP01 > Loki-b32. Next base: position 5,197 of record CAYPFJ010000105.1, on the reverse strand, counting down.
CTCGACTTAAAGGTTGGTATATGATGAGTATTACGTATGCTATATTTCTCATATGCGCTGTTGTGTTAGTTTCTCTTTTCTTTGATAACTGGCCAAAAAAATATGCTCAATGGAAAAATTTTGTTTTTAGGTTTCTTTTAGTTATTGGAATAGGAACTTTAACTTTTCTGGGTTATTATCTTTTATCACCAATTTTGTTTGGCGATACAATAAATTACTGGGAAATGAATCCAACTCCTTTTGTTTTGTGGTTTCTATGGATTGAAATCTTATTTGCATATGTATGGAGAAAATGGCCAATATACAAAGCAGTTTAATGATAGAACTATATAGGTGATTCAATCAGATGGTTAAAGTAGGAGAAACATCAATACCAGATGAATATTCTTGGATTGGAGATTGGGCAGGTCGTCGTGCTTTGCTTACTCCTAATCGTGAAGCAATCATAGATAATATTGAAAAAAAAACATATACATATGAAGAACTTAACTTTAGAGCGAATAAACTTGCACGGGTCTTGAATGATCATGAAATCTCAAAGGGAGATCGTGTTGCAATGTTCTCAACAAATAGAATTGAATGTGTGGATTTATTTTTAGCAACAGCTAAGATCGGAGCAATATTAGTCCCTTTCAATATAAGATTAACAATTCAAGAATTAGATTACTTGATTAAAAAAACGGGACCAACTATTTTTTTCTATGAACCAAAATTAAAATCTCAAGCGATAGAAATAAAGGATAAAAATTTAGTTTCCAAATACGTGGTAATGGGTGAGAAATCAATATTAAGTGATCCCTCATCTCATGATTTAACACAAAAAGTCTCAAATACCCCCATTGAAAGACCTATTATTAACTTTGAAGATCCACATCTAATTTTATTCACAGGTGGTACTACAGGGCTTCCAAAGGGAGCAACTCTCTCACACAGGCTTATTTTTTGGAATTCTGTAAATACAATCCTTTCATGGAGTTTGAGACCCGATGATATTCAACCTCTTCTATTTCCGTTATTTCATACAGGCGGTTGGAATGTACTTTTAGTTCCATTTTATCATCTGGGGGCTAAAACTATATTGATGGGTGATTTTAAGCCCGAAGAAACTATTGAAGTTATCGAGCGAGAAAAATCTACTATAGTTATTGGAGTTCCAACTATGTTTCATATGATGGCAAACACCCCACAATTTAAATCTACTAATTTTGAATCTGTAAGGATATTTATATCTGGGGGTGCACCATGTCCAGTTGCTATTATGGAAAACTATTGGGCTAAGAATAAACCATTTAAAATGGGATATGGATTGACTGAAGTAGGACCTAATAATTTTTACTTACCTGAAGAAAAAATTAAACAAAAACCTACTTCTGTTGGTTTACCCGTAATTCACTGCGATATGAAAATTATTGATACTAAAACAGACAAAGTCGTAAAACAGGGAGTGGTTGGAGAACTCTTACTGAAAGGACCTCATATATTTTCTGGATATTGGGATGAACCCGAAGAAACCAAAAAAACTATAGAACCAGATGGGTGGGTTCATACAGGAGATCTAGCTATGCAAGATAATGAAGGATTTTATTATATTGTAGGTCGTAGAAAAGAAATGTATATTAGTGGTGGAGAAAATGTTTATCCTGTGGAAATTGAAGAATTACTTTTTAAAAATCCTGCAGTTGATTTGGCAGCTGTGATTGGCGTAGTTGATGAAAAATGGGGAGAAGTGGGTAAAGCTTTCCTAACTCTAAAACCCGGGAAAACATTACAAAAAGAAGAAATTCGCGAATATTTATTTGATAAGCTTGCTAAATACAAGATTCCTAAATATATTGAGATTAGGGATTTTTTACCAACTAGTGCTACTGGTAAAATTTTGAAAAGAGAACTAAAATAGCTTGATGGTAAAAATGGAATTACGTCCAGTTGGTTTAGAATCATGGGGTATATATATTCCTAAAAAAAGACACACAAGTGATTATATTGCTAAAGAGACAGGGATTCCAAAAGAAATTATCGAAGAAAAATTTGGTCTTAAAAGCAAATCTGTTCCTGGACCAGGTGATCACACAGTCCAAATGGGAGCAAATGCTAGTCTTCAAGCCCTTGAAAGAGCGGACATTACACCTGAGGATTTGGACGTAATTATTTGGGCTGGAGAAGTCTATGCTGAACGACCGATGGTGGTAAATGGCATAAAACTTCAACAATTATTAGGGAATCCAATGAGTTCATGGGCTTTTGATGTCAATCAGAGGTGTGGAACATTCTTAGTCGGAATTTTGATTGCAAAAAGTCTAATACAAACAAACCCAAATATTAATAGAATTTTAGTAGCAAGTGGTTATAGGAATTGCGATTTGATTAATTATAAAAATCAGAGATCCAGATTCATGATTAGTTTAGCTGCCAGTGGGGTCGCAGCAATTATTCGAGCAGATTATAAAAAAAATGAAATTTTAGGTATTAGTGCTATTTCAGATGGTAGATTTGCAGATGATGTATATGTCCCAGCAGGAGGCACAATCCAACCTATTACTTCAAAAGCATTAGAAGATGGATTAAATTATTTAGATGTTCCTGATTCCGAGGGTTTAAAGGATAGATTGGATAAATACTCTATGGATTCATTTGTAAAGGTAATTGATAATGCTTTAACTCAATCTGGTTATGTACGTGAAGATATAGACTATTTAGCTTTATTACATATGAAAAGAAGTGCCTTTGAGTATGTAGCCACAACTATTGGTGTAGATCCATATTCTCAATCGACTTATTTTGAAGAAATTGGTCACAATGGACAGAATGATAGTATAATTTCAATTGAATATGGAATTAGAGATGGAAAAATCAAAAATGGGGATATAGTTGTAATGGTATCAGCGGGGATAGGATGGGCATGGAATGCAGGGGTAATCAGATGGGGTTGATAAATCTGGAATTAAAACGTTACTTTATTCTTTTTTTACTTTTCCCAAAAAGATAACGCAAGATCATTAAATTCTTTAGAATGATCAAAAATCGTCAAATGTCCAGCATCAGGCATGATAACTAACTCTGATTTGGGTAACCATTCATGTATCATTTCACTAGCCCAAACAGGAGTAGTAATATCTTTTTTACCAACTAACACTAAAACTGGAATGTTTAACGATTTTAAATTTTCACATATATTGAACCCTGCTGAAGCTGCAGTGGCTCGAAGGCAATCTGTTTTAGTCATGTGATCAGTAACTAATTTAGCTACAAATTCAGCAGTATTTTCATCAAATGGGCTTAATCCCCTCACACTAATCCCTCTAGCGAAATCTTCAAGTTTACTACTATTAATACGACCTAAAATATCAGTAATAGCCTCTTGACTAATGAAGCAAAAGCTATCTGCTACAATCATTTTTTTCACACATGTTGGATTTTCTAATCCATACACAAGAGCTATCATACCTCCAAGAGAATGTCCAATTAAATAAAGATTTTCCGTCCAGTTAAGATGAGTGAGTAGCATATGTAAGTCATCTACATAATTCCTAATAGTAAAGCGTTTTTTTGGTCTAGTTGTTCTTCCATGTCCCCGTAAATCATATCTTAATATATTAAATTTAGATTTAAAAATTTGTAATTGGTCCCTCCAGCAATCACTATTCAAGAATAATCCGTGAATTAATACCATTTTTGGTCCATTATTTACACCGCTTATTTCATAGGCTATTTCAAATCCTTTTTCTGGAGAAAATGATTGTATAACTTAATCACCTTTTTGAAAGTTTAAATTCTTCTTTTTTATTTTCACTGATTAAATTAAATAGTCTAAATATAAATTATTTTTTAAATTATTCATATTTCATTAGAGATTTAAATTAAATTATCTAAAATGTAAAATTTAGCTATTAAGAAATATTTATATAAATGATAAATAAATACTATCATACAAATTTCTATTTCAAATAAAAATCATAAAAATAAGTGAAATTTAAAATGAAAAAATCCAAATATGGGTTAATTGGTGTAGTATTAATTTTAGCGATGATGTTAGGTCAGATTACATCTGTTAGAGGTACTACGTATACTTGTGCAGGTTCAGTTGACGCGCAAGCAATTTGGAGGGTAAAAACTGTTCATGATGGTTCATTAACAGCAATTTTTGGAGGATCGTGGGAAACTGCAATTCAAAGTTCTTTTGGGCCAGGGTCTCATGAATTAGGTGCCAGATTGAAAACAAAAGTAACTTCTATAAATGCTAGTGAAATGATCTGGACACCTATCGGAGTATCTGAATTCTGTTTAATATATTCAGATGTATGGACTTGGACAACATCACCTTTTGCAGATATACCTGATGTTAATGATACTGCTTCTTATATTTGGTTGCATCCAGAAAACCTAACTTTATATTGTCAAACCATGACTGGTTTTACTCGGAATGTCTCTCAAGTGGTTGCATATCCTTTCTTGAATGCCCTTCCTGTTCCCGCAGCAACATACTTATCTGAACTCGTTTGGGACAATGATTATTCAATCTCAGGAACAACAGTCACGCATGACGTCGTGCCCCCTTATTCGGGATTAGGGGGACCTTATTTAGTAAATTGTTCTGAAACGTGGAGATATTCAAGTTCATATGGGACATTTTTAGGATATAAACTAGTACACAATAATGGAACTACGGCTTATGAGACAGTATTAGAAACACCTAGTGCCGCTATCCCTGGTTTTGAACTTTCAATAGTAATAGGCGCTTCTATGGGGATTATGATAAGTCTAATTTTCGTTGTTATGAAAAAGAAACGATAAAATTACCTAAATAATCATTTTTTTTTTATTTAATCTTTAATTCTTACTCCTACTTTTTAATAAACATTTTTAAATACAAATTTAATAGCTTTTATACCTTATTATAACAAAACTAAAGAGATATTTGAGATTTGTAAAATGAGTATTCAAAATGAAATCGGTGAAAAAAAATCAATAGGTTTTGAACAAAGAAGTATTAGTCTTAAGATCGCTTTAATATCTATTACTGCTGCTTTATACACTGCTTTAGGATATATTTTCCAACCTATAAGTTTTTTAGAATTTCAATTCCGTGTAGCTGAACTAATAGTAGGGATGTGCATCATTTTCCCATTTGAAGGATTAATTGGGAATGTTTTAGGAGTATTCTTTGTTAATTTGACTTCTCCTTTAGGTCCCATTGATT
>CAYPFJ010000104.1:0-11547 GCA_964409945.1 uncultured archaeon | reverse complement strand
AAAATCACCTCGTCCAATTTGTTCTCTCAAGCTTCCGCAAGCTGTTGTTGCCAGTATATGAGTGCAACCTTGATCTTTTAGTGCTTGTATGTTAGCCCTATAATTTACTTGCGTTGGGGGAATAGTATGCTCTCTTCCATGTCTAGCTATAAGAACCACATCAACATCACTAATTTTCCCCAATTTAAGTGAAGAAGTTGGTTTTCCATAGGGTGTATTAACTTCAATGTTCCTTGCATCCTTTAAAATGTCTGGATTGTCTAATCCTGAACCACCAATTATTCCTATTTTTACCATTATATTCACTATTTAGAGTTTTTAAATTATAATATTTAAAATTTTATAAATTATTTTTTATAAAAAATTGCATTTTGATGCTTGAGATTTATTTTCTCCAGCAGTAAATTCTAAAAGGTTATAATAATATATGAATTACTGAAAAATTTATTTCTAAACCTTAATTTACTTTTTCATGCAAAAAACTAAAGTACTTGTTCTTGGATCATTAGCTTTCGATTATATAATGGGTTTCAAAGAAAGTTTTATTAACGCTGTATCAATTGACCATGATAAAGAGGAATATCAAAGTACTGTAACCGCGGACAGTCGATATCAATTTTTTGGAGGAACGGCCGGTAATATTGCTTACAACCTAGGATTATTAAATTTAGCAAACGTTTCGATATTTGGTTCAGTGGGAAATGATTTTGAGAGTTTAGGATATAAAGACCATATAAACCAATTTAAAAATATAGATTTACTTGTTGATGTGCATGATCATCTTTTCACGGCAGCTTGTTATATTGTGAATGATATTAAATCTAATCAAATGATCATTTTTCATGGCGGTGCTTTAGATAAGTGTAAGGATATCAATTTAAAAGAAAAAATTTCAAATCCAGAGGATTTTATTTATGCAATTAATTCAACTCAGAGTGTAGAAGCTATGACAAATTTTGCTAACCAACTAAGTGATCTTAAAATTCCTTCAATATTTGATCCTGGTCAAGTTACCCCATTATTCCAAAAAGAGAGTTTAAAGGATATAATCAAAAAGTCAGAAATTCTAATTGGTAACACTCATGAGATTAAAAAAATAAAAGAAAAATCTGAGTTAACCGAAGAAACAATTCTCAAATTTGTAAAAGCAATTATTATAACAATGGGTTCTGAAGGCTCTGAATTAATGTATAAAGATAAGAAAGATAAAATTTATAAGATTCAAATCCCAATAGCACCTCCAAAAAATGTTAAAGATACTACTGGGGCTGGCGATGGATATCGCGCGGGGATCTTATCGGGATTAACGTTAAATATGACCCTTTTGGACTCATGCCGATTGGGCGCAATAGTAGGATCATTTGTAGTAGAAACAAATGGAGCTCAAACTCAAAAATTTAATATCGATCAAGTAAGGGAAAGATATTTTAAGACTTTTGGTTATATTCCGCCAGAATTAGAAAATATATAAAAAAATAATATGATTTTAAAAACCCCATAATAAGCTCAGTATATGGTTTCTTTACTCTTCTACGGGAATTTTCAATAGTGAAAGAACATCATAACCGATTAATTTATCTCTACCATGTAAACTTCCTGTTAGTTCGATTACAAAAGCTATACCTATTACTTTACCACCAGCTTTTTCTACTAAATTGCATGCTGCTTTAGCAGTCCCTCCGGTTGCTAGTAAGTCATCAAATATCAATACTTTATCTCCTTTTTCAATTGCATCAATATGCATTTCGATACTATCTGTTCCGTATTCAAGATCATAGGTTTCACTTAAAGCATTGTAAGGTAATTTACCTGGTTTTCTTATAAGAATAAATCCTGCTCCTAATTGATACGCTAAAACTCCACCCCATACATAACCACGAGCTTCAATAGCAGCTACTTTCGTAATTCCTTTATCTTTATAGTTGTTAATAATTCTATCACAAGATTCTTTAAATGGGATGTGAGCTTTACATAAAGTTGTGATGTCTTTAAATTGGATTCCTGGTTTTGGCCAGTCTGGAACATTTCTTATATATTTTAATAGCTTATCTTCCATTTTTTATCCATTCCATGCCAGTTTTTCTTAAATTGATTTTTATTTATATATTGCATTTATTTATTTCTTAAATTGATTTTTTATCCATTCCATTTATTTATTTCTCAAAAGGATTTTTTCAAATAAACCTTAATTTACTTTTAATAATTAGAAAAAATTAAATAAAAATTAAAGTATAAGAAATATATTAAAGATAAATAAAAAATAAATTGTAAATCTGGTTACATTTAAATGAAGATCTTACTTTTTGGGCCAGCTGGAGCAGGCAAGACATCTCTAATGCGAACAACTTGTTTAGGATATAACTTTATGAAAGTTTTAAATTTAAAACCGACTAAAGGTGTTTCAAGAGAAAATTTTATCTTTCGTGGTATAATGGAGCTTAACGTATGGGATCTTGGTGGACAGGAAAGATATATGGAAAGGTACTTTTCAGAATCCCAACGTGAACTGATTTTTTCAGAAGCAACTACAGCTGTTTTCATGGTTGATTCTTCAGCAATTGATCCTGAAGTACGTGACATTTTTGATAAATTTTTAAAATATGTATTTGAATTTTCTCCTAAAATTAATATGATTTATGTTTTGTTAAATAAAATTGATTTACAGGAATCGAAGGAAGATGAATATTATGAAATATTAACAAAAGATCTAAATGGTGGATTAATAGAAAAGCTTTCTTTTACTCCAGTCTCTGTAAAAGAAGGTAGTGCTCAACATAGGTTAATTGAAATTCTTGATTTTGAAATTCAAAAGAATACTCTATCAATGCAACGATTAGGAAAAATACGTCATTTATTGGATGAACTAAAAATCAATACTTTATCAGAATATCTTTTATTCAATCAACCCGATGGTTTGTTAATTTCCTCTACATTTGGTAAATTTGAACCAAAGCCACTACAATTTATGAAATTCGAAATTGGAACTTTAGATTCTAATATTTACAGTATTTATCAACACATTATGGAACTCCAAAACATTTCGAACCTTTCACCATTATCATTATCAACTATTGTTTACGAATCAGATAATTGTTGGATTTTAGTGAAAGAAGTAAGTAATGGAGCCGTTCTAATGGCAGTAACAAGGAATAAGCGGCGAGAAGTCTTTTCCAGTGTAATGAATGCACTGACAGGAGATTCTTTCGAAAATTTAAAGTTATATTTGAAATCTTCTGAATATTAATATTGAAGTTAAAAAATAGAAAAATAAAAATTTGATTGTTAGGAAGTTTATATTTATTCTTAATATACTATTGTTCTTTATCATATAATCCTATTTTAGTTAAAAAATATTGTTTTGAATGGTGAGGTCTTCTGATTACTGTATTGTTATATTTCTCAATTTCTCTTGCTTCATCACACATTAAAGCAGCAGTTCTCATCATTTCATGAGCAGCTGCTAAAAGTGGTATATATTCAGATCTTTCTTTTAATTGGAAACAAGCTTTTCCAGTAACCTTAGAAACTGAAGTGGCTAATTCAAAAGCCGCGATTGCTTTAGCTTTTGCATATGGATTCGAGAAATTTGCCGCTTCTGAAGCGATATTTGCGTCAATAATAATTTGAGGTAAAGTAGGTGGTCTTGATTCAAGCATATCTATAATTACTTTATTTAACTCTTCAGCAATTACTTGGAGTGCTCCTGTGATTGCTAGAACTTTTAGTAAATCTGAATTGTATATACTCATTTCAATTTGATCAAGAAAAGGTCTACGTGCTCCGATCATACTATCACAATCTACTAATATATAACCCATTTTCTTTTCTTTTATTTCTTCTACTGCTTTTTTAGCAGGAGCATCAGAAATCACTATACATGGAATCCCACCAGCCATTTCTCTAGCAGCTTTTGGCCCAGGTAAGGCAGCATTTGGACTTGACATAATTAATAATTCTGGTTCAAATTCAAGTAATTTTTTCATAGTATCTATACAATGGTTTGCTGGATGCATTTTTGCACCAGAAGTTACTTCTCTTACGTTAATTCTCGTAGCTTCTGCTCTCTCGTCCATTAAAAAAGCTAGCAACAAAGATGAGCCAATGGTCCCATTTTTAAGAATACCTATCTTAAGTATTTTACCTTCTTCGCTCATTTGAAACACCTTATTTTATAATTTCAAATTGTTATATTAAAAGTATATAACCTTACAATTTTTCAATGTTTTTATTTTTTTTTTAAAATTTTATATAAAATAGAATGCTATAAGATAATACAAATTATAAAAAATTTAATGATTAATTTCGACTTTAAGGAGAAGTAAATATAATGGAGATCAATGGTGTAGAAATTGAAAAAAATGCCTACTGTGAAGCATTTGGGGCTGTTTTTAGCAGAATTTTAATAACTGCTAAAAATGAAAAATGGGCTAAAATTGCTGCAAAAATAACTAGCGGCTATGCTACCTCAACTATTCATTGCGATGCAGAAGCTGGAATAGATTTATATGTCTCACCAGAAAAGACTCCTGATAACCGTCCAGGAGTAATTCTAATGTTCTTTAAAAATAAAAAAGAAGAAATGAGTAAAGTAGTTATGAATCGAGTAGGACAATGTGTTTTTACCTGCCCTACAACTGCATGTTTTGATGCGTTAGATATTTCCTTAGATCCAGAGAAAATATTTGAAATAAAATTAGGGGCAAATCTAAAATTTTTTGGTGATGGATTTCAAGAAAAAGTTGAAGGAAGATATCCTTTTGAAGCGTGGTCAATTCCAGTTATGGAAGGAGAATTTATAGTTCAAAGTATTGCTAAAGTTGGGAAGGGAATTGCCGGGGGAAACTTTTTAATAATTGGAAAAGATCAAGACTCTACGTTAGAAGCAGCTCAAAAGGCAATAGAAGCTGTAAAAGATGTTCCTAATATAATAACTCCATTTCCCGGTGGTATAGTACGTTCTGGTTCGAAGGTTGGCTCAAAGTATAGCTTTCTTAATGCTTCTACCAATGAACCACTTTGCCCAACTTTAAGAGAAAAAATAAGCAATTCACAATTAAGAGAAGGAGATAATTGCGTCTATGAAATTATTTTTGATGGCGCTACTGAAGAAGCTATTAAAACCGCAATGAAATTGGGAATTGAAGCAGCAGTTAAAGTTTCAGGGATAAATCGTATATCTGCAGGGAATTATGGAGGAAATCTTGGTAAGTTTCAGTACAATCTATATGAGCTCTTAGGATAAGGCAATATTAATAATTTTGAAGATATAAAAAAATAAAAGTCATTTTAATTATAATTTTCTTTTTATTTTTCGTTTAGGAATACCCTCTTTTTCCTCATCTTTAACAAGTTCAATTTCTTCAATTTCTTTTTCTTCAAGTTCCTCTTTAATTGATTTTGATTTTTCTTTTTTCTTGTGGAATGTCTTTTTAGTAGATGTTTCTTTCTTTTTATGAATAATATTTTGAGATTCTCCAAATTTAGTTTTGAAATAACCATAAATAATACCAATACCTGAAAGAATCCCAATACCTAATCCTGCAAAAAACAAAATCCATAGTAAAAAATTACTTAAAACATCTGGGATAATTCTGATTCCTTGAGGAGCTTTATCGTAGTCATCAATAAGACTTGTAACTGCACCATCTGAATCAATAACATAAAGATATACATCCCAAACTCCTGTTATTAAATCATAAGTCCTAAAGATAATTTCAGTGTTTTGTCCAATATATTCTCGAGTTATATTAAACCATTCATTATTTTGATTTAAAAGTGCAACTTTAACATATGATACTCCTTCTTTGTCAGATACATTAAATTTAAAAACTATATTTCTACCATAAGGTATAGAAATAGCTTGATCCATACTTAATCCATTTATAGTATAACTATGAATTTCAGGGGCATTGTTCTTCACTGTTAGAAAAGTTTCTTTTGAAAAAGATCCTCCATGTTCATCACTCACCCTCACTTCAATTTTATATTTCCCAATAGGATTATATGCTGGAATATGAAAGGTATCGGAAAATGAATTTTCACTATCAAATTCTATTAAATTTTGAAGCACAAGAGCACCTTCAGCATCATAAATATACATTGTTGGTACTAAATTTTTGGATAGAGTTTCTATATCAGTGCAATTAAATGAGATAGTACAGTCCTCTGTTCTAAATATTTCATCAGGAGAAAATTCAATATTTGAGCTAATTATTGGATCATTATTTCTTACGTAAAAAGGAAAATAAGCTGTTCCTTTTTTTCCATCATTTTTATCAGTTATATTTAATTGTATATAATAGAATTGATTTTTCTCAATGAAAGTCTCATTTTTTATCGGAAATGTGAATTGAACAATATTTTTTCCAAGGTTTAGTAGATCATTTTGGATCAGTACATCTAAACTATCAACAACAGTAACATTCCATGTAAAATCATAAGTTGAAAAATTGCATACTATCATTTCAGCATTTAAAAAATCTTCAATATAATATTCAGAACTATTTAGATTTACCAAATAATTTGTAACAATTGTGAAATTCGTGTAAGTAGTATGTGAATTTAATAATGTATTTGTCTCATTGTAAATTAAAAAACTTACATTCTGAAATCCTAACGGTGCATTATATTCGGGCTTATATTCATAGAAGTATTTATCATTACCAACAAAAGCCATATCATAATATCTTGTTGAACCATTGCTAAAGGTAATTTGCATTTTTGAGTGATCCACGTCATCAATTTGTTCTATATCAAATGTATCAATAGTGAAATTGATAGATTCAAACAGACGATAAATAATTGTAGCATTTTGTTCTATTGCCCATAAAGGAAAAGCATAATCAGCAATTTCAGGACTAAAAAGTTCTTCATTTTGGTAATAATTAGAATTTACATCAAGAAATTGCAAATTATTTATTGATAATATAGCCAGACTAGAAAAAGAGCTGAAAAAAATAAAAAGAATTAGTACCGTTATCTTATATTGTTTAGTTACCAAAATATCATCATCTTCTTAATTTCTTATGTTTTATATCTTTATTTTTAAAATACAAGATAATTCCAATAGGCACAATACCAGGCAATAAATAGAATAAAATTAGATTTAATGTTGATAATTCAAGAGATACTCCAAAATAGAATAATGCAATTTCTTGATCTTTACTATCTGTTAATTTTACTCTATAAGTCCTTATCCCAAATTCATAAGGATTTATAGTTGGTACAATTTTTGCTACAATAATATTTTCTCCAGTATTTAAATCTGCTATATTTGTCCCAAATTTTATACCGTTTATATACAATGAGAACGCTTCTGAAATTTCTTGATTATTTTGGATTATAATTATTAAGTACGCAGACTTACCTTGTGGGATGCTTTCGGGAAATGTGGCGCTTATAATTTCAAACTTTGGTATAATTTCTACTGTAAAGATTTGTGAATAGTATTCTGTAGTATTTATTGAAATTTTCATTTCTATTCTAATTGTATCATTCAATATTGATTCTAATGTTTTTAAATAGTAAACTACAGTTATTGTTTCTTTTTCGCTTAAACTTTCCTCTGTTATAATATCTTCAATACTATTTTCAGTAATTCCAGTAAAACTTACATTTACATTTTGAGTTGCATTAGGGAGAAAATTTTTCAAATTCATAGATACAAATAAATTTTCTCCTTTCACCACTTTATCTTGATAGAGTAGGTTACTGTAGTCAAAGGAATATCCAATTTCTATTATCTCTTTGATTTCTAAATAAAGTATAGAACCTTCTTTTATTCTGAAAAATATTTCACTACTTCCGGGTTCTGCGCCAAATCTAGCTGTAAGGTTAAAATCTATCTGGATTAATTCTTTAACAATGGTAAAATTAATTTCCTGAGAAGGAAAATTAACAATATCTTGACCCTCTATAGATACTGTTAAGGTTAAATTATCATTACGTGTATAATTTATAAATAGAGAAACATTTACGATTGGCCCCTGATATAAGATTCCCGGTAAACCTTCAATTGATTCATTAATTAATCCAGAAACAACATTAAACCGCTTAAGAGTGTTTGTTAGTTTAAAGAATGTTGTATTCCCCCAAACATAAATATAATATCCATCAATTATAGGTAAGGTTTCATTAATTTCGTAAAGAAGAGAATAGGAAGTGTTAGGGTCAATAATTATATCATCAAATTGATAAAAAAAAGTTCCATTAGGATATTTAAAAATATAATTAATACTATAATTGGAAATATCATGTTGTACAGTAAAACGTCCATAAGATTCATTTTCAGGGTTATAATATTGACCGATTTTTCTAAATGAATAGGTTGAAGTTAAATTCATGACATCTTGATTGAAGATAAAAGATGGTGCTTCTCCTGATGCATTATACTTTACATTTATAACTGTGCTATTATAAATTTCAAAAGCATTCAAATAAGCTTTACTTAATTTAAGATTTGAGTTAAATGATTTAGTACTATTAGTGAAAGAAAAATCATAAGCATGGTTAATGTTATCATATAGATTATATTGGATAGACTTGTATATTTCCAATGCTTTATTGTAGTATGTTACATTTCCCGTTACTTCAAAAAATTTCAAACAAGCACTCATCATTAGGGCATTATCATTAAGGTTTAGACTATTATCAAATTCAGTCCAATCAGGTCTAACAATTCTCTTGTAAAGATTTACAGTATCATTCCAGAAATGTGAATTTAAGGTATTATAAAGTTGATTGGCTCTTTTCAGATAAGTAGAATCATTTTTCATACCCGATGCAGTCCAAAATTCTAACAATGTAAAGATTCCTAAAGCATTTGTACTTAAATAATAAAAATTATCTGTTCCCCCTATAGGCGCCCAATTTTCATTTCCTCGATGATAGAATGCCTTATCTGCTGAATCCCACATATATTCATTAATATTATCCATGGTTAGGTTTGCTAGTTCGTAAGCTCTATCTTTTATAGAATTATCTAAACCGAGATCTTGATAAGTTCGGTGAATTAAGAGATTTGCTAATATACTATAAAAATTACTTTCAACATGCTTTGTATTCGAAGAATTGTAATCATAAAATCCATTATATGAATATCTATTATCCCAAAATTCAGACGAGTTTATTAAATAGAACATTTCATTAATAGACTGTCTTGGAGTTGTTCCACTAACAGTGAAACTATTAATATCAGGACCTATATTTTCAATTAATAGGAAAATTGGCAATAAATTATCAATTAAAAATCTATTGTTGTTCTTGATTTCCCCAGTTGTGTTATCAATCGATTTAACAAAACCATATTTGAATTCATTAACATCACCATTATACCAGAGTGTCGTATCCTTCAAATTTAAATATATTTCATATGTTTGAATATCATCAATTTCCATTTTCATTAATGAGTTGTAATATAGTAAATTATCTTCCGAGAAAATTGTACCATCTAAAATATCGCCATCTTGGTCTCCATATCTATAATAAAGATCAATATCAAAATCTAAGTCAGATTGATATTTATTTGTAAAAAAATTGCGTAGTAGAGTAAAATTCTCTGTAAATGGATCTTGAAGCATTGAAGTTGCAGATGTAGTTTTCAAATTATTAATTATAGTATCAGAGTTATCATTATTATTGTTAGAGAAATTATCATCGGAATATTTAATTCCAAAATGATTTCCGTTAATATATATAAAATTTAATATAATCAAAAATGAAAAGAATAAGCATATTATTATTTTTAGTCCTTGCTTTTTCAACTTTCCCCTTTTTCTAATATTTAACAAGTTTAAAAATCTCATATTGATTTAAATATAGCAAATGAACAAGTATTTACCAATGTTTACTTTTTAAATTATATTTGTAAAAAATCCTTCTCTTTAAAATTTTTTTGGAAGGAATCATATAGATCATAATATTTAGCAAAAGTGTAAGATTTAATTCTTTTTTGTTGATTTTTTGATTCTACAAATTTACTTTGAAACACGAGTCTTAGATTCTTTAAAAAAAGATTCTTAGAAATATAGATTATTTAGAAGTATTGAGTTTTTTTCTTATTAGCTGAATCAAATCAATAACTTTAACTCTATCTTGTTTCATTGAATCCCTATATCTAATTGTAACGGTATTGTCTTCTAAAGACTCATAATCAATTGTAACGCAATACATTGTACCTATTTCATCTTGCCTTCTATATCTTTTTCCTATAGAACCCGCAGCATCAAAAAATGAACTAATTCGATTTTCTAATAAATCTCTGTGAATCTTAAGTGCTAAATTTCTAATACTTTCTTTGTTTTTAACAAGTGGAAAGACAGCAACGGTATTGGGAGCTAAATCTGGAATGAGTTTTAAATTTATTCTATCTTCTTCTACATTAAAAGTAGTTTCAAGGAGAGTGTAAATAATTCTGTCAATTCCAAAAGCAATTTCAAGAATTTGAGGAATTTCTTTAATTTCTGAATCAGAACTCATACTTACTTCAAAATTCTGGTTTGAAAATTCACTATGCCTTTTTAAATCATAATTAGTTCTATCATGTACTCCACAAATCTCAACCCATCCAAACTGTCTTGTTTTTATCTCTAAATCCCAAGCATCATCAGCATAGTGAGCACGTTCATTTATTGAATGTTGTCTAAATCTAATTACTTCCTCTGGAAACCCTAGAATTTTAGTTAAATAATAACTTATATACATACAATAAGCATACGCAGGTTTTTTTAAAATCTTGGTTTTGATTGCCTTCTCAAGTGAAATTATATCAGGTCTATCAATAATTTTTTCTTGGAGTGTCCAATCTAATAATGGTAATGTCGATTTTTTGATTTCCTCATAATCATCAAATACCATTTCTTGTTGCTTACCGATAAAGATTTGTAATTCAAATTGATCAAATGCTCTCATTCGAAGAACTCCTTGTCGTGGAGAAATTTCATTTCGATATGCTTTACCAATTTGGTAAATTTTAATGGGATACTGCCTTCTGGCATCTTGATCTAAACGATTAAATAATAAATAAGTTGTTGTTGCTGTTTCTGGTCGTAAATATGCAGTAACATTGTTTCCAACAGAGGTTTTCAACATCAAATTATATTCTTCAATTTTTTGAAAATTACTTCCGCATTTTGGGCAATTTAATTCATGTTTTTTGATTAAATTTTCCATTTCTTCAAATGATAAGCCATCTATCATTAATTCGGGAAGATTTTCTTGAAGAAATTTATCTGCCCTATACAACGTGTTGCATTTATTACATCTCATTACAGGATCAACAAATCTTTCTAAGTGTCCTGAAGCCTCCCAAACGATACTTGGCATGATTGTTGGGCACTCAACCTCTCCAAAACCAAAATAACGACATTCTCGTCTAAAAAGATCTAAGATATTGTTTTTAAGAGCCATCCCTGCCGGACCATAGGAATAGAAACCGGCAAGTCCACCATAGATTTCTGGAGAAGGCCCCCAAATGAACCCACGGCGTTTTATGAGTGAATTAAACGTCTCAATGTTATTCTCGATTTTCATATAGATTTTAAAAGTGTA
>CAYPFJ010000103.1:0-12692 GCA_964409945.1 uncultured archaeon | reverse complement strand
CGTTCTTCAATATTAAAAGTAGGAACACCATTTATTCCATACTTTCTTAATTCTTTTAAGGTTTTTTGTAATATTTTGAAAGGTTCATCTGTATCTAAGTAATTTTCTATTTCATTCTTATTTAGTCCAACCGATTCAGCAAGATCTAACAATAAACTTTTATCTCCAATATCTTTTCCCTCTAACCAATAAGCTTCTAGTACTAATTTATGAAATTCTTCAAATTTCCCCTTTTTCCGAGCAAATTCAGAAATATATAGGGCTAATCGTGAATTTGGTAATTTTTCTGCAAACTTAAGTGTTAAACCATCCTCATCCGCAAGACGTTTAACATTAGCGAATGCCATCTCTAAATATCCCTTAGGAAAAGGCAATTCGTCAATTGAAGCGCCCCTTTTTGGTGTTTCAGGATGAATCTCAAACGGTCTCCATTCAACGTCAAGATTATACTCTTTTTTGAGTTTTTCTATTCGATGATATCCGATATAGCAAAACGGACAAATATAATCAGAATAAGCTATAACTTTTAACTTCGTTTGACTCATATGTAGGTTTAAGAAGAAAAAGCAATCTTAAATACTTTTTTCAATTAAAAAATAAGAAAATTAGGATAAGATTTATTCTTTAGAAATTTGTAAATTCTTAATTGTATTAAACTTGTTTGCCCATTCACATTCTAAATGTATCCCATTATCAGCGTTATGTTTGCGAGATTTCCTGAAATGATATTATCATCCTCCCTTATATTTATCCCATCCTCACCGTTATTATTTGCAGTATTTCTCGACAAGTTGTTACTATTTTTGTTTGTATTTATTCCAGTACCACTGTTATAGTTTGCAATATTCCCCGAAATTGTATTAATATAACCCGAACAAATCAACCCAGTACTCTTGTAGTTAGCATTATTTCCTGTAAATATTGTGGCAGTATACTTCCGGAAGGTCAAACTTTTCGCACTTGGTAAACCTGAAAAAACTGTTTTTATTCTAAAGTTTGTAGCAGAAGTATTTATGGAAGACCTCAGGAATACAGTGGGGGTTGATTTTTACAATAAAATTCTCGAAGTTGAAGGTAAAACAGTCAAACTCCGAATATGGGATTTTGCGGCTGAAGAACGTTTTAGATTTCTACTTCCACAATATATTAAAGATTCTAATGGTGCTATAATAATGTATGATGCTATTGACACAAAAATTTTAAAAACCATATCTGAGCTTCTTGAAATTATAAAAAAGAATGTTGGAGAAATTCCAATTTTTTTAGCAGTTCCAGAACTACCATCTAAAGCCGAAGAACTTGTGGATATCATAGAAAAATACTCATTTACAGAAATAGCCTCTGAAGTAGGACCAAATGGGGAACATACTTTCGATTTACTCACGAAAAAAATGCTTGAACGTGAACATATTGAAGGAGACATGAAATAGGAAAAAAAGATTATAAAACTAAAAAACAAGAAACATAGCCTCTATGAAACCCACTGATGAGAGTATTTTGGAAAAAGCATTCAAGAAAAGAAAATCAATAATGCTTTTTTTTATTTCGGAATCATATTAGCTGTCAACTTTTGAAACCAAAAATGATTAAAATCTCTAATTCTTTAATTTCTTTAGTCATTCTGATAATAAATTGAAGAAAGAACGATTTAATGAGATATAAATTTAATTACGATTAAATTTATTATTTAACCGTCATTAAAGAAAAATGTTTTATACATAGTTATATGTTTTATACATAGTTGTATAACCCTATAACAAGAGATTTATCCAAGAATCAAAAAAAAATTCTTAAATTGTATTAATAAATTAATTTCGTATAAAAGGATGATTTTTTATTATGAGAAAAGATGAAGAAATCAATAATTATCTTGATAAAATTGGAGAACTTGAAGAAATTATAATGAGATTAGAAGATCTCATCCCAGTGGAAGATGTTAAAAAGAAAAGTAGAAAAAGGAAAATGATGGATTCAAAACTCGCTATTGAACTCGATGAAAAAGATATAAAATATAGAGAATTAAAGGATAGAATGGGTTTCTTAAGAAAAGAAAATTCACAACTCCAACAAGAATTAGAAAAAATAAAATATGCTAATAGTAGCTCATCAAGGATTAAAATTGAGGATTTAAGACCTGAACCAATCCTAAATGACTTAGTGAAAGAATTACAAGATGTAGTGAATAAACAGAGATTAATAATTAGTAAAATAAAAACTAATAAAGTTGATAAGGAAGATATTCTTGAAAAATTAATAGATAAAGAATCAGAAATTAAACTTTTAAAGTCAGAAATCTCACAATTAAATAAAAAAAAAAAAGAATTTAAATTATTCTAATTTTTTAATTGTGCTTAATTGGAATTATTTATGAAATCTAATGAAATTGAATCAGATATACCTAAAAAATGCCCTAAATGTGGCAGTGAATTAGTAGAACGTACCGGAAAGTATGGTAAATTTATAGGTTGTACTAATTTTTCAGAATGTCGATATATTTATGACCTAGGTAAACAAGTTAAAGTTTTATGTCCAAAATGTGGAAAAAAATTAAAAATGCGTAAAGGAAGATATGGAAGATTTTTAAGTAAAGCTAAAATATAGCTACCATATTCTCCTCCATATATTCCAAATTCATGTTGAAGACAAACAATATCAACTTTATTTACATTAAGATATTCGGCAGCTAATTTGTAATCTGTAAATCGTTTAGCATTCAATTCAAAACGAACCTGACTTGGATAATGATATCCTTGAGCAATATCGTTCATTACCAACGCCCAGCATTCTAATTGAGGTGCTTCAGTAGATACAGCATTTAATAAATCTTTAGTAAAAGTTGCAATTCCACATTTCCTTGGTAAATAATTGCTAATAAAAGCAATAGTTTTTAGATTTGGATACCTTCTCATAATATTTTATAACTTTAATGATTTAAATAATTAGGCTAATAATTGAATTAAGAATAAAACATTTGAACTATTTTACTATTAGCAATTACTCTATTGATTTAACGAATAATTCGTCTGAATCAAATCTACACAGAACTTTATTTTCCCTTGCTAACCAACCAATTGCCATCAGTAAAACTTTTTCGTTTTGATGAATTAATTTCTTAAGGTGAGTTAAACTTTTTTCTTCTTTAAATGTAAGATTAAAAATCTGTCCTGCTAAAAAACCAATCCCAACTTCTACTTCGGACGCCAAGAGTTCGTGAAGAAGTTTATGCAGATTTACCGATGCTACGGCTATTCTCTTATCAGCGGCACCATAATAAATATATAGTCTATCTCCAAATATTGCGGTGCCCGTAGGGAAAACAATATTATTTACATCTCCAATTTTTTCATAATCTTCGGTTGGCGAAAAAAGAGGTTCTTTAAGTCGTCCTATTACTTTAAACGGATTTTGTTTATCAAGGAGGGCGACACTTGCGTGATACACCTTACCTTTATTAGAATCCTCTACAGAATGATATAACATGAGCCAACCTCTCTCAGTTTCTATTAATGGTGCTCCAGCACCGATATTTCTTGATTCATATCCAAATTTTGGCTCCATTAAAACATGATCGCCTAATGTTTTTAGATAATCCTTCCAGAAATCGATTGTCAAATCTTTAAAATCATCGAAACAAACAATTTGAATATCAGGTAGTATTCTATGGAACAGTACAAACTTATTCTTATATTTTTTTGGTAAAATGAATGAATCTTTTTCCCATAAGAGTACATCTTCGGCAACAACATCCTTATAATATGATATAAAGAAATAATACTTTTCTTTAAGTCTTGATAAGCGGAAAAATTGCCCTGCTTCATCGTATCTCATTTTAGCTGAAATTATTCCATGTTTTTCCCAATTTTTTAAATCTTTACTAGTTGCATACGCTAATAACGCATTTCTTCCATCATAGGCCGTGTAAAACATGAAATATGTATCATCAATAAAAACGATTCTAGGATCTTCTGTACCATGTATTTCATAATCATATTCAGGAAACAAAATAGGACTATTTTTCCTTTCTACGATATTCAAGGGGCTTTCCAATTTACAATAACCAATACTTGAATAATTTCCTTCTTTTACAGCGCGATAGAATAAATGTAATGTATCTCCTTGCTGAACCACCGTAGGGTTTAAGACAGCCTGATTTTCAAACTCGTTCTCAGTTGCTTCTAGGAGAACTCCTTCTCTTCGTACTATTACCATATTTAGGTATAACGATCTCTTTCTTATTAATTCATGGATGGTATCTAATATTCTTGATTATGAGGGAAAGGGTGTCAATAGAAATTTTACCTTATTGTTGTAGAATTCAGTCATAATTCCTCTTTTTAACAATTCACTTAAAGCAAATTATCAGGATTCTCTTTCATTAAAGATTATACTCTTTTTTGAGTTTTTCTATTCGATGATATCTGATATAGCAAAATGGACAAATATAATCAGAATAAGCTATAACTTTTAACTTTGTTTGACTCATATGTAGGTTTAAGAAAAACGAACAATCTAATATACTTAATTCAATTAAAAAATAAGGATAAGATGTATTCTTTAGAAATTTTTAAATTAGTAATTTCCCCTTTCTTGATTTGAATTCTGCTCATAATTAATTTAGGAGTACCATATAAAAATCTCATTTTTTAAGTTGTATGATATTGTAGAATCCAATTTAGGTTGTTTTTAATATTAATAACTCCCTTAGTAGATTTGACAATATCTAATATTGCATCATATTCATTCATGGAAGATATTGTACCAGATAAAGTAACAATTCCACTCTCAACTTGCACATCAACCTTATTTGCATCAATTCGAACAGAATTTTGCATTGATGTAATTATATTTTTAGTAATCTCTTCATCAGAAATCCTTTCCTCGGGAACAATCGAGATCTTATTTGATACAGAAAGAACTCCTGATATTTGAGAGGCCATTTTTAGAATCTTTTCCCTTTTCCAATAGGAATTCACAATTCCTTCTAGGATAACAATACCATTATCTACAGATACATGAACAATATTGGAATCAATTTCTGAATTAGAATCTAATAAACAAAACATAACTTCCTTTATATCTTGATCTGAAGGTATTTCATAAGACCCCAGAAATTTAACTTCAATTTCATTAATTACTGATTTTATTTCAGGAACCATCTGTGTTTCAATTTCAGCTAATATTTTTTCTGGATAAGTAGAAACACATCCTTTCAAAGTCACGATGTTGTCTTTAATAGAGATTTCAATCTGTGACTCATCTATTCTATTATCCCAAGTTAACCTATCCCTTATCATTTTCTCAAAATCTTTCATGACGTTTACTCCTTCCATAATTTATATAACTTAAATTTCAAATATTTAATTTTTTAATAACATCTTTAAGTTTATTAGCAGAATTCTTGAAATTTTCAACTTCTTCATCATTTAAGACGATTTTAAGAGTATCTTGTACACCGTTCTTATTAATAATACTTGGTAAGCTCGTATAGACGTCATTTACATCATAAAAATCTTCAACTAGAGTTGAGATTGGCAAAATTGTATTCTCATCATTAACAATAGCTTGAGAAATTCGTGCCAACGCTAAACCAATCCCATAAGAAGTCTCTCCTTTTCTGTCTATAATTTCGTATGCAGAATCTCTTACTTCTTCGAAAATAGTTTGAAGATCTTTATCAGAATCATTAAAATTAACACAATCACTCATTTTGCAGTAATTTTTAATATGAATTCCACCAATCATAGCACTACTCCATAAAGCAAATTCACTATCACCATGTTCTCCTAAAATATAAGCATGCACGTTTCTAGCACTTACCTTACAATATTTTGCTAATAAATATCTAAACCTTGCGGTATCCAATGTTGTACCTGCCCCCATAACTTCGTTTTTAGGTTTTCCAGATATTTTATAGGTAACGTAGGATAATATATCGACTGGATTTGAAACGATTAAATAAATAGCATGTGGAGCATAATTGTGTATGTTGGGGATAATCTGTTTGAATAATGCTACATTTTTATTTACTAATTCTAGTCTTGTTTCACCAGGTTCTTGGTTTTTACCTACAGTAATCACTACAAGATCAGAATCTACAATATCTTCAAAATCTCCAGGAAGTATATCCACGGGGCTAGTATACGGTGCAGTATGAGAGAGATCCATAACTTCTCCCTCTAACCTCTTGCGATTTATATCCACCATTACAATTTCTCTAGCAATTCCTTTTATAATCAGAGCATAAGCGTATCGGGTTCCAACATTTCCGCAACCAATTATGGAAATTTTAGGATGTAAACTTTCTTTTTTCAAAATAAAAACATCACCTATTAATTAATTTTAAATAAAGTATATAATTGTTAGGTCTAGAAAAAATAGAAATCTAATTAAAGAGGTAAAAAAGATATTAAATTTTAAATATCAGAATTCTTAACTAAAGAATCTTTAAGTTATCATGACTAATAATTTTCATCATTAATTTTAGAGGGTATTTCTTTAACTTGTTTAGCTAATTCCATTGCCATTTTTTCACCTTTTTCAAGTTGTTCTAATGTGGGATAACCATTAAACGTAAGTGGTTCAAAAATATCCCAATGCATATTTTCACCTCTAAAAGTATTAAATTATTATTATTACAATATAAAAAATAAGGATAATTAATATTTGCATGAATAAGACTAAGAAAATTTAATTTTTTACAAATAAAAAGAAGGAATTAATGGAATTGCATTTTTAAAGTATAAATTTTAGATTTATACTTTTAAATCTAGCATTAACTAATAAAAATAAAAATTAAAAATGACTTAAGTGTGCTAAAACTTAAGATCTAATGTATTTTGCCATAATCCATGAATATTACAGAATTAAAAAGCAATAATCATTCCGAGTTTTTCTGTTTTGAATGTAAGGTGGGTTATAGGATATGAATAAATGGATCTTGAATTTGGTCTTTCAATAGATGCTCTATTAGCGGAGAATTCTGATTTTCACTTATCGTTCAAAAAAAGAAGTGAGATGATGGTTTCCTAATTTAATTATTTACTAAAGTTATGGTAATATTTCATAACCTTTAGATATATATATGAAGTTTTTATCCTATTGTTTAGATAAGTAAATGAAGCATTTTTTTATGTATAAAAAAAGTTTTAGTTGATATATGAATTAAATAAGAGGTGAGAATAACTCATTAAAAGTTTTAATTATAAATATTTAATCATTGGAGGAGGAATGACTGCTGATGCAGCGATTCAGAGTATTCGAGAAATTGACTACAAAGGAACTATTGGATTAATAAGTAATGAAGAATATCCTCCCTACGCGCGTCCTCCATTATCAAAAACTCTTTGGACAGGAGAAGACGAAATTGAAGATATCGATTTGGAGACTTCTAATCTGAACCTTGAAATGCATCTTAATCAAACGGTAATAAAAATTGATCCTGTTAATAAAAAAGTGTATGATAATAATAGCAATGAATACATTTATCAAAAATTACTGATTGCTACTGGTGGCACACCCAAAAAACTACCAAATATTGATGAGAAAGGAATTATTTATTACCGCACTCTCTCAGACTATAAAAAACTGCGAGACATTGTTGATAAAAATAATAAGTTTGGAGTAATTGGAGGAGGATTTATTGGTTCGGAAATAGCAGCAGGAATAAAAATGTATAAACCTGAATCAAAAGTATCCATGATATTCCCCGAAAATGGAATTGGTGGACTTACTTTTCCCGAAAAACTGAGTAAATATCTTAATACCTATTATCAAGAAAAAGGAGTAGAAGTCTTTTCGGGTGAGTTAGTAACTAATATATCTAAAGATAATAAGGAATATTTAGTCGAGACAAAAAGTGGAAAAAAATTCAAATTCGATGCTATAATCGCTGGTTTAGGAATTAAACCTAATATAGAGCTATTAAAAGATACAGATATAGCAGTTAACGATGGTATTATAGTTAATGAATACCTCCGAACAAATGTAAAAGATGTTTATGCTGCTGGTGATGTAGCCCGTTATTATACTACAACACTCAATAAATCTCTTCGTGTGGAACATGAAGATAATGCACTTAATATGGGAAATATTGTTGGCCAAAATATGGCAGGTCAAAATACTATTTACGAACAGTTATCTTATTTTTACTCTGATTTATTTGACCTAGGTTATGAAGCTGTTGGCATTTTGGATTCAAAATTAGAGACTGTGGAATCTTGGAAAGAACCATTTGAAGAAGGCATTGTATACTATTTAGAAGATGGAAAAGTTGTTGGAGTATTGTTTTGGAACGTTTGGGACAAAGTAGATGAAGCTCGAGAGTTGATTTCTGAAAAGGAAGTTCTACCACCAGAGGATTTGAAAATTAAAATTCAATTTTAAAGTTTTTTTATTTCTTATAAACATCAAATTTGCATTTTATTTATTTAATGATTCGTAAAATAACTAAATCCATAGGATTTATAGCTTGGATAGCACTAATATAAAATTTGACTCTCTTTCTTTTTCTGAAGATTTTTATTTAGCTGTAGAATCTTAACGTGTCTATTTATTGAAAATTAAAGCTTTAGTATTTTTTCAAACGTAACTTTCTTTAGGATGTTCATTACTTATAATTCTGTAACCTCCATTTTAATAAGTTCTTCTGTTTTCTTCCAGAGCATTTTTTGAATATCTTTATCATAGGTGGTAGTTTTTGAGGACTGAGAGCGATTATTTACAAAATATTTTCCACTTACATTTTCTAATTCTGGTGCTATAGCAGCAAAGATTAAAATCTTAGCGCCATCTATTAGCGACCTCCCCTGTGAACCAAAAGCAGATCTCAATAATTTTGTATTTATTACTCCTGGATGAAGACAATTTACACTAATATCGGTATTCTTCAATTTATCTGCAAGGAGATATGTAAATAATATAAGTGCCGTTTTTGAATTTGCATAAGCTTTTACACCAGTATATCCATTCTCCAATTGTAAATTATCCAAATCAAAACGATTAGAATGAACTCTTGAAGTGACATTAACTATCCTAGCTGATTTCCCTTTTTTCAACAAATCTAATAAGAGATTCGTAAGAAGAAACGGTGCCACATAATTTACTGCGAAAGTTTCTTCTAAGCCTTCTTGTGTAATAATTCGCTCTGATCTATATACTCCAGCATTATTAATTAACACATCTAATCTATCAAAACGATCGTATACATCATTGACCATTTCTTTAATTTGAGTGAAAGATCTTAAATCAGCATAAACACTACTCAATTTACTATCATTGATTTCTTTTTTTATACTTCTTAATGTTAATTCAGCTTTTTCCCGATTTCTTCCATGAACAATTACATGATATCCTGATTTAGCAAGCTCAATTGCTGTTTGATATCCGATGCCATCTGTGGACCCAGTAATTAAAATTATTTTTTCTTCTAAAATAAGTAACCATCTCGTTATTCTATATTCCAAAGATAAAAAATCAAGTTTTAGAACCTTTCTATAATATTTTATTGAATTTCATTACCTCAATATTATAAAATAAAAATTAATCATAAGAGATAGTTTCTATTCTAAAGGATATTTACCAATGATATTTAGAAAATTAATGAAATGCGTTTTATACTTTTGGATCCTTTAGGGCTTTAAAATCTTTTATCCTACTTCTTATTGTAACTTCAGTTACTTTTGCAGCTTGAGCTACTTCATCCTGAGTCTTTTTAAATTTAGTATTTTTAGTAACTATATATAATACTGCAGCAGCTAATCCTTTAGGATCTTTTCCAATTAATGGTAAACCCTTCTTAGAGGTATCTTTAAGTAAATTTAAAGCTTTGATTTTTATTTCTTCAGGCAATCCCAACCTGTTACCAAAAAGAAATACAAGTTTCTCTGCTGAAATTGGATGATAATCTAAACTTAAGATCGGGAGTATATCCCGAACGACCATACCTAAAGAACGAAATAATGTGCGGTTTGATACCATTGATGCTTCAGATACATCTTCGAGTAATTTTGGAAATTCATGAATCCGTATAGCGGCATACAATGAGGCTGCAATAAATCCATCAATTGAACGCCCCATTGTTAATTTCTTCTTAGCTACTTCAGTATAGATTCTCCATGCTGTCTCACTGATATATGCAGGAATATTAAGTTTTGATGTATACAATTTTAATTTCGGTTTTGATTCCCAATAATTCCGTTCCAATGAAGTTATAAGAGATCGTTGAATTTTTGCGAGTCTTGAGAATAATATACCTTTCTTAGCATTTATCACGTTTCCTTTTGAATCAATTCTATTACTTGGAAGGATAGTTCTTGGGCCAAATTCTCTCCAAGAAGGTTCTGTTTGTCTTCTCTGATTAATCTCTTCAATACCGTAAGCTCTTCTCTCATTTTCTACATAAATTTGCCCTAAAACAGTTCCACAATTTGTACATACTTTACTACCACTTATATAATTAATACATGGATTTTCACAGCAATTTTCTACTTCTGGACAAATATTGATTGGATTAAACCTATTTTCAAACTGATAAATTTTAATTTTTCCCCTTTTAATTCTCTCTCAAAATCTTATTGTAAAGAAAAGAATTGGTTGAGTATTCTTTCCAAGATTTCGATAAAAATGTAAAAAAATAAATTTATGTTTTATATTTAATAGGAGATTCTGCCCTTTTTATGAATTTTAAAAAGAAACCATTTAATAACCAAATATAGCTAATTATTAAAATCAAAAATCTTTTAATTTAAAAGATTAAGATTTTTTTTTAGTTTTAAATGGATTATTTTCGCATTTTAAGAAATGTTCCTGTTTTCATTAATTCACATGGTTTTGCATAAGTATATCCAGACTTTTCTACAAAATCTTCTAGTAATTTCGACCATCTTTCATAATTTCTTTTTCCTCCAGCAATAAATGGACCAGGATTTCCATAACCCGCTAGATTTACATCATCGATAATTTTATATCCTTTAACTATCCCTTGTTCGATTAATCGGCAGCCTTCGTTCAATTGCAAAGCTAGAACTATCTCAGCGTTGGCAAGTCCCGCTTTTTTTGATAGGTCTATTTTTGGCCTCTCGTTAAGGGTCCAATCATAAAATCCCTTACCAGTTTTTATCCCTAAATTACCTGATTCAATCAATTCAGTGAAAATCTTTCCTGGAGCAAAATCTTTTGATACAGTGTCTTCAAAATACTTCATCGCACCATAAACTGTATCGATTCCTATCAAATCCATTAATTCAAAGGGACCAGGATTCATAACATGAATAATATCTGCATCTATTTCCTCATAAGGTATATTTTTTTCGACTGCTTGTTCAAGAAGCCACTTCAAATAAATTTCACCTACTATGTTTATACGATTTGCGATAAAGCCAGGGGTTTCTTTTTCAAGACGGGCAACCATCCGTTTACCATTAATACAAGGAAGTTTATTTGCTAGAGCCTCACCAATATCCATCGCCTCATTAGATGTTTTTTCTCCTCTTGTAATTTCAATTAATCTACTACTTATTGGAGAAAAAAAATGCATACCTATAACATTTTCAGGTTTACCAGAAGCCTCACCAATCCTAGAAATACTCATAGTTGATGTATTAGATGCTAATATCGTTTTATTAGGAGTAAGGTTTCCTAATTTATTGTAGACCTCTTGTTTTACTTCCATGACTTCTGGGACTGCTTCAATAAGATAGTCTGCATTTTCAACGGCTTTTTTAAGGTCTTCTTCAAGAATTAAGTTTTCTAATAAATCATCAGTAGTTTTTCCTTCTGGGAGTAAACCTCTTTCCTCAAGTGCTCTTAATCCAACATTTTCGGTAACCGATTTAGCATCCAATAATGTCATTCCATTTTCTATTAAATTCACTGCTTTTTTAAGGATATCCATATTGATATCATTTAAAATCACATTTGCAAAACCAGCCATTAAAGTGACTTGACAAATTGCATGTCCTTGAACACCTGCTCCCACAATAGCTATCGTTTTTATATTATTAATCTCAACCATATTTTAGACATTTAAGTTTATATCGCTTATTCTATAATTAATTTCTTTTTTTAAAAATTCATCGGACTTTATTAATTTGAATAGTCTAAAATATATAGTCGTCTGAAAACCGAATTTTATATACAAACTTTGCTTATTTTAAAGATATTTATCAGAGTTTTCTTAGTATACCCCAAAGAGGTACATCGGTGTTAGGGATTATTACATGTTCTACTATTTCGAACCCATATTTCTGATATAATGACACATTTTCTTCCTTATGAGATTCTATATAAATAGGAAATCCTTCACTTTCTTTTTTTTTAATCATAGTCCTTAAGAGTAGCACTCCATATCCTTTTCCTTGTTCTTCTGGTTTAACGCCAATGGTTTGGACATACCAATGATCAAAGGGTATAAGACGTTTATGGACTGATTCTATGTATTTATATAAAGGTACACTTCTTTTCCCTACTTTTAAACCCGGGAGATAAATAACGTTGTGTGAAGTCGTTTATTCTACCTTTATGTCTATAATTGATGAATATTGTTATAAAAGATAATAGCATAGAAATACCAAAATTTTAAAATTTCCTATTAAGGATTGTATCAAAATGACTATCAAATGATATGATACAATTAGCATTGAGTTGTTGATATAAATAAATTAATGAAGCATCAGTAAAGCTTAGTAATCTTTTCG
>CAYPFJ010000102.1:0-12759 GCA_964409945.1 uncultured archaeon | reverse complement strand
GCAAAAGGACATACTGGCACATTTCTTATAAAAGAGATATTAGAGACAAAACCAGAATGGAATATAGTAGCTACAGATTTACCTTCGAATAAAAGAGAAAAATTAATGACTAAAGAGACGATTTTTAGCAATAGATTTAAGTATATGACTGAAATATTAGAAGACAAGAGAATTTTATTTGTCCCAACTGATTTAACAGATAAGAAGTCACTTATCGACTTATTTCAAGATAAAAAATATAATATTATTTTTCATGTGGCTAGCTTATATGACTATTTTGCTGATTTAGAACTATTAAGAAATATAAATGTAGGAGGTATACGTAATCTGCTTTCAATTATAAGTGATACTCAAGATTTAAATCATTTGAGATTTATTCACTGGAGTACATGTGGTGTTTACGGAGAACCTAACTATAAAAAGGATAATAAAGGTTATCCTATCCCTACTGATGAAGCTGAACCTTACAATCCCCCAAATAATTACAGTATAAGTAAAATGGAACAAGAAATGGTTTTAAAGGAATACATGAGCGATTATCAATTAAAAACCACGATTATACGACCTGCACCAATAATGGGACCATATCAGATCTATGGGGTTTTTCATATAATGCAACTAGTTAATAAGTCAGGATTTGGTCCTGGCATCCATATCTACCCTAAAACGAAGCGTTTAGCCATGCCATTGATTCATGTTGAAGATTTAGTTAGATCGGCTATATTTTTAGCAGAAAATGAGCAATCAGTAGGTGAAGCTTATAATCTCGCATTAGATAAATGTTTTCAAGAAGATTTTCTTGAATATCTAGCAGATTTACTAAATGTTGACTATTTTAATTTTCCTGTATGGTGGCCGTTATATAAAGCTTTTTCGAAATTTCTTTACTGGTTGAATAAAAGGAAAAATAAAAAAGCTAAAAAACTAAACTCAAGACCACCAGTTGATTTATCCATGGCAGAGTATACCACGCATCAATATCTCTTTTCTAATAAAAAAATCAAAGATTTAGGGTTTAAGTTTAAGTTTCCAGATTTTAAAAGTGCTACTAAAAATACCGTTGAATGGTATCTAAAAAATAAATGGTTGGAGAGTGAATATTAAATGGGATTTGTAGAAGGATTATTACTGAGTTTTATTGTTGGTTGGACAAATTCTTACTTATATCGAAAATATCTACGAAGAAGAAACAAAGACTGGATTGTTTTTCTAGCAGTTATTTTTCTATCAGCACTATGGACTTTTGATAGCTTAATATATTTCGAAATATTAGATATGAGATGGTTAAATTTTCTTCCCTGGGTTGATTTACCCTCCGTTAATACTGGAAAATACTTTTTATGGAACTCTTTTATCGTCTTTGGGATAGATCTAAAAATTACTCATCAATCCGGAATGGAAGTAATCGCATGCTTTTTACTCATATCATATTTGTGTTGGTATTACTTTGGTTCTAAGCTTGGAAAAGTTTTCCATGGTTATAGAATATATCAACAAGGGAATTATTTAATATTCAGACCCGTGAAGAAATTTATTAAAGATCGCGAAAAAGGATTAGAAGATTCTAAATAATATATGTTCTTAGGATATTCTTCTCATACTTAAGTAGAAGAATTTCCAGCGTTAACGTTTAAAATGTTGAAGTAAAAACATTCTAATATTTTAGAAAAATAAACTTTATATAACGGTAATCGATATATCTAATATCGTTACAATTTTGAAGATCTATTTTAAACTGATATATGATGGTAGAAGAAATTGCTGAGACATTCGAGAAAGCAATGAAGAAGGGATTTATAAGAATACTTACGTTACTAGTTTTAGATAAAGAGCCGATGCATGGACGTCAAATTAAAAGGGCAATTGAAGATCGCACTTTTAGTGTTTGGACACCATCAGATTCAACAATTTATACAATCCTTGGAGATTTACGAGAAAAGCATCTAATTAAACCAAGTGATCAGCAGACTGAAGATGATAAAACTATAATCTATGAAATAACCACTGACGGCAAAAATACTCTTGAAATAATGATGAAAAAAGAGCAGGAGATAAGAGAGTCAATGAGATCCATTATAACTACAACGTTTGGATTTAAAGATGAGTTCGTAGATAAAGAAGCAAAAAATTTCCTAAATCCTAGAACATTTTTAGATAAAATGTTTCTTAAACCTGAAAATGAGACTTTGCAGGCTTTACAATTTCAGAAAATATTCATCAAAAAACGATTAGAAATTTTAGCCAAAATGCTTCAAACTATTGAGGACAAGATTTCAAAATTTGAGAGTGAAAAACAAAATGAAAATTAATGACTTGAATTTAATAAAAAAATGTTATGAAAATGTCAGAAATAGTAATTAAACTAGAAAATTTGACGAAAAAATTTGGGAATTTAACAGCAGTTAATAGTATAAACCTTGAAGTTCATAGAGGGGAAACTATTGGGTTAGTAGGTCCTAATGGAGCAGGCAAAACTACTACAATTAAAATGATTGCGAAAATTCTAAGACCAAATTCGGGCAGAATACTTATTAGAACTAATAGTAGTGAGTTACAAGATTTAGGAAAGATATCGAGAACTTTAAGCCAAATGGGTTTTTTAATAGATATTCCCTCTTTTTACAATATGACTGCTTATCAATTACTAAGATATTTCGCAAACCTCCAAAATTACCCTAAAGATAAGATCGATCAAAGAATAGATGAACTTTTAGAGCGCTTCAAGCTCTCTGAATGGAAATTTGAACAGGTAAAAAATTTTTCTAAAGGAATGACTCAGAAGATAGGAATCATTCAAGCAATTATCCATGATCCGGAGATAATAATATTGGATGAACCCCAAACTGGCTTGGATCCATTAGCACGTGTTGAAATACGGAAATATATCCGAGAGCTTCAATCACAAGGAAAAACAATATTTGTTGCTTCCCATATGTTATATGAAATATCAGAAGTATGTGATAAAATCGCTTTAATTAATTATGGCTCTATAATTGGGTTTGATACAGTAGAGAATTTAGCACTTAAATTAAAGACTAGTGAATTAGATTGTGAATTACTTGAGGCTATTAATGCTAGTGAATTAGGCTCACTAATAGATCGGTTAATTGAAAAACTTAATCCTTATCTAGACAAGAATTTAGACCCGATGATATCAAAACTTCCCGTAAAGTATTATCCTGACCAACAAGGGTTTAAATTTTTTTATGATGGACGACATAAATCAAAAGGAGAGATCTTAAAGATTCTTATTAAGGAGTTCGAATCAGATTTTACAGTGATCTCATTTACTCAGCCAAAAACATCTCAACTCGAAAGAGTTTATGCCGAGATGGTAAAAGACAATGATTCAAAAGGAAAAAGCAAATTAAGTGGAGGTTCATAGAAAAATGGATAATAGCAAAGAAAATTTTATTGGTATAACGCCAATATTTTATACACTTATATTTGAAATTAAAAGTCAAAGAAAGAAATTTTATTTCTTTTCGATAGTTGCAATCGTGGTTGCGATTTTATTAGGTTATATTCTACAATTAATTCCTACTTATCTCCTTTCAGATACACAAGCGGAGTTCTTTAATACTAGCTTACAATTTATTTCATTTATAACTTTATTTGCGGCATGTTTGTTTTTCTCGGGGATAATTTGCTCTGAATATGATAAAAAAACAGGTTTTATAGTATTTCCTAAAATTAACAAATATAAATTAATACTAGGAAAATATCTTGGAAATTTAGTTTTAGTAGTTGCAATTATTTCAGTTTATTATTTTATCTTAGGACTTTTAGGATTTTTCTATTATGGGGGACCAATTAATATTCGATTCTTTTATTCATACGGTATTGCGATATTATATATAATAGCTCTAAGTAGTTTTGTAACCTTTTTTAGCTCATTTATGAGAAGCGTAAATCTGACAATCATTTCTACTCTAATAATTCTTCTCATAGGGTTTAGAATCGCAGATCAAATTGTTACATTAATATTTGCAGAGAATTTTGAACCCTTATATTCTTTAGCATATTTAGGTTCCCTCATAACTGGAATACTCGAATATCCTTTTCCAAATCCACGATACTCTGAATTTTCGTTTAGCGGTATGGGTCCAGGCGGTATAGGAGGGGACTTCTCATTCGGTCAATGGGTAACACCTAGTATCGAGATGGGAATTACATTGCTACTTGTTTTTATAGTTGTTTATTTTGTATTAGCTGCATATCTATTCAAAAGGAGGCAATTATAGAATGAAGATGTATACAAAAATTAGAATAACTGGAGTATCTTTACTCTGTATGTTTTTCTTAGGAATGTTTTCAACTATTACTACCGCTAATGGGAATTATAATATTGCTTTAACTAAAGGCACTGAAGTGTTTACAGTTTCACAGTATGATGAAGCTGCTTGGAAAACCACAGTAAATTCATCTACGACACCTTCAAATTGGTTCGAAGGAGATTCAAATCAAACTAGTGCGAAGAGTAAAAATACGATTAAAGGCTGGAATTATGTTACCTGGGAATTTTATGATGTATTTGTTTCATTATTTTTACCAGCATTGTTCGAATCTGAAGAACTTATCCCTTTATTAGTAGTAATGAGTAATCTAGGATATAATGAAACTACTATAAATGCTAATTATACAAATAGCTACAATTTATGGGTTGGTCTACGTGCTGTATGGAATTTTACGATTGGAAGCTTTGAAGAAGACCCTACAATTGAAAATGATCCACTTTTAATATTCAAAAATCCAACAGATTTCGATGATATTCTTTCTAATTATAATAATTTATCAGCAGAACTAAATAGCCTTCCCGCGATTATAATTTCAAATATTAGCTTTCCGATCTTGGAATCAGATGAATTTTTATGGTTATATATCTTCAACGGACTCACAATAGGCACTCCCTTTAGTTCATACTTAGAAGAACTCATTACTGCGCTCGATTGTAAAAATGTAACAGTTAGCAATAATGTTCTTACAATAAATAGGACTGGTGAAACAGATTATACTGTAGAAATTACTTATGGTAATGAAGGAACAATGTCTTCATTTGTAGTAAAAGATGTTGATAGTAATATAATTTATCAAATTACTGCTACAAATTCAGATTGGCTTTTCTTTACTACTCTCATCATATTAGTAATTTGTATCGGAGGACTAAGTGCTTATTTAATATTCCGGAAGCGAAAATTAAACAGATTAAGGCATAAATAAATTTTTTTTTATTCTTTTATATCTTTTGGATTAATCTCCTTGCCAAGCATGGAGGATTTTAAAACTGCTAAAGCAAATTGAGTAGTATATTTTCCTTCCTCACCTGTTAATATTGGTTCTCCATCATTCTTTATTGCTTCAATAAAGTGGTGAGTAGAATTTATAAATCCATACTTCCAATCTCGTTCCATATTAGATATAGTTTCTATTTTTCCATCTCGAAAAATAACGATTGCTGGAAAGACTTTAGATTTAGACATCACATTATTTGCAGCAGTTGCTTGATTTATCCACATAATTCCTTCTGAGCCTGTAATAGATATAAATTCATCTTCAGGATAATAGGGACTAGGTAAAGTCATATGGGGAGCATAATTATATTCCATACTTCCATATGTAGGCACAAAAAAATCCGAATCCTTTGGAGGTGCGTACTTCCACATTATATAAGCGGGAACATCCAAATTATTAAATCTGTCAATCCATGAATAGACTTTTTCAATTTTTGCCCCAATTAAGTGTAAGGCTAACCAAAATTTATGGAATCCGTCATCAAATATAATAGGTGATCCACATTCTAATCCACCACCACACAATTTTGGATCTAATCTCCATAACCATGTGGTAGTAGTTATATCCCACCCTCCTTTAGTTGCTTCAAGTGTTTTAATATGAATTGAATTTACTTCACCTATAATTCCCTCTTCTAATAATTGCTTCGCTCTCATAATTGGAGGATAAAAAGTGAAGTTTTCAAAGATTTTTAGCTTTATATTATTATTCTTGCAAACATTAATCATTTTATCACAGTCTTTGATAGAGTTTGCCATTGGTTTCTGTACACTTATTCCTAAAATATCTTTTTGAGCTGCATAAAGAGTCACTTCACAATGTAAATGATGAGGTAATAAAATTTCTAGAATATCGATGTTTTCAACATCAAGCATTTCTTTATAATCATGATAATGTCTAACATCGGACCCTAGATTAAACTTTTCAATCTTCTCTTTAATATGTCTTTCTTTACTATCACATAAACAAGTAATTTCAATATCATCACGATTTAAATAGCCCAGTATATTAAGATCAAAAATAACTCCGCATCCAATGATTCCAACTTTTAACTTTTCCATGTTTTTCCTCGTTTTTATTATTTCAATCTATAAATTAGAAAATAAATGAAATTATAAAATGCAAATTTTAAGATGATTAATTTAAAAACTAAATAACATTTACTGTAGTAATTTAGTAGGTTAAAGAAATAAAAAGTTCCTCTATTTTTTTTAAAGATTAATATCTAATTTTTATAGAAAAAACATCATTGTAAAAAAGAAAAAGTAAAAATAAACAATAAATTAAAAAATATAAAAAAAAATAATATTATGTGGGGTGCTTTAGAGTTAGATTTTACAATAGTAATCTTTCGGATACTCTTTTATCTTAATTCTAAAGCTCTCCGCCTTTAATTTTGGTCTAATGTTTAACTTTCACTAATATCTATTTTCTTAGCGGGTTTTTTGCTAAATGTTACCTTTAGTAGCCCATTAGCCATTTTTGAGACTATTGTATCTGTATCTGTATCAACGGGTAAAGGAATGTCCATATTTACGTCAATAAATGTAAATCCCTTCCAGAAAAATGGATCGCAACATTCATGAAGCGTTTTTTCTTCCTCTGGTTTTTCTTTTACATTTGTTCTTTCAGGAACCTTCGGTTTCTCTGATTTAATATTAAGATGTTTGTTAATTAAAGAAACCTTAACTTCTTCTTTAGTACGACCAGCTAAAGGTACAGTAATCAAATAGTTATCTCCAAGGTCTTCAACATTATACGGTATTTGACTTCCCATAAAACCTCTCATAAAATGTGTAGCCATTTTTTTCATTTTATGCATTTGTTGAGGGTCAAATGGAAAGCAACCAACCATTGCTTTTCGGCCATGACTACTAACATGACCATGGGGGCCTTCGTCACACATATTTCATTTTCCTCCTTTATTTATTGAATTTTTTTATATGTATAATTGGTAAAAGTTAAAAATTCTCATACTCATCGTCATCCACTATTGGGATGGTCTTTGTATTTTTCTCTCTTTTTTTTTTTAAATCTTTTAATTTATCCTCATATTTTTCGAGTTCATTGTCAATTTCTTTTAATCGCATTGAGATCCTTTCTCTGCTAAATTTTAAATCGTTAACAATTCTTTCAACTCTGCTAATATTTGCTAGTGAAAAGTCCTCTTGATTGATTTCTCTATGAGTTGGTGTGCAATGATAAGGAAAACAAGACATTACTCCTTTAATTCGTTTTTCATGGGGTGACCATGCATTCACAACTGTGCGAATATAATCTCCAAGAGTATTCATACTAGATTCAAAGTTATCTTTTAAAATTTCTTTTAACCTCTCCATACCTTGACCGGAAATTCTGTAAATCTTTTTCTGACGATTATTTTCATCAATAAATTCTTCTGTATCGACAAAACCTTTTTTATCTAATCTATTTAACAAAGGATATATTGTTCCTGGAGAAGCTCTCCACATCGGTTTAAATTTTTTATTAATTACTTGACTTATTTCATATCCAGATATCCCTTCTCGATTTCTAATAATAGAAAGTACCAAAATATCTAACCCTGAAAACGCTTCGCCTTGATAGCCACTAAATCGTTTGCCAAAGAACATTTTTTAACTTCACCAATATATCAGTTTTTGATAAAACTTATGATATTAAAGGAAAAACACCTATATAAATATATCGGAGATCGAATGATTAACAAATATACGAGAGAAGCCAGACAGAATAATATAAGAAACTGGAATAACAAAATAAATCATTAAAAATATAATAATTTAATAATTAATTATCTCTATCATAGAAAACTTCCTTATATTCATAATTATTAATTATTCGATTTTTAAGACTTGAATTTATAATGTTAATATTTTTTTATTAAATTTTCAATATTCTAATCTCAATTAAAGGAATAAATGTTGATAGATATAATCTCTAGAAAGAATGTTTAAAAGAATGTCCAATGGGTAACTTTAATAGCCCTAACAGAACGCCACCCCATCCATCAATAGGAACTAATTTTATTTCTGAATCCTCTAATTAATAGTATAACAAAAATACTTATTAATATCAAGTGAAAAATTAAATTAGCAAACTATTTTGTTATATAAAAATATAATGTCATTATTAGATAAATTGCAAAGGAAAAAAGGGAAGAAGTGGATTATCCTTTATGTTGTTTTATGTATTAATTTGATAATTTTTCTTATATTAATTCATACAATTGAACCTTATTGGTATGAAATTAATTCAGAGGTATCAAGTTGGGTAGGATTTGACTTTGATATTGTTCTTTTAGTAAGGATAATTCTAATATTACCATTACTTTATGGTTTAGCATTAATTTTCATCAATATAAGAAAATTTACACAAACAGATGAGCTAAAACCCTGTACTTTGAATAAGATAATACCGTTTATCTTGGTTGTCTTGTATAATGTCATATTTAGTGTTTTATTATACATTTTTGACCAATATGGGCAAGTCAGGAGAATTTTACAAGTTTTGGATTTTTATAGTATTTATATTATTTTTATTCTTGATATCCTTCTTATAGTCTTATTATATCCAATAATCAAAACTGCACCTAAATTAAAAAATTATCTTTCAGGAAAATACTTGGATCCCCATAAGAAAGCATTGATTATAGTTATATGCCTTATCACTTGTTACATTTTTACTTTTACAATTCCAATAATATACAGACCTTCAAATGTGATAGATGGAGATTTACCACCAAAACCAGATTTGATTGCTCACCGAGGTGCTTCATCTTTAGCTCCAGAAAATACAATTGAAGCGGGTCTTGCAGCTCTTGAATATAATACCGTTATTGGATGGGAAGTAGACATTAAAATTAGTTTTGATGGAGTTCCGTTTTTAATGCATGATGATACATTATTGAGAACAACCAATGTATCAGATCATTTTCCCAGTAGAAAATACGATAAAGCAGAAACATTTACAATTTCAGAACTTCGAGAATTAGATGCAGGTTCTTGGTTTGTGGAAGAGGATCCTTTTGGTACCATCTCAAAAGGAATTATATCTTATGCAAAAGCAGAGTCATATAAGGGTATAAGAATTCCTACTTTTGAAGAAGTCCTTAACTTCACACGAGATAATAATTATTATTTAGATTTTGATGCCGATAGGCCAGATCCTAGTCATCCTTATTATGAGGATTTTTATGAAATTCTCTTAAATATGACTATTGAATCTGGTGTTGATTTATCTAAAATGATGATTCCAACTTCTAATTCAGAATGGATTGCAATGATCAATATTCGTGCCCCTAAAATTTTATTAGGATGGTCAGGTTCACCATCCCCTATTGAATTTGAATCTTCTTCCTATAATTATTCTTATATTAATACGGATGATACATATTCAAATACTGGATATCAAGCTTTATATCAATCAAATTTATCAGTAATGGTATATACAATCGACGCAAAAGAAAGACATTCTCAATTATGGTGTCTTGGAGCAAAATGGGTGAAAACAAATACTCCTTATAAATTCAACGATTTAACAAAACCTCTGTTGTATATGAATATTCTAGCTTATGAAACAATATGGATTGTTTTTATTATTGCTGCTATTAGTTCTACAATTATAATAAAATTTGTACTAGTTGAAAAATTCAAGGCAAGAAAATAATGATGAAATTTTGTTTTTAATATATTTATAATCCATATTAGAAAGTAATTAAATGCAAAAAAAAATTGAAATCTCTTTAATATGTAAGTATAACACGAAAAATATAGTAAAAAAGAATTATTAAATAACTATAAAACTAATATAAATAATTCAATTAATACTTTTAAAAAATGTTCTTTATAAGAAAATGTTGGCACAATTAACTGGATTTGAAATATTTTATGGAAGTTTTACATTAATATCTGTTATAATATCTACCGTATTAGGTTTTTTTATTGTGTTAAAGTATTTACAGTATAAAAAAGTAGAATTACTTCTAGTTGGAATTACATGGATACTTTTAGCAAGTCCATACTGGTCTGATGCGATACAATTTATTACAAATATATTTTTCGGGATAAGCCTAGATCCACCTTTGTATTTCTTCTTAGCTAATGCGTTTATTGCTCCAATTCATATTACATGGCTTTATGCTTTTACTAATTTTCTTTTTAAAAAGCAACAGAAGAAGATAATGCTATTTTTTGCCATTGAAGCAACATTTTTTGAACTTGTCTTTTTGTATATCTTTTTTTTGAATCCTTTTCTAATCGGAGACCAAAGAAGTGCTTTTGTAGTAGAATGGGCAATATGGATCCAAATTTATTTATTATTTTCGATCATTCTATTCTTAGTTACTGGATTTTTATTTGCTAGAATCAGTCTAAAAGCAGATTCTTCTGAAATTAAACTAAAAGGTAAATTTTTAATATTAGCATTTCTAACTTTTACAATTGGAACGATGATAGATGTTATTGGAGCAGAAAATCCAACAGAAATAACTATTTTTTTTGCTAGAACTTTTGTAATTGTTAGTTCGATCTGTTTCTATATAGGATTCACATTACCTAGATTCATCAAAGAATTATTCATTAAAACATAAATAACATACTTTTTTTTATTTTCCTTTCTTTTGCCTAAAATTTTTTCTTAAATACTTTATAGCATTTACTAAAACCATTGTATTTTCATGTGCCTCCCCTATTAATAGATTGCATCTATCACATAAAAGGCCTCTTATTAATCCAGTTTTATGATTGTGATCCACTCTTGGTGCAGACGCATGATAAGTAAATGATTCCTTATTATGTGGATGAAAAAGGTTAGCAAATTTTACTCCACAGATTGCACAACTGCTTTTTTGTTTCTTAACCATTTGATCAAACTGATTTTTCGAAATACTATACCTTTTTTTGATATTTCTTAGTGTGTAATAGATTCTTAAGCATTCTTTACAATAACTATCAAGACCAAATTTTGCTTTTTTTCTTCTATAGAAATAAACTGGTGTAGCAGGTAAGATTCTTTTACACTTTGGACATTTTTTAGTTTTGGTTTCCACTGAAATTTTATTAAGAGTAGAATTTTTGTCAACAATCATGTAATTATTCTTATTATCCCATTTATCTTAAGAAAGAAGGGAGATAATCAGTTTTCCGATTTATCGAATCATATATATTTCTTCATTAAATCATATTATGCATAATATGCTGATAATTATGATTTTGCGCGAAATGAAGCTTTCACGAACATTCTCAGACTTTATTCGAACAATTATTTAAAATAGCATTTGGTTTTATAATATTAATGAGTATAGAAATAAAATTTAATGAAGTTAAGGGAGTCTTAACTGACATAGATGGAACACTTTATTTTAAAGGAACTCCGATTCCTGGGGCTTTTGAAACACTTTTAAAACTTCGTGAAATTGGCTTAAAATTTATTTTTTTTACAAATACCGATAGTAAATCACCCAAGACAGTAC
The DNA here is from genome assembly GCA_964409945.1 of uncultured archaeon. Taxonomy (GTDB): domain Archaea; phylum Asgardarchaeota; class Lokiarchaeia; order Sigyniarchaeales; family SOKP01; genus Loki-b32. The sequence goes on along the minus strand of CAYPFJ010000102.1, from coordinate 998 downwards.
TAAATATATTACATGATTATGGATTTAACGTTGATAAGGACGAGATTTTTACTCCAATTATAGCTATAAAAGAATTTTTATCAAAATATCCTGATAACAAGTCTTATTTAGTCACAACAGAAGAAGTTGCAGAAGAATTTCAAGAATTTCCTCAAGTTATGGGTTCTGAAATACCAGATTTTGTGATTATAGGTGATTTTCATGATAATTGGGATGTAAATAGGCTTAATGTAGCTTTTAAGTATGTTCTTAGAGGCGCTAAACTGCTTGGAATGCAAGGTAATAGATTTTATCTTGATAGTAATGGTGAACCAGTTATAGACACTGGTACATTTGTACAGATGATTGCTAACGCTACTAATGTGACTCCAAAAATATTTGGAAAGCCTTCGAGAGAATATTTCCTTCAAGCACTAGAAAAATTAAATCTTGCTCCCGATGAGGTAATTGTGATTGGCGATGATCTTGAATCTGATATTCAAGGAGCTATCAATGCAAATATTAAATCAATTTTAGTAAAAACGGGTAAAGGTCAATATTATAACGCAACTAAAGTGAAAATTAAACCAAATCTTGTCCTTGATTCATTCAGTTCATTAATAGAACTAATTTAATATTATTTTATTAGGTTAAAAAACATATCAAATACATAATATTAAACATAAAGAGACCAATCTTTACATTACTATTTTATGGCATGATAATGGGGAGAGAATAAAAAAATTTATATACTCCATTCTTTTGTTAATTCATAAAAAAATAATTTAATTAAAAATAAGATGCATTATCTATGGCTTTAAAAGAATATTTTGTACGAGATTTAGTAATTAACGATGAATATGGGATAATTGACTCAAATGCGACGATTCAAGATGCTGCAAAAAAAATGAAAGAATTAGGGGTTCCAGATTTAGTAGTAGTTGAAGGAGAAAATCAGAAAATTCTGGGTGTTATTGCAGACTTTGATATTGTGCAAAATGCTGTTGCAGAAGGTAAAA
>CAYPFJ010000101.1:0-12892 GCA_964409945.1 uncultured archaeon | reverse complement strand
ACTAATGATGCTCGGCTTTCTTCGGGTTCTGAAACAATACATACTGCTGCTCCAGCAGTTTTTAGAATTTTTACCGCTGCTAGACCAATAGGACCAGCTCCCAGAATTACTACATTCTCCCCCGGTCGAATTCCACCACCTCTTTCAATAACTGCGTTATATGCCACTGAAGTTGGTTCTACTAAACTCCCTATCTTAAAGATATCATCATATTTATCTTCCAACTTCTTTAAACTCCAACATAATTTGGCAGGTACAGCAATATATTCAGCATAAGCACCATCAATAGAAAAACCAATTTCTTGTAGTCTTTCACAATGATTAGGGTATCCATCGCAACAAGGTTTGCACTCGCCACACCAGACCATTTCTTCAACTGTAACAGGTTCCCCTTTTTCATAAAGCTTTCCAGTCCTTTTATTAATTGCTAGACTTCCAACTTCAACAATTTCACCAGCAAACTCATGTCCAAGGGTTGCTGGAAAAGCTGTTAATCCTGGATAATAAATATATCCATCTTCATATGTTTGAGCCATGTGTACATCACTTCCACAAATACCACATCGTTTCACCTTTATCAATACTTCATTTGATTTAATTTGAGGTTTTGGTTTTTCTACTACATCAACAACAGGATTACGCCACACTTGCGAGCCTAAATAAGTTAACTTTCCTTCTATATCTTTTGATCCAAATTTAAATCCTGGTTTTGGATCCCATTCAGCATTAATTTCTATCGTTTTCATAATTTTCATTTACCCATAATTTACTAAATTTATAAAAGATTTTTTAAAAGATAAAAGGATTAGTAACTCATTTTTACATCTATGTCAATATTTTTTATACGACTTAGTGAATTTATTAATCAAGAGAAGAGGATTTTAGGAAATAAGGCTTGATAAAACTATTACTATTGTAAAAATTTATGACTTTAATGAGATAAAGAGGAAAAAAAAAGAAAATTTTGAATTATTTTTTCACTTTTTTAAGAAAGAATGATAACACTAAGGCAATAGCAATTAAAATAGCTTCTAAGAGTAATGCTGGCAGATAATTCCCACTTGGTAATGTAAAATTTGCTAGACCAAGGATAAAGACAATCCCTCCAATTTGTCCAACCATCATCAAGATTCCATTCGAACTTGCTTCTGGAACTGGTTTTGTGATATCTACTGCATATTCCAATGCAACTGGAGCAGCACCAAGTAATCCAAAACCAAATAAGAAAGCACTGACCATTAGTGATGTTTCATCAATTACAAAAGCAAATATGAATAAAGAAATGGTAGCAATTGCAACAGAAATTATTATTAAAACTACTTTTTTCTGAAATTTATCAGAAAGAGCTGACATAATAATAGCACCAAAAATTCCTCCAAGAAGCATAATTCCACCAACAAGCCCTGCAAAAGTCTCATCATATACTGCGGGGTTCTTTGGAGTTAGAATTACCTGAATATATGTTGTAATCATATTAAAAATTCCTAATCCTAAGAAGTATAGAAAAACCAAAATTAGAAAATGTTTATTTGTAAATAATTTTTTCAGGCCTTCAAACATTAGGACCTTTTCACTGAATGGTTCTGAGGAAGGGGGTGTAGGTGGTCTACTTTTTACAAACACAATAAAGAGGATTCCCATTGATAGGCTTAAGATTCCATAGATGAGTAACATTGAGCTAAGATCATTACCGACAATAAGAAATGGTGTTAAGAGCATCCCAAGTAAAATTCCAATAAACATTGAAAGTGTACCAAGCCCTGTTGCAGTTGTTCGTTCAGATTTCGCAAACCAATTACCAGATAATTTGGTTATACTGTTCATAATAAATGGTTGTCCAATAGCTATACCAATAGTAAAAATTAGCATCAGAAAATAATCTGGACCGGCAAAAAAACGTAGGAAACCGAAAATAGCTGTCAAAACTGCTCCTATCCCACAACCTATTTTAAAATCATATTTATCAATTAGCCATGAAGCTATAAAGGTATCTGGTATGTATATTATCATAAAAATAGCAGAAAGAAGAAATATATATAGTTCATCAACTCCACCAAAGTATGTTTGTGCTGGTATAGTGACAGCAGCAAAACTTATCCAAAGTATTTGTACTGTTATATTTACTAACATGAATAATAATAGCACTACCAATCGATATCCATAAACTTGTATTTTTTCTTCACTCATAATACTAACACTTTTAAAAAAATTTTAATTAATTAATTCAATTTAGCCTTTCATAAATATAAATCTATAATTCTTCTTTAGAAAGTTTAAAAATAATAAACTTTTAAGACTTGATGTGATATAATTTGATGAAATCTTTTTCTGTTGGTTTAATAGGAGCAGGTAGAATTGGTAAAATTCATATTGAAAATTTATTACATAAAATACCGAATGTAAAATTAAAAAGTGTAGTCGATCTCGAGATAAATGATAATTTGAGAACATGGGCAACAGACATGGGAGTTTCCAAACTCACTAACGATCCAAATGAAATCTTTAAAGATCCTGAAATTGAAATTGTTTTAATATGCTCCCCCACAGATACTCATGCAAAATTTATCCAAGAAGCTGCTAAAGTGAACAAAAATGTTTTTTGTGAAAAACCAATTGATACAGATATAAAGCGTATTAAAGAAACACTTTCAATTGTTAAAGAGACGGGTATCAAACTCATGGTGGGGTTCAATCGTCGTTTTGATCGTAACTTTTTAAGATGTTATGAATCAGTCGCTTCTGGTCAAATAGGTGAACCTCAAATTATTAAAATTACTTCTCGGGATCCTGCTCCCCCTCCAATAGACTATATAAAAGTGTCGGGAGGTATTTTTCTTGATATGACTATTCATGATTGGGATATGGCAAGATTCCAAGCTGGGAGTGAAGTGGAAGAAATCTATGCAACTGGATCTGTACTTATTGATCCCGAAATCGGGAAGGCAGGAGACATAGATACTGCTGTTGCAGTTTTAAAATTTAAAAATGGAGCTATAGGAATAATTGATAATGCTCGTCAAGCAGTTTATGGATATGACCAACGTGTTGAAGTTTTTGGCTCTAAGGGATGTGTTATAGCGGACAATGAGGCTACTAATACTGTCCGTATTTATACTGCTGAATGCACTAATATTGATAAAATTCCATATTTTTTCATGGAAAGATACATGGAATCTTATTCTACTGAATTAAAAAGTTTCTTTGAATGCTTACGTAAAAATGTAGAACCCAAACCAAATGGGGAAGATGGTTTGCAAAATGTTTTGGTAGCTTTAGCAGCTCAGAAATCATATGAAGAGAATCGTCCAGTAAAGATTTCTGAAATTGAAAAATATTAATATTTAGATTTACAAATAATCCATAAAAAATAATTAGGGTGAAAGTTTATATCGTATGATTTATCTGCATTCAAAGTATTGATAAAAAAGATCTTTCCGCCAAAGAGGAGTGTCTTTATACTAGATACTGATGGTGACGGGAGAGCAGATTCATTACAAATAAAATTTATTAATCTACTTATACCATTTGTAATTCCTGAAGAAATTGAAATTGGAGATTTTAATATTAAAAAGTTTGATCCTAATACTCTTGATATATCTAAATATGGAGAATTTTACTTAGACGATATGAAATTAAACTTTTCTAAAGATAATGTTAATTTAGATACGTTAAAAAGTCGTTTATCAATCCATCATAAAGGAGAATCCTTTAATTTAAATGATATTATAGAAGGTAAATTGAGCGGTAGAACGGTTAATCTAAACGATAGTATCAGTCTCTTAATAAAATTAGATGATGATATTTTAAAGAAATTTACCAAAGGCTCTCATTGTTTCAAAATTAAAAGTGATTTAGTATCAAATTTAGAGATTAATTTTGAATTGGATGAGAGTAATATGAACATAAATTTCAATCCTAATAATACCTAATTTAGATAATTAATAAATTACTTAACAAGTAATGACCCCTTACTTAAATCTTATCCTTTTCATTATAAAATAAATGGTGTTTTTATTGTTAATTTTAGATAATCTCAAGAAGGTGTTATAATGGCAATTACAGAAGTTAAGAGGAATGTAAATATCAATAGATCGAAGGTTGAATTTATATGTCCAGTATGTAAGTCAAAAAAATCGTTAGATGTTCCTAAAACTGTAATTTCAGAAGCAAAACAGCTAATTACAATGTCAATTGCCAGAGGTTTAGTATGCGATCATCAATTTCAAGCATTTGTGGATAAAAATTATCAAGTTCGAGGGTATCAGAGAGTAGATTTTGAATTTGAAAATAAGTCAAATGACGAAAAGAGTTCTGATTTTGATAGCTTTAAACAAGATGACATTAAACTTTTTGAAAATTTAATCTTAGAAGGTAATTATATTGAATATAAACCAAAAGAAATTCCAAAGAATATACATAATCACCAAAAAAATCGAAAATCTAATTTTAAGAAAAAAAATATGTCTCTTGAAGATATTTATAATGAATTTTGGGAATTTATAGATGAAGACAATGAAAAATTTAGGATTTTCATTAATAAAGACTTGAGAAGAAGTCAAAACCCATTACTTTATTGAATTCAATATAAATAATTAAGAAAAAAATTATTTTTCATTTAATGCATTAACTATACGATTCATACACTCTTTTAAAATCGATTGTGGACATCCTACATTTATTCTCTCAAATCCTTCTCCACCTGGACCAAATATTTTACCATCATCCAATGCAACTTTTGCTTTCTTAAGCATAAAATCACTTAGTTCTTCATCATCCATACCCAATCTGTTGCAATCTAACCAAGCAAGATAAGTTCCTTCTGGATCAATGAAATCAATATTGGTGAATTTTTCATTAACAAATTCTTTTAAGAATTTAAAATTAGTCTCAATATACTTCAACGCTTGATCTAACCATTCTTCTCCTTCATTGTAGGCTGCAATTAATGCAACTATACCAAAAGCATTTGGACTCATAACACTATTCCTATTAGATGTTACATTTATGAATGATTCTCTCATTTTTTCGTCTGGAATAATTATATTAGAAGTTTTTAAACCTGCAATATTGAATGTTTTACTTGGTGCGGTACACATAATTGTATTCCTCTCAAAATCATCCGATATTGTAGAAAAAAGAGTATGTTTATATCCTGAAAGAATTAAATCGTGATGAATTTCGTCTGAAATTATTATTACATCATTTTCTAAACAAATATCTCCTAGTTTTCTAAGTTCTTTTTCAGTCCAAACGCGCCCCACAGGGTTATGAGGGCTACAGAGAATAAACATCTTAGTTAATGGATCCTTAGCTTTCTCTTCAAAATCTTCGAAATTAAAAGTATACCTCTTATTCTCATAATGTAATTGATTTGTCAATAGGATACGTCCATTATTTTCTACGGCTGAAAAAAAAGGATAATATACTGGGGGTTGAACAATTACTTTCTCTCCCACATTAGTAAGCGTTTGAACTAACATATAAATAGCCGGAACAATTCCAGGACTGAAAACTATCCATTCATTATCAATTTCCCATCCATGTCTTCGTTTCATCCAATTCGAAACAGCATCTAAATATGTAGGAGTTTTATGCCAGCAATATCCATAAATTTCTGCGTCAACCCTCTTTTTTAAAGCATCAATGACAGGTTGAGGACATTGAAAGTCCATATCAGCTACCCACAGAGGCAAAATGTTATCAGTTTTAAAGTGTTCTTTAAGAAATTGTTTATCCCATTTAACAGAATTAGTACCAGAACGCTCGATTACTCTATCAAAATCATATTTCATAATAAATCTAAAAATGTAAATTAAGAGTCTTTTTTAAATATTTATTAGAAAGAAAAATTTGAAATTAGGATAAAATTTGGGGAGTAATAATAGTGCCAAGGGAGAGATTATTCCGGAATCCGTTCAAGGCGAATCCCTTTGAACTTTACCGAGAATGGATGAGAAGTTCATTCTGCTCGATACCTAGATCTTCAGTTTCACTATTATCAGTAATTCTGATGATTCTAGTGCGTTCCCGGGCTACGCCACCTTGGCTTTGTGGAGAATTTTTACTTTATAAAACATTTAAGTTTTTAAAATATCAAAATTCGTAATTTAAAAAGGAAAAAATATCATATAAAGTTTTTTCATGTAGTTCCTTTACTTTTTCAAAATTATTTCCCTTCTTTCTTTGAGTAATTTTTCGCTAGCATATCTAAGAATTAAGCGGGAGAGTCTTTTTTTATTACTCATTAAGTAATTAAAAATGGAATCTGGCTTATATTTAGAACAAGTTTTTAGGAGCCACCCAATAGCTTTCTGAATATAATCCTCGGTGTAATTAAGCATTTTTTCTATTAATTTAAATACATAATCCTCATCGAATCCTTTTTTCATCATTATAATTTTAATGAGAATTACCATTGAAGCTCTTCTAACCCAAAGATTTTCATTTGTTGACCATTTATCGATTGTTTTTTCAGCTAATAGCTGATTGTTCTTTTTTCCGAGAAATGGTCCAATAATTCTAATACAACTACTATCACAAAAAGCCCATGTATCGCAGTATTTAGAGAATTGATCTTCAAACATATCTATAGTCGCTTGATTGAAATTACTTTTGAAGTAATTGAGAAAAAATATACCGGCAAATTTCTCCTCCTGAACATTGGAACTAACTAAATTTGTATAAACGGAGAGAGCGTCTTTATAACCACATTGATATTTCATATGAATGGTTTTAGTAATTTTTTCTATATCAGAAATCTTGTGACCATATTCAAAAAAGTTTGGATTATTAGAATTCAATATTTTGTTTCTTCGACCAATCTGTTCGGGAGTTAATTTGGGAGCAGTATTTCTCAATACTTCAATGATTTCTTGGGTAATTTTTGTGATTATAGAAATTTTTCTAACCCCTTTCTTTGTTTTAATTCTTTACTTTTTTCTAAGTATGGTTCAATAAGTTCAATTATTTTGGGATTAAAGTTTTTTATGGTGTGCAATTCATCTCTCTTATAAACGTCTAAAATCGATTCTTCTAGGTTATTAAGGTTCAATCCTGCCCATATTAGAGTTTTATTCGATTTACCTGTACTCAATGCATCTATATATTCTTTATTTAAGAGAAATTCTGAAACCATATAATTCCATTTGCGGTAATCTGAAGGAATCCAACGTTTTACTCGGATATTAACTTTATATTTTTGACATAAATTCCATAATTTATTATTAATTTTTTTACTATATTCTGAGGGTGGATGCATCTGACCTTTATATAATTCAAGTAAGGGTTTAACAAAATGTTTATATCTGCTTTCTTTTAATTTTTTTAAGAAATATTCCACTTGAGAATCCCTCATGGTCAAGCCAGGTGAAAATAATACAAAATCAGCACCAGCCTCTTTAGATTTTTTTATCACATCTTCTAAGCTTTCATCGGTATCCTCTAAAAATGGAATTATAGGAATGAAATATGTCCCAACTTGAATATTAGGAGCTTCCTTCTTTATCTTTTTTAAAGCCTCAAGTCGTTCCGAAGGTAAAGAAGAATAAGGTTCTAAGAATTTCGCTAGTTCTTCATTTGTAGTTGATATAGAGAATCCTATAGTGCACCATGTCTCATCTGCAATTTTTCTAAGAATATCAACATCTCGAGTAACTAATTTCGATTTAGTAGCGATATTAATTGGAAATTTATATTTTGCAATAACTTGTAATACTCTTCTGGTATGTTCAATTTTTTTTTCAATTGGTTGATAGGCATCATTTACACCACCAGGAGCAATTACGTCAGGTAACAGAGTTCGAGCTCTTTTAAGCCTCTGATCTAGTTTTTTATCGAAATTAGTCTTTATAATTACTTCATTTTCGAAATCCTCTATATAGTATCGTTCGCTTCGCGCATCACAATATATACAAGCATGGGCACATCCTGAATACGTGTTTAAAGTGTATCGAGACCAAAACCATGAATCCGGAAATTTTAATTTGTTTAAGACTGATTTAAACTCCTTATATATATATTTGACCATTAGAATGATTAATAATTTAGTATTGGTCAATAATAAAATAAAGAATTTAAGATTAATGAAAGAAAAATATATTAGACTTAAAAGAAGTGAAAAAACGCCTTTTTAATACATATAAAGAAGTGATCTAATATGGGAAATGGAAAGTATTTAGCAAGCGTTTTTTCAACAATAAAATACAGATATGTAAATATAACTCTTTGCTTTATAAAATATTAAAAAAGTTGTTTTTTCACAGAAGATTCAAAACTTCGTGAAATTATCCTTTCACGAAATTTTATTTTGTAAGATTTGTTATTATATGGGTTTAAAAAAGGAAAGTTTTTATGCGCCGCCCGGGAATTGAACCCGGGTCACCGGCTTGGAAGGCCGGAATCATAACCCCTAGACTAGCGGCGCTAATTTGGGTAATATATTAAATTCACCATTTCTTTTAACTTTAGTGATTTCAATGAATTCTGTTAGTTAGTTCATAATAAGTTATAATTTTATTGACAACTACCCACGCATCTAATGGGTATCTTGAAATTGAGATTTGATTTCCAGATAACTTAGTAATTTCATCAGAGAAACTACTTTTTTGAAATCCTCCTATGATAACAATATAATTTTTAGCTAAAACGTCTTGAAACATTTCTCTATAGTTATCAATTAACTTGCCGTTACTTAAAAACAGATATACCTCGGAATTTTCAAATGTAGAGATAAGTTCCTTTAAGTTTCCTCTAATTGATTCTATTAAGTATGAATCTTTTGTCTCTATACTTCCATCTATTAATAATTTCGCAATCAATCCTTTAAACCGGTTATAATTTCGTGCGATTCTTAATTCAGGATTTATTTTAAAAATTTTATTTTTAATTGTATGAATAAATAGTATTAAATTTCCATTCTTGTTTAGGGGTGATCCTAAAGCGTTAAGTAAGCAAACATGGGTTATATCTGGTCGTCCTCTCTTTTCATAATTTTTCAATTTTTTCATAGCGGAAAAATGTAAAGTGTTATCTAATAATTGTGAAGAATAAATACTTGAAGACAAATTTTTCTTTACAGCAGGATGATTCCTTATTTGTTTGGGTATTAATTCTAATCCACATTCAGCCAATATTATGATTAATGGCATAAACTACTCTCTGTAATTAATTAAAATAATAATATTATTTCTTTTTCCTTTTTAATTTAATGAAATATCTTGTAGTCTTATTGCACTCAAAACAAGTTAAAGAGACATGAGATCCTTTTCCTTTCTGTGAGTGCATTCTTATTCTATAATTCACGCCTGGGTATAAAAACATTTTACATTTAGGACATATACGTTTTTTCCACTTAAAAGGGATTTTTATTTTAGCTCTTTGAGCATAGCGTCTTGCAAAATAGATATATCGATTTGATAGATATTTATTTTTAGGAAACACATCATGAGCTTTCTGAAAGAGGTAAAGCATTCGGGAATTTGCAATCTTTTTTGCAATATTTTTAGGATTTTTGTTACCTTTTGGCATTTAATTGTTCTTGAAAGCAATTTTAATTAAACTTTTTTATATCATAATTAGTGAGTATAATTATTTTACCTCTAACATCTAGAAGGTTAGAGTTTGTTAAATTCGAGATTTTATTAGCTATTTCACTAATATTTGATCTTGTCGCAATAGATTTCAATGCTTTAATTTTTATGATTTTATCTCTTTTTAATAATTTAAGTACATGTTCAATAAATTCATTAGATATTCCATTTTTACCTAAAATACAATGAGGTTGTGATAATAAAGCATTTTTAAATTCTCGTTGATAATCCATCGTCCTAGAACTCAAAAAATACGTAAAATTTTTAATTTATTCTAACTTTTTAAACGTATTATATTTAATAAAGAAGTATAGAATTAAAGATTAATATGTCGATATTTGTCGTTCAACCGGAAAAACTTGTAGAAGCATTAGCAGAAAAATTAAGAGGTTATCCAGAAATTTCTCCTCCAAAAGGTTCAGAGTTTTGGAAAACAGCATTTTTTAAAGAATTAGCGCCACAAGACACTGAAAATTTTTGGTTTATCAGATGTGCTTCAATTCTTAGAAAAGTAAAGAAATTTGAACCAATAGGTGTAAATAAACTTAGGAAATTTTATGGTGGGAGAAATCGAAGGGGGCCAGGGCTGAATCATTCTGCAAAAGGAAGTGGAAAAATAATAAGAGTAGCTTTGCAACAGTTAGAGAATGCAAAGTTAATTGACAAGATGGAAAAAGAAGGAAGAACCGTCTCCACAGAAGGTACAAGTTTATTAGAACGAACAGCTTATGCAATTTTAAGACATTAAACATAAAATTTGTAAGATTTAGGGAGTTATTGTGAGTGACGAAGAAGAATTAGATAATATCAGAAAAAGAAAATTAGCAGAATTAAGACAACAAGCAGCACAACAACAAATCTCAGAAGCTCAGCAAAAAGAGTTTGAAAATAAAAAATATCTGTTGATGAGGAAGATATTAAGCCAAGAAGGAAGGCAAAGATTAGAAAATATTCGGATGGTTAAACCACAATTCGCAGAACAAATTGAGTTAGAATTGATTCAATTATTTCAATCAGGACAATTAAGAGGTGCAACGCCTTTACCAGATAATGCATTTAAAAAGTTATTAGAACAAATTTCTTCAATAGGAAAAAAAAAAGAGTTTAATATTAAAAAATAATTATAAAAAACAGAAACATTTAAGAGATCAGAAATTATGGCGAGAAATAAGAATTTGCCTTCTAAATTGCGAAGAGCAAAAAAGGCTAAACAAAGTCAAACAATTCCAAATTGGATTACTATAAAGACACATCGTAGAGTGAGAGATAGTCCCTATTCGAAAAGAACATGGAGGAATACTCGACTAAAAAGAGATTGATTAAGAAAGAAAAAGGATCTGAAATAAGATGGCAAAAAAAGAAAAAGAAATTAGTTTAGATGATCTAGAAGAAGAATTAGTAGATTCTGAAGTTGAAGAACCAGAAGAAATTGAAGAAATAGAAGAATTTGGTCTGGATGAAATTTCTGAGGAAGAAGAAATAAGTGAAATTTTTGAAGAGGGAGTTGAAGAACGAGAAGAAATTGAGGAAGAGGAAGCTCCTAAAGAAGAGATTATAGATGAGAGAATATACATAGTTCCTCTTGCTAAAGCTCGAAAAGGGCCTAGACATAAACGAGCTAATAAAGCGGTTAGGTATCTTAGAGAATACATGACGCGTCACTTTAAACCAGAATCTTTAGTAATAACTCAAGAAGTTAATGAGAAGATTTGGGAACGCTCCACTCAAAAACCTCCACGAAAATTAAAAGTTAGGGCAACAAAGAATATTGATGGATTAGTAGTCGTTTATTTAGGGTAGGGGTAATTAAATTTTATAGGAATTCAAAGATAGTATACTCATTTTAAAACATATAATTTAAAGAATTAAAATCAAATCTCAAGAATATCAATAGCAAAAATTAAGCAATTCACAAATTAAAAATAGAATAATGATCCTTAGAGCCCAGATTTTTGGTCGAAGTTTAATTGGAGTATATCTAGCTGCCAATAATTCATTTATTCTTTATCCTCCAACATTAATGAGCACATTACTGGAGAAATTTAAAAACACTTTTAAGGCTCCATTTTATCCTCTTACAATTAATAATTCTAATTTATTAGGTGTGTATACAGCGTCAAATAAATACGGGATAATAGTACCACATATTATAAGAGAAGATGAGCTTAATAATTTAGAACTACATGTGAAAGAATCGAGCCAAATTGGAGTTCTAAAATCAATTGATAATGCTTTTGGTAATTTAATCTTATGTAATGATAAAGGCGCAATAATCAGCTCTTTCTTAGAAAACTATAAAACAGAGATTGAAGATATTCTAAATGTTGAGGCTGTTATTTACGAATTTGCGGACTATTATCTCCCCGGATCAATCTCATTAGCGAATAATTTTGGTTGCTTAGTACATCCTCTATCAACTGATAGTGAAATCGAAATTATATCTTCCATTCTAAAGGTCGATGAAGTTGATGTATCGACTGTAAATCGTGGAGTGCCTTATTTAAGGTCTGGAGCAATAGTTAACGATGAAAGCGGAATTTTTGGGGTTAATTGTACTGGTCCCGAATTAATGCGTATTACAAGTGTTTTACATTTATAGAGTAGATATAAAAATTTGCGATCTCTTTATTTATATCTAATTTGCTTTAAAATCCTACATGGATTGAAATACAAAATTTAATATTTTTAGAAATATTATCGTATTTTAAAAGCTTTGAAACCATGGTTTAAATAAGTTATGTCAGAGATTAAAATTTTCAGAATTATTGGTAATTACAATAAAGATCATAAAAAGTATTTATTTAGAAAAGAAGTACGTGCCTTGAAAGAAGAAGAGGCTCTTGAAAAAGTATTATCTCAAATTACTTCAATTGGAATTTACAGACGTCAAATCAACATTCAAGAAATTGGAGAAATATCTCTAGAAGAATCTCAAGATTATCTCATCCGAGAATTATCAGAACAATAAAGAAACCTACTAAAAGATTTGATAAAAATGGAACAATCTCAAGAATACCAAGAACAATTATTAAAATTTCGATACTTTAAAGAACAAGGCGAAATGTTTCAGAATCAATTAGAAATGATAAATGCCTCTTTAGCAAATGTTTTGAATACCAAGAGAACCATTGAAAACTTAAAAGAGGGAATAAATGAAAATGATGAAATTCTTGTTCCAATTGGAGGATTAGTATATACTAAGGCATCTATTAAAGAACCAGAGAAAGTTTTATTAGCTGTAACTCAAGATGTATTCATTGAGAAGGATTTAGATGGAGCCCTTGAATTTCTTAATAAATTAATTG
>CAYPFJ010000100.1:0-13129 GCA_964409945.1 uncultured archaeon | reverse complement strand
TCTCTTCACCTTCATATATCCAACCACCTATTAAATTTGCATACTCATTAGTTTTGAAATCTGAAAGTCTAACTATGCATTCACCAATGCTCCCATCGGATAAAGTCTTCCATACCCCCGCAGCTATTGTAGCGATTCCTTCAGCCAATTTCTCAACATAAAATTCTACTTTATCCTCATAACCGATTGTTAAAGTCCTTATTTTATCTAGAGTATGTTTTAATTGAAAAATTTCTTGATTAAAAGGATCTTTATGATATAAATCGCTTTTTTTAATATTTTCAATCTTTTTTCTTTGATCTAATAATATATCATATCTCATTACTAAAGCTTCAAAATCGATTAATGCGTTTGGATGAATTTGAGCTTCATCATTAATTATAAATTCGAGGCGGGCTAACCCTGTGCCATCTGGATGCTTTCCTTGACTTAATGCGCCTTTTGGGATTCCCAGATTCACTAGTACTTTTGTTTGAGTTTGTGGAAGTTTAGCAAATTCAATTACATCGGAGTCAAATTCAACATCTTTAAGCCAAATACGTGGTTCCCCTTGACTACAATCAATAGTTATGTATTCAATTCCTTCGCGCAGTTTTTCTTTCATAACCTGTACAATTTCATCAGCTCCAACAATTGAAGTAATATTTAACTCTCGAGATACAATTGCAGCATGACAAGTGGGTCCACCTCGCTCAGTAATGACTCCTCCCAAATTCTGCATATAAGAGGTCCAATCAGGGTTTGTTTCTTCTGTAATAAGAATGTCTCCTTCTCTTAATAAGTGTGCATCATTAATTGACTCAATAATTTTTACTTTCCCATAACCTATTCTTCGTCCAATAGCGATACCTGAGTTTTCTACTAATAATCCCTCTTGGGTCAATTTAACAGGATCTTCAAGAAGATAGAAGATTTCTTCAACATCACCCTTGATGCTATGAACAGTTTCAGGGCGTGCTTGGACAATATATATTTTTTCATTGTTTCCGACTGCAAATTCTATGTCCATCCTTCGACCATAATGTGTTCTAATTTTTTGAGCATAATCTGCTAATATTAGGACCTCATTTTCAGTTAAACAATATTGCATCTGCTTTTTTTCGGGTACTTGAACTACTTCAGTTCCTATTTTTTCAGTACCTTTAGTAAAAATCATCATTTTCTCTTTTTTAGCAAGCTCACGACGAATAATCCTTAGTTTTCGAGGATCATGCTTGAATACCATGAACTCATCTC
Organism: uncultured archaeon; assembly: GCA_964409945.1. Taxonomy (GTDB): domain Archaea; phylum Asgardarchaeota; class Lokiarchaeia; order Sigyniarchaeales; family SOKP01; genus Loki-b32. Next base: position 11,893 of record CAYPFJ010000100.1, on the reverse strand, counting down.
CTTTTTCAACACCTTGTACTATTAATTCTCCTAAACCCCAAGTTCCCCTAATAACAACCACGTTCGGGTTACCCGAATCAGGGTCCTCAGTAAACATTACACCAGAGGATTTAACACCACCTAAACCTCCCGCCATTTCTTGGACCCCCACTGAAAGTTTTACGTCAAAATGATCGAATCCTGCCCGTTCACGATACATTGTTGCTCTTGTGGTAAAAACTGATGCCATGTCTTTTAAGATATATTCTAAGATTTCTTTTTCGCCAGATATATTTAAGTGAGTATCTTGTTGCCCCGCAAATGAAGCGTCAGGTAAATCTTCTGCTGTAGCGGAACTTCTAACAGCAAATGTAGATTTCTCTCCAATTTTCTCAATTAATTTAGAATAAGCATGTAAAATCTCATCCGCTAGAGAATCTGGAATTTTAGATTGTTCGATTACATATCGTATATTAGCACAAATTTTATCTACTATTTCAACAGACTTTATATCTTCTGATTTCAATTCATTAGAAATCCTATTAATATCTTTTGCGATCAATTCTCGAAGTGATATTTCTTTCTCTTTAATAGTATAAAAATTTGTATCCAAGACATAATCAAAAGCATTGGATGTAACGGCGAAACCAAGTGGAACTGAAATACCGAAACTCAACAATTCTCCGAGTGAAGCATTTTTTCCTCCTACAAGAGGGACATCATTAACTCTTAGATCTTCGAAGAATTTAATATATTTATAATCACTCATTTTTAAGTAGAGTCCTTAATCTATCTTAGTAATAAGATTTGCTCTAAATAATAATTATTATTCTTCTGATTATTAATTAAACGTTAATAAAAAAAGTAACGTCAAAAACCAATTATTTCAACTCTTTTTCAAAAACTTCAAAATCAGAAGATGTGTATAAACAAAAGATAACTTGATCAATTTGAGTATTACCCTCTAAATATTCTATTGTTGTTGAAAGCATAATTTTTGCACATCTTTCTATTGGATATCCAAAAATTCCCGTAGATATTGCAGGGAACGCAATTGTTTTAAGCTTATACTCATCCATCAATTTTAAACTATTGAACGTGGCATTTTTTAATTTCTGATCTTCATTACCTTCACCCATTCTTGGTCCTACAGCATGAATAACATATTTAGCTTTTAACTTCCCTCCAGTTGTGATAATTGCTCCTCCTACATAAGTACTGCCAATCTTATTACATTCATCTTGAATTGTCGGCCCACCTTTTGCCTTAATAGCACCAGCGACCCCACCACCAAGGATTAGATTTGTATTAGCAGCATTTACTATAGCATCTGTTTCAATTTCGGTAATATCACCATGAACTAAGCTTAACATTGAGCTCTTTACTTTTAATTCCTTCATATTTGATCCTTAATATTGAACTAAATAAAATAAATAATTAAAAAATAGTAATTTTATTGATCTTCACTACTTTTTTTAAAGATTTCATCAAGTTTTTGCCTGTCCTCATCAGACATCTTACTCATAGCCTCCATATTTTGCCGCATCAAATCCATCATGATTTTTTGTGAAATTAATTGATTTAAGATAGGTATTGCAATCCTCATCCTTGTTAATTCATAATGCATGGTCTTCGCTGTTTCTCGCATCTCTTTTAGTTCATCTTTAGTCATACCTTCTTCACCAATTCCTGGACAATCAGCATCAACAACAATAAAGTTTTTTCCATCAAATTCTAAAGGATATGTACGGCAACTTAAAGGACGATTATCATAGACTAAGCATTTTTTTTCATCTTTATTATATAAAGGACATTTTACGTTAAGTAATTCTTCTATAGGTACACTTCCAAATGGGTCCTTATTGGTTTTTTCCTCTTCTCCTTCCGTAGGGGGGGGAGCTAAAGGTTTTAATATTAAATCAATCCCTCCATCTGGTTTTTGATAGATACTTAAATATGGCATAAAATTAGCAACAACACCATTTCTAGCCCACATTTCTAAATCCCATAGCGTTATTGGTATTGGTCCTCTTGCAGAACAACAATTATCACAACGAGTACATTTAAAAGTAAATTTTGCTTTTGCTTTATCGTCAGTACGTTCTTTTTCAGCAGATTCTTCTTGAGTATCTTGTCCTTCAGACGTTTGATTATTTTTTTCTTCTTCTGACATTAAAATTTCACCATTAATTTATTTTGATATAGTGATATATTAAATTGTTATGAGAAAAAGAATATAACTTAGAAAAAAAATTTTATTTTTATTTCAAATAAATGGGTATGAATTTTTAAGAAATTATAAATAATTTTTCCCTATCTAATAATCGTCCAAGATTAATCAACGCCGGTTCAATTATAATTTTCTCACGAATGCCTGTAAAAACTATTTTACCTGTACTAAATATCAGAAAAACAGACTTTACGGGATTAAAAGAATTATATACTAAACCAGGAAAAACTTCCGGCTCATAAATAGCGTTTTCCAATATAGTTACTGCGAGGTCTAAATTTATTTGTTTATAAAAGTCTGCAGTTCCTACAATGTTCACGATTTCTGTATTAATTGAACTCTTTTTTATAGAAATCTTAAGGTTTTCATTAAGTTTCAATAATAATTGCTTTATCACTAAATTAATATGACTAAATAATTTTAAACCAGTTAGAATTAGTTTTCCATTTCTAAAAATAATAGTTACACATTTTGGGTGTTTAAATCTTATAAAAAGTCCTGGAAAACGTTCTGGATTGTACTCAGTATTATTTAATTTTGCATCAATTTTTCGTAAAACAAGATCTTCGCTTAAATTTAATGATATTTTAACCACAATATTTTGAATAGTATATGTCAGACTTTTTATTTCATCTTCTGGCTTTACATCAAGAACCATTAATGGACTCCTTAATATTTCTTGTTCTAATATATCTCCAATTAATTATTAATGAGGTATTCTATTTAACTCTACTTTTTCAACTCAATTTAAATGGAAATGTTTAATTTATTTATTTCAGTTAATGTAGAACTTCTTTAAGAAAAAATTATTAAAAATCGTTAATAAAACATAAAAAATAATCCATTGGAACAATTTAATAAAATTTGATAACAAATAAAATTAAAAAGAATTAAGATTTAACCTTTCTAATAAAGATTTTTAATAAAGATTAATTTGATTTTTTATATTGACTTATTAAAACTATTTATCATGAAGCGATTGATCTTAAAAAAAATATATATCTGGTTATTACTAACAATTAACTTATTATTTGCATTTATTATCGGTTTATCAATTCCATTGTTAGAATCTGCCAGTTATTTTAATTTTGGTTTTGTTATGATTCCATTATTAATAATTCTTAATTATATAATACTCGATAGGTTTCACTATTATCTGAAACATACAGATGAAGAAGGGGAAAATAAAGATGCAAAAATTTAAGGAATTAAGTAATATTAAAAAACCTATCATTGAATATAACGGACGAAAATATATCTTCTCTATAAGATCTTTGATTATATTCGCTATTGGAGCACCTTTATCCGCTTATCTTATATATCTGTTCTTTGATCTTGAAATTAATTATTGGTTACATGAAATTGTTGTAAAACAAACAGTATATTTCTTAAACCTGTTTTTTAATATGGGTGTAAAAGCAGTATATGCTCCAAATGGAAAATATCATTGGTATTTCGATATTCCTGGGAGACCATCAATTTACTTCGAAACATTTTGCACAGGGGTGCAAGCTATCGTTATTTTTATCGGAATTATCGTTTTCACGCCCCATAGTCAAGACCCAGCCACAAAAGAGGATATTATATGGCGGAAAACAAAAGCTCTTATCGTTTCATCAGTAATCTTTTATGTTGTAAATATTATCCGAATGATAATTCAAATTGATTTATATTACATAGGGTATAATTGGAATGATATTCATGTATCAATAAGTGCAGCTTCTTCATTTATTGCAGCGATTATCGTCTTGCTGATGCATAAATGGATTCCAGAATTTATATTATCAATAATTTATATCGGAACCCTTGTAAGTGAACCTATAAAGCTAAAAAGAAAGAAAAAAGTAAAAGAAATGGTGGAAAAAATGAACAAAGTTGAATTAAAATTAATGCGAAAAATTTTAAGGATGGATAAAAAAACTTATTTACATGAAATTTCTACTTGGTCAGAAGGGTTTGGTTATTTTATTGATGGAGATTACTTAACAATTCCCACGGAAAAAGTGCCAAATTTTATTAAATTATTAATGTTGGATAAACCTTTTAAGAAAGATATTTAGAATATAATAATTTTTTTTCACTAGAAAAATATAATAATTAAGAGTATTTGATTGAATTATGTTAGAGTTTGAATCTGAGCAAAAAACAATCCAAATAGGTAATATTAAATTAGGTGGTCAACCAGGGGAAAATCCTATTGTTATGATTGGAACTGTTTTTTATGCTAAGCATGCTGCGTTATTGGATGAAAAAACGGGCAAAATCGATAAAAATCTTATTGAACAAGAATTAAATGAATTTACAGAATTAATTGAAGATACTCAATTACAAGGAGTAATTGATGTTGTAGGGGCATATCCAGAAGCACTTGTAAAGGAATGTGAATTTATTGCAAATAATGTAGAATATCCCTTTTTGGTTGATGGATTGAATGATTCTTCAAGAATACCAGCAATGGAAATATTAAAAGAAATAGGCTTATTAGATAGAGCTATATTAAACAGCATTGATGGAAATACTACAGATGAAAACTTACAGCGCTTAAAGGAAATTGGAGTTAAAAATGCTGTGCTTCTAACATTTGGGAATAAATATATTTTTCCAAAACAGAAGTTGAAATTCTTAAAAGAGTCATTAATCCCTAAGGCTCAAAAAGCAAATATTAATAACTGTATTGTTGATACAGCTGTATTAGATTTACCCTCAATTTCGATAAATTTTGCAACAACTGGATTAGTCAAAAAAGAATTAGGATTGCCTACTGGATTTGCTCCTGCTAATGCAATTTATGGATGGAGTTTTGCTAAAAAATATGGTGAAAATGCTAGATGTGGTGCTATAGCATCAATAATGGCCTATTGTGCTTCTGCTCCCAGTGATTTTATTTTGTTTGGACCAATAAAATTCGCAAAATGTATTGTACCTGCAATTTCTTTGATATCTGGAGTTAATTCTTATTACAGAAAAAGAATTTTAAGAAAAGAAGTAAGTGAGAGAACATCTTTAAAAGCAATTTTTTAAGAGATATATGAAAAAAACTTCAAAAAAGAATATCCTTTTTTCAGAAAACATCAAAATAAGGCTTGTAAAGGATGTAATGAAACAATATGTGAAAAGTGTTTCTATATTCCAAACACATATATTAAATATATATCTGATATTGCCATTTTAAATGATAATGGTGATCCCTCTAAAGTTATTGAAATAATAAATAAAAAAGAACTTTCTGAAAAGAAGAAAGACTTTTACTTATCTAAGAATATCCAAGTTATTATAATCAAAACAGAAGACATTCTAAGGCTTACCCATTTATATCCAAATTTAAAAGTTCATAAAATCATTGAGGTAAATGAAAGATAATGTCAAAAGGCTATTATGATAATTTCAAATATGAGAATAGACAGAAAAAGAATGTTAATGTCAATCTCTATAAACATCAATTAAAAATAATTGATGAACTTGTAGAAAATGATACTTATCATAATAGAAGTGAATTTATGAGAATAGCCATTGAGTTTTATCTTTCTAATGAATATATCCAAGCTCTAAGAAAAAATGAAGATAAGATTATAGAAACTATAAAAAATAATAATGGAAAAACCAATAAAAAAAGGGAGAAATTATATATTGAGTGAAATAAAAGAAAAGAATAAAGAAAAAGAAGAAACTCCTAAATTAGAGATTACAACCGGATATTATGAAACTTGGCTTAAGTTAGGTAAAACCTTACTTGATTATGCTAAAGAGATTAATCTATTTGGATCTATTACTGAAAAATCTAAAACCAAAAAAAGACCTGATCCCTCAACTTCTCTTTATGAAATTGAATGGGTTAAAACTTCAGAATCCGGTAAAGCTCAGTTAATCAAGTATAAAGATAATGAATTTTGGATTCAGAATGGCTGTTTTAAATCTGAATTAATCAAGAAAGAGGAATTAGGAATACAAAGGGTTAGAATCCAAGATTGGATAATATCTAAGAAAATGAAAGAGGGTAAGGAAGAATAATTATGATAGTAAGAAAGGAAGATCTGAGGATTGTAATAATCCTATTAGTTTTTATTCCTTTCTACTATCTCAAATTAAAAAAGTGAGGTAATAAAATGGAAAATACCTATATAATAGATATATGGGATAATAATCTTACTCAATTTGTTTTGGATTACATCAATGATCATACTTTTATAAATGTTAGAAGTTTGAGAAAATTCTATTGTTCAGATCTTAGAACTTATGAAGATCAAACCATGTCAATAACGATTAAATTAGGGAAAATAATGAAAGAATAAATTTTGAAAAAAGACAAAAAAGAAGAATAGGTAAAGTATGATGATTGATTTTTTATTGGTAATGTATAAAATAGCACTTAAAAAAATGGGAAGACTAATAGATGAAATGAAATATAAAACTATTAAAGAAAATTTAATAAAATGGGAGGCGAGAAAGTAAATGGGTAATATATATGATAAAAAAAATGGGATTTGTTGCCTATTTTGTATAATAATAATAATTTTAGGATATTTACTCATAAGATTTTTAGGGTATATCCTCACAAAAATCTTGGTGGGGTAGTTATCATAAACAAAAAATATCGAGAAAAAACGGGGTTATTGTTATTTTTTGGGGGGAATGTATGCAGTACCTTACTAACTACTGTTAATTTTTTATTTGGGTTAGGAGGGGAAGTGTTGTACTCTATTTATTGAGAACTTTAATTTATATATGATCCTCTTGCATATTTATTTTCCCTTATAAGCTTTATATGGCCTAGAAAGAGAAAACTATAATGTTTCTGTATATACAAAAATCATATATACTTTAAGCAATATATCGTAAAAGTAAATCTTGGGTGTATTTTAAGAATCCCGGTAATTCTTCATTAATTTTATCTTTTTTATTTTCATTATCTATCAAAAATAAGAGAAACATATCGTTTTCTTCAATTTGGATTCTTTTAATAAAAATTACTGTATTTGAAACTCTGAATAAAGCTTCATTTTGTTGTAATGCTTTAAATTTTGAAAATATTTTAAATAAGACCGTAAATTGAGGTGCAGATATTTCAAATACATTCATTACTTCCGATTTAGGAATTTTCGTTAAACCCATAGCTTGTTTATCATAGAAATTGGCAAGGACTAAACCATCAACGCTTAAAAGTAGCGTTAAATATGATCCTATCATTAAAGAAAATTTTTTTAGATTATGATTAATCAGATCTCTATTTGGACTTAATTTTGAAATACCTGAAGAAAAGGCTCGCAAAATTGTAAAGATTTGGAAGATACTTGTAGTATAAGTTTCTAGTGAGTCATCTTGATCATTTACTCTTAATTTTGCCCTTAAAAATTCGATATTTTCTTTAATTTCTCCTGTATTTAAGACATCAGAATCTCCTTTTGATAATATATATACTATTGGTGTATTTTGATTGAATTCTTTTATCACACTCTTAAGATTTTGAAGATATTCAATACTTTCATCAAATCTATCTCTATCTTTAATATCAATAAAGTAAAACAAAAGATCAGCCTCATATAGATAGATTTCAGCTTTATCAATGTATTTTTCTCGAAATTTTCTCTGTCCTCCTAAATCCCAAAGAAAAATTGTAGCTCCTAAAGCTTCAATAGATTTTATACTTGCTCCTGCGGTAGGTTTAAGACCGATTAGTTTACTATATTTACGATCTACAGAAAGTAAAAAACTAGTTTTGCCTGAATTATCCAAGCCTGCAAATAAAATCTTCATCTTCCTATGAGTAGTAATTGGAGTTGAAGGATTTTTCACAATTTCTATTAATTCTGTCAAAAGATCCTGGAAAGATCCTTCAACATTTTCACGCGGAGGATAAGAATCAAGCATCTTTTTATCAAAAATTTTGAAAAATTCAGTAACTATTGGTTTAATTCGATTTATATTATTATATAAAAAGCTTCGGCTTTTTTCTTCTGCTAGTATCGAAAATGCGGTTGGGACTGGATGATTTTTAGAGTCGATCCTAATAAAATGAAAATATGTAAGAGAAGTTGTGTTAAAATCAGGATATGGTAAAATTGCAAAATATTGAATTTTTGTGAGATCCTTCTCTTCTATAACAATCTTATCACTAATAAAAAGGCTTAAATTTTTTATGGAAATTTGAGTAATATCTCGATATGTTAAAATAAGATGGCCTTGACCTTTTGATTCTTTTGAAAGTTCCTTGAACTCTTTTTCATTAACATAATTAGGGAAGCAGTAAATTGGAGTTGGACCAAGCTCTCCAAAAACACTCAAAACAAATCCCTTTATAATTGAAGATTTAAGTAATTCTTCCATTATTTTATATAATCATTTTTTTATTTTAAGTTTAAAACTTCTTAAATTATTTTAAGCAAATTTAATTATTAATAGCTTTATATTTAAATCATAAATGTTTCTTAAAAAAATCGCTGAAAGTATTAGAAATAACCAAAATATCATAGAAAAGAAAGAAATTAACCCCATTGTACAATATATAGATAAAAATTCTTTTAAAAGTTCTAAGATATTTTCCGATATAGGTGAAGATGCGGCAGCTGTTAAAGATAATCAGAAGTTAATCTTAATTACAACTGATAGAATAAGGACTGAATTTATTGAGAATTTTCCATATGGCGCGGGATTTAGCTCTATTTTAGTATGTGTTGATGATATTTATGCTTGTGGAGGTATTCCATTAGCCGCTAGCATAGTTATTTCTGTCATAGACCAAATGATTTGTGATGAATTATTACAGGGAATTTGTGAAGGTTCAAAAAAATTTCAAGTCCCTATAATAAGAGGTCATACAAATATCAAAAGCAAGTGTTATGAATTAAGTTCTACAATGATTGGAGAAATAAAGAAAGAAGATTATATATCAGCGGGTAATGCTCAAATAACTGATAATGTAATTTTAGCTGTCGATTTTGATGGAAAAGTAGGAAAAGCTAATAAACTCTATTATGATACGACGATGTTTAATTCTTCAGAGGTTGTCCTAAAAAAAAGAAAAGCTATGAATATCATTGCTGAAAAACATTTAGTCAATGCCTCCAAAGATGTTTCGAATGGGGGGATATTTGGGACTTTATTACAAATGATCAAATATTCAAAAGTAGGAGCGGATATCAATATTAATAAAATTATAATCCCTCCAAAATTAATTGAACTAAATTATAAAATAGAAACATACCTTAAAATGTATTTAACAACCTCATATATTCTTACAGCATCAGAGAATAATTGTAGCAAAGTAATAGAGATATTTAATGAAAAGGGATTAGATGCTCAGATTATAGGTAAAATTATTAAAGAAAAAAATCTTTTGAGAATAAATGATGGTAAAGAAACAATTGATGTAGTAAGATTTTAAAGATCTTTAGGTAATTTTAAATAAGCGTTGAATGACATGAGCTACAAAATTTACGAGTTGCATCATTTACTGCTCCACACGTTTGACAAATGATTTTTGTTGATTTTTTCTCTTTTCTTTCAGCTTCTTTTTCTGCTTTAAATCTAGCCAATTTTTCCGCCACTTCTCTTGCTTCTTTTTCTTTAGCTTCTCTTTCTGCTTTCTTTATGGCTTCTTTTTCTGCTCTTTCTTTAGCTTCTCTTGCTTCTTTTTCTTTAGCTTCTCTTTCTGCTTTCTTTATGGCTTCTTTTTCTGCTCTTTCTTTAGTTTCTCTTTCTGCTCTCTCTTTAACTTCTCTTTCTGCTCTTTCTTTAGCTTCTCTTTCTGCTTTCTCTTTAGCTTCTCTTTCTGCTTTTTCTTTAGCTACTTTTTCTGCTTTTTCTCTTTCTGCTCTCTCTTTAGCTTCTCTTTCTGCTTTCTCTTTAGCCTCTTTTTCTCTAATTTCTCTTTCTACTTTCTCTCTAGCTTCTTTTTCTATCCTCTCTAGTTCTTTCTTTTCTTTTCGTTGTTCCATCTTAAATTTGACTTTTTCTTTACTTTCTCCAACTCTATCTTTTAGTTTTGAGGCAAATTTACCTAAGCTATCTTTGGTACCACCTAATTTATCTTTTAATTTTGATTTCGTAGTATTTTCAGTTTCTTCTTCTATTTCTTCTGAGTTTTCTGAATGATTATCAGTTTCTTTTTTATTATTTAATTCATTCATTTGGATTTACAACTTTCAATTAGTTTTATTAGATAAGATTAATATCGACTAGAATAGTATTTTATTTTTATTTTTTTGCTTAATCATAATTCAATTTTTAAAAATATTTGAAATTTATTAAAAATAGGAAAATTGTGGAGTACAAATAATATGTTTGTTGATATTAAAAGTGAATTTAAAGGTATTATAAGTGTAATTGGCGCTAGTGATATTGATAAAAAAACTGAGGAAGTAACTTTTGAAATAGGACGTTTACTTGCTCAAAACAAATTTATTATCGCCTGTGGGGGGCTCTCCGGTGTAATGGAAGCTGTTTGCAGAGGAGCAAAAGAAGAAAATGGATTAACTATTGGAATAATTCCTTATGTAGAAAAATCTATGGCAAATAAATACATAGATATTGTTATTCCCTGTCCATTTTCACAAGCAAGAAATATTGTAGTTGTTCTCTGCGGGGATGCATGTTTAGCTATTAGTGGCAAAGCGGGTACATTATCTGAAATATGTTTTGCTTGGATTTATCAAAAGCCAATTTTAGCCTTATCTAGCGTTAAAGGATGGTCTTCAAAATTGGCAAATCAAAAATTAGATGACAGAAGATTAGATATGGTCTATGGAGTAGAGACACCTCAAGAAGTAATTGAGAAATTAAAAGAATTACTTAATAAGTAATACTTTTGTTCAATCTTTTATCGAAAATAGATATTATTTATAGCAAAGTATTCTTACAAGACATTAAATAATACAAAATCTAAAATAGTATGAATTAATATAATATTTTACAAAAAGAATATATTTATATTTGAAATACTTTTATAAGTTTAAAGGTGAAAGACACTTTGGAAAAGAATCTTAAACAATCAATTTTATACTTAAAGAAGGAAGAACCACCAAAACCTGAAATCTCAAAGATATTATTTACAGGATTAGACGAAGCAGGTAAAACTTCTATCATTCTTGCCCTTCAAAGAGAATTTTCCAAAATTGCAATCCTTTCTCCAACTCGAGGTGCTCAGAAAAGAATTTTTGACTTTCTTGGTAAAGAGATATCGGAATGGGACCTAGGGGGTCAACTAAGTTACAGAATTGCTTATTTAAAGAATCCTGGTAAATATTTCGAAGGAACTGAAGTTGCCATTTATGTAATTGATATCCAAAATAAACCTCGAATACCTGAAGCTATAAGTTATTTTAAAGACGTATTAGAGCAGTTTAAAAAATTAGAAATTAAACCCCCTATATATGTGTTTCTTCATAAATATGATCCCGCATTACGGAGAAGTGCTCAAAATGAAATGGAGGCTTTAATAATAGATATAAAAGATAAACTTAGAGCTACTGAATATAAAGAATTATATTACTATGAAACTTCTATTTATGATTTTGGTTCCATTATTACTGCTATGTCTGAAATCCTTTTAAGCTTATATCCAAAATCAGAATTAATCGAAAAAACTATTGTAGAATTTGCTAAAAAAGTTGACTCAGAAGGAGTTGTGATAATTGATGATAACTCTCTTATAATCGGATCATATTATAAAGATGATGAAACCAAGCACCT
>CAYPFJ010000099.1:7921-13241 GCA_964409945.1 uncultured archaeon | reverse complement strand
TTTTAGTATGATTAAAATTTACTTTTATTAATTTTTTTTAAATCATTCAAAATATCTTAATTAGAATATTGAAACAAAAGAAGTAACATTATTGTAATAAATTATTAAGTTAAATACAAACTTGAATTCGGAAAAATTTCTTTTTATAATTAGAAAAGCTTTAATTAGTTTAATACACAAAGGAACATCATTTAAGAGATGATTGAAAAAGCAGCATCTATTGGTTAATGTAAGCCCAAATAATACCTACCGTACAAAACGATTGAGATTCAATTATCTCTATCTAATACTTACTAATATCATAAAAAGCACGAAAAATAATACCATAAAAATGATAGGAAAAATGAAAATCCATGGCTGAAATTGATTTAATCTCGCCTTTTTAATAATTGATCTTGGTTCTTCTTTAATAATCTGCTCTAGATTTGCTATTTTTTGTTGCAATTCTTGGATCTCAATGTCCTTTTCACTTATAGTATCAGAATTACTATTCATTTGCCCACAATAGGGACATATTATATAATCCTGACCGATTTCAGAACCACAACTTTGACAATACATTTTGATAAAATTACTACTCAAATATTTAAATAAACTCTATCCTCTTAAAATAAACAGAAATTAATAAAATTTGGCTAAATGATTTTTATTATTATTAGCAATCTTTTTATTCATAAATTATCTAAGATATACCATTAGAAAAAAACAAAAGGAGTATTGATAAAATTGGAAGCTATCATAGGTTTTTTAATGATATTAATCATCAGCCTTGTAAGTTTAGTGGGAATCTTTATGATCTCACTTAAAGAAACGACATTAGATAAGTTATTGTTTATTCTTGTGGCATTTGCTACAGGCACAATTCTAGCTACAGCGCTATTTGATCTAATTCCTGAATCTCTCCACCATCTTGAAGAATTAAATGCAGGAGGGGCAGGTATTGTTGAAAGTCTTCTATTCGCAATAGTAATTCTAGGGTTTGTAATATTCTTTATTATGGAACGTTTTATTTATTGGTTTCATGGACATGCTCATGAAAAGGATGACCAATTAGTCTGTTATGATACTCTTACAGAAGGTTTAGATAATATTGTAGATAAAGGTAAAAAGATTAAAAATTTCGCACTTTTAAATTTAATTGGTGATGGTTTACACAATTTTTTAGACGGTATTATTATGATGGTCGCATTCTTAAGTGGAATTGGGAATGGCATTATTGTCACTCTTGCGGTTTTATTCCATGAATTACCACAGGAAATTGGAGATTTCGGAATCCTTTTATATGGAGGATTTACAAAAAAGAGAGCTCTTTTATTTAACTTTGCCAGTGCCTTGGTAGCATTACTTGGAGGGTTCTTAGCTTTTTTCTTGTCAGCTCAAGTAGATTTATTTAATTTCTTCTTTTTAGCGTTTTCTGGTGGTGGGTTTTTATACTTAGCAAGCACAGAACTCATGCCTGAACTGTTAAAAGAAAAAAACTTAAAGAGATCAATTATTCAAACTTTGGTATTTTTATGTGGTGTCATCCTTATAATAACGTTAATTATCGCGCTCCCACATGAATAAAATTAAAAAAAGATAATGTCAAATATTAACATGTATTCTTCTTTTCTATTTTAATATCGTTAAAATTTTCCAAATAAAGAGTTAAATAATTTCTCTCTTTTCTTTACTAAAAAGATTGAATTTTTATCAGAGCTTATTTCTATAAGCGGTATTTTTGGAAATGTCATATGTTTATATGAAAGCATTGGAAAAGAAAGCAGAAAAATACGATAAAGGAATAAATTACTTAACATTAGGACGCTTACCAAAAATTAAAATGTATATTTCAGATAATTTAATGCATAAGAATGAGAATGTTTTAGATATTGGCATGGGTACGGGAACATTCGCCATTCTATGTGCTAAAAAAGGAGCAAATGTTACCGGTATTGACTATTCAGAAAAAATGCTCGAGGTAGCAAAAAAAAACATTAAACAGGAAGGATTAACTGAGAGTATTCAAATTATTAAAATGCCGGTTATTGAATTAGATGAACACTTTTCTGATAAATCTTTTGATAAAATAACAGCGATTTTATCATTTAGTGAATTTTATCAAGATGAGCAAGATTTTTGCTTGAAACAAATCAATAAAATATTAAAGGATAATGGAGAATTTATTTTAGTTGATGAGGTTAAACCTAAGAAAATTTGGAAGAAAATTGTGTATTTTTTTATCAGAATCCCTATAGCAATAATTACATATTTTAAGTCACAATTAACCACTAAATATTTAAAAAATATGGAAAAAAGACTTGAAAGTCATAACTTTTCTTTAATTGAAGAAAAATATTTTTTATTAGATACCTTAAAGTTATTTAGGTTGAAAAAAATGGACTAAAAATATAAATAATATTAGATATGAGAAAAATGAAGGTAAAAGAGTCAATAAAATTATTTCTAAGTTATTTCTTAAGATGGACTGGTTTTCCTATAGAACCAACCCTTATAAAAATTGGAAATCCTACAAGTGAAAGTCCCGTTTTACTTACATGTAATTTCATTTTAACTGTAAAACGAGTTTTAAAGGCAATAAAAAATCTCGATTGTTATTTATTAATTGCTCCTTCTAAAGGAATTAATGTATGGTGTGGAGCGTGTGGAGATGATTTTCGAACAGATTCTGTCTTGTCAATTTTAAAAACCAGTGGAATTGATGATCTTGTGTCTCATAGAACTTTAATTTTACCTCAATTAAGTGCTCCTGGAATAGATCCCATCATCATTAAAAAAAAGACCGGATGGAACGTAGTATTTGGGCCTGTATATGCTAAAGATATCCCTTCTTTTATAGAACAAAAATTCTGTAAATCAAAGGCACAGAGAATAGTAAGATTTCCTATCTTTCACAGAATAGAAATGGCTACATTATATTTCTTTATTTTAATTGTTTTAGTCTCAGCTATCTATTGGATTTCTGCTATTTTTTTACCAATTTTAAATCTTATACTTTATTTAGATACTATTTTAATTTTTGTGATTATAATTTACGGTACAATGCTGATTTTGCCAAGCATTCCTACGGAAACAGGAAAAACAAAAGTATGGATTTATGAGGGGATAATTCTTCTTTTAATAGTTCTATTTAATCTATTTATTATATTTGATCTTCTTTATCTAATTTGGAATATAATCTCTTCTCTTTTAATTACATTGATTATGGCAGAAGATTTTCACGGATTAACTCCAATTTATAAAAGTGAATTAGGTGCAAAGACTTGGAAGAAAGGTGATAAGAAAATGAAATTTTTGTTTGGTGAATATAAATTACAACCGTATGGCCAAATTATTATCAAGAGAGATAAATGTATTGGATGCAAAGTATGTATTGAAGTATGTCCTAGAAACTTATATTTATTTGATGAAAAAGATAAAAAGGTTGATTTAGTAAATCCTGAAAAATGTATAAATTGTAATGCTTGTGTTAAAAGATGTTTGGCTCAATGCCTCGCAATAATATAAAATAATCTATCGTTTATAGTAAATTTAAATGAGAAAAATCGTTTAAAATTCATAAATAATAATATCTAAATCAAGTGAGATTAAAATGAATAATGAAGAATTACCACGCCCTGGATCGGTAATGTTTAACTTTAATTATCAAGATGAAGCATCTAAGAAAAAGACCTTAAAAAAATGGAAAAAATTAAATAAATATCTAATGGTTCCATTGTACAGAGCAAAATTACTACCTTTATTAGGATTCGGAAAAATTTTTTTAATCTTAAAAACTAAAGGATGGAAAACGGGAAAAATGAGAAGAACTCCATTAGAATATAGACGATACGAAGGAAACATTACTATTTTTGCCGGAAGAGGGGAACATGCAACTTGGGTTAAAAATTTGCGATCAAATCCAGACGATGTTTCAGTAATGTATGGATTTCACCGTTTTAAACCTCAAATCGAATTCGTTTCAGATATTAATCAAAAAATATCAATTATGAAGTGGTATATAACGAATTACGGAAAGGCAGCAAAAATGCTATTTGGGTGGGACTCCAAAAAAGATAATGTAGAAACCAGCGATTTTTCAAAATTAGTAGATCTCTTATGTATTATTCATTTAAAAAAAACGTAATATAAATAACTTTCAATTTTTTAAACAAAGTTATAATTTAGAATTCGGGTCATCGTTTTCAGTTCTTTCTGTGCCAGTGGAAGATTTTCTTTTTGTTAATAATCTGGCGAATACTATAGGGATAACAAAGGTAAAGATAATACTAGACGCTATTATAACAGAATAAAGTCCAGAATCGATTAGTCTGCTGCTTAATAAAATAGTCATAACGACAATTCCCGTGCTGAATTTTACGGATATTCCGATTCCTAATAGAAGAGAATCTTTTTTACCAAGAGTCCTTTTTCCTCCCAAATAACTTCCCAATAATTTCGCTGCGAACCCGACTATCACAATTAAAACGATAAATATTGGAAACATTAAGATATAACTCAAATTCATCGATGCGCCAACCCATAAGAAAAATAAAGGAGCAAAAAGACCATAACATACTGTTTTAATTTCCGATTCTATAAATTTTAGTCTTTCTGGTGGAATAAATGTTTTTAAACCAATTCCCGCAAACAATGCAGCAAGGGGCGCAGCCTCTGCGTAAAGCCCTACCCCTATAAATAAGAATAAGACAAATACTATAAAAACAAAAAGCGATTCTACCCCTGTATGTTTAAATTTACTCCCTTTTTTCCCAATTTTAAGGAATCCTATAGTTAAAATAAATAGCACAGAAAGAGCAACAAGAATTATTACCACATCAACCACATTTTGAGTACTTGACCCTACAAATAAAATAACTAAGATTAAAGTGAAAATTTCAAAAATATCATCTAAAGTGCCCACACCAATTATAGTTTGTCCTAAAGGCTCATTTGTTAATTTAAATTCATCTAATATAGGAATTAAAATCTCTTCTCCTACTGTCGCAAAGGATAAGCTTACAATAATCGAGATAAAAATATTATAGCTAAAAAGAAAATATATAATAAGAGTTCCCAAAAATGTTGCCAAGAAGATAGTCAATGTCGTTGTTTTAATAATAAATTTGCCTTGCTTTTTCATTTCCTTTAGATCTATTTCAAAACCAATAATGAAAAGTAAAAGATACATACCCATCTGAGCGAGGAAATCAAAAGTAGAGGAGCTAGTTATATCAGTAAAAGGATTATAAATAGCAAGAAAAAATCCTAAAAGCAATGAAGAAAAAATCCATGGGATATGAATCTTTTCTATTAATTTCCCAATAACGAAAATAAGTAA
>CAYPFJ010000099.1:0-7821 GCA_964409945.1 uncultured archaeon | reverse complement strand
AAAAATAATATTTTTGAATAACTTCGTAAGTAGATATAATCTTTTTCTTGTTTAACCTGATTAGAATCTTGAATGCTCAAATTAATCACAAATAAATTTAATTATTATTGCTTAATCAAAAAATTTGATTTTTAAATGTATGGTTTATTTCTTGCAAAGATTGAATTTTCAATTTAATCTCTCTGATGGAATAATTACAGAATAGCTCCCAATCTCAACATTTTTACGAAGTTTCATTAAGCTATACCCTAATCCATAACAGAACAGTTTGCTATTGGGTGTTATTTTTATGAATACTGATTTTTGTTCTTTAGAATTTAATTGATTTGCTTGTTGTAGATTCAGTTTTAGAATTTTGGAACTATTTTGGAATGCATGTTGAGCTTCTGTGTTTGTAAATGGTATAATTTCCCCAGATCCTTGAAATTGAACACAAGAAGAAGGAACAAATCTGAGCAGATGGTGGGGGAAAGGAATTACAAAAGAAATTGAATTATTGTTTTTTATATTTTTTACCTTTTTATAACTATTTTCAGTTAATATATATAGTGAAAATTTTGATTCAGGTGATGATACACCATATATTATTCCTGTTGAATGAGAGTACCCGTTTTGATCAATCGTGCTCAATACTCCGAATGTTTTTTTTCTAATTTCGGTTTCTATAAACTCAAAGTTTGGTGCAGAAGTTTTCATTTTTATCAATTCGTTATTATGGGTTTATTATCACAAAATCCAATAATTAATAGAATGAGAATCACACAACATGCCAGAAGTTCAAATGCACCAAAAGGTAGAAATACAATTGCAAGTATCATTGTAATGATTAAACTTACAAAACTAATCCAAAAACCCCATAATAAATTCTTTAAAAGTCCTATTGTAGAAATAACTCGCATTAAAGTGAATGCCCAGAAAATGGGTGCTAAAGATAAGGGTTGAGATTCTAAAAGCTGTTGAATAAGAGGAACATAAAATTGAAAGATTAATGCAATATTAGGAATCAGATTTAATACGATTAGAAAAATTACAATGCTATCTAATATTTCAAGAATAGAATAGATTAGCATTGAAATTGATGCTGCAAATAAAAACCTATTATTCTTAATATTAGGACGATCTTTAGAAGCTTTCATATATGAATTTTTGCTACAACGCTGATCTTTTTTAATTTAAATTATTAATATTTATGATTTCATTTTTAATTTTGGAAATAACATACTTGTTTATTTTTTATGTTTACTAGAATTCATAGAAAATACTGAAATTCAACAATTTATTCTCTTCCCAGAATGAATTTAAGAAAAACACCCCAACTTTTTACGTGAACAAAAAATGCGGGGGTTTTTTTTCTATATTCCTTGTATGAATCTCCAAATCGATTAATTAATTCTTTTTCTTCTACAAAATGAATATGAATATAGATCCCACCGTATATGATCAGAAAGAATGCAATTGAATATAGAGTTAAATAAATAATCATTCCACCAAAGCAAAGCAATAAAATCCCACTATATGTTGGATGCCGTAACACTGAGTAAATTTTATGATTTTGTAATTCACTCTCTTCAGGGAAATAAAGGTAAGTAACCGTCATATAGTCAATCCCAAAAGTTTCTATCGATCGAACAAACATCATCAAAGCCAATATGCAAATAAATACTCCTGAAATGAAACGTATATATCCAAGAACTAGAGAAATTGGAGTAAGGTATGATGTTAATGGAGTTATGAATATTGAGAAAGGAATCTGGGACCAGAAATTAAATTCCCATAGATAAAAGGGGATTAAACTATGTATTACAATACTAAAGATAATGACAACACCTCCAAACCCCACAAGAAATATCTTTTGATATGAAAATTGTCCATACTTCGCTTTTAAGCGATCTCGATTATACCACATTTGAAATACTAAAAATATAGCTATAGATCCCATCAGAGCTACTCCTAAAACTGGAAATATGATAATTAAATATCCAAATGCACCTACAACAGGAATTATGGTCGGTAATAGATCAAAATAGAATTGAATTATTAAACTAAGGGTAAAAACAGAAATACAATATATCGGTAAAATTATTATCTTTTTGCCAGAAAATGTCGGTATTCTTTCTCGAAATTTATCTATTCCTTTTAATTTCAAACTTTTCACTGATTCAATTATTTCTTCTTTATTTTTATTTTTGAAAAATACATCATGATTTAATTAGTTGAGTGATTTATTATTAATTTATGAGTGATCGGGGAGAAAAAAGTTTTATTAAATTACCAAAATTTGCCGCTAAGTTGTATGATAAAATAATGCAATTAGGACCAATGAAAATTCAAAGAAGCCAAATTGCTGAAGTTTTATCAAATCAGATAAATGAAGGCGCCTTTCTAGATGTTGGAACGGGACATGGCAGATTACTAATAGAAATTAATAAGTTGAATCCTAAAATTGAGTTATATGGACTTGATATTTCAGAAAAGATGATTAATCTTGCGAAAACTAATCTAATTAACATAAAAGCTGATTTACAACAAGGAAATATCACAAGTACTAATTATCAGAGTAATTATTTTGACCTTATAACATGTACAGGAAGTTTTTATCTATGGAATGATCCCATAGAGGGATTAAATGAGATCCATCGTATATTAAAACCTAATAAAACTGCTATATTATTTGAGTCTCATAAAGAATATGATGAATCAAATCTTAAGGTAGAAATTAAAAAAAATCTTTCCAATGAGGGATTCTTTAATCGAAGATTAGTTCCATACTTTTTAAAAAAGCAGCTTAAGATGACATATGATATAAATGAACTAATAAATTTATTAAATAAATCTTTATTTAAACACACTTTTTCTGTTAATAAAATTACTTTAGCAAATTTACCAATTTGGTTAAAAATTGAATTAAAAAAAGAATAATCTATATTATTCTCAGTATAAGAAAAAATTGTATCAAAGGAAATTATGAAAAATGTGGTGAACAGATTCCACCTGTCATTAAAATTTTTATTTTGTATTAGAATTTGAAAACATTAAATAATTGGTTTTTTATCAAAAAAGCCAATAATAAGTAAAACTAAGATAATACAGCAGAAAAATAACTCAATAAATCCAAATGGCATAAAAAGCAAAGTCATTAGCATTGTAAGAATTAAACTAACAATACCAATATAAAATCCCCATATATAATTTTTAAAAATGCCGACTGTTGATAAAATTCGCAGAAGAGTAAAACTTAGGAAGAACGGTAAAAAAAATATAGGTTGATATGTTAGAATTTGCAGAATTACAGGGATAATTATTCCCATATTAAGATAAAGATTTGGCGCAAGATTCATAATAATAAAGATTAAATAGATACAATCAGAAATTTCAATGAGAGAATAGATCATAAAACAAATTCCAGCAAAAAATAAATATCTATTTTCTTTGATATTTTTATTAATAAATCGTGTTGATGTTGAATCTTTATTAGTATTCGTAGTTTTCATAATTTATCAATCAAAAATGTTTTATTCTTAATCTTAGATATTAATAAGTCATTTTCTGAGTTTTGGAAACAATGCTCCCGTATTCTTTTGATATTCACGATATTTATCACCGAATCGCTTAATAAGATCTTTCTCCTCATAGTGAATCATAATCGGAATATAAATTATAATAAATAATAATGAAATTATTACTAAAAACCATGAATTAATCGCAAAACTTATAGCGACAAAAAGAGGAAATTCTCCTAACGATTGAGGATGTCGAATATATCTATAAATTCCCCCATACATTTCAGTATCTTCTGATGGACTAAGAGTCTCAGAGCCAGCAGCCTTTATCCCTAAATATAAAATAGTGCAACAGGGAAGGATAATACAAATTGCGATAATAATTCCAACCCAGATATTCGGACTTATTATCCATGTACCTACTAAAGGTAGTGGAAACCAGATCCAAATTATTAAATTAATTACTGAAATTAATTCAAAAAGCCCCCCTATACTTCGAAATTTTTTACAATCACTCCACGCTTTTTCACCATACTTCTCTGCTCTCTTTACAGGTTGGATACTAGGTATATATACATAACTCATAATCAGACAAGAGATTATGAAAGAACTAAAATTTATTATTGCAATAATCATATTGACACCTTACATGTAGAAATTTATATTTTAAATTTTATACTAATTATCATCTATAAGAAGTTTATTCTATTTAAAAATGTATAGCAGAAGAACCATCATTTGAAAATATTTTCGAATAATTTAGTATTGAATCTTAAAGTAATTAAAACCTTAAATAAAAGAATCGTCTAATATCTCGATTTGAAAAAACTTAGCATCATTCCATAGTTCACAAGTCTTATAAAGACCCCATAGATTTGTTCCATCCCAAGTTAGGCCAGAACATCCCGCTGCGACATCATATATCTGCCCAACGATATTTCCCTCCTTTGTCCAGGCTATAAGCTTATTGCCCTTGCTAGACCAGAAGTGTGTACCATTCCACGTGAAAGGACCAACCAAGTCAAGTGTCCCTATTGAGATTGTTCGACGTGTAGTTCCATTTTTATATAGTTCATATAAAAGCGTACCTTGCATGTTTGCAATATAAAGATATGTCCCATCAGTGGCTAAACCGCTGCGACCACCCTTTTCACTTTCTGGGATGGTGAAGGAATTGTTGATAATAACATCAGTTCCATTGAATTTAAACTTAACAATTTTAAATTGAGATTGATCTTGAACCCAAAAAAATTCTCCATCAAAACAAAGACCTCTTGGTCCTAAAATTTCAGATGTATTCACAGGATATTGTGTGTAATTGCCTAAAATAGGATCAATTTTAATTAAATTACCAGTCTCCATTTTCCAGACATATCCATCAGCGTATTCCATAGCCCAACCGAACCCTAGTCCTGTTCCTATTCTGCTGATTACCCTACGAGTTTCATCTTCCGAAGGATATACATACATATACTGATCTTCGGGATCTCCCGGAGTATATCCCAAATCATGGTGTTTAACATCATCAAAATCGAGTTCTGGAATCAGAACCGTTCCATTGCCGAAATCATTGTCGATGCTCACTATAGAAGCAGTTTCTACCAATTTTTTGAATGCGGTCTCATTTGTGAATCCATCGAACTTATTTCTAATTATCGTAGCGTTTGAGAATCCAGCAACTTGTATTGCTATTGTATCTGTTGAATTGTAATTATAAAAATAATTTCCTTCAAGAGATACGTTTGAATCAATAGCAATGAAGGGCACATGATTTCCAGCAAAAATGCTATTACGTATTATTACGTCATGATTATATTGCTCAATCGATATCTCGTGATATCCATTTTGGTATAACAAATTATATTCAATTAAGGGGGTTGAGTGTTCCATGTAAATTCCCTCTAAGTTTACCCAACGTACGATTGAATGGCTAATATTTACTCTAGAATAAAATTGGGCTATCCCCATTATGGAATATTCCACGATAACGTATTTAAATATTGAGGTATTTGACTGATATATTTCTATGCCTCCCCAATCACCATTAATTGGTGTTTCATCATCAACCGTAAACCATATTCGTTTTTCTGGCGTCCCAACTGCTTTTATAGTCCCTCCACTTATTAAGAAGCCTACAGTTTCTGTACTCCTATAATCTCGGCTTGGTTTACATAAAATTTCGGTTCCTGGCATTATAGTTAACGTGATATTACTAGGGACTATAACACTCTCACTCACAAAAATGGCTCCGGACCAAGTTTCATCTTCAGTTAAAATACCCCCTTTGAATACAGGTTCCTCTCTTTCATCTGGGATAATTAGGAAATAAATTAAAAACGAGGTCCCTACAACTGCGATAATTAAAGTTAAAGCAATAATTTTTTTTCTTTCAAACATTGCATTTTTCTTTTTAAATTAATTAGATTTAATGTGATTAGTGTTAATAACGATAATACGCTTTAATAAGTATTTATTTACGAATTAACCTTGAAAATATAAATTCTTTTATTTTTATATTTCGGATTTAACCTATTATTATTCTGAATCTGCGTTATTCGATTATTACGGTCAGATGAATCGCTTTAGTTGATTTGTGTTATAAATACAAGATTAAAAAGAATGTAGAATTTGCGAAAAAAGTACCCTCTATAATTGATAATAAAGTGAAAGATGAGGAAATATGATTAAAATTTTTTATAATCCCCCGAAATAATTTACTTCTTTAAGCTATTGAAAATATTACTATTATCTATAAAAGTTAGAAATTTTTTATTTAGGAAAACCTTTAGTACCATCTTCCAACTGAATACCTAAAGAATTTAGTGCCATACTTATTAGATTATACTGACCGACGGTAAATATCAAATCTATAAGTTGGTGTGTACTATATCGCTCGGTAAGTGCATTCCAAGTAAGATCACTAATAAATGAATCATAATATAGTTCATCCACCGCTCTTAGTAAAGTCGCGTCAAATCTATTCCACCCATTTGAATCTGGACCTTTTGTGATCCCTTGAATTTCATCATCGGTAAGTCCATTCTCTTTTCCTATCTTGACATGCTGCCCCCATTCGTACTCTGATTGGCAAAGCCAACCGATGCGAAGTATGAGAATTTCTCGCTCCCTTGCAGGGACAGAAGATTTACCCAAAATATGTCTGGCAAATACAAGCCATCGTTTAAGTAGTTTTTCATGTCTAGCTAAAGTTTTAAAAATGTTGATAATCCGACCGCTTTTTTCATCAACCATTGGTTTTAAGATAGTTTTAACTTCTTCATTCCACTCTGATTCTTTTAATGGATAAATTCTGGGTTGTTTAAGCCTTACCCTTTCTCGAGCAATATTTTTTCCCTGTTTTTGAAATTCTTCTACTTTTTTTGTAATTGTTTTTACACCTCAATCTCATTACTATTATTAATTTTAAAAAATAATGTTTATATATTATTTACCTTTAGTTTATCCTATTCTTGAACTTTGACCTCCGTCAACTGGGAGTATAGCTGAAGTAATAAATTTTGCTTCATCTGAAGCTAAGAAAAGTGCAGCATAAGCAGTATCCCAAGCATCTCCCATTCCCCCTTTTAGTGGAACCATGCTATTTCTTTCTTTGATCAAATCTTCTTTACTTATCCCTCTTGCTCTTGATATTCCTTCAATAGCCATGGGGGTATTTAAGTATCCAGGCATGATAGCGTTGATGCGGATTCCTTTCTTAGCATATTTCATGGCTAATTGATGAGTTAAAGAATTGACTCCTGATTTTGATATTTTGTAAGCGACTAAAGGCGTAGCACAAACAGCCGCAATAGAAGATATATTGATAATAGAACCATTTCCCTGTTTCTCCATTACAGGTAATATATATTTACATGTGAAGAACATTCCTTTCAGGTTTGCATTAAAAATTTTATCCCATATATCTTCGCTCAAATTTACCAAACTCTTATCTCCCTCTCCAATACCAACATTATTGACAAGGATGTCGATTCGACCATATAAATCAACACATCTCTCCGTTATTTGACGACAATCCTCCTCTTTTACAATATTGGCTTTAAAAGTGAACGATTCTTTACCTTCCTTATCTATCATCAACTTTGTTTCTTGAGCAGAATTAATATTTTGGTCAACAAGCATTACCTTGGCTCCCTCACGGGCAAAAAGAATTGAAATCGCTCTTCCATTACCTATTGTATCTCCCGATTGTTGTCCTGCTCCAATAACTATAGCAACTTTATCCTTCAAACGATCCCCCATTATACTCCACTCTTATATTCAACTTTATTTAGTTACAATTCTTATTACTTTTAATTAATAT
>CAYPFJ010000098.1:0-13262 GCA_964409945.1 uncultured archaeon | reverse complement strand
TTCAATTAATTCTATATCTAAATGATAAATATTACTTATAACTTCTTCATCCATATTAACATCAAAAGATACGATATCAACATTAGCATCAGCGAGTTTCTTTGCAGTTTCTTGATCTAACAACCCAGTATGTGTATTAATAATTAAATTTGTTTCTTTCTTTACTTTTTTAATGGTATCTAAAAAATTTAATATTGGTACTGAGCCATCATGCCTACTTCCCCCCGAAATTAACGCCCCCACCCCATTATTTTTAGAAAGAAATATTAATATTTGTTCCAAATTTCTATTATCTACTACCTGTTTCATTCCTTTCAAATATTTCTTATTACAATGTTCACACTCTAAAGCGCATTCACTCCCCGTTATACTAATAGCAGGAAATCTCTTAGTTGGATTATATATTTTTAAAAGATTTCCAAAATTCTTCTTGGTAATATTTTGAGCTAAAACTAAAAATGGTTCTAACTCTTTATACCCTATATTTATAAATTGTGAATAATCAGGCCATATAGCATTTCCAGATTCTATTTTCTCTAATAATTCCTGTACTTTATTCATATTTTTTTAACCATTTCTTATTCGAATATTTATCCTTTACCAATTTATTTGCTAAATTTTTTTCATTATCAGAAAAAGTCCCTTCCTTTAATTCAATTCCTAAGGATTTTTGAAAACCGCGTTTTAATGAATTTATCATCTCCTCTTCGTCATAACTTTGCATTTGATTTTTAATCCCAATACATTTAGCTCTTACAGATTTTACCATCCGAGATTTACCTACACTCTCAGGTGCCTTTAACACAGAATACATCAGATCTGGCTCAATGTCTAATAAAATAGTGCCATGTTGAAGAATATATCCTCTCTTTCTGATTTGTGCGTTCCCAGAGAATTTTTTTCCATCTAATAGAATTGCCGGGCAATGAATAACATCTTTTTCTGGTTTTAAACCATAAATACTTAATCCAATAATTATACCTCGTGTAATAATCTCAAATTGATCTAAAACCTTATTAGCACCTAAATTCTCGAGAAATTTAATAGGACAGACAATTGAATATGTAATTTCTCTAAATTCATCGTGAAAAACAGCACCCCCTCCAGTAATACGTCTTACAATATTAAATCCTTTCTCTTTTACGAATTGAAGATCAATTTCATTCGATAGACTCTGATTTCTCCCAATACTTGCTGTTGAAGGCTTCCATTTATAAAATCTTAGTGTGTTTGGAGATTTCTTCTCAATTGCCATTTTTAAAATCGCCTCATCTAGGCTCATATTCCAGAAACCATTTTTAACTTCTAATGGTAAAAATCTCCACACATTCATTTTTTCTATTAATTTCTTAATTTACAAATTTATACAACAATTCATATATTTCCAATTTTTCTTTTTCTGTTAATTTTCGGGGGTAATTATAGATAGGACCTGATGGTTTAGATGTATAGAAAGGACGGTTACATCCTGGACATCCTGAAGTTAAAAAAGCACTTGTATTATTAATGATCATATTTAGTTCTTTTTTCCTCATATTAATTTTTATTATCTCTCCTTTTCTATTAAATGTAAAATCTTTTAACTGTTTCTCATTATTGATGATAAGAAATCTTCCTAACTGCAATTTTCTAAAATTTAGAAGGGTAGGTTGATTCAAATTTTCAAACCTTGTACCTTCTATAGGTGTAAAAGCAAATAAGGATACGATAATACCTAAACTATTTAACTTTTTGATAAGTTCAATTACATCTTTTTCAGATTCTCCTAACCCGATAATGATATGAGTACTTACATATCCAGGGGAAAAAATATCCAAGGCTTCATCCAACTTCTGAAAATGTTCTTCCCACTTATAAGGACCTTTAACATTACTCCCTTTAATCTTTTCAAAAACTTCAGATGTAGCACCATCTAACGCAATTCCTATTCTTTGAACACCTCTGTTTTTTAATTCTATCAATTTTTCTTTTGACAGAGGTGGAATGGCAACGGATATTGGGATATCAGTATAAGTTCTAATCTGAGTTAAAATTTCTATTAAATCGTTAAAATTTTCTGGATAATTAAGAGTTTGAATGCAAATCCGTTCGAATTTTTTTGAAAATGGCATATATTTTAGTTTTGTTAGAAAATCCTTAAAGGAAAATATTGGCCAGTTAACTCGAGAAAGTTTTTCTATAGAACTTTTTGATGATCTAGCTTGAGGACAAAAACCACAATTCGCCATACAATGTCCTTTCTTGAATGTCATAATATAACATGTAGTTGGGGGATTTTTGAATTGAGGTAATCCCCCTAAGCCTAAAACAGAAGCGCTTCCCACAGATATTCTTATTTTTTCTATTGTCACTAATCTCACTAGTAAGTTGGTAAAATTAAGTTTTACTGCTTCGGTTAATAATTTTTATAGTGATAATATTTATAGCTATTTTAACAAATATCAAGATTTGCCAATTATAAATAACTACATAAAAAATTTATTGAATCAACTATTAAAATATTAAATATTATGTATATCCCCTAATTTTAGAAAAGTGTTATAATTCTATGGTTGAGTATGACGCGCAAAAAATAGAAAAGAAATGGCAACAAAAATGGGAAGAAGACAAAATCTTTGAAGTTAAAGTGGATCGAAAGAAAAAAAAATATTACGTATTAGAGATGTATCCATATCCTTCGGGTAAACTCCATATGGGGCACCTTAGGAATTACACTATCGGAGATTGCTATGCCAGGTTTAAAAGGATGAATGGGTTCAATGTACTTTACCCAATGGGTTATGATTCCTTTGGAATGCCGGCAGAAAATGCAGCAATAGATCATGGTGCTAATCCAGAAGAATGGACTAATAAAAATATAAATACAATGAAAAACCAGCAAAAAAGGATTGGGCTTTCATATGATTGGACAAGAGAAATATATAGTCATAATCCTAACTTTTATAAATGGGATCAATGGTTTTTTTTACAGATGCTAGAAAGGGGATTAGCATATAGACAAGAAAGTTATGTCAATTGGTGCCCAAAATGTGTTACAGTTTTAGCTAACGAACAGGCTCAAGGAGGAAGATGCTGGAGATGCAACTCTCTCGTTGATCAAAAGTTTTTAACGCAATGGTTCCTAAAAATAAGAGATTACGCAGAAGAACTATTAGAGGGGTTAAATATTGTCGATTGGCCAGAGAAAGTTCAAGTTATGCAACAAAACTGGATTGGAAAATCTGAAGGGACCATCATTAAATTCCTAATTGTTGGAGAGGATAAGACTATAGATATATTTACAACAAGACCTGATACACTTTTTGGAGTTACATTTATGGTTTTTGCTCCAGAACATCCTTGGGTTCGTGAATGGGTGATGAAAACTGAATATGAGAAAGCCTTCCAAAAAATTTATGATGAAGTAATGCATCAAGATAAATTTAAAAGATCCGCCATTGAAATAGAGAAAAAGGGGCTATTCATCGGAAAATATGCCATAAATCCGATTAACAATGAAGAAATACCGATATATATTGGCAATTTCGTTATTTATGAATACGGAGCTGGTGCTGTTATGGCAGTACCTGCACATGATCAAAGAGACTTTGAGTTCGCTAAGGAATATGATATTCCCATAAAAATTGTTATTCAACCCCATGATTACGAGTTAAATGTTACCAAAATGAAAAGAGCCTATGAGAGTGATGGGATTCTCGTAAATTCAGAGGAATTCAATGGTATGGAAAATCGATCTGCAATCAATATAATAACTGAAAAATTAGAAGAAATCAATATGGGATATACAACGATAAATTATAAACTAAGAGATTGGGGGATTTCACGTCAGCGTTATTGGGGATGCCCAATTCCTGTTATATATTGTGAAGAATGTGGTATGCTCCCAGTACCATATGAAGACTTACCTGTTTATTTGCCAAAAGATGTTTCTTTTACCAAGAAAGGTAATCCATTAGAAACAAGTGAAAGTTTTCTTAATACTCAATGTCCAAAATGTGGTAATAACGCAAAGCGAGAGACAGATACAATGGATACTTTTATAGATAGTTCTTGGTATTTCTTTGCTTATTGTGATCCTCCATCTGCCGAATCAAATATACCTTATACTAAAGTTAAAGTAAATTATTGGGGTAATGTCGATCAGTATATTGGAGGTATAGAACATGCAGTTATGCACCTAATTTATGCTAGGTTTTTTACAAAAGTAGCTCGAGATCTAGGTCTTCACAAATTTGATGAGCCTTTTCAATCTTTACTCACCCAAGGAATGATTAATAAAGCTCATCCCTTCTGTACTAACTGTAATACTTTCCTTATGAAAGCTGATTTAAATCAAATGAAGTGTAGAAAATGTGGAAGTATAGATCTTATTCAAAAGTCAGTAAAGATGAGCAAAAGTTATGGAAATACCGTAAATCCGGAAGATATAATTGGGAAATATGGAGCAGATGCAGCAAGATTTTTTATTTTATTTGGAGCAAGCCCATCATCGGGATTAGAATGGTCTGAAGAGGGTGTTGATTATGCTAATAAATTTATTAGAAACATATTTACGTTGTTAACTGAACCTCCTAAAAATAAACACGAAAATCCAACAACAAGAGATACACTGATCCAGTACTATTTAAATAAAATAATTAAAGAATTCACAGAAAACATGAAGAAGCTCGCAATAAGGAATGCTGTTAATAATTTAATACAATTTTCATCAGAGCTTGGAAAATACAAAAATGAGGGGATTATTAACGAGATTTTCGAAGAATGTAAGGAAAAATTACTTTTATTACTTCACCCTATAGCTCCTCATATGACAGAAGAAATTTGGGAAATAAGTGGTAGAAAAGGATACTTGAGCTTAGCATCATGGCCTTCCTATGATGATAAACTACTTACTCAAGAATCTGATTATAAATGGAAATTACTGAATAATATCTTAGCAGATATTAATAACATAAAAATAGCAATGAAAAAAGATACTTTGGATAAAATCTCAATAATTATTGCCGATCAGTGGAAATCAAAGTTCTATAATAAACTAATGTTGTTATTAGAAGATACTAAGAACCAGGGAGAAATTATGAAAAAATTAATGCAAAATAATGAATTAAAAATACATGGAAAATATATCAGTTATACAGTTAGTAAAATTATGAAAAATATAGGAAAATATCAAAAATTTACACTCCCATCTGAAGATGAGTATATTTTTTTTAATGAAATAAAGCCAATAATTGAGAATAAGTTCCAATCTAAAGTAAACATTAATTTTGAAAAAGATTCAACTGAACAAAAAGCAGCCCATGCACTCCCAGGTAAGCCAGCAATCATTATTTCCTAATTTTTTATAATATTATCGTATTAAAGTATGAAAAAGAATCAATTTCCACAAGGTTTTATTAACTTAAGATTAAATAAATTATTATTAATTTGAATTTATTAAAATTTGAAAAAAATGCGCTAAATTAATTTCCAAATATAAAAATCGTTTTAAAACAAATGACAATATACGAACTCAGTATTATTTCTACTACAGGATTCCCTTATTATAACACAATTATTAAAGCTATACCGGAAGGTGTAAAACTCTTTCTTAGATTTTTTGACTTTTCAAAAAACATGCCTATCCTTCAAGATCAATTAGATTTTGATTCAAAATTCGACCTTACAGCAGGACTTATATCTGCATTATTTGAATTTGCTCGAAATATCGATAAAAAAATAGAAGTACTTGAGTTTAAATCTAAAAAAGAAAGACAGACATTTAAAAAAATAGATAAAAGAAAAAATTTTCAAGGAGATGTATTAATTACAGCACAAACAGAAACTTTTTTATTACACAAATCTGTTAGAGAAAAGATAAAACTCATCTATTATAATTTTATAAATTCTAAGACTCCTCTTGATTCTGCTGATACTATCCATAAAAGTGAAGAAAATAAAATCGTAGATATTTTAACAGATTCGAATGCGCGACAAATAATATCAAAACATAAAATTGATATTAAACGCTTAGCAAATGATTTTTTGAGTGATATGAAAGATTATGGTTTATGGGGAATTTGCATAGCCTCATTTGACCTTTCCCCTATTATCACTTTTGGAAAAAAATATTCATTAGAGAATGTTTACCATATTTTAAGACATATTGGATATATTCCTGAAATAACTCCCTTGGAATGGATTTATAGACAGTCATTTTTCTCCGAAGAACCAATTCAAGTATGTATTATAAAATCAGATATTGGAGCCACGATTGAAAATAGATTATTTGAGCCCTTCTTTTATTTACTTTTTGCTGATCCCCAGAGTTATTTTGGTGAATTCCCCGTAAAGCTTACTTCTGCTTTTAATAAAATTCTTGGTTAAGAAATTAAGTATGATATAAAAAAGATTATAGAAAATTAAGAATTCAATTAAGAAGAGAATTTAACTGATTTTTCATTTGAAAGAGATACTATTTAAAAGAGTTATTCGCCGCCTTTATTATTTGAAATAAAGAATCTGCTTGAAGTGAAGCGCCTCCAACTAATCCTCCATCGATATTCTTTTTATTAAACAAATCTTCAGCATTACTTGGTTTAATTGATCCTCCATATTGTATTCTTATTAAGTCAGCAGTCTCCATTTCAAATTTATTACGTAATTTTTCACGTATGAAAA
This sequence comes from uncultured archaeon, assembly GCA_964409945.1. GTDB lineage: Archaea > Asgardarchaeota > Lokiarchaeia > Sigyniarchaeales > SOKP01 > Loki-b32. The sequence continues at coordinate 6,602 of CAYPFJ010000098.1, read as the reverse complement.
TATGGATTTCTTCTGCTTGTTCTGGAGTGGCAGTGATCCCCGTTCCTATTGCCCAGATTGGTTCATAAGCTATTACAATTTTTAACATCTCTTCTTTTGTGAGATCTTTAAATGTTTCATTAATTTGGTATTTAATAACTTTCTTTGTTTTTCCCGCTTCTCTTTCTTCTAAATGTTCCCCTATACAAACTATGGGGTTCAAATTTACAGATAATGCCTTTTTAAGTTTTTTATTAATCAAAGCATCTGATTCTTTAAAAATGTCCCTTCTTTCACTATGACCAAGAATGACATATTCAACGCCAATTTCTTTTAAAAATTTTGGTGATATCTCGCCTGTATATGCTCCCTTATCTTCAAAATACATGTTTTGTGCTCCTAATTTAATATTTGTATTCTTTAGAATTTCGTAAGTATTAGTTAGAACGGTAAAAGGTGCTGCAATTACTATGTCGACATTATGAATTTCTTCTACTAACGGAATTAAACTTTCTAACATTTCTCTTGATTCATTGGGAGTACCTCGATTCATTTTCCAATTACCACCAATAATAGGTTTTCGCAATGTATTCTACCTCTGACATTTTTTATAATATAAATTGATTAAATTTTCATTATAATTCAACTATAGAATAAGTCTATAAAATTCTAACTAAAATTAATAAATCAATTTACAGTAAAAAGGAATAAGAAAAAATTATTCTATTTTAGGGAGTTTTTCCTTTAATTTTGTCGTTCCTAATAATTTTTTTATTTCATTTATATCAGGACTCATAATCGTGGGTAGTCCTAATTGTGTACGTCTTCTTTCTATAGCGGGTTGCATAGGGATAGCTTTTCCATGTTCCATTACAGTCGATGCCTGACCTGTATAATGAGTAGGAGCTTCACCCCTCTCTACACTCATGTTTTTTAGAATTATGAAAATTTCTGTTAGCTCGACCTTCTGAGGACAGACTTCATCACATGTATCGCATACCGTACAACCCCAAATATTAAATGAATTTTCTGCACCAAAAATTTTTTCTTTAAGTCCTAATAAAGCGTCTAAAATTAAGCGTCTTGGGTTATATCTACCTTCAGTAACCTGTGCTACAGGACACGCACCACTACAAGTTGCACATTGATAACAATATGCTAATGTATTGCCAATATCATTACCAAGAATTTGGTTTCTGAAATCAAAATCTATAGTTGTCATTTGAAATAATCAGTTTATCTTAATATTATTTAGTATAACTTATTGTCGATTTTAAAATTAATTCTTTTAAAAACACATTTTAAAATTGAAATTTTCTCCTTTATTTTGGTTCTCTTCTATTGTTTTTTAAGAGAAATTGTTTTTAAATTGTAAATGAAATTAATAAAAGGAATTAAATATTTATTTCTACAATAATATAAAAAACATGCAATAAAGCAAATAATTTAAAAATTGAGATGATATGACGAATATTGAAGAACTAAAAGAATTTGGCATTGAAATTACGGAAAATATGAAACAGGGGAAGGTTATAATAGATGTTTATACAACATGGTGCGGACCCTGTCGATTTTTAAGCCCAATATTAGAAAAATTAAAAGAGGAAGGATTAATTGAGTTAATAAAAGAAGATCTTGATCAAAACAGACCTCTTGGCGAAAAATTTGGTGTAACAGCAATACCTACACTTCTGTTTTTCAATAATGGCGAACTATTAAATCATCCAATAGAGGTTCAAGGTCAATTGCTTGTTCGAAACGGTATTATGGTTGGAGCTGCTGGAGAACAAGTTATTAGGGAAATCGTTGATAGAATGTAGTTTAATCCTTTCCACGTATAAATTCATTTCCGCTTTTTAAATATTTTTTTTCTCTATTGGTAAATGTCAAAAAAAGAGATTAAGAAGTTATTTTTTTCTCCTTAAATAAAATTTGAATTTCATACAAATAATCTATGTATTGAAATAAAAATTTTTTATTTAATGAAATTTTTTCAATATTTAATTTAATATCAGATTGGAAAAAAGAAATATGAATTTTTCAAGGAAAGAGCTAATAGAAACAGACGCAACGATGAATCAAATGAGAAATGCCATCTATATATTGACACGATTAATGGAGAAAAATGGAATAAGTGATTCAAAAGACCATTTAAGAAGAATGGGACAAAATATTGCCAAAACTTATATTAACTATTGGCAACCTACAAATATCGTTACAATAAATAATATAAAGGATGTTATAACAACCATATATCAAAAAGTTATGAATAGCGTAGTTTCTTTAGAAATCAATGAATTAGAAAGAGAAATTAGGGTTCAAGATTACAAATGTGCATTATGTAAGTATCAATACGCTGATATAGAAATTGCAGGTTGTGAAATATTATTGGGGCTTATATCTGAATTTATATCCCTTATAAGCAAGGAATCGTCTGATCCATCATCAATTACTTTAGAACCATATAAAGTAAATGAATCTAGAGCTTATGGTAATAAATCGTGTATTCAAATATTCAAATATAAAATTGGAAAGGAGGGATAAACTTGGGTGCATTCCAATGGTTAATGAAAAAAATAACTAAAGTATTTGGACGATCCACTAATGCGTTGTTTTATACACTTTTATATCGAGAAATTCTTAAAGAGGTTAATGAAATTACTAATAATGAAGAAGAGAGCCTTATTATTCTCAGAGAAATCGGAAAAAGATCAGCTTATGAATCATGTGAACGCCATTCAAGTATATTTAAATTTATGCCTGGAAACCCCAAAAAAGTTTTAGATTATTTTGAAATTCTATGGGTTGTTGTTTTTGGAAGAGAATTAGAAGATTATACTTATGAAGAAATTCCTAAGGAGGAATCAAAATATAATGATTATATCTTAAAGATTAAAAATTGTCCAATTTGTGCTGGATATGGGCAAGATAAGGAAGATTCCTTTGATTTTAATAAAGTAAAAGATGATAAATCAGAAGGTTTAGCGTGTGGTTTATGTGGAATGTTAGAAAGTGTAGCTAATTTTATTTTGAAAACAAAACGGAACGATTATAGAATCCAAATAGTTGAACAAAAATGCATAGCTCGGGGTGGTGAATGTCTGCAATTTATTTGTAAAATTCATGATTATAAAGAATGGAAAGAACTGATCTCTTCTAGAACTGAAGAAAGGATTTCAACAGGGATTTATTTTGAAGAAAGTTTAGAAGAGGAAGAGATTGTTCAAGAAACCAAACTTGATATCATCGATAAACTTCAAGATGTTATTTCAATTGATAAATTAGAGGAATACCTTGATGAGCCTTTGGAATCAATAAAAGAGAGAGTTTCTGATATTATCAGAGATAAATTGAATATGGAACCAGAACATTTCTTTGATTACTTTAGAAATTATGAAGATGATATGATTCGCATAATAGGATACCTTGGCACCCATATTCTAAATGAATATGGAGGATTCTTGGAAAAATTACTTAAGAATGAGTGGTTTGCGAAAGTCTTTGGGTATCTCTTTAAACAACTAAAAGAAATGACATTATTATTCATTCCTCTTGATGTAATACGAGACTATAATAACTTACTTGTAAGTTTTCTGGATAATTTGGCGCCTCCAGAAATGGTAGAAAATGTAAAACTCTTTACTGGTAAAGATACCGTTAATTTTCTTTTTGAGGGTGCTCAAATCGCTCTAGAAAATTTTGGAATTGATTTCTCTGAATTAAAAGAAAATGTTTGGGAAGAATTAAAAGTAGAACGTGAAAATGGCTTAATTTCATCAGATATTTCTACTATTGATAAAACTCGTGAGAAAGTACCTCAAATTATCAGTATCATTCAAGAATTTTTAATGATTATTAATGATATCCTCACTTTACCAATTAGGATCCTAATATCAGAAAGCCATTATGGATTAAAAACAGCAATTAATTCAGTTGTCTCAGAAGAAGAAGGTTTATACGGTTCAATAAGAGAGCGCTTCGATAACATTTTTGATCAAATTCAAGAAATAAGAAAATAGAATGTAATTTCGTTAAATTCACATTCCACATTATTTCATATTTTTTTTGTCACCATTCTTAATTTCTTTATTCCTGTAGATTTCATAAAACCAGTTAACTATATATTGAAAGAAAAATCGTTCACGAAGAACATCATAATGAGATTTTTCTTTTAAACTTGTTAATTTTGCTATGTCTTCTGATTTTAATTTTCCCTCAACAATTAAATTCATTCGAACTTTATATTGATCAATCATTTTTATAGGACGTAAAATTGCTGAAATTGCATCTGATATTTTATCTATTAATTCATGAAACTCATTTTTAAAAACATATCGATGATCAATATCATCTACTAAAAAATTTTTCACTTTTTTTAATATTACTTCTTTTTTGTGATAATTAATTAGCTCTTCTTTACTCAAACTCTCTACAAGGAAATCAATTAATCTGTTAATTGTATTTACTTTAATGGAAAACTTTAATAACTCGGTTTGCAATTTTTTGATAAACTGCTTCTTCAAAAATTCTTTAAATTTAATAATGATTGCCTTATTCTGGCTAATATCTGAACAAATTTCAATAACTTCTCCTTTAGGTGTAGAATATGTAAAACCTAAACCTTGTGGACCCAAACCTCCAAGAAGAACCATGGATAAGCTATAAAAATTATAATTATCCTTGTCTAAAATTTTCTCTAAATTTTTTGAAATATTTCTAGGAGAGACAAGGTGTTTTTTAATTTCACGGTGTTCATGTTCTTCTTCTGTATCATAATAATATATCCGATATTTATAAATAACATCAAATTCGAGGAGTTCTTTAGCTTTAGTAGGGAATTGGTCCTTTTGCTTTTCGAAATGATTATTATTAAATAGAAAATTCTTTTTAAAAATATTAATAAAGTTATCTATAGGACTTAAATATCTAATGCTGAGACCATAAATGGTATATTGGTCAAAAAAAATGTTTTTAATGAAGTGCATTAATCCATCGTGATTAGGAAAATAAGAAATTGGACTTTTAATAAAATAATTGTAAAGATCTCTAGGCATTATTTCATAAACATATGATATAAATGAATTTGATACTTTACCAAACAAGTCATTCAAATTTGCCATGAATAACTTGTCTTCCTTGAGATGCCTAAGTTTTTGTCTTTCAAATTCAGTGATTTCTTTCTCTAATAAATTGTGTTCATTAAAGAATCTTAAAATGTCAATAATCTCTCCTAATGCTGAGGTTTGATATCCAGTAGATATTTTATCGGTACAGATCAATAGTAATTCTGAAATAATATTAAAGCGGTTGGGAATTTTTTTTACATCCATAAAAATATTAAATTCAACAGATGCATTGAATAGAATTCTAAAACCCTCAAATTGTCCAGATTTGAGACATATTGAAAGTTCTTCATAATATATCTTTTCAAGCAATTTTTGGTTTTCTATTCTTAAAATTTTTGATTTCAGCTGTTCAAAAAGCTGGTTTGATGGCATCATACAATTAATTTAATAGAAGAATTAAAACAAAATAAAGCTATTTATTGCTTTCTTATCGAAGATAATATCAGATTAGACTAATCTAATGATTCAGCGATTTTTTTTGAAACACTTTGGATATTTAAAAAAACCATCCCTAATGAAGCATCACTTTTTGCAAGAGTGCATAAGATAGCGTTTTCCCCTGCTTTGGATAAAATTATTATCCCATCAACACCTTCTATAAGAATTCTCTTTAGATCTCCTCGAGCAAGTTCTTCTACCGCACGTTCTGAAACACTTAATATAGCAGCACTCATTGCACTTACGATCCCATCATTAACATCTCTAGCAAGAACAGAACAGATGGGTAACCCCTGTACGCTAACAATAGCGCTGCCCTGAATATCGGAGTTGACCGCTTCCATTCGCCTCAAAAGGTCGATGAGTTCACTGATGTTTTCGCTCAAAGATTTATCAACTTAAACAAATAGTAGGTAATTGATCTAATAAGATAATAATATAATAATATTATTTTTATTTTTAATTTTAATCTAATTTTAATATTAAGTTTATTAATAAAGTTAAAACTTTTTTAAAAAATATTTTTATCAAAACCCACATTAATTATTACAATGACTGAGAATGAAAATTTAAAAAGTAATATTCAAGAAGAAAAAAGTAAGGAAGAGTTGGATAAAGAAAAAGAAGAAAAATTTAAAATTGAATCCCTTCGAAAAGCCGGAAAAATTGCTCAAGAAGTAAAGAAGTATATTAAACCAAAAATTAAAGTAGGGGTAAAAGTGTTTGATTTAATTTCTGAAATTGAAACAAAAATTAAAGAATTAGAAGGTTTCTGTGCTTTTCCCGCAAATATATGTATAAATAATATTGCAGCGCATTATACATCTCCTATAAGAGATGATGGGTTAGAAATAAAAGAAGGAGATTTAGTTAAAGTTGATTTAGGAGTCCATATAGATGGATATCTCGTGGATACCGCCTTTTCTGTAAACTTTAGTGAAGAAGAATCCCTTCAGAATATTATACAGGCGACTGATGTTGCACTTGGAGCTGCAAAGATGATAGCTAAACCAAAAATTAATACTCGAGACATTGGTAAAAAAATTGAAGAAATTATTA
>CAYPFJ010000097.1:0-13356 GCA_964409945.1 uncultured archaeon | reverse complement strand
TGCCTTATCGAATAGTAATTATTACCTAAAGAATAATGGTTTACTCATTATAGCAATTAAATCTCAATCAATTGATAGTCTTCAAAAATCTGAACAAATTTATGAACAAGAGAAAAAGATTCTTGAAAAAGCAGGATATACTATCATAGAAAGTATAAATATACACAAATATGCTGCCAACCATATTATCTTAGTGGTTAAAAAAAGTAATTAATTGAGGAATTCAGTTATCTTCTTTGTTGATACTTCTTCTTCTATAATTTTTTTTGTAGTCTCCCAAGATTTCCTAGCAATTTTTGGTGGTTTTTTATATTTCTTTACATAATCTCTTAGAAAATTTATTGTTCTGATATCAGAAGGATAACCAGACCCAAAATCCCCATATTTTTTATGGGTTTCAATAATTAAGGTGTCTCTTTTGTTTTTGGCTACAATAGATCCCGCTGATACTATGGGAAATAGATCATCTGCTTTATGTTTAGAGATTATTTCTTTAGGTTTGTAATCTAATAAATTTTTAATAGAATTTCCAAATCTTTCTTCATTAACATCAGCAGCATCTATATAAATAATATCGGGCTTTAATTCGTTTACAATTTCTGCCATTTTTAATTCTTCAAGTCGATTCAATGTAACTTTTTTAATTTCTCTTTCGTCAATCTCCTGGGGTCCAACTACAATGATTTTATGAGAATAACAGTTATTTTTCAAAAGTTTAGCTAATTCACTCCTCTTTTTAGAAGATAGTTTCTTTGAGTCCTTTACTCCAATTTCAGATATAAAGTTAATTTTTGATTTATCGAAACAAATTCCACATAAAACCATGGGACCTAAGACAGAGCCTATTAACACTTAATTCGAATTGAATTAAATTCTACCAGCCTCGTCTATCCCACATATTAGTTCTCTTTTATCATCATGAATCTTGGACAAGTTCAATGAATTCTTCTTCGTCATCAACTTTCTCTAAATTTTTAATTTTAACAATAGGAATTTTTGCTTTTTTAAACGGCTCAGGAATTTTAATATTGTTATCTATTATAAGTAGTGAAGTTTTATGGAATAACTCTGTAAACATCCTTAAACATTTAAAACTCATTTCATTAATTTTATCTTGCTCTTCGGTTATACTAGAAAATAGAGGATAAAAGCCATCTAACTTAATTTTATCAGAGTGGGAGTATAAAGATAATTTGAAAGGAATAGATCCTTTTTTATACCAATATGAAGAAAGTCCAATATCTTTTACTATATCTTGAACACGAGATTCAAATTCACTTAACTCTTTTTTTTCTAAGATTTCTTTTTCATCAATGTTATCTTTAATAGTCCATCCAAAAACATTGATTTTTTTAAATAGATCATTATTGTCCAAGATCTCCGATATTTTTTCAGCGATTTTTTCAGAAGGTCTCATAGATTCATTCTCATAAGAACAAATTGTTCGTTTAGTCACTCCTAAGATTTCTGAAAGTTCTTTTCGTGTTATTGAATGCTTTTCTCTCAATGTTTTCATTAATACCCCATCTAAGAATACAACTCCCCCACCTCTTCTCGCCAAGACATGCGGGTATTGTTCATTAAGGAGATTCTCAAGCGTATGAAGGGTAATAAAGGGTAAGCCTTCTCTTACATAGATGGTGTTATCTTCTAATTTTTGATACCGATTTCTGATTCCAATTAATAAGGGTTTTGATTTGAGGATCAAGGCTAAAGATTTTAGATCATGAATAATATCTGAGTGTAAATTGTCAATGTTTGGAAAAATTTTTACGCTAAATACCATATCATCCTTTTTAACTAAAAGATCAAAACAGAATTTAGTTTTTTTTTCCGCGAAATTTCCCAATGCTAATGTTTCGTAATTAGCTTTCTTTAATAAACCATCAATCCTTTGAAGTGTCTTTTCAATCGTCAAATCTAATCTTTTAAAAAACGATATTGTATAAAAAAATTATTCTTTTTTCTATTAAGTAATATAAATTCACTAATATATTGCTTTTATCTTAAAAAATAGTTAAAGTTTTGAACTTTCTTATTTTTTATTTGATAATCTAAGAAGATCTGAGTCAGTAATTATTCCAATATATTCATTATTTTCTTTCACCAAAACAGCAGAATACTTCAAGAGTAAATCAGATATATCCTTCACATTCCAATTCTTATCAATTTCTGGAAATGGCAATTCTTTTATAAGCGAAACATCCATACTGATAATTTGTGGATTATCTGTGATGTATTTCTGTATTTTTTTTGATGTTAAACTTCCATAGTTATGTTTATTTTCAATAATAGGAAGTTGTGATATACCAAGTTCATTCATTAATTCAACAGCTTCTCTTATAGATGAATCCGGTTTAATATACTTAATGTCAAGAGTCATTATATCTTTAGCATACCTTTTAGATTTTTTACGTTTACTCTTTTCTTCCTCTAAATGTTCATATATCATCTTAAATTTAGTATAAGGAGGATCAATCAAACCACTTTCAATTCTTGAGATAGTGGATTGTGTCAAGTTTAATTCGAGGGCAAGATCTTTTTGACTTATATTTAATTTCTTTCTTAGACTTTTTATTTCGCTTAGGGGGGGCAAATTTTTCATATTTCGATTTCATCAACGTATTCGTCTTATGCATATTATGAGTTAATAAATGTTTAATAAATATTCACATTTATAAAGTGCAAGTACAGTATTTACCATTTAATAATGAATTTAACTGATAATTAATTTAAAAACATATTTAAAAGAACTATTTATATAATTAAAAAGTTGGTTAAATGAAATGTTGAAGATAACAGCGGCCAATTTTAAACCAATAGAAAAAAGCGAATTCCCAGAACTCGTTGAAAGGAAAGGTATTGGACATCCCGATACTGTTTGCGATGCTGTTGCCGATGCTTGCTCCAGAGCCTTATGTGTTTATTATCTTGAGAATTTCGATAGGGTATATCATCATAATGTCGATAAGGCAGCTCTTGTCGGAGGTACCGCAAGACCAAAATATGGTGGAGGTCAGATCATCCAACCACAATATTTTCTAATTGTTGGTCGAGCAATAAATCAGATCCTTATAGAGTGCGGTGATAATACACATAAGCTCGAATATATTCCTATTCCAACTATTTGTATAGAAACTCAACGTAAAGTGCTTTCTGAGATTTTTAGAAACCTTGATTTAAATAGAGATATTCAATTCGATTATGCAGTTCGGCCAGGATCAATAGATTTAACGGGAGTTTTTGATGAATCTCATCATACTGAAGAAGTTCCACTTGCTAATGATACCAGTTTTGGAGTTGGATATGCTCCTTTTTCGGATGTTGAAAAAATAACTTTAGAAGCTGAAAGACTGATCAATTCGGATAAATTCAAAGATAAATGTAAGGCTTCGGGAGAAGATATTAAGGTAATGGTTGAGAGAATTGATAATGAAGTTGGAATTACTGTCGCAGCAGCAATGGTAAGTAAGTATATCAATGATATCAGTGAATATGTAAGTTATACTAATCAAATCAAAGAAGCAGTCTTAGATTTAGCTGCTGATATTATCCCAGATCGTGATGTAACGTGCCAAGTAAATGTAGCTGATAATATCGAAAAAGGGTTAATATATTTGACCATTACAGGCACATCTGCTGAAGCGGGTGATGATGGAGAAGTTGGACGTGGTAATAGATCTAATGGGCTTATTACTCCATGTAGACCAATGAGCCTAGAAGCTGTTTGTGGAAAGAATCCGATTAATCATGTAGGAAAACTATATAACGTGTTAAGTACAGAGATGGCAAGAGAGATCATTAAAAGAGGTCAAGGAGATATTTTAGAGGTCCATGTTAAACTGTTATCTCAGATTGGAAGGGAGATAACTAATCCTTGGGTTAATTCAATCGAATTAATTCCTGCTGATAATGTAAGCTTTGATTCAGTAAAGAAAATCGCAGCTGAAGTATCAAATGAAAAACTAAGCAAGGAAAGTTTTTTTGATTTAAGAAAGAGGCTTATCGCAGGTAAGGTTCAAGTATATTAGTAATCAAATACTAATACGTAAATTTTTATTTTTTTCTCTTTTTTTTTTATTAGGTTTAATTTATAAGAAGCAATTATTAAATTGTATATCTTAAGTCTTCATTATTATTAAAACAAGAAATTTTTAAAGTGAGTTCGAATGGGTTTAGACAAATGGCTCAAGTCAGAAGATGATATAAAAAAATCAAAAAAAAAAAAGAAATCACCCATTCAAGAGAAAAAAAGTAAAAGTGAAGATACGCCAGAAAAACTTCTTGAAAAACAATCAATTCAATTAACAAAATATACACTTGTTTGTCCAAATTCAAAATGTAAATATCAAAAAACTTTAATGAAAAAAGAACTCACTGATGATGATAAAACCTGTCCAAGATGCAACAAAATAATGAAAACTAAAGTAGGGTAAATCTACTTCCAGATCCGAGAGGTTGATTGATGTTAGCCATTTTTGTTGGAAGATTCTTTAAATCAAACTCAGATTCACAATTTGGGCACGTATTAGGCCTTTTTGAATATTTCAAAATATAATAGATGATAAATCCAAGACCTAAAGTTAATATTACCATGAAACATAACACTTCGTGATAAATATGGTCAAAATTCTTTCTTCGTAGGGTTACGATCTGTTCACAAGTTGGACAATATACCTTAAAACCCATTATTCGCTTCCCTAACTCTTTTGATAATATTTAAATTTAATATTATGAACTTTAATTATTTTTTGTTTAATTTAAAATATTATCATTATTTTTGCATTTTTTTGCATGTTGACCAAAAGGTATATAATTCATCTCTAAATATTGATTTATTTTTGTATAACTTCCCATTCTTAGAAAAATTCCTTTTTCCACGATATTTCCAGGAAATATTACATTGAATGCTCCAATTGCACAATTATCTTTTAAAATTATCTTTTTCACCAGAAAAAAATCTCCCAAAACCATCGAACTCATAATTATTGCTCCTTCACATAAGGAGCAATTATTGAAACAGGTTTAGACAAAATAACATCAAATTGAAATAATATTCTATAGTAGTTAAATGTCTTAATTTAAAAGAAAGGCTACTATCTTATTTAGAAAAGATTAGGAAGTATCAAAGACATCATTTGAATCCCCTAAAGGCTGGTTTATCCTCGTCTTCAGGCTTTTTCTTTTTCTTTTCTCCAGTAGTTAAAATATCCCATGTACTAGTGACACCTAAATCTTTTAATTTCTTACGCTCCTCATCTAATGACATTTCATTTTCATTTTCATCTTCACTCATAATATACACTTATGAAATCTTTAATATTAATTAATTAGTATATTACAGTTTAATATAATTTTCTTAATTTAACATTAATACACCTTAGGAGAGATAATTTAAGATCTCAAGTATATCATTAAGAAATAGAATTCTAAATAAAATTTTAAATCTTTAATTTTATAATTTATTAAAACATAATTCTTTTGATAAATTAAATAACTCATTTTAGATCGTAATTATGGCAAATTGTGCTCATTGTGGTGAAGAAATAATTGGAGACCTCTTTAAATGCAATAAGTGTGGATATTATTATTGTGCAAGACATAAAGAGCCTATAAATCATGATTGCAATGTTATAATCGAAAGTTTAAGGTTAGAACAATCACCATCAGAGCCTCAAACTTATGTTCCGCCTCCTCAAGTAATACATGTATCTCATGAACAAACATATCAACAAACAGACACCCCAGGAGTCATAAGAGGTACTACAGATGGATCATATACTTGGTATCGCCAAGAAAGTCAAATCCCTATAGACGCATTTGATCCTGATTCAGGTATTAAATTCAAAGGAATCTTATTGGCTCATAAATCAGAACTATTTCATTTTATAGTTGGTGTTTCTCTGATTTTTTTTATTGGTTTATTAACTTTCTTCAACCAACAATTAATTATTATGGGATACGGATGGACAATTTTTATGTTAGCAGGTTTTTATGCTACAGCTTTTCTCTTTCATGAATTAGGGCATAGGCAAGTAGCAGTTCATTTTAAACTTCAAACAAAATTTAGATTGTTAACTTTTGGAATGTTATTAACAGTTACCGGGGTAGTATTTGGGCTATATTCGTTAATATCAAGCGGTTCAACTTTCCCCTCATTAGCTTTACCGGGTGCTGTAGTTGTTTTAGGTTTAAGTACAATTGATAGAACTACTGGTTTATGTAAAGCAGCTGGACCTACAGTTAATCTTGTATATGGTACTATCCTTTTCATAATTTCTTTTATAATCCCAACTTATCCACTTAACTTGTTTATATGTTATGCGGCGAATTTAAATTTCATGCTAGGGACCTTTAATATGATTCCTATTGGCATCCTTGATGGACAAAATATATGGAAATGGAATAAAAAAGTATATATTATGCTCTGCGGTTTATTATTAGTGCTATTAATAACAACTTATTTGTTCATTTATTTACCTACTAGTCCATATATAATATGAATGTAAAATAGAAGTCGATTTTTAAGAGAAAAATTTTTTAGTAAATTTTAGATCTTTCATGATTTAATGAAAAAAATGAAAAGTAAAAATTATGAAGGATGATAATTTAAAATAATTAACTTTTTAATTCTTAATAGAAGATTTTGAATTAATTTAGTGCTTTCTTGGTGAACTAGGCTGACATATTGCGAATTTTGTGGAAATCAAATTAGTTATTTACCATTCATATGTAAATATTGTGGGGGAACTTTTTGTAAAAAGCATCGTTTACCTGAAAATCACGAGTGTACATTTGAGCTAAAACATGTACCACTTGTTCCTACTACTCAGAAAGAACCTAAAAGACGATACGAAGATACTGAAACAATAAAGTCCCAATCACGTGTTTATTTAGATAAAGAACCTAAACCTTTAAAAAGATATTTAAAAAGACAAGAAAAGCAAAGAGAAAGAACATTAAGGAGTTATAAGCAAACTTATGAAAAGCATTCACAATATCAAGGTACTAAAAGCTTATTTATTTTGATTATAATATTCTCCATTGTTGGTTTGGTTTTTGCGTATAATTATATACCGGAATATTTCTATTTAAGTTTATATGGATTAGTGAATAAATTCACATACTATACTTTTTTTACTAGTCTTTTTGTTAGTTCTGGTGATGTGATAAGTTTATTCTTCTTATTTATTATGCTATTTATTTTATATTTTATGGCTAGAAATATTGAAATGAGTCTTGGGACAAAATTTTTAATAAAATTGTATGTTGTATGCAGTCTTTTTACGGCGCTATTCTATATTTTATTGAGAATTTCATTAATATTAATATATCCCTTAAATTCTTCTATTCTTTATATTGGATTAGCGTGGGGGGGAATATTAGGGTTATTATCCTATTCATTGTTTCCAATTATGAATAAAAAAATTACTGCGTTTATGTATTTCCTTCCAGTTAGAATGAATGGAAGGTCTCTTTTGTTAATTATAATAATACTAAGGCTATTTCCTGTTTTATTATTTGTTTGGTATGACCCTGCTTATATCGTATTTTACTTACCGGAATTAGGAGGAATTTTAGGAGCTTATATTGTTTATAAGTATCAATTTCCCATAAGATAAAAACTGATCCATATATTCCATTCTAATTCATAAAAATTATCAAGGAATAAGTCTTTATTTTTATATTCTATTAAATTCAAAAGAGCAATTGAATATTTAAGATGTCTGAAAAAAAAACGTCACGAATCATAGAATTGAATGAAGATTTAATTAAAAATAACGATAGATTAGCAGAACAAAATAAACAATTTCTAAAAAATAAAAATGTAAGAGCTTTCGATTTTGTAGGTGCTATTGGTGCAGGTAAAACAGCGATTATTGAATCTGTAGTAGAAAGAATTGCAAAAGAATATGGAATTTTAGTTATTAATGGTGATGTTGCTACTCGAATAGACGCTGATAGAATTGAAAAATATGGTGTTCCAACAATCCAGATCAACACGGGGAAGGAATGTGCCCTTAATTCATATCACATCTCTCAAGTTTTAAAAAATTATGATTTAGATGAAGTTAGTATTCTTTTCATAGAAAACGTGGGTAATCTAATTTGCCCTTCTGATTTTATGTTAGGTACTGAGAAAAGGATTGTAATAGTCTCTATCACTGAAGGTCCATGGGTTATTCGAAAACATCCAATGCTATTTAAATATTCAGATATAGCAGTCATCAATAAAATCGATTTAAAGGATGTTATAGATGTGAATATTGAAGATATGATAAAAGATGCAAATGAGATTAATCCAAACATTAAAATTTTCATTACAAGTGCTACAACTGGAGAGAATATCTCCAAACTTATAAATTGTATTTTAAATTAGTTAAATTAAGAATAAAAACAAAAGAATATAATTATAATATTAACTACGAAAGTTCTGAAGTATTATGTCAATAAGGCAATACAATACAGAATTAGGCATGCTAATTGATAAGATTGTTAAAGTTTATCTTGATAAAGAAAAATTCTTTGTTGGACAATTAAAAGGAGTTTCTGAGGATTCAAATCTGATTCTCGTGAATGCAAAAAATGAAAAAAACAAACCATTTCCAAAATTGTTTATTAGAAGTAGATTTTATAATTATGTGAGTTTAGAAGAAGAACCTTTTCCAATGGTTGCACTCGCGGAACGGATCGCAACCATATTTTCAAAAGGGCATGTTAATTATATTGAAGATCAAAATATCATTTCAATATTAAATGGCAAAATTATAGTTGATGAAAATGAAGTAAGAGGAACAGGGCCTTCAGCAGATCGTGTTAAAAAGATATTTGAACAATTTAAAATGGATTTAGAAAGTCCACCTGAAGAATAACTTTTTTTTATTTTTTTAAATTTTTTGATTTCATTCATTTTCAAATACATTAAGTATATTTTTTAATTGTAAATCCTTGATGATATTTTTCATAATCGCTTTCCCTAATGGTGTAACTTTAATTAGTCCTAAATCGTCAAACTTTCTTAAATAATCATTATTGATTAGAAATTGGATATCTGTATCCCATAATTCGACAAAAATTTCTTTCAAATCATCAATTTTTATATTTTCATCAACTTCCTTACTTAAAGCTATTATTAGGGCTAAAATACCATACTGAGATGGTGTAATATTATCATCTTTGCCATCAGAAGTCAAAATATAATATTTTTGTTCAATGAATTTTGTTCTTATAAGCTCAAATCCTACATTTCTTAAATTCAAATAAACCTCACTCATAATTTGTTCAAAATCAAAATTTTTACTTAAATTTTTAAGATCTTCTTCCCTAACAATTTTTTGAGGATTCGTTAAAATAAGTTTTGTAATATTTTTTATTATTTCATTAAAATTGTTTTTTACCGTTGACAACAAAATCAGCTCTCTTGTATAGTATAAATTTTTAAATTTTTAATTTCTCTTTTTAATTCTAAATTTGAAATGATAAAGATTAAATTAAACCTTGATAATTTATCCTCCATTTCAAAAATTGGTAAAATTTTTCTGATTGTTCTATAAATGGAACCTGCTTTATCATAAATGCTTAAGATTGATACATTTGAAAAAATAATATTTTCTATTTTAATATTAAGTTTAATTGAGATATAAAATGCCATAATGAAAAATATTTTTTCAGGAGTAGTTAACCCATCAAAATTAACTTTTTCTTTATCATTTCTTATGAATGTAATCTCAATAAAGAAGTACTTATTATCATCATTTACAATAATTCTAAGCTGAGACTTTATGTTTATTTCTGATAAAAATTTATTTACCAAAGATTCGATCTCGTAAAGGTTGTTCTCCAATCTTCTAAATTCTTCAAAGGATTCTAAAATATCTTTTTCATTTATTGTGATCATAATTTTTGATTCTTGGTTTTTTATTTTTTCATCTAATTCCTTTAGTTTTTTAGTGATAGGAGATAAATCATTAGGATTCTGAGGGGTATTGAAATCTTTTGGAAGGATTATTTTATTTAATTCAGTTTCCGTTTTTTTTAAATCATCTTTAATTTCTTGTGAGGGTTTAAATGATTTCAAATCAATTAAATCAAGATCTTGAACAAATGTATTTCCTTCATCTTTAATTATATTTTTAAGTTCAGATTGAAGATCAATTATTCTTTTTTCCTCATTATTTATCAACTCTACCAATTCTTGATAATCTTTTTTATATATTTCAAAAACAACGGTTAGTTCTTCTAGTTTAAATTGAGTTTGACTTTTTTTAGACTTTATTTTAGTAATTTCAAACTGAATCTCTTTTGCTTTCTTTTGAAAATTTTTTATTTTCTCTGCATTTGTTATCTTGGTGCCAGACTCTGTGATATTATTATTTAATTCCTTTTTTGGTTCTGGGGTGTCTCCAGTCATTTCTCGTGTGATTTTATTAATTTGACTAAAATATTGTTTTTTTTGTTTAGTTAATTCTTGAATTTTTGAATTATATTCACTTATTGTTTTTTTAATCTGATCAACTTGGTTTTTCCGCTGAAAATAATCTTCCTCTAAAAACTTTAATTTTTTTTTATTTATAGTCAAGGATTCATTCAATTTTTTTACTAAATCAGTACTAGCGGTAATTTCACTTGATTTTTTATACTGTTTTGTTAATTCTAATTCTTTTAATAGAGATTCCTTTTTTTTTAAAAGCATATTGTATCTGAGGATTAAAATTAAATTATCTACAACTTCATTATATTGAGAAAAGAGGAGTATATTACTAGAAACTATTTTACGATATTCGTGTATAAAATTTATTAGTCTTCTGGATTTCTGTAATTCATGAAATTCTCCAGATCCTTCCTGTAAAAACCCAATATATTTTTCTATAGGAATTTTATTTAAATTTTCAGAAATTTCAAGATACAAATTATTTTTATATTTATTTAATAGATTCTTTTTTATTTTTCCATTAATTAATGTAAATTTATCTTTAATTGGAACATCTTTTGAGCCAATGGATATAATAAAATTATCTTTTTGAATAATTAATACCTTTTTCATTTTAATTATGGTTTTTCAAAATGGTCTTTATAGTTCTTGTACTCTTTTTCTTTTCTTTTCTTTCTTTCTCTAATTAAATCAAGAGGATCTTTATCTTCATCTTTTTGAATCATATATTTTTCATCAAAACTTTTCTCAAGCTGAGATTTAAATTTCTCAATTTTTTCAGAAACCTCATCAGTTAGTTCAATATCTTTTTTTCCTTTAGATTCTGGGGAGATTTCTGTCAATTTTTCTCTGCGTTTCTTCCGCCTCATTCGTTTAAATTCGCTATCAGAAAGCTTTAAATAATTTTCATATGTTTCCTTTTGTTCTTCTTGTTTCTTTTTTAGTTTTTCTAATTCTTCTTTCTCTCTAACCTTTTTAATAACACCTTTTTTGACGGATATTTCTTGCTGAGTTAATTGACTCTCTATTATTCCCATGAAATTGTCAAATGTTAAAGTGGGAGTCTTTTCGAAATAATTTTTATATTCTTTTATTAATATTGGATCTGTATCCTTAGGGACTTTTTTCAATTCTATATCAAGTCTTACTTTTAGTAATTCTTGATAATAATTTCTTATTTTTTTTACCGATTTCAGAAAAATTGTATTGTATTTTAAGGAATCCAAGAGATCTAACCATTCTGGAATTTCAATTGAAGGAATAAAAGACACAAAATTGATGATTTTACTAATCTTTTTATCTTCAATTAGAGATAATCCTATTGATTTTGTCAATTCTTCATTTAGGTTTAAACTTTTCAAATTATCTTTAAATTTTTCTTTATATTTTCTAATTAATCGATCCTGTAAATCTAGAAATTTACTAAGATTAGTTCTTGATATTTTGTTCAATTTGATATTGATCTTTTTTAATAATTCTTCGACGGTTTCTATTTGGAAAAGTAAATTTTTATCTTTAAAGTCTCTTTCAATAGTTTGAATATTTTTTAAAACATAATTAGAGGTCTGAGTTAATTCATTCAATTTTATTTGGAGTTCTTCGATAGGAAGAGTTAATTTCTTAATTTTATCTAGATCGAATAATTGGTTGTTATTCATAATTTTAAAGAAATAAATTGTAATATAATTAATTATATTTTATTTATATTTCAGGAGGACCTAATGTCTTTTCTTTTTTTCCCTCATTTCTGCTCATATAAGTTTTAATTTGTCTTGCTTCACTTAAAATATCTTGTCGCTCAACATGAATAGCGGTACCACCAACTAATTTTATGGAATCATAAAATATATCATAAGTTAAAAGCCCTGTGTTAATTGCCTTAAATAAAGCAACTCTCGTCCCCCTTTCAATATCAGAACCAGAATAACCATATGTTAATCCTAGAAGCCCTATTAATTTATTTTTTTTACTCAATTCCTCTAAAAAAATATTATCATCAAATTCAGAAATAGTGTGTCCTAATTTCGTTTCTAGTTCTTTTGTTATTGCTAAAATTTCTTTATATTCATTATTTAAGTTCGTAAAAATCAAGTCATCAACACCAATTTTTGCATTTTTTAGTTTTTCCATGAAAGATTCAATAATTTTTTTTCTTAAACGAAAATTTGGGAAATCAAATTTAAAATGAAATGTAAACCGGCGCCATATTGCCGAATCTAGCTGATGCTGATGATTTGTTGCACCAAAAATCGCTAGAGGTACACCCTCATAGTTTATTCTATCTATAACTTGTAGAAAGGAAATAACCGCTCTTTTGATTTCTCCTACTTCATGTATATTGGATCTTTCTGAGCCTATTGCATCTATCTCATCAAAAAATAAAATAAATGCACCTCTTTCTTTAGCGATTTCTGCTGCTAATTCAACAACTCCTCGAATATTTTTAATAGTATCGCCTAATAAAGGTGATACAAGTCTATCAGATTCTACAACACAAATTGGAATATCATATTTCTTTGCAAAACCTCTTGTTAAGGAAGTTTTTCCTGTACCTGGAGGTCCATATAGAAGTACTGTTAAATTTGGGCTAAGCTTAGTATTTTTCAAATTTTTAATAAATTCATCATACTTTTTTAGAGCTTTAAAAAAATCGTCCAAAATTTCTTTTTTAATTTCATTTCCTAAGATATCTTCTACAGTTTCCTTAATATCTGAAGGAAAATAGACCGCACCATACTTTCCAAGTCGTTCTTTTATAACATCATCAACAAATACAATATTTTCTTCATTTTTAGTCCTTGGTTTACTCATTTTTCCTCAATTCTTTATAATTAATTTTAGTTTTTTTTATTATTATTTTCAAGTTTTTCACAATACAATGATATTTCATGAATAAAAGCTTTAAGATTATCGATCTGGGATCC
>CAYPFJ010000096.1:0-13492 GCA_964409945.1 uncultured archaeon | reverse complement strand
AGAGGACCTAATCTATGTTGTCGAGTGAGTGGGGTTTGACATTAAAGTTTTTTTTTTCATAAAATTTTTTCAATAATGATTAATTTTGATTTTTAATAATATAAAGACTAAAACTTTGAATATTGCCTTAAAAATGTCTATTAAAGTTGTAATTGTTGGAATGGGATATGTTGGAATACCGATGGCTGCTTTACTCGCGGATGTAGAAGAATTCTATGTTACGGGAATTCAGCGGAGATCGCAAAGATCGGGATGGAAAATCGATTGGCTTAACCAAGGGAAGAATCCTTTTGAAGGTGAGGAGCCTGGTTTAGATGAGTTAATTGCTAGAGTGGTTAAAAATGGAAAATTTAAAGTAACTGATAAGTATGATGATGTTGATGAAGCGGATTTTGTGTTAATTGATGTACAGACCCCGGTAGATGATAAACAAATCCCGCGATATGCATCTTTAAAAGACGTTTCGAAACTGATAGCACCTCGCCTAAAGAAAGGAGCTACGGTAATAATAGAATCTACAGTTGCTCCTGGAACTACAGATAATATTATCCAACCTATCTTAGAGAAGCACAGCGGTATGAAAAGAGGCGTGGATTTCTATTTAGTTTTTTCTTTTGAACGAGTGATGCCCGGCAAATTAATTGAATATATTACAGATTTTCCAAGAGTTATTGGTGGAGGATGTGAGAAAGCTAATGAAAATGCTAAATTTTTATATGGGAAAGTAGTTAAAAGAGAACTTCAAGTCACTGATACCCTTACAGCAGAATTAACTAAAACAATAGAAAACACGTATAGAGATGTAAATATTGCTTTTGCTAATGAGATGGCATTAGTTGCTGAAGATTTTAATAGAAATATCTTTGAAATTATAAGGTTAATAAATTATAGGCATGATAGAATGATGCATTTCCCAGGTTCTGGCGTAGGAGGTCACTGTCTTACAAAAGATCCGTGGTTATTAATGTATGGATTAGAAACATATACAAAAAAGAAATATAATCCCAAAATTCTACCAATAGCAAGAAAGTTGAACGATTATATGCCTGAACACATGGTTGAGTTAATGGAGGATGCTCTTAAAGAAGTGGGAAAGCATGATAATTTAAAGATATCCCTTATGGGTGTTTCCTATAAAGCTGATTGTGACGATACAAGAAATACTCCTTCAGAAAGAATTGTTACATTATTACAAAGCAGATACCATTCTCACAATATAACATATATAGCTCATGATCCGTGGGTTAAAGAGAAAGATTATAAGGAAACAGAATTAACTGATGATATTGATAAAGCTGTTTCTGATACGGATGTTCTTATTTTTGCTACAAATCATAAAGAATATTATAATCTTGATCTTGATGATTTAAGAAAAAAAGTTAGAACACCAATTATTATTGATGGTAGAAATATTTTTAGCAAAAAAGTGGTTGAAGATAAAGGATTTATTTATCGAAAGGTAGGAGAAGGTTCCAATAATCTCAAAAAATAGATTGTTAAAAAAAAGTTTGCTCAAATCTCAGAGTTCTTGCGGAACTCATAATTAAATCCTACCATTTTATGATTTAATTCTTTAAGATTTTTGAATTATTTATTTTCTTCTTGATTTTTACGCATTCTTCGGAATTTTTCTACTCTTCTGTACCACATGGTTAACATATTTCAACTTGTACTATAGCAATCATCATCAAACTCAAAATCTAAATAATCTTCTTGTTCTTCCATCGTATAGCAACCTTTAATTATCTAATTCCTCTAAGAGAGATAAAAGATAAAAGAATGATGATTATAAAAAATAAAAACTCTCACATAAGAGAGAATTTTTTATAAAAAAATTGAGATTAGGTTTAATTATTAATAAACACAATTGAAATTTTTTATTTTAATCTCGAATTCTTCACGGAATTCATAGGAATAGATTCTAGCGTTTACCAATTCATTCCTTGAGATTGTTTATTTTTACTTTTACTTTTTTTCTTTTTTGACGTCGTTTTTTTATACTATTTATGCATGCTATAACGCCATCAATAATACCTCAACCAGTACAACGTGTTTCATTGGTATGTAAATCACTAAGCTCATTTTCTAATTTACTTTTCCATTCTGACATAATCTTGTTTAAACTTTAGAGTTTTTTAGATTAAAAAGCAATTCCGGAAATATATATATTTTTATTATTATTTTAAACCAAATTGACTTTAATTTTTTAATATCATAATCCAACTTTTATTTAACTTAAATTTCAAAAAAGTGATTAATTTGTTCTTTCAAGTTTATTATTAAATATCCATAATATCTAAAAAATATGACGATGGACCTTTAGAATAACAATATTACGGGAAATACGGTATAACATAATACTCAATATATATATTAAAAGAATTCAAAAATATGTAGTTTCATTTTGTTCTTTCAGTTTTATTAAATTGTTTTTCAAAATGAGTTTTTAATTTACCCAATAGTTTTTTTAGATCTTTATGCGAACTAATCATTACCACAACACCTGGAACACCAATAAGTATACTGATAAGTACTCCTGAAATCATACTAATTTTGTTATAATTATTTATGGAAGAATCCTCAACTTCTTTTTCTCTTCTATATACCAGAAATATACCTATAATCTCAGTTTCTTTTCCATCCAATCCTCGTGCCCAAATTGTAATATTATGAGTTCCCGTTCCGTATCCATCTATTGAAAAACTGAATAGTTGACCATTAACATAATTATTTGAATATATAATAACGTTATCAATTGAAAAAGTGAAATGGTCGGGATATGCAGAAAAAATAGTGAAATTAATAGTATTTCCAGTGGAGTTGAATTCATAATCGTCAATAAAATTAATATTAATTATCGTAATAGATGATGAATAAATACTGAATTCTGAGCTGTATATTCCGATTTTTCCATCTAATCCAATTGCCCATATGAAAATTGTATGAATACCAATGCTGGAAGTATAATTATCCAATGAGAATGCTATAGGAACACCATTAATGTAATGATCTCTTTGTAACATAGTTCCATCAACCCATAACTCATAATAATCAGGATAATCACTATGAATTGAAAATATCGTGTTATAATTATTTGAAAGAAATTCGGCATCATCTAAAATGTCAATACTAATTATGGTTGATGAGCTGGAATAAACACTAAACTCCGCTATCAAACTCCCAATTTTAGCATCTAAACCAATAGCCCAAATATACAGAGAATAATTTCCCAAGATTTGTGAGTACTCATCTAATGAATATAAAATATTTTCACCACTACTGTAATTGTCTGTAAGTATTAAGACCCCATCTATCCATAGTTCATAATAATCAGGATACTCTGAATAGATTGAGAAATTTAGGTAATTTCCCGTTGTTAAGAATTCAACCCCCTCTAAATGGTAAATAGAGATCATTGTAGTAGAACTAGAATATACATTAAACTCTGCGTGTATAAGATATTCTCCATAATCTCTTCCAATTGCCCATATTTCGACTGTATGATTGCCTAAAATGGAAGAATAGTTGTCTAAGGAAAATAAGATATAATCTCCATTTATATAATTACTCATTATTATCAAATTGCCATCGATCCATAATTTATAATAATCTGGATATTCAGAGAAAATAGAAAAGTTAAGTAAATTATTTGTTGATAAAAATTCACATCCTTGAAGTGCATTGATAATTATTATTGTTGTTGAATTTGAATAAATGTTGAATGATGTGTTAAATATCGCGACTTTTGTGTCAATACTCCTTGCAATAATAATAACAGAATGATCTCCAATATTATATCCATCAAATTGATATAAAATGATTTGTTCTGGAGTAAAACTGCCATTATCAACTAAGATCCCATCAATTGAGATATTATACGCACCTATATACTGAGATGAAATACTAAAATTAATATAATTACCAATTGTCATAAATATGTAATTTGGGAGATTATTCACATTTATAATGGTTGTTGAGTTTGAGTATACATCAAATTCAGCAAAAGCCGTTCCAATTTTTCCATCTAGACCTATTGCCCAAATAAAGACTGTATGATTTCCAATGGTATATCCATCAATAGAATAATAGAAGCATTGACCATTCACAAAATCTCGATAATCAATGAGAAAACCGTCGATATAAAAAGTAAAATAATCGGGGTAAGATGAGCTAATATTAAATTTAATGTAATGACTTGATGTTTTAAACTCATAATCAGACAATTCTTTAATAACAACGATTGTATTTGAAAGAGAGTAAACAGTAAAACTAGATTGAATTGATGTCTCACTACCATCAGTACTATTAGCCCAGATTCTAATAATGTGTTCACTTACATTATAGTCATCTATCGAGAAATTGAAATAGTGCCCACTATGATTGTATTTTCCTGCCCAATTAAGTACATCATCAATATAGAACATAAATATATCTGGAAAGGAAGCATTTATACAAAACAAGATCTTATTTCCAACAGTTTGAAATTCATAATTTGGAAGATCGAGAATGTTAATTTCTATAAAGGAGTGACTAAATACACTAAACTGAACGGAACTTGTTGATTCTTTTCCATCTGAACCGTTTGCCCAGATTAACAATGTATGAGTTCCGATGTCATACCCATCAATTGAGCAATTCATTGCAAGACTATTAATATAATTGTCTTGTTCTATTAGTTCTTCATCAATAAACACTTTATAGGTATCTGGATAAAAAGAACTTATGCTAATATTTACGTAATTCCCTATTGTATCAAAAATGTAGTTATCAACTGAGTAGATAGCTATAATAGTTTCAGAATTGGAAAGAACTGTAAAACTACTATATACTATACACTCAATCTCATCCAGACCTATTGCCCAGATAGTAATATTATGAATTCCTACAGTATAGTCATCGATCGAAAATTGAAAGATTTGGCCATCATAATACATCCCTGAGTTTATTTCAATATTATCAATGGAGAAATTATAATGATTTGGGTATTGGGAAGCTATGTGGAATGTAATATTATTTCCTGAAGTCATGAACTCATAGTCGTTAAGCTGTTCAATAGTTATAATTGTACTTGAGTCTGAATAAACCGAGAATGTAGCAGATATTTCCCCATAATGCCCGTCTAAAGCTGTAGCGTTAATCTTTATATTATAATCTTTAATTTCATCGGCAAATTCATCTAAGGAATATACAAATGTCTCGCCATTTTGATCAAATATTCCCGAATCTACAAGAGTTCCATCAACCCAATACCAATAAGTTCCATTATAGCCAGCTTCTATATGAAACGTTATATTATTCCCGGTTGACAGAAACTTGCAATTTTCTAAAGAAGTTATATTAATAATCGTGCTTGAATCGGAGTATACACTAAACTCCGAAATTACTTCACCATAATGATCATCTAAAGCTGTAGCATTTATCTTTACTATATAATCTTTGATTTTATCGGTAAATTCATCTAAAAAGTACACAAAAGTCTCACCGTAAGCATTAAAAGTGTTAGAATCGACCAGCGCTCCATCAATCCAGTACCAATATGTTCCACTATAGTCTGCGTCAATATGAAATGTTATATTATTGCCGGTTGATAAGAACTTACACCCAGAAAGAGATGTTATATCTATAAAAGTACTTGAATCTGAATATACACTAAAAGTTGATACATCCTCTCCATAACTCCCATCCAGAGCTGTCGCATTTATTTTAACTGTATAATTCTTAATTTTTGTTGCAAACCCATCCAATGAATATACAAACACGTTTCCGTTTGGATTGAAAGCATCTGAATCCACTAAAATGCCATCAACCCAATACCAGAATATTCCACTATATTTTGCATTAATAGTGAATGTAATATTGTTTCCGGTAGAGAGATATTTATAACTTTCAAGATGATCGATATTTACATACGTCATAGAATTACCAAGATCATTTACGACCATCTCAGCAACCCATAATAATACTTCTTGATGCATTTGGTCTTTATCATTAGTCATGTAATATTCTTTATACTCTTCAGAGTAAATATCTCCAATAAGTTGATAAATGAGATCATAATCAAGAGGTATAATTTCTTCTATAAGTTTTGAGATTTTATAGGCATAATACACGCTTTTAATATTTGAATAATCGATATGATTGAATACAAAATTCTTCATCTTAGTTTCATCCAAATCAAAAGAATCAATACTTTTCAAGATATAAATTGCATAAAATGTATTTTCTATGAGTATTTCAGGATTCATGGTATATCCAGGAGAGAAATATTGGAAATTTTCATCTTCAAAGATATGATTATGAATATAATTACTGAGAGCAGAAACATCAAAATCAAGAGAAGTAATCTCTCCTAAACCTAAGTAATCACTAAGTAATTCAACAGTAGCGATTACGAAATATGAATAATCAATAAAAATTTTCTCATTTTGGTACTCTGAACTACCCAGAGAAAAACTCAGAAATGGAAGAAATCCCCCATAATTATCATATCCACCTTTTAGAAATTGACTCTCAAGAATTGATTCTAACAATTTAGTTAAATTATGAGTTCCTGCAAAATTGTTCAATTTCCCTAACAATCTGATTGATTCCAAAGCATTATAGGTGTGTTTATGTGATACTAAAGAAGGCTCTACTTGTTGTAGATGATTTTGATCCCCTGAACAATAATATTCAATAGGAAATGAACGATATTTTCTCCAGCAATCTTCAAAAATTGTTCCAGCCATAAATCCGTCGCAATCTGAAAGAGAATTGGATACATATGAGTTTTCAATAATAGAGTAGAGATATTGATCATCTAATTCAGAAGTCCTATTATATAGATCAAAAGAGTTAATGATAGTGAATAGAAGATTAATTGAGGTATACTCTTTCGAAAGTAATGAAAATCCTTTATAACTAGTAAAATTTCGTATTGCATTTGAGATCATATTTTTATCATTCTCAGTTAAAAGAGAGATCTCTCCTGAATCTGACAATGATCGAATTACTTGAAACGTGTCAATCAATTCACAATAGAGATATTCTGTTGAATAATTCCAGATTCCTTTATTATTCCGGTTATTAAAAATAAAATTGACAATATTTGCTCTATCAATTCCAGTATAAGATGTTAAATCAGAAAGAACCAACCCTAGAGAAGCTCCTGCATTATTACCATAATTTTCCAGTAAGAAATGAGACATCTGAAAACTATAAGTTGCCGGATCATATAAACCCTCAAGATATTGATGAAAATTATCCATATTAATTACATCTACTACACCAAAGATATCTAATGATTTGATACAATAATAAGATGAAAGAAGATTTGGCTCAAATAGATCTATTGTATCAATTGTAAGATCTATATCATTTTCGAATCCCCCAAAGTACCAGTAAAAGACATTAGTTGACTGTAAATATTGTATATATTGAATCAGCTCATTTTTTTCAGTAATGTGGTTATTCCAATCATTCATAAGAAGGTCTAATATAACGATGGCAAAATAAGTATTATCCATAGTTGATACTTTAAAATAATCGGGTAAATTAGAGTTATAGGGTTTACCAATAAACCCACTCGTTGTAGGTTGGTAGCAATCCCAGATGAAATCAATTGATTTTTGAATATCAATCAGAATTAGACTGTTTAAAATTTCAAGCGATAAAATAGCATAGCAATTTACTTCTAGAAGCGATGAGTATGGATAATATGTCTTGGAAATATTCATATTTAGATACCTTTGTGAGTAATCGTCTGTAAAGGTAAATGAGCTTTGGTTATAACAACTCATTATATAGTTAAGTATTCTAGTTTGGTTTATATCCGATAACCTCCCAACCTCCTCTAATATCGAAAGAGCATAATACGTAGCTTGCAATGAGGGTTGGTATATTTGAAGGAAATATCCTAAAGAGTTATAATCATCTAACTTTGAATTTAGTATTTCAGGTACAATATCAAAATTATTTGTAGAAGGGGGTAAAAAGGATTCAGAAGTCTCTTTAGATAAATCGTAATTATGAGAGGGTACAAATAAAGTAAGAACTAAAAAACTCACAAATAATCCAGTAATCCACAAGAGTTTATGCTTTTTTAGAACCATTAAATATGAATTCTTTAGACATATTTAAAGAAAAAACAAAAAGTAAAAATCACATTATTTTATTTAAATAAAAAAATATTAACACTCACATGGAAACAAATATCACCCACAAAAACTCTCCTTAACTTCAATTTATAGGCAGCTATTTTTATTTTAATTTTCACTTTTAAATTAAGCTTATGTTCGGTATTAGTTAATAATTTTAATAAATATTAATTATTTATTTAGCTTAACAACGAGGTTAATAAGAAAAATGGCAGGAATAAAAGAATTAAAAAATGAACTTTCTGAAATGCGAAATAGCATGGAAAAATTAACAGAAGAATTACACGAAACAAATAAAGCTATAAGGGAATCTTTAAAGTTAACATCTCAAACGATTAGAGAGGCAAGTGAAATTTTTTCTAAAGCATTAGAGGATACTATGAAAAAAATGTCAGATTTAACTATACAGATGAATATTAGAGATACAGTACTGAAGAGTCTCGGAATTGATGGAATAATTCCAGATTTTCTTAAAAAAAAGAAATGATTGTTAAATGTTTTTCTCCGTCTCCCATCTTTTAACAACAAAATACAAGACAATCAGCGATACTATATATAATATTGTAATTAATGACCATAAAAAAATTTCATTATTATTATTATCAATTGCACCCATAATCGCTTTATAAATAAAATAAATACTGAATAAAGCTAGTAATCGAATTACCGATCTTGTCTTATCCATAATTCATAAAAAACTTATATTTAATAATTAAAATAATATAATACTTAAAATTAAAAGTATAATAAAGAATAATTAAAAACGAATATTACAAAAAAAATGTCAGAAAGAACGCCTCCTGTTTGTTTTAACTGTGGTAAAAGTTGTGCTAATAATATGGAAAACACTCATTATTGTATATGTGATATCGCTATTTGTCATGATTGTATTAATTCTGTTAAGAAAAATAATGAAATCTGGATATGTCCTCATTGTAAAGAAGAAAATGATATAGAAGGAAGTAAATTATTTCGAACTCCTTAATTGTCTATATTTATAATAGCAGATCGATATTGGCTATGATGAAAAATTTATTTAAAATGATTCCACTATGATAAAATTGAGGAAGACTGAGCCATCATCTAAGCATTAAAATTTCAAAAAGCTAAAAAGCATTCATCATTATACCTATATAAATAAATTAAAATTAGATTTTCTGTGTCAAATAACATAATTTCAAAAGTTGTGGAAATAGAAAACTGCAATAAAGATTCACTTATAAAAGCTGTTTATAAACAAGCGTTTTGGCTTACTGTTAATCCTGCTAAAAAAATGAATGCAGAGTTTATTGCCCCCAATGTATTATATACTAAGATTACAGACGAGATTATCAATATTAAAATTGAGATGGAAGGAGAATTAGTTTTACAAGATAAAGGTGAACAGGAAGGAGGAAAAGGACGGTTAATCGAATTAAATGTTCGAAACAACAAGGACATCAGAGTATTAGAGGGACACATGCGGATAAAGACAATTTCGAATAATAAATCAAAAATTGGAGTTTTTATAAACAATTTTGAGCTGAGTAGTGATTTTCTTGGTTTAATCGGAAAAAGCGCAGCAGAACTCGCATTGAGAACTAAAATTACAGATATGTTGCGAAATTTAGACCGATGGTTAAAAATACATTCTTTAGATGATTTATTATAGATTTAATATATAAGATATTAATTAATATAAAGGATTAACATTTATTAGTGTGATTTGAAAAAATAGGGTTGAATAATGAATATCTGGATTATGGAAGGAGACTCAGGAATTACTTTGGTTTATAAATCTTATATGGACTTTCCTGTAAATGAAGATTTAGTATCGGGGCTCCTTACTGCTCTAAATCAATTCACTATTGTTGAGTTTAAACAAGGAATAGATTCAATTGAAATGGGAGGCCTTAGATGGGTCTATATAAGTGATAAGGAAACAAATTTGTTGTTTATAGCAGCAGATTCCAAAGAAGTAACTAGTGATATGTTAAGATCTCGCTTAGATGTGATAAGGTATACATTTATTCAGCAATATGCGAATGAAAAAAACCGCTGGAAAGGTAAATGGGCAGGAAATGTTGATATATATCAACCCTTTGAAAACGTTATTGATGAGTATTATACTCAGTGGAAACAAGCAGAACGTATCACCACTTTTGCTGAATACTTTGATATTCTAGGAATTTTTCAGCAAATATTAAATTTAGTCATCAATGTAATAGAGGGTCATTTGCCCGAAGAGAAAAAGCATATTATTTATGAAAGAATCGAGGAAATGTTTAAAACCTATTCAAATCTGGAAATTGTAAAGAAAAATCCTGAATTGAGCAACATAACTTTTGAGCGAAAAGCAGGATTCAATATTATTGGCATTAATCCAATGAATAGTGATATGTACCTTGTAGAAAAACAAATTATAAATCTAATTAGGCGAATTGTCGAAATACTCAAAAATGTTGAAGGGTATTACTCAAGTATAAAATATTTCATTGAAGAAAATATTTTTGATTATTTATTATCAAATTTTAACCTTTTGAATGATTTGAATTTGTTTACATTTTTATTGAAACTTTTTTTAATAAAATAAGTTTTATTCAATCAATTTTTCATTACCAATATTTTAGAATAAGATTTCGATAATTACATTGAAAGTCTTAATGAATTCCTTTTAAATATAAAACTGAGTTCTTTCAAATAGATTTATTAGAATCAATTTATTAACCTTATTAATTGACTTCTAATGATTAACTTATAAAAACAATGGACCTTATACTACTGATAATTATTTTTGTATTATTCATCTTAATAATTCTAAGTTATTCGAAATCTAATCTTGATTTCGTTGCCATTTCTCTAATCTGTTGTTTTACTGCAGCAACAATTACAGGTTTAGTAAAAGGTATAGGATTTGATGCTTTTATTGGATATATTGAATGGGAAGCTATTATAATAATTTTAAGTATGAGTCTTATAACTAAAATAGCTCAAGAGTCCAATATTTTAGAATTTGTTGCTGTAAAGCTTTTTAAATTATCTAAAGGAGATCAAAGAATTTTTTTTTATTTGCTTTGTATTATTACCACCCTTTTAGCAGCAATTATCAGTGATGTAATAGTTGTCTTAATTCTTGCTCCAATAGTTGTTAGATTATGTCATTTTTTAAAAATTAGGGCAGGAACTTATCTATTAGGTATGACAATCTGTATTAATATTGGTTCAATAATTACACCTTTTTCGAGTGGAGAAAATATAATAATTTCCACAGCTTTTGAACTAACTACAGTGTATTTTATACAGTATTATTGGATATTTTCATTCTTTTTATTATTTACTACAATCTTTCTCTTGGATCGATTCTTTTTAAGAAAGGAGCCAAAAATTGAAGAGAACCAAAAAAAATTTGTCATAGATTTAATAGACACTGATATTATGGTAAAAAATAAAAAAATGTTTTATTTTAATAGCATTGCTATAATTATAACTATTATTTTATTTGGTCTCCTCCCATTACTATATTTAACCGCAGTAATTTCAGCATTGATTTTAGTAATCGTTAACAGGAGTTATACAAAAAAACCTATGAGTGAACTCTTAAGAGATATCGAGTGGGAGATCTTATTCTTCTTCATTTCACTGTATGTAGTCATTGGATGCCTTATAGAAGCTGGATTTGGAGAACTTTTTGAAATGATCCCATTTGAAATATTAAATCCTTTTGTTTTGGCTTTTCTAATCCTAATAATAATAAGTTTTATCTCTGGGGTAGTTGCGAATACTCCAACTGCATTAATTTTTATCCCAATAATCGGAATATTAATTGAACCAGTTTCCAATGGTGGTTTTGGTTTTGCACAAGTTCCCTTGCTCTTTTCACTTGTAATCGGTATCAATCTTGGCGGAAACTTCTTACCTTCAGGAGCAGCTTGTGATATGATGACTCTAAAAATTGCGAGAGATTCAGGGGTAGAAAATTTCAATTATAAGCGCTTGTTGAAGGTGGGAGCTACATTTGCTCTTATTCACATTGGAATATCAATATTATACTTAATGATTTTAGTTCCGTTTTTTGGATAAATTAAAACATATCAGAAGAAAAAAGAAAAATAAATAAAGAAATAGATTTAAAGTTTAAATCCATCCTCTCAGGCGCATTGCAGTCAACACTCTTTCGAGGGATATCATATAAGCGCCCATACGATTGTGAGTGTTGAAATTTTGAGCTTGTTCAACTGTTGATCGATAAGCTCGTGTCATAACGCGATCTAAAGCTTCAAAAACTTCTTTCTCTGTCCAGAAATATAGATAATAACCTTGAACCATTTCAAAATAAGATACTGTAACTCCACCAGCATTACAAAGGAAGTCCGGAATCAGAAGTACTCCTTTTTCAAATAAAGTTTGATCAGCATCGGGTGTTGTTGGTCCATTAGCAAGTTCCGCTATTATTTTTGTATTAATGTTATTAGCATTTTTCCTTGTTATAACATTTTCTAGTGCAGCAGGCATTAATATGTCACATTCTAATTCTAATAATTCTTCATTTGAAATTTCATTAGTGCCTTTTAACCCAACAACTGATCTTGTTTTTTCTTTAAATTCTGCTGCAGCATGAGGATCTATTCCATCTTTATTATAAATTCCTCCTCTAGAATCAGAAACTGCTATTATTTTACAGCCAAAATCATCATTAAGTAGTTTTGCTGCCCAAGACCCTGCATTTCCATATCCTTGAATTACTGCGGTTGCACCATTTAAATTTAAACCAATATCATTAGCTGCTTCTCTAACCGTAAAAACTCCTCCTTTGGCTGTAGCGATTGATCTACCAGCACTACCCCCTAAAGGTAAAGGTTTTCCCGTGATAACTGAAGGTGCATGCCTACGGACTATATTTTCATATTCATCCATCATCCAGGCCATAATCTGTGGATTTGTGTAAACATCCGGCGCTGGAACATCAATGTTAGGCCCAATAAAATCAGCAAGGTGTCTAATATAACTTCTAGCAAGAGTTTCAAGTTCTCGATTACTCATTTCTTTAGGGTTACAGATGATTCCTCCTTTTGCACCTCCTAAGGGAATATCAACGCAAGCTGTCTTCCATGTCATCCAAGCTGATAAAGCTTTAACAAGGGAAGCACTTTCTTCAGGATGCCATCTAATACCTCCTTTCATAGGGCCTCTTGCTGAGTTATATTGAGATCTAAAACCTTTAAAGGTTTTTAATGTCCCATCGTCCATTTTCATTGTAATTTTAATCTCAACGAATCTCTCTGGTTCACTTAAAGCGTTATAAATTTCACTTTCATAATTAGCCAATTTACATGCGTTAAAAAGTTGTTTTTGAGAAATTTTGAAGGGATCTAAAATTT
>CAYPFJ010000095.1:0-14182 GCA_964409945.1 uncultured archaeon | reverse complement strand
TATGTCGATAATCCGATCATTGGAAAATCATTAAAAAAAAATAAATACTTAGATATTAAAAGAATTAAAAAAAAAATTACTTAGATTTATCCAACCATCTCTTTCTTTTTCCACTCAATATAGCCTCTTGTCTCTTTTCCTCTATGTATTGCTTTCTTACCTGTTTCTTTTTTATAAACTGATTGCAATGTTCTCTCATCCATCTCTTTTAATGCTTCTCTCTTGATACGTTCATCAACTTCCATTTCATCTTCAATTGTTTTTACATGTTTTAGAACCCAAAATACTCCATGATTCCAGAGAATAAAACCTATAAAGATAATTCCTACTATTAAAAATATCATACCCCCTACCCATAAGATCCATAGACCAAGTCCCCAGGACGCCACCATATTTTGCCATAAAGTCCATATAGCAGTCCAAAATGTAGCTGGGAGTAATCCTATTAAAAGTGCAAGTATGGTAATGTATAGGCCAAATAAAGCTACACCAGTAAGAAGTCTCAAGGTACTATAATCTTCCCATTTTTTCGCTAATCGACGGTCTTTAAACAAAACTTTACATAATTTTACCATACCTCCTCGAAATAACGTATAAAAAAGAACTAGTAGAAATAAGTGGCCAGTAACAGCACCGGCTATAATCGCTATTTGGAAACCAAGTTCTAAACCTACAAAAAATTCCCATGCACCACCTGCGAATAAAAAGGTGAGGATTACTGCCCAAATTCCAAGCACAAGAACTGCAGTAGCAAGTATAAGCCCATAATAAATAATTTTTGCAATTCTAAGATCCCATGTGGAATATGCATCTAAAGGATCGGGTAATCTATCCGGAGCTTTGCGAGCACCACGCGGCATAATTATATCATCTTATTATTTTTTAAATTTTATTTATATAGTATTCAAATTTCTATATTTTAATTATTAGGTTTACTATTATTTATTTTTATTAGTTTATTGATAAGAAGATGAATTATTTTGTGAGATTTTTAAAAAAATTAAGATTTTAGGGCAGCTTGACAGAAGGGGCAAATTGCGAGGTCTTCTTCTAATTCTGCTCCACAATATGAGCATATTATTTTCTGCTTCTTATATTTTTTCTCTTTTTTTTTAACATCTGGTTTCTTTTCAACAAGAACCTTTTCTTCAGCTTCGACTTCTAAACCTGCTTTATCAAGTATTTTTTCTTTAGGCGTCATATCTTCGCTCTTTTTTTTTAGCTTTTCAAGCGGTTTATCTGAATATTCCAATTTTGTAAAGCATATAGGGCAATAGGATTTTGGTCTGTTGGATAAATATATTCCATAAGCAATTGCCGCGAGTCCTATAGTACCAACAATAATAATACCCCACACTATTTTTTGCATCATTTCCAATGGTTTTCTACGCGATTCTTCAACTTCCTGTTTGCAGACTGAGCAGTAAGCATATCGGATTTTCTTTGACATTTTAACCAAATTTCAACTTAATAGATTATTTTGATTAAATAAATAATAGTCAAGTTCTTTTTATAAATTATTATATTTTTTAAAAAGGGACTAACGTGCAAGAAAATTCATTCTATATTGAGACTTATGGATGCACTTCTAACAAGGCAGATTCATATATTATCTCAAATGTTTTACGAAAATCGAACTATAACGAAACAACATTGGAAAATGCCCAATTTATAATTATTAACACATGTGGAGTTAAAGAACAAACGGAAAATAAAATAAAAGCACGTTTAGAAAAATTACATAGTCAGTTTAATAAAAATCCTAACAAATATATTATAATTGCGGGATGTTTGCCATATATAGCCCCTAATTATATTGAAGTTATCAAAAAAATCATTCCTTCATTTGCTGCAGTAATTGGTTTAAATAATATAGTAGATCTTCCAGAAGTTTTTCAAGAAATTAAGGATGGAAAGAAAAATATAATACTAAAATCGGGAAAATCGATTGACAAAGCTCATTATTATATAGATCACTATCTTGGGAAAATAACTGGAATAATTCCGATTTCAGAGGGATGTCTAGGGTCCTGCACTTATTGTTGCGTAAAAAATGCTAGAGGAAAATTGCATTGTTACGATCCTAAAAGCATTGTTCAAAATGTGATATATCAGTTAGACCAAGGGATAAAGCAAATATATTTAACTTCACAAGACTGTAGTATATATCAATATAATGGAGAAACATTATCAGATTTAGTAGAGAGAATTGCAAATTTAGATTATGAATTTTTCCTAAGAATAGGTATGATAAATCCTAAGTTTTTAATTAATCAAACTGATCAATTAGTCTCAATCTTTAATCATAAAAAAGTTTATCAGTTTCTACACATTCCAATTCAATCTGGAAGTAGTGATATTCTAAAAAGAATGCAAAGAAAGTATTTAATATCTGATATTATTGATAATATTGATATATTAAGGGAAGAATTTAAGAATCTAACGATCTCTACTGATATCATATGTGGCTTTCCCGGGGAAACTGAATATGAATTCCATCGAACCATTAACTTTATAAAGTGGTTAAAACCTGAAATCCTAAATATTTCCAAATTTACTCCTCGCCCTGGAACTAAAGCAAAGCAAATGGAACAGTTAGATAGTAAAATAATAAAGGAAAGATCTACGAGATTATCAAGAATCTTTCGGAATAGCTTATCTGATATGAATAAAGAGTGGAAAGATTGGAAAGGAGAAGTTTTAGTTTTACATGAAGGTACTGAATTAAATCAAGCATTTGGAAGAAATTTTGCATATAAAAATGTGTTTATAGAGAATTCTGATGGTGAATTTGGCAAAACCGTTAAGGTAAAAATAGAAAGAATTGATGGATTTAACTTATTTGGAAAAGTTATTTGATTACAGTGTATAGAATTATAATTAGACTGAAAAAATGTGAATTAACTTGATAATTGATTGATATAATTTCATATATATTTTATTCAAAAAGAGAGAATATCGAAGAAGATGATTTTATGACTAAAAAATTATATTGGAAAAATGCTTATGAAACCAAGTTTACTGCTCAAGTAATAGGGATTAAAGAAGAGGGGATTGTTCTTGATAAAACTCTATTTTATCCCGAAAGTGGAAATCAAGCGAGTGATCAGGGAGAATTAATAATTAGAAATCTAAAATTTAAAGTTGATAAAGTGTCTAAAGAAGGAGAAGAAATACTGCACCATATTTCCACTAATCTTAAAAATAAAATTAATATTGGCGATACTGTTGATGGACAAATTGATTGGGATTATCGTTATGGAATAATGAAAGCTCACACTTCTCAGCATATTTTTTCTGCAGTATTTAAAAATAAATTTAATATTAATACTATTCGAGCCAATCTTGCTTTTGAAGAGGTTTTTCTTAGTATATCTCAAAAAATAGATTATAACCAATTAAAAGAAATATTAATTGACGTTAACAAGATATGCTCCTCAAATAATTTAAAAGTTAACGCGAATATAGTTTCAGATAAAGAAGCAAGAAAAAGTTCTGACAAAATAAGAAGCGCAATCCCAGATGAATCTAAAATACGATTACTAGAAATTAAAGGTTTAGATTTAGTGTGTTGTGGAGGAATTCATATTAAGAATACTACTGAAATAGAAAAGATATATATTTATGAATTTAAAAAAGGAAATGAGATTAGATATTTTGTTGGAAACAAAGCTTTATTGATGAGTTCAAAAGATAATGTAGATATGATAAAGCTAGCTAACAAATTAAATTCAACTTTAGAAAAGACCAGAGATCTCATTGAAAAGCGTTTGGAACTCCTTGAAAATATTCAAGAGCAACAGAAAGACTTATCAATCAAATTTTTAGAAACATTATCTAAATCACCTATTAAAATAATTGATAATATTCCCCTCTTTTTTATCGATTTTAATATTGATATAAAGATTTTAAATAAATCATTAGAAATATTCCCTCCAAATTCACTAATTATTGTAAAATTTGAAAGTAATAAAATAAGATTATTATCATTAAATAAGACTATAGATTCTGGTAAACTCATAAATAAGTTGATTAGCAAATTTGGAGGGAAAGGTGGAGGAAATCCTAAATCCTCTCAAGGTTTTTTAGAAAATATGCCAGAACCCTTATTATCTGAGATTGAATCACTTATTCTTATCAAATAAAAATTAATAAATTAAAAAGTAGTTTCTGATAAAATTTATGAGTTTTTTTTTAAGGTTATTTGAAACCATATTTGTCTAAAAACTTTGTTAATCTGGTTCGATGGAATTTTAATCCAATATCATCGGGAGTTTCCCCAAAAACAAGAGCGAGTAATTCAGTCACATATAAAACTGGAATATCAAATGTTTTTCCCCCAATTTCTCCCGCTTTTTTCTGATTATTATCAAATTGTTGGAAACAAGCAGGGCAATTAACAATCATGGCTTCTGCTCCAGCATTCATAGCACTTGTTAATTTGTTTGATAAGATTTGCATTGCCGGTTCTTCTTCTGTGTTGCCTGTTCCAGTACCACAGCAAAGCATTTCTTCTTCATAATCTACTGGAGTTGCTCCAGCTGCAACTACAATTTCTCTTAATTTAACAGGATTCATTGGATCATCTGTTTGAACCTTTTCTGATGGTCTGTTATAGTGACATCCAGTGTGGCAAGCGACCTTCAGTCCACTTAGTTCTTTTGTTATGTTCTCTTTTATTTTATCTAAATATTCGTGTAATACTTCAACGAAATGTTTCACATTAATTGTACCTTTAAATTCTTTCCCAATTGTTTTTAATATTTTATTTATATGTTCCTTTTCGTGGTCGTCATGCTTTAATTCCTCATTCACAAGTTTTAAGGTTTGAAAACATCCATTGCATAAAGAAATGATGTTTTTTCCTTCTGCTTCAGCAATAGTAAGATTTCTTGCACCCATTGCCATCCAACTTAGATGATCAGTACTGTTAAATCCAACTGGATCCGGACAACATGCAAATGCGGCATCTGAAGTTTTTATTCCGAGTTTATCAAACACTTTTCGTGCAGATGCTTCAATAAAAGGAATTCTATTACCTATAACACATCCTTGAAACATTTTGTAGTCTTCTGCTTTAGCCATTATCTTTTCCTCTTTCTATTATCTTATATTAGATGACATATATTTTCATTTAATAATATTTAGATTTATTAATATTAAATTAAAAAATTTGTTAAATAACTCAAAAAGTATTATGCTATTATAAATTAAAAAAATATTATTGAAGTTATTAGAATTCTACTTCTTT
This sequence comes from uncultured archaeon, assembly GCA_964409945.1. Lineage (GTDB taxonomy): Archaea > Asgardarchaeota > Lokiarchaeia > Sigyniarchaeales > SOKP01 > Loki-b32. The sequence goes on along the minus strand of CAYPFJ010000095.1, from coordinate 8,931 downwards.
ATTTCAAAAATCTAATTTTAAAGATTTATAGTTCAATTCTATCTGGATAAGTATAAATATTCATTCTTGAACCACGTACAAAACCTATGAGAGTAATCCCATAAGCAAAGGCTAATCTAATACCAGATTCAATAGCTGCGGAAAGAGAAGCAACAATAGGAATTTTCGCTTTTATGGTTTTTAAAACTGAATCACCTGTCAATCGACCTGTTGAAGTCAGAAAAACATTTTCAAAATCATGCTCCTTTAACAGCATCTCTCCAATAACTTTATCAATTGCGTTATGTCGACCTATATCTTCTTTCACACTTAATAGATTTCCATTAATATCAAATATTGCTGCTCCATGGCAACCACCTGTTTCTCGATAAAGTGGAGTTTTAGTTTGCATTTCTTTTATAGCAGAAAATATAGTATTAGCGTTAACTTTTATATTATCTTTCGCATGAATTGCTTTTGTTACATTAGCTTTATCTAAACCTTCCTTAATTATATATCGCCATGGAGATGATATGCCACATGTAGAGTCAACGACTCGACTTACTGGATTAACATCGAGTTTTTCAATATCGAATTTAATATTTTCTCTAAGATTGACAAAAATAGAATTTTCTAATTCATTTACATTAATTTCTTTAATATCTTTAATTGATTCGATTATTCCTATTGAAAATAAAAAACCAACAGATAATTCTTTTAAATCCTTGGCAAGACAAATAATATTTACTAATAGTTTCGAATTTACGTACAAATCAATAGGCGTTTCATATAGAACTATATCTTCTATTTCTTCTTGCTTATCTTTCTTTATTTTAAAAATTTTTACTTTTCTTTTAAACAAGGGTAATCCTTCAAATAGACAGATTTGAATTTTATTAGCGTGAATAGTATTTATTATTTTCTGTAAATATAATAGATTAAAAAAAGGTTATTTCTAAAAAAAATAACTAAAAGATCTTTAGAGTTTAAAGAACAATTCATATAATTTGATATGTTTTCTCGGTCAAATTATTTTTTACATAAAATCCAAACTTTTTATAGAGTCCTAAGGCTTTTTCATTTTTAGTATCAACATCTAATTTAATCGTTTTACACCCTTTCTTTCGAAGTGTTTCAATTCCAGATGCAAGTAGCGTCCTGCCAATTTTGCGATGTTGGTAGCTTGGAAGAACACCAAAATTTGCAATTAGCCCCGCTTGATCTTGTCCAGGATTGAGATAAATATCACAAACACCAACAATTTTATTTTCTTCACAAGCGATACAATGTTCAACAATGTGATTTTTCTTGAATGTTTCTTGCATCTTTTTCCATCTCATTTTTGTAAAAGATTTAAATTGAAATGAATCTGCAAAAGCCTCATTTAATACATTAACAACACTATCATAATCATCTATCTCTTTTAAATTCCGAATTGTAATACCTTGTGGAATACCAAGGTGTGAAATTAAATTGAAATCCTCTAAACGCATAGACCAAGCATAGTTAACTGGGCTGAAATCTAAACTTTCTAATTTCTCATCAAAAGGTGCTGATAAGTCTCCAATTGTTCGAAATAAAAGTTTTGGAGCATTTAGTTTCTTTCCAATATCCAGAGTTGCATCAATTAACTCTCCTGGTATCTCCGATTCAATATATTTAGGTAGTACCCCGTATATAGCAAGCCAGGCATTATAGATTTCAACATTGGACACACCAGTAAAAGCAATAATTTTCCCCTGCATATTTTCAAAAATTAAAAAATCTCTGGATAAAACAGTTTCTTTACCTAAAATTACACGAGCTAGCTCTTCAGTTATTTGAAGAGTTGCCTCAGGATTTAAATATTTCACCATTTGATTATATAAATCTACGATTATAGAAAGTCCAAGGGATTCGTCATATGGTTTAATTTTAAAGAAATTAGCCTCCATAATCTATAAGAATTGCAGTCAATATTTAACGATTTCTTTTTAAAAATAAGATTTAACGTAGGTTTTGCTAAACTAGATAATTAAAAAATATTTATTTAAAAATTAAATATATATTATTTCAAATAAAGAAAAAGCTTATCTTTTTTCAATGGTATGTCCGCACTCACTACAAGAATCCGCATTAAATGGTAAATCGATTCCACAATTTGGGCAATGAATATTTTGAAAAGGTATTGGTGTAGTTGTTTCAATAGTTCCCTTTTCTTCGATTCCTTCAACTTCTTCGATTTCTTCTTTAATTTTTTTAGGTCTTTTAATGAAATTCCGTCCAATAATAGCAGTTGTAACCCCCGCAAATTGTAAACCAGTATTATATGTAAAGAACCCTTCAAGATTTGCTAAGTAATTTAGAATCTGAGGGTCAGTAATAATATCTGTATTATTTACTATCTGTGAAATTACCCAGATAATTAAAGCAAGTGTGCCAAAAGTAAGTCCGATGCCAACAAACCACTTTCCAAATCTAAAACTACCCAAAGCTATAAAAATCGCCCCTACTATTACAGCTCCTCCTCCTAGATCTGCAAGCCATCTCATAATTGTAATTAGAACTCGTAATATTGGTATTGTCCAAGCCAAATTTGGAGGAATTTCAGTAGAAATTAACCCATATAATGTTTCGTAAATTCCAATACTTCCTATGGCAGAACTAATAATCATTAATGTTCCGCCAATAATCAATAAGATTATCCCAATTATATTTCTATTTCTGGTTACTTTTTCATTCATAAATTAAGCACTTTATCTTTTTGATAAAAATAAAAATAGCTTGAGAGACTCAAGCAGCAACATATAATCTCCCATTTGCACTGTTTGAAATCTCCCCTGTTTTTTTATCAATTTTAGAATGATTTTTTTCAACAGAATGGTCTCCACTATATTCAATAAACTTTCCTTGAATTTTTTCCCCACTCATTAATTTAATCTCTTTAACTTCACCTATTTTTTTAAAAGAGGGAAGAATTCTTGATATTTGTCCTTTCACTACAATTGTTCCACGTATTTGATCTGCTCCAATACATCTATCACAATTCCCTTCTACTATAATTGTACCACCATGACTATGAATCCCTAAGAATGATCCAGCTCCTCCACAAATAAGTGTTGGAAACCTTTTGGCTGGTTTTGAACCAGTAACCCAAGTCAATGCTTCATTACCTATCTTTCCATGAACCTTAATCAATCCATTTTCCATTCCTTTCCAAAATCCTCTATATGCAGCACCAACGTAATGTCCAGCGTCACCTGTAATCTCTAATTCACCGCCCTTTAACATAGCTCCTGCCCAATCATCTGCATTACCATTTACTAAAATCTTTCCTCCTGACATATTATTGCCTACATGCATTCCAACATTACTGTTTATTACAATTTCTCCACCAGTCATTTTTTCTCCAATTCTTTTGATATTGGAGAGATCTCCATCTAGTATAATCTTAGTATCACTCACTTCTCCTCCAGTTCCAGTGACGTTAAAAAAATCTCCAATTGTCTTTTCTTCATTTCCATGATACAAAACTAATTTCTTAATTTCTGCTGCTGATTTTCCAGCAAACTTATCTGGTGTTATAGTTTCAGCTTCTAATGGAAAATCAGGTTTCTTTTTTAACTTTAATTTAACTTCTACCATAATTTTATTCCCCCTTTTTGCTTCTTACAGCCTCAACTAATCTTTCTAATATTTCTTTATCTGTTAAACATTTTCCGGGCGCTTCTTTGACCTTTCTTAATCTTAATGGTACGCTATCCATCCGATACGCTGTTCCTTCACATTCTATTCCAGCAATGGCAGGAGGTAAAATAATATCTGAATTCACTGATGTTGGAGTATGGTGAGGTTCAATAGTAATTAGAGGATGTTTAAACATATTTTTCACTGCTGCTGCTGGAAAATTACTCGCGGGATCAGATGCAACAATTAGGCAGGCATCCATTTCATCTTTCATTAGAAGATCTACTGAGGAAAATTCTCCTGGATTATAGCGAGGATATCCTTTTGAAAAATCTATAGAATAAGAATATCCAGTTTGCCACGTAAAAACTTGATTTGCTCCAGCGACATTATAATGTCCACGCATGGGAGTTAATAAAAATTTAGTATGATCATTTAATTCTCGTGTAAGGCATATAGCAGCATCAATGTTCCTATGATGTGATAAAGTCTGAGTTAGCCCCATTCCGAAAAAGATGACACCAAAATTACATGATTTTAATGCGTTGACTAATTCTATAATTTTATTTTTTGGAACTCCTGAAATTTCATCAATATCTAATTCAACACCCCTTAATATTGCTCTAATTGCATTTAATAGTTCATAATCCTCGTTAGGATTTATTTGAATATGCATATCAGCTAATTGAGCAGTATTTGTATTTCTAGGATCAACAACTACTATAAATCTGTCATTTGTGCCGTCTTTTCTAAAGTAACCTCGTATAAAGTCGCTATATCTTCCAAGATGCCGAGGATGCGCATGAACAGGATTGCTACCCCAAAATACTACAAGATCTGCTCTATTTTTATATTCACCTAAGGTTGAAGTAGGAGCACCAACATCTTGAATTGCAAGTAATGAAGGTCCATGACATACTGAAGCAGTGTTATCTAAAACCCCTCCTAACAACTCTGCTAATTCTACAGCTTGGCCTTGAGCTTCACACTCAGTACTTGAAAATCCATAAAGTAAAGGTCTTTTAGCCTTCACTAAAATGTCAGCAGACTTATCAATCGCTTCATCCCAAGATACTTCCTTATAGGCTCCATTATCCTTAATGAGGGGTTTATTATATCTATGTTCGCTTGGATTTGAAGAGAAGAACTTCCTTGTTCCTATCTGACATCCATTGCGTACTTCAATAACTTTTTGTTCTTTTATATCAATATCTATCTCAAGGTCATCACATAAAGTTCCACAAAATGGGCATATAACGTCTGTAACAGTTCGAATATTTTTATCAGCCATAATTATGCCTCCCTCAATAATTTAATTAAATTTACAGCATCTAAAACTTTACCACTTGGTATTGCTTCAACCCGTGCTTTCATTCCTTTATAGGTAGGAGTACCGCATGCTTGTGAATCGGGATTGACTACCTGATTTGCCCAAGGACCCATTGGTATGAAAATAATTCCTGGATGAGGGCCTTCTTCGGAAATCGTTGAATAAACAACAACTTCTCCATGATCAGTAATTACTTTGACTGGAGTTCCGACTAAACAATCTAATTTTTTAAAATCTTCTTTATCAAACGCACAAATTCCCGCTGCTCTAACATTTTCTTTTGTATTTTTACCACCTTCAAGTGCAACTCCTTGATTAATTGTCCGGCAAGTTATTAAAATTAAATTATTAATACTCATATTATTATTCCTCCTTCTGTTTACTCCACCTTAAAGTCTTTATTCTCTCTAAAAGCGGTTCCCAAAATAGTTCACTAAATTCTCCGGAAGTTTTAATATCAGTGATTTTCAATTTTACTGCACCTGTTGGGCAAGCGTTATCGCAAGACCCGCAAAAAATACATTGCTCAAGGTCTACAACCACATTAGGTACAGTTTCCCATCCTTTATCTGACTTTTCTGGAACAGTTATGGCACTGCTTGGACATACATCTGCACAAGCTTCACAACCTCCAGCGCATTCTTCATCAACAATACTAATTTCACCATCTGCATATAGTTTAGCGACTCTTTCAATTCCGATATTATCAGTTATCTTTTTTGCTTCAAATTCAATTTTAGGAACCACATTTTCTTTAACAATCTGGATATTCGCTAATTCAATTACTTCTCCGTCTTTTTTAAGTGTTAGTGCACTAAATGGGCACATTACTACACATGTTCCACAAAAGACACATTTTTTAGGATCATATATCTCTGGAATAATATCTTCCATTCTAGGGAAACGACGAGCTGCTGCAACTGGACCTCGCGAGATAGCCTCTTTGGGGCAGACTCTCGAGCATGTTCCGCAACCCACACATTTTTTTCTATCTAATATTAATTCTAAACTTTCAGTAAGAAACTGTACTTTTACATGTTCGATTTCTTTACTAATTGATCTTGATATTTTAGGAAATGACATATTTTTTACCTCATTTAACTTCAACTAAATGTAATTCAATAGCAGAAACGGGGCAATATTTCAGACAAACACCGCATCCATCACAGTTTATATCTCTCCCCTCAACATATATATCATAAGCTGTGCCATTTTTCACTAAGACTACAGCATTTTCTTTAGTTAAATAGCCTTTCTCCTTTAATTGCTTGAAGTTGAGTGGACAACTGATAGTGCAAATATTGCACCCTATACAAACGTCTCTATTAACTTTTAACTGATATACTTGCATAAATCACCCCTTATAATTTGCGACACAAATTAATAACTCATTATACATAAACCAATGTATTCTAAATACAAGATCTAAAAATTTATGCATTAAACCTATTTTTTAAAAAGAACTGTATTTTATAAAACTTAGTATATAATTTAATAATGATCCCCTTGTGAAGAAGTAATTAAATTAACCTTGGGTTGCAATCTTCACAAAACCACGCATTTTTATCAATATTATATATCATATTCTTTTTACTGCTGTTACACAATGGGCATATTAAGATAGATCTTCTTAATGACCTTTCTAATTCCCACCACCTATTACCTAATTCTTCATATAAAACTAGAGTATTATTATCTAATTGAACTATAGGTATATTAACTCCCTTACCATTAAAGCGAAGTCCTTTACGCCTATTATATAACTGTCTCTTTCTATCATTAATAGCACTTAAGAAAAGTGCCCTGAAATTATTCCTAATAGCACAAAGCAAAGGCTCCGATATCCTTATAGCTCTAGAAATTCTCATAATATATTAATAATAATTATTTAAGAATAAAAAGTTCGCTTTAAAATTTAAAAATTCTTCTTAAAAATACTAAATCTTCTTCACTAAATATCCGTGATACATCAAATAAGGAAGTCTCTTCTAAAATTGAAAAATATGATTTTAAAACCTCCATAGCCATGGTATAAAATCTATCAAAAGCTTGCTTATAATCAGTAGATATAAAGCCTGATATATCACCAGATTTTATCAAGTCTCTTCTGTCATTGAGAATATCTAAATAATCGTTAAATGACTTTCCGTTATCTGCTATCCACCAATCTAACATATCCCTCCCTCCGACACTTATGCCATTCATTACTCTTCGAACATCGCTCTCTTCTATTCTACCACCTGGACCTGTCCCAGAATTTAATAACTCTTGAAATTTATCTAAAAGAATCTCAACTTCCTTGACACCCTTAGGATCTCTAGCTAGATTATAATAAATTGCTCTATGATTGCTATCGTCAGTTAGTAATAATCGACTACACCATAATAAAGCACCCTCTAACGAATCTAGATGATGTCTAACAAAGGTGCCATCTTCAAAAATTTTGGGATCTAAAGGTGTGAACGTTATTGGGTCGAAACCAAGATTTCTCACTAATAGAGTAATTACATTGTATGCCACAATATTATCTTTATTCCATAAACGATCCCGATTATTTAATAAGGATCTGTCTACATTCAAACCTAAATAACGATTCTCAGCATATTTCCTGACTTGAGAAATTGTCTCCAAATATTTGTCAATTCTTAAAAAACTATTTGGTGAGGGACCACTCATCTCATCAATGATAAAGCTACTCATACAATCAAGAATTCCTTTTAGCGTCTTTGTACCGATGTTGAATTTCGATTTAGAAGGCTGTAGTTTTGAAGTCAAATCAACTCCAAAATTAAAGAGATCCTTAATAATAGGATTTATAATCTGAAATTGTTGACCATAGACAGATGCAGAAACCCAAATGCTCTGAATTAGTTCCCATTCCTCTGTAAGAAATTTCTTATTGTGAAGTACTCCAAAACGGTATACATTATCAGATATATATCCTGAAACAGAAAATAGAAACGTAGATACTAAATCAATAACATTATCCCTCAGACTAGATATCTCTGAATCAGATATTAACCCATTAAAATCATCTGAATTCCATCTTAAGCTATTTGTAATTATTCTCAAAAATGTTGTTATCTTTGATATGCTATCAACATAATCTTCCTTTATAAAAACATTTCTTATAAAATTTTCATCTCCGAATAAAAGATCTGAAAGCCTTTGCTGAGTTATGCCCATTCTTCTAAATACATCATTTGAAACGAGAATGAGTTCTAAGAACCTGACCTTAGCAATATCTCGTTTTTCTCCATAATTTTCGATTAAACGATTGTATCTGATAAAGTTGATCGGTTCTAAATAGTCACCGAAGATATTGAAAATCGACTGAATTAACTCACAGCGAGAATATCGCAAAATTCAATGAACTTCTACGCTTTTTTGACGGGATTGATAACCTTGTTGAGACTCTTTACAACCGAGTTCAGCAAGGATTAGGCGGTACATTAGAGAACGTAAACGCTATTATGAATAAGCCGATGTATGTGAAATGCTATCATTAATAAAATAATTTCTTTTCTTTTTTTTCTATTGAAAATTTAATTGCGTAAGTCCACATCAGTTTTTCTAATTTACATTGAACTTATTTTGTTAGAACGTTTCCGTTTTATTTTGGAAATTTTCCGGTTTTTTATGGAAAGTATATTTCTTTAAAATCTTCCTGCAAACTTCATACTTTTATTTTATTCCAAATAACATCAAGAATTTACCTGTAATTTTCCATAATAAATTTAATAGAAGATGGAATCTCACGATATTTCATAGAAGTTCATGATGCATTTGGAAAATTCGATTCTTATTTTTTCTCCATTATTACATGATAGATTTAGTATTATCAAGAAATAGGATGTTATGAGTACCGAGCAGGAAGTAACACCTAAAAATTTATCCCCACCCTACACAAAGCCCTAAACCATATAGAAATAGTTCAAAATGCACCCTTCATATTG
>CAYPFJ010000094.1:1285-14188 GCA_964409945.1 uncultured archaeon | reverse complement strand
AATTACTAACATTAATAAAATTGGATTTTTATTTATATTTTATATTATTAAAAACAAAAAATCTAACTTCATTAATAGATCCAAAGAATACTTTCGTTAGTTAAAAACAAGGATAGAAGAAATTAGGTAAAATTATCTGGAAGTGGAAATATCTCATTGATTATATGCCAGAATTGTGGTACTACCAATAATGAAAATATCAATCGCGTCTGTAGAATGTGTGGCGCTTTATTACCCGTTCCTACAAAGCATCATAGACCTACAGATCAAAAAACTGAGAAAGGAAAGAAAAAAGAAAAAAAAAAAATTGAAAAACCCGTAGATGTATCAATTGAAACTAAGAAGAAGAAAGAAGAAAAATTAGATTTACATGAAATTCCTAAAGAATCTGAGATATTAGAGAATCAAATGAACTTGCAAGAAATTCCTTCATCATCTAATAACATATTAGAAAGTAGTTCCTTAAGAGAAAATGGTTCTACCTCAGAACAAAGTGAATCAAAAGGTTTACAAGAAATTACTCCACAACCATTTAAAGGTTTTATTCATGATTCCCACAAAGAGATTATATCTCCACCATCTCTGCCTACTAGTTCTGAAGATGCGATTTCAGATGCTTTGTTAGAGCTTAAAAATTCCGTTTTGGAAAAAAAGGATAAGAACACCTCTGTTCCATTATCTCCTATCCCTGTAGAATCTACTGAAAGTGATACAGCAGTTTTAAAACAAAAACAATTAGAAAAAGATATGACTGCGGTATTAGGATTTCTTTCTAAAAAAATTTCAGTAAAAAAATTAGAAACTCCTAAGGTGAAACCTCCTGATAAAAAAGATCATGAGGAAAAAATACCACCTGCTAGTATGAATGAAATTTTAAAACAATTATTAAAATTGGATTTAAATATAGAAGCATCAGCTATAATAAAAACGGATGGGACTATATTGGCATCTGCAATATCCAGTAGAATTTCTGATTCTCTTTTTGCAACAGTTGGTATGAATCTTTCTATGATAGGAACTGATATAATAGAGGGATTAGATGCTGGTTTATTAAAATCAATTTCAGTTAGGGGAACTGAAGGTATATTAGATTTAGCTCCAATTGATCGAAATAATCCTAGCGTTAAAGACATGCTTTTAATATTGCTTTCTAATTCAAAAGTTAAAAGTGGAATAATTGCTTTTGCTGTTAGCATAATAAAAAAGCAATTAAAGGAATATTTAGGATTAACAAATAAGTTTTAATTATTTAATTAAAGTTATATAGTTTTCAAAATAATCTTTTTTGTATATTTACTTTATTGACACTAATAATGTTAAAATAATGTAAATTATTTTGTAATTCATGCAAAAAAGAATTCAATTCATAAACTGAGACTAGGGGAATTTGATTATTATTTATTTTTATGCTATTTTCCTCTAAGGTGACTATGATAGGAATTAATATAAATGGCAATCGCTTACGTAAATTCAGGTTATTTCCTAATAATTTTTGAATAAGCATTGAAAATATTTCGGGATTTTTTTTTAATGCAATAGCTCTACGATATTGTAAATCTGCTGCTTTATTGATAGAACTAAATGAATCCTTGTGCTTCCACTGCTTTGCATCAATAAGCAATACATAATTGAAGAAAATACCAATAATATCAATTTCATATCTTTTTTGGGAAGTTTCCGATTTAAAATAGGATTTATCTGAAAATCTAAAATTCTTTGTTGTTACATAATTGTTTTTTGAAAGTATTTCTTTTATTAAAGCTTCAAAGCCATCATAATTTATTATTTCAGTTATTTTCCTAATATCTAGTTGGAGTATCTTAATCGTTTCTATAATAAACAAAATTTTGTTGATAACAATATATTGGACATAATTACCTTTCTTAAAAGAAAGAAAATTGAGATTCCCAATAATAATTCTCATCTCAGAATTATTTAATTGTCGTAGGAAAGGAATGTCTGAAAGCTCACACCAAATTTCAATGACATTTGAATCAGTCTCTATTAAGAAATGATAAATTTGCAAGTATAATTGTCTCAATGATGCTTCAGTCCAAGAATTCATGCTTTTTAATAAATTACTTTTCTAAAATAAAATAGAGAGAGTATGAGAATTCTGAAGATCCTCTAAGATATAGATATCTAGGATTCCTAAAGTAGAATAATAATCTTTAACATAGAGGATGACAATAATCGGATAACTTTATACAATACCATTATTATACTGATGGTTAATTGTTACTTGATATATTTTCGAATTTAATCAGTTAATAATTTTTTTTTTATAATCTCTTAGATTTTATTATGTTATGGACTTGTTACCAAAAGTTTTTAGAACTGAGGGAAATATTTCTGAATTTGATCCATCTAAGATTTTCGAGAGTATTCTAAAAGAAACTGAAATGAGTGAAACAGACGCAAAGCATATTACTGAATTAGTTGTTCGAAGAATTATTAGCTCAGGAATTAAATTTCTTTCTGGCCCACATATAAGAGAAATAGTCTGTTCAATACTTTCTGAACAACATTTTGAAAATGAACGTAAATTGTATACTCGAATTGGAATGCCTTTGATGGATTATGAAGAAATTCTGGAAAAAGGGCCAAGTGATAGACAAAATGAGCAGATAAATCCTGAAAAAATACATCATTGGGCAGCTGATAAGATTGCTGAAGAATATACGCATTTAAGAATATTAAATAGTGAAGAATCTAAAGCACATTTATATGGTGATATTCATATTAATGGACTAAATTACTTTGATTCAAGACCATTTAGTCAATTCTGGGATTTTCGATTTATTTTAAAAAATGGTCTACCAAATACTAGACAAAAACCAGCAAATGATCTAAGAGGTGCTTTGAATCATCTATCGAAATGGTTAATAATGACACAAACTGAATTTTATGGTAATCAAGGTTTGAATTTTATAACTACTTTTTTAGCACCATATGCGTATAATTTACCAGAAGCTTTAATAATGGAAAATCTTAGAGAATTATTCTATGATATCAATCAATTACCGCTTATTATTGGACGAAATGTTTCTGAATTATCAATATCTTCATCACTTTCTATTTTTGAAGCTTTATCTCAAGTTCCCGCTATACTTCCTGGAGGAAAAATTAAAAATGTTTATGGAAATTACTGGGAAGGCACTCAAAAATTATTTAAATCCATTATCCTTGTTTTAAAAGAAATTTATAATAAAAATTCTATTCTAATTCCTTCACATCAATTGATAGTGGATAATAAATTATTGGAGGAAATGGTTGATATAATTCCGAGTTTTTGGGAGGAATCTGGAACAATAAACTCATCTTATTTTATGAACTTTTGCTTAGATGAATACAAAAATAGATTTCTTAAGAAAATATCACAAACTGGCCAATTTAATTATGGTATGCTTCAAAATATTAGCTTAAACTTACCTCGTTATGCATATATTGGCAGAAATGAGGATGAATTTTTAGAATTATTAACTTCAAAAATTAATTTATGCTCGAGTATTTTATTGAAGAAATTTAGTATAATAAAAAAAAGGATGAATTCAAATCATTTACCTATTTGTAGTAGCACAATTAACGGCGAAGCTTTATTTCAACTTGAGAAACAGAGTTTATCAATAAGTATAGTTGGATTGAATGAATCAATTAAATATTTAACAAATTATGAACTTCATGAGCATTCAGACGCAATCAAACTTAGCAAGAAAATTCTAAATGAGATAAATATTATATGTTCAGAATTATCCGATAGGGATAATAAAAAATACATATTAAGTGAAAATCCTTCTAGAAGAGCAATTCATAGATTTACTATACTAGATTTGAAACACTTTCCATTGAAAGTTAAAGGGTTTTCAGAAAAAAATATGTATACTAACTCTATTCATTATAGAAACGATATTGAGGGTGATTTCTTAAATATGTTAAAAATTCAAGGAGATCTCCATCTATTTATTCATAATGGTGCTGTTGAGCTAATAAATTTAAAAAAAATTAATCTCACACCTAGAGAATTAATTGAAACATTCTGTAAAAATTCAAACCTATCATGTATAAAGTTTTATTCTTAAACACATTAAATAGATTAGATTTTTCGTAAAAAAAGTATTTAATAAGAATGATTTTTTTGATTATATTGAAATAATATTAAGATTTTATAATATTTTAAAATAAAAGTAATTTTTAATTTTAAAAATAATAAGATTTTCCGAATAAAGAAACGTGGATTTTTTGACAAAAACAGAAGCCAAATCAAAGAGAGAAAAACCAACTGAAGGAGAAGCGTCTGATCTCAAAGCTAATATAATAAAAGCAATTGTGTTAAGTCTTTTTGATGAGAATGGTCCTACACCTAAAATTTATTGGCCTAAGGACATGGATGAAAGTGCAGGTCTTTCAATTGCTATGAAAACTATCTCTCTCCTTATGGGGGATAGTACATATCAAAATGGAGAAACTACTGAGGGTGTTAATTATTTTGGAATATTACCTTTCCCTGATCTGAAATTAAATGGTTTAACTTATTTTTTTCTCATTTCTGATGCAAAAGCTCGTGGTAAAGCTTTAGCTGCTACTATTACTGTATTGATAAATGAAAATGATAGAGTTTTTTTTTATGAGAATATGAAATATTTGAGAATCATCATAGATAAAACTGCAAACTTAATTCAAATCAATAAAGAACATAATGAAAGAGAAAACATTATGGAAGATCTAAGAGAAGAGCTTTTCGAGTTCGCTATGGAACTAAAAGATCCCTTTTCAACAAAAAGACAAATAAAAATTTTACTTACGGGATTAGATAAGGCGGGAAAGACTAGTTTTGTGCATGGCATTAGAAGAAAATACTCTGAAATCATCAAGGCTTTGCCAACTAAAGGTGTCGAGAGAACTGAAGAAAATATTTTCGAAGAACAAAATTCACTAATATCAGTATGGGATTTAGGGGGACAAAAAAAATATCGAGAAAAATTCCTAGAGCAAAGTAAAATATATCTATATAATATTGATTTAATGTTTTTCTTCATAGATATTCAAGATGTGGACAGGATAAATGAAGCTCTTGAATTGTTTAGGACTATTTTAAGCGCTTTAATAGAACTTGAGGAATTTCCGCCTATAGTTGTTTGTTTAAACAAGTTTGATCCCGATTTAGAAGGCTCTAAAGAAATCTTTAAAAACTTAGAAATGATTGCGGAGGGGATTAAAGAGAATTCCGAAAGGTTTTTTATTAAAATTTTCCAAACTAGTATTTTTGATCATTGGAGCATTATTACCGCATATTCTTTTGGTTTATCACAGTTAAGTCCAAATCGTGAACTATTTAGAAATCAACTAAAAAAGTTTGCTAAAAAAATAAATTCAGATGCTATTTTATTATTGAATGAAAATGGAATAATTTTATCCAGTTTCTCCAAAACAGAAATTTCTGGAAGAGTATTTGAAATCTCGGCACCTCATTTTCAATCCCTTTATAAAAATTTTAAGGAATATAAATTATTAGAACAAGATTTTATTGTATCATCTGGTATCACTGATGCGTCTAAGAAAGTAATCTTCAAAAAAATTACAGTTGAGAAATATAATTTGTATCTACTTCTATTTTTAGAAAAGTCTTCTGAAATTGAGAAAATTGAAAAAAACTTACCAGATTTTTCAAAAAATCTTGTTGACTTAATTCACACATATATCTAAGAAAATAAAAAAAATTTAATATTGAGCGTATTGTTCAAGTTGTTTTTTATGCCTTCTACTTCGTAAAAGAAACATCAATGAAATTATAGCAAAAAATCCTACTATCATTAATACAGTAACAAAAATCGGAAATTCACGTAGAGGATTAAGATTAGTTCCCAGAACAGTTATTTCGATTGAGTATTGACAATTATAGGCTGAATGGTTGCTACACACTGGAGATGGATGAATAGGAAATTCAGAAATATAATTATAAGGTGGTGTTGCTCCAGGTAAGAAAAACCATGCACCCACATTGAAACTAAACCTGAGAAAATCTATCCGATTAAAATATCCTTGTCCCCATGTTGGATCACATGCTATCCATCCTACATCAGGTACAAAATATTCCATCCATGCGTGTCCTAAAATTTCATTTGTAGATGATGCCGTCTGAGTTAATCCATTATAATTAAGATCAAAAAGATATTTATCACCAACAGTAGGACGATATGCAGGATTATTAGAAATAACAAATCCAGTTACTTTTCTTGCTGGAATGCTTTGAATTCGTAAAAGAGTAATCATTAAATCCGAAATATCTGAGCAATCTCCTTTTCTTTGGTTATATGCTTCAAGAGCGCCAATCTCTTCATCCTGCACCTGATAATCAATGTTAGAACCGATCCAATTGAAAATTTTCCTTGCTTTCTCAACAGTGTTAGTTTCAGTCCCTACAATATTATTAGATAGCGCTATTAAAGTTGGATTATTGCATTCATAATATTTTTCAGTTACATTAAATAATGCATGTATTTCATCACCGGGATTATAAATTCCAATATCTTCATCATTAATTTCATTAAAATAGATTTCATTGAGGGTAATATTATATTGTTGGTTTAGCGTTATTGTATTAGAATGAAATAGTGTCGAATTAAATAAATCATAAGTATTGTTGAATTTATCCACATAACCTTCTTCAATAACTCCAAGTCCCGTAATATTAATAGAATTCTCAAAATCCTTAACTTCCTGATAAGGAGGGCAATAAGGGGTTAATGTTGAATTTGGTTGTCGATTATCCATTCTAGCTACTTTGAAATAGTAAGTTTGAGATCCAGGCTTGATTTGAGTAAAAGTATAATTAATTTCTACTTCATATTGTACACTTTGTGAAATATTAAAATTTGAAACACCATAATCTGGAGTGGATAGCTGAGGATATGCCAAAGTTGAGGTAGAATGTGTTATAAAAGATAATCCCAATGAATTATTTAAAGGAAAAATCAGTATGTAAAAAAATACGAATGTATATTTAGTTTTCATATTAAAATCATAGAATTAATATATATGTATTAGAAATAAAACGCTCTATTTTTAATTTTAACCATTAAAAAAATGTAATGTAATGATTCATAAGTATGAATTTTTTTATTTTTAATATAATAAAAAAATCTATTTTTTTAGTCAATTGATATATAAAGTTTATTTAATCGATGCTGATAATGGGATATCACTTTTAGAATCCACATTTAAAGAATTAAAGAAGATTCAAGATGATATAATAACTGGTTTTTTTAAAGCAATTAATATAACTATTGATATAATTCAAAAAGCTATGGTAAAAGGGAGAAGAGTAAATGAAATGGATAGGATATTACAATCAGAAGATTCAACCATTTTTATTTATTATCACCCCTTATCAAGGATTTTATTTTGTTCAATTTCAGATGCTGATGATAATACTGACAAAATTGAAGAAATAATCCATAAAGTAGCCAATCGTTTTTGGAAAAAGCACCAATCTGATCTTAAAAATTTCAGGGCAACAACAGATAAAAGTAGATTTCAAACATTAATTGCGGATATAGAAAATCTTACAATTGGCGGAAAGATAGCTGAAGTTTTTCCAAATTTAATAGTTGCTAAGAGTGTATTAGAAAAAGTTCTATCCATGGGAATGATTGCTGATTTTGACTTTCAAGTTGCATTACAATGCACTGGAAAAGATTCTCCTTTGAAAATTTCAAGAAATTTAAATAAAAAAAGGACAGAAATAAACGAAATACTAAAAAAGTTAGAAGATTTAGATATTATTAAATTTTGAATAAATAATTTAACATTAATTAAGATTCCTTACATTAAAAATCTTATATTCAATAAAGAATAATAAAAATTTTATTTCCCCTATTTAATCTAAATAGAAAGAAATAAAAATTTTCATTAATTTACAAAATTAATAAAAATTATATTATATTCATTGAATAAAAATGGAAAGCAAACCGAACCCAGTTGCTTTAGTAAAGAGTCCTTCTAAAGATGCCCATATAAGAAAAAGCAATGGATTTTCTTTAAAAGAGATTCAAGAAGCGGGGAAATCTATTGAACTCTTGAAAAAGGCTAAAATTAAGATTGATTATTTTAGAAAATCAGCTCATAATGAAAATATAAAGATGTTAAAATCTTTTAAATTTACATCTAAAGAGAAAAAGAAAAAAAAACCATTTATTAAAAAAGAAAAGGAGAGAACACCATTTAAATCCAAAAAAGAAAAAATTAAAGAAAAGCCTAAAATAACAACAGCAGAATCAGTACTAAAACTAGAAAAGAAAGTAAAAGTAAAACCTGCAAAGAAAGAAAAGGTAAAAATCACCAAAATAGAAAAAATAGAAAAATTGCCTAGTCCAGCTACAGGTAAGCCCTTAACTGAGTTATCTGGATTGGGAGAAGCAACAGCGAAAAAGTTTATTGAACTGGGTGTTGATAATGTAGAAGCATTATGTAAAGAGCAACCCGAAGAATTAGCGCCATTAATTAAAGGAGTCTCTGTTGAAAGACTCAAAAAATGGATTGAAGAAGGAAAAGAACTAATCTAATTAATTTAAGACTTCTTCCTATCTATCTTATTAATTTACTGAAAATTAATTTGAAGCTATTTTTCATACGACAGAAATTTTATAAATAATAAATTTATTTTAGAACTAAATTTAATTCTTGAAATATAAATTAGAAAACGAGAAAAGGATATGGAATATAATTTTTTTGTTTATACTAAACCAGAATGTGGAGTTAAAATTAATAAAATGCCAAAATGGTATAAAGAAATAGAATATATAGGCGATGAGAAGCAAGGTTCTATTATTTTACATACTGAAAATGAATACGATGAGATTTGGGGTCCAGTGTCAAAGATGGAAGTAAGTTGGGAAAAAAAAGAGAGAATGAATTTTTTTTATTATAAAGAGGTACAGAATAGTATAGACATTTATAATGCCATTGGTATAGTAGTTACCGAAAAAAAAAGAGATTGGTTAAGGAGTCATGAAATCACTTTCTGGTTAGGACATCGAAACAAAATGATGAGAAAAAGGTATTATACGGAAAAAGTAATACACTGTATATTTTATTGTGACATAACAGAAAGACTCTTTAATGTCCATACCTTAGTAATTGGAGAAACGTTCGAAAATTTTAAACCATATATATTAAATTCATATAATTCTATAGAATGTCATTAATTCATCGGTTTTCGTGCAAAAATAAAAAAATTATCTCGTTCTGAAGGACCACCCGTAATTTTAAATTCTTTGATTATAAAATCCTTTAATAATTTCTTGAGTTCTCTTTTAGAAAAAAAGTGATAGAATCGATCATACGTTTTTTGTGCATTGGAAAGAGTCCAAGGGATAAATTTATCTCCAAATTCTTTTAAACCAATTAGTTCTTGCTGTTTTTTATAATTAAGTATAAATCTCCTTTTATACCATTCAGAAAGAAAATAATATCTAAACTGTTTTTGCCATTTACGCCATACAGTTAGAATTAAATTTCCATTTTTTTTCAATATATCATATATTTGAATGATTGTATTCTTTCTTTCAGATTTTTTCCTTATATGATGAATTGCGGCTATTGAGAAAATGGCATTTACTGTTTTTTTACGAAAAGGAAGTTTAGAAATATCTGCTAGTAGAAGTTGAATAAAATGTGCTTCATTTTGCGAATAATAATCAGCTTTTTTAAGTTGCTCTTGAGCTATTTTAATTAATTCGAGAGATAAGTCTAATCCAATTAATTTTTTAGGAGGTATACCCATTATTTTAAAATTCCTGCCATTTCCACAGCCTAAATCTAAAATTATGCCATTAAAGGTATATTTTTTATTTTTTAAATGATTAAGAAAAAATTCTAGAGGACGCCAAGGTTTTTTCCGTTTCGAATGATAATCTTCTGCAAAATGGCTAAAACAAGAATTCTCCATAAGTAATCAAATTTTATTTGAAATATGTAATTTTTCCTTTTTTAGCCATAATTTTACCATCTTTAATCACGTAAAGCAGATTTTGGGGATCCTTTAAAATTGATATTTCTTCTATTGGGTTTCCATTGCAAACTACCAAATCTGCTAATTTATCTTTTTCTATAGAACCAATTTGATCCTCCATTTTAATAGCTTTTGCACCTTGAATCGTTGCTGCTTGGAGCGCTTGAGAAGTGGTCATACCTACGTTTTCTATCATATTAATAATTTCATGAGTTGTTGTACCATGAGGGTTACCAGGAGTACCAGCATCAGTTCCAATTGCGAAAAGTACACCTTTTTCAAATGCTATTTTGTGATTATTAATCATTTGTTCTTGAATTTGTTTTATTTTAATTGCTACTTCAGGGGGTAATTGTTTTAAAATATCAGGTTTGCTTATTCCAAAACCAGCTGCTTGAGTAGGTATTAAAAAGGTTTGTTTTTTTATCATTAAATCAATAATTTCTTCATCAATAAGAGTCCCGTGTTCTATTGTATCCACATTTGCTTGTACAGCTTTATAGATCCCTTCCCGTCCATGAGCATGACTTGCTACATGCATCTCTAGTCTATGGGCTTCCTCTGTCATAGCTAATAATTCTTCGTTTAGAAAAAGACTAGTGTCAACTTTAGAAGTAATTCCATGTAATACCCCCCCTGTAGTAACTGTCTTAATAAAATCTGCTCCAGAACGCTTTCTGTCCCTAACTGCATGCCTTATCCCATCTATACCAGCTTTAACTTCAGATAATTTCCCATAATACTCAATTACCTCAACTGGTCCGATTTCTTCTTGATTACCCCATTGAGTGATAGGTAAATTTGCTATAAGTATTCGAGGCCCTGCGAGAACACCAACATCGAATATTCTCCTTAAGGATGGACCCCATTCGGGAAGACTTCCACAATCTCGTATGCATGTATAACCATTGATCAAATGTTTTTGAGCATTTTGTAAAGCATAATAATGCCACATAGCTTTTGTTGTTCTAAGATATTTTCTCTCATAATCTGGTTCTGCTGTGTTTTCAAGATGTACATGACAATCAACCATTCCCGGTATAATTGTTTTTCCATTTACATCAATAATTTTATCGTTCGAGTCTTTCTCGAAAGCGTCATCCTCATCACACCAAAGAATTCTCTTTCCTTGAATTATGATTGTTTGATTCTCTTTCAATATCCCATTAACGGAATCAAAAATATTTCCTGATTTAATTATTAATCTAGTTTTTTCTTGAGGCATATTAATGAAATTAATACCATTCAGATAATAAAGATTACCTACAAGGAAAAAAATAAATATACAAAAACATAATAAATTTGATAAACAATTTTCATTATATATTACTGAAAAGAATAAGATTTTTGAAACATGAAAAAGATTACTGATATTTTAACTGACTTTTTTTCAATAATGAAAAATGAGATTTTCGAATACTACCAAAAAAGTTATGCTTATTTAAAAGACCTAGTTGCATACAAAAAAATTGATTTGAAAATAAAAACTGAAACCGAAAGTGAAAAACAAATAAAAAATTCTCTTGGAAAGATTTTAAAAGCAATCAAAACCGGTTTAAATACACTCGGTGTTTCAATGGATAAATTAAACAAAAACCAAAATCATTTTTTGGAAACTTTGAATAGTAAAGGAGTTCTAGTACCAGATTATAATTCATATTTTGAGCTTTATATGGAGAAATACGTTTATGAAGTATTGTTCGTAATCTTACTTGAATATCTTTTTGATATTGATGTTAAAAAACTTGAGAATGTAAATTTATTTGATTTACTACCCGATCATTTCATTACAAAATTAAATCAATTTAAAAATACATATATTAATTCTGAGGATATTAAAAAAGAATTTCAACAATATGATTATAAAAGTTCTATTAATTTTACAGATTTAACTTTTATTGAATCTAGACAAATGACAGAACCAGATATTTTAACCCAATTAAGAGAAGCAAAACAAGACATCATTGAAACCTTGAAAACTCCTAAGAAAGAACTACTAAGATCTTCAATAGAAAATCTAAAAAAAGAACCGATTCGAGAAGATTTAATCCCCTCAAATAAATTAATTACACAAAATGTTCCAATTGTACCATTAGTTCATCAATCAAGAACTCTACCAAAAATAAACAAAGATCTAGGTACTTTAATGGACAGTAACACTTTTCTTGATAATATTGGCCATTTAATGCCAATTAATAATAAAATAGCCAATGAAATTAAAATTGATAAAGTGAATTTGATAAATTTAAAAATGGTAAATCCAAACTTTCTTGACTTAGAGAATTTGTTTTATTATTTATCAATCATCAAAATGTTAAATCTAGAGTCTCCTTTTACTAACCTTGAGACCTTGGAAATAATAAAGCAATTCATAAATGATAGAGTATTTAGTTCCTCAAAAGATAATATACCAGACTCGAAGAACATCTTTTATGGTCTCGCAATTTTATCAGAAATGAATTTTTTAGATAAAACAGATATAATTGATTTACTTGAAATAGAAAGCTTTATCAAATCAGAGTTAGAAATATTCATTCCTGAAAAATTAGAGTCAAATTTATATTCACTATTTTGCTTAAAATTGATTGCTAAAAACCGAATAATTTTATTTAATAAAACTTTAATTGGAAATCTTATTCAAAATATAAATCTATCAAATCTGGAAGACTTTAAGCCACCTTTAGATATATATCATTATTTAGCTTCGTTAAAGTTATTGGATAAAGAAATAAATCTAAATCAATTTAAGATTAATTATATTAATGAAATTAAAAAGTTAATAGAACCAAATGGTTCCATAAGGAATTTAATAACCGATTCAGCACTAGCATTACTTATCTTTAATCTACTGGATCTAAAAGATCATGAACAAGAATTATGTGATAATCTATTAA
>CAYPFJ010000094.1:0-1185 GCA_964409945.1 uncultured archaeon | reverse complement strand
TTACCTAACTGAATCCAATATTCTGTATCAATTAGAGGTGCTTCATCATTAATTCCGGGACAATATTGTTTTCCTTTTTCAGTGTAAACTATATTTATTAAACTATCAGTTTCGCCTTTCTTTTCATCTAAAACCTCAAATGAAAATGGAAACGTTCGACAAAACATTGGTCTTAAGTTATAAATTAAACATTTCTTCTTTTCTGAACTATAAAAATAACAACCTCCCAAACTGTTTTTGAGGAGCCCAACAAAAGCTAACCCTCTTTCTGTTTCTATAGGAGTAACAATCATTCTCTTTTTATCTTCATTAGTCAATGTCTTATCAAATACAAAAAATCCTATTATATCGAGTACTTCATCAATTTCTAAATCCAAACCTTTCTTAATTCTTAAAATATCTAAATATGTTAAATTTACTAAAGTATTTTTATCAGTACAGCAGTTTCCACACCTGGAGCAAGCAAATCTTAATTTTTTCATATTTATCATAGAAAAAATAAGAGAAAAATAATAAAAAATGAATATATATTAACTTAATTACTTAGTGGTATAATTAATTTTTGTCTGAGTAATGATTCGATTGCTTCGATGATTAAATCTTTATTTTCTTCGCTAACTAACTCGATTATATTATTTAGATCAGCAATTTTTTTATCTTCTGACATTGATTGAACAACATTTATTACTCGCATTTCCATCTTAGTTAACTTTCTTTCTTTTTTCATAGTAATGAGATTGATATCATCCGATAAGATAAATGAATCCTTATAATATAGCTCAAAATATTCATTCAATATTTCTGGAATTAATATTTGAAAATCATCTAAAGATCCATCCCAATCTTCTAATTTATTAGAAAGCTTTAGATTTAATGCTAAAATGAGATGAGAAATTTGACTTTTCAATCTTTCAGAGGAACGTTCTTTCAAAATAAAAACAATTCGAATATCTTCTTTGTCAGCAATTAAACAATAGAATTGCTTAAAATCTAATTCAATCATTTTTTCTATACCATACCCTTTCTCAAGTTCAGTCGATTCTATTTCATTAATTTCTTTATCAATAAATTCTTCCCCAATTGTTGTAATTGCTTGAATAAATCCTGAAAAAAGTTCTTTTTTATGTTTCTCAAGAATAGAATAACTTTTCGAGTAAATTGGAATTCCACTTAAATTATGAACTA
>CAYPFJ010000093.1:0-14613 GCA_964409945.1 uncultured archaeon | reverse complement strand
CTCATTAATGAGGGTAAACAACCAAAAATTCTCAATCTAAAAGAAATTATTAATGAATATATTGAACATCGGTTAGTTATTATTCAAAAAAGAACCGAGTTTCTTCTAAAAAAGGCGAAGGATCGCCTTCATAAAGTTGAAGGGCTTTTAATTGCGTTAAATAATATTGATAATGTAGTGAATATGATAAAAAGTTCGAAAGATACCAATGAGGCTAAAAGTAAGTTAAAGACCGCTTATAATTTAAGTGACATTCAAGTTCAATCTATTTTGAGCATGCCATTATCAAGGTTAACAAATTTAGAGCAACAAAAGCTAGTGGATGAACAAACATCGCTGCAAACTAGTATTAAAGAATATACTAAAATTCTAAAAGAAAAACAGGTTCGTTTAGATATAATTAAAAACGATTTAATTGAATTAAATAAAAAGTATGGAGATGCAAGAAAAACCGAAATTAAAATGGTAGAGCATCAAGAAATTAAAGAAATCGAAAATATAGATTTAATCAAAAAAGAAACCACTATTGTAATTTTTACAAAAAATCAATACATCAAAAGAATCTCGTTAGAAGAATACCAAGCTCAAAGACGTGGTGGACGTGGCAAAAAAGGTATGACTATACGTGAAGAGGATTTTATTACAGATTTATTTGTTTGTACAACTCATGATACTATTTTAGTATTTACTTCAAAAGGAAGAGTTTACTCGATTAGATCTTTTAATATTCCACTACAAAAACGAACTGCTCGAGGAAAACCGATTATTAATTTTATATCTTTGCAATCAGGTGAAAATATATCAGCTATGATACCAATTAATAACTTCAATACTAATGAAATGCTAATTATGACGACAAAGAAGGGGATTATTAAAAAAACTCCTTTAAAACTATTTTCAAAATTTAAAAGTACTGGAGTAAGAGCTCAAAGAATAAGGCCAGATGATGAATTAATAAGTGTTAAAAGACTATCCAATGAACTCCAAGATATTTTTATAGCTACCAAATTAGGTTATGCAGTTAGATTTGATGAATCAGAATTACGAGAGTTAGGACGTAATTCTATGGGAGTGAAAGGAGCAGAATTAAGAGAAAATGATGAAGTGATTGATACCCTTCTTGTGTCACATGATGAAATAATCTTAACCCTCACCCAAAATGCATATGGTCAGAGAACCTACGTTCGCGAATATCGTAAAACTGGACGTGGAGCCAAAGGTGTCCGTAATATCTCATTGAATAAAGTAAAAGATGATAAAGTTATTGCCATCAAAATTGCTAAACATATGGATATATTAATAGGAACAGAACAAGGTCAAATGATAAGAGTACCTGTTGATTCAATAAGAATAACTCATAGAACTGCTAAGGGTGTTAGAGTGATTAAACTTTATGAAGATGATTTTGTTGTAGCAATTGGAAAATGTGAACAAGAACCTTAAGAGAATTAACTCTTTTGTTTAAGATATGGAATTAGACAGAGAAAACTTAAACTATTTTTACCTACATTATCTATTCCATGTTTTTCATTAGGGGGAATATATACAAAATCACCTTCATTTGCTATCTCAACTTTTCCTTTATCATTATAAAATTTCCCAGTTCCAGATAACACATAAATTTCGTGATCTTCTGGATGATTATGAAGAGGAACATTTTGCCCTGATTTAACTTCAATTCTTCTCATTGCGAAATTTCTTGCACCTAAATTTTCATCGATTAACCATCTGATATAAATTCCATCCACTTTAGTACCATCAGCTAAAACTGCTTCTTTTTCTTCAACTTCTTTATAATTCTTTTTTAACATAATAAAAAAAATTTTTTTATTCTATTAAAATTATAGCTTGTTGATTTCTATATGACAGTTTTATATGGAAAAAAATATTAAATTCATCTAACACTTATATGCGAAATTCACTCAATTTTTAGAGGTGGAAAAATGGAACTTATAGAAATTTTAAACCAAATCCCAAAATATAAAGAATTCATGACAATTACTGAATTGGATGATTCCAGTAAAAAGTTAGCAAAAGATTTTGACCACGTAGACTTGAAGGAAATTGGGAAATCACGAGAAGGAAGGAACATTTATTGCCTAAAAATCGGTGAGGGAAAAGAAAATACGCTTCTCTTTGGATTTCCGCATCCCAATGAACCAATAGGGAGTATGAGTTTGGAATTCTTATCACGCTTCTTAGCCGAAAATCCTGAATTTACTGAAAAAACTGGTTATACATGGTATTTAATTAAAGCAATTGATATAGATGGAGCTGTAATGAATGAAGGATGGTTTAAAGGAGAATTTAACCCCATAAAATATGCTAAGAATTATTATAGATGTGCAGCATTTGACCAAGTAGAGTGGTCTTTTCCAATTAATTATAAAAAACTAAAATGGGAAACTCCACTACCAGAAACTCAAGTTTTAATGAATTTAATAAATGAATTAAAACCTAAGTTCATGTATAGTCTCCATAATTCTTTGGGCTTCGGTGGTGTTTATTTCTATGTTACTCGTGGAGTTGGAAATTTATTTAGTGATCTCATTGAATTTGTTAAAAAAGAAGAATTGCCATTACATCTTGGAGAACCTGAATTACCTTTTAGAAAAGTTCTACATAACGCTATTTTCCAGAACAGTGGTATTCAAGAGATGTATGATTTTCTTGAAACTAAAGGCATAGAGAATCCTCAAGAAGTTATTAAGAATGGAACCTCTTCATGGGATTATCTTAAAAGTATTGCCAGTGGAGGAAATTTTACTCTACTTTGTGAGATACCCTATTTCTATCATAATTCCATAGAAGATACTTCTCTAACTGAATTTGAACGGAGAGATCTCCTTATACAGTCATTGGAGTACAAAAAAAATGTCTATAAACATGCTAGGAGAATTTTCAACCATATAAAGAACTTTTGTGATAAATCTACACTGATATACAGAGCAGTGGAGGATTATGTTAGGAGAACACGCACGTTTCTGGACGGTTCTATTATTGATGCAAAAACTTCCTCATTATACGAGGGAAGAGCAACAGTTGCTCAAGCATTCGATTCAAATTTCTCAAGTAAATATTACTGTTTGACCGATATATCAATGATTTCAAGACTATGTGAAGAAGCTATGTCAAATCATCCAGAAAATGAAGTTGAGCTTGATAAAATTAAAAATGGCTTAGACCAATGGATTGAGCAAAAAATCAATGAATTATTTAGGGATATTAAGTATGAAATTATTCCAATCCAAAAATTGGTCCGAATTCAAATTGGAAGTGCCTTTATTACTTTAAGAAACTTATCAAAAGAATAATAGCAAAAATTATTTAGATGATTATTTAATTTGATATAAATAATAAGGAATTGTCATTATTGTAGTATTTATATTATTATATCATATTAAAAATAAATTAAGAAGGAAATTAATATTAATCATGACAGCAATTGGATTTGATCAGTCACATAATAATAAATTCACTATTGAAAACACTACTTTTGCAGACTTTGTTCAATATCTGTTTGATTCGGATTTTAAATTAGGAAAAATAGAAGCTGGAATTACAAAGGAAAAATTAAATAAATATGATCTTTTTATAATCGGGGTCCCAAACTTAGGTCCTAATTTGGATACGGACGAAATAAATGATTTAGTTAAGTATGTTGAGAATGGTGGGAGTCTTCTTATAATAAATGATGGGGGTGGTGATTATGAAAATAAAAATAATCTCTCTGAATTAACTAAAAATTTTGGAATAAGATTTAATTCTGATCGATTGTTTGATAATAAATTTTTTTCAGAAAAAAATTCCCATCCTATAATTCAAGATTTTAAAAGTCACTTTATTACAAGAGATATATTTAAAATTATTCATTCTAATGGCTGCACTTTAATAATTGATAAATCTATTGAAAACAGTGATATTGATGTTAACAGTATTGCATTTTCATCGGAAAATACTTCATGGCACAGAATCTTTAATGGGCAAGAATGGCAAGAAAAATCAGAACAACACCAACCAATTATTGCTGCTACACATTATAGTTTAGGGAAGGTAATCATGATAGGTAATTTATCAATCTTTTCTAATTTAAACAAATCATATGGTATAACTGCTGCTGATAACTTTAAATTAATTACTAATATGATTTCTTGGTTATTAAATAAAGTTGGAACCGAAGAAGAACAATTAGTAAAGCCTGTATATACAACCGTTGCTATTAACCAAGATTTGTTTTATTGGATTAAAGAAATGATAAACAAAGGAAAATGGAAAAAGCTTGATGATGTAATTAATTTTGCATTAAACGTAACTAAAATCAGAATGAAGGAAACAGAGAAAGATGGTAAAAGCGAATAAAGACCAATTATTAATTGGGCTTATTGGTGATACTCATATACACTCTCTAGAAGGAGATATCCTACTAAATATATTAGATGATTTTAAGAAAAAAGATATTGATTATTTATTTCATGTGGGAGATTTTACAAGCTATAAAGTATATAAAAAACTTCAAGATATTTTTGGTCAAGAAAAAGTTATTGGAATTGTTGGGAATATGGATGACTCAAAAATATCGAAGGAATTACCTAAAAAAATAGAATTAGATTTATTTGGATATAAAATTTTTATAACTCATGGTGAAGGTGGACCACACAATATTATTGAACGTTTAAACAGAAGATTTGATTTATCTGAATATGATATCATCATTTTTGGTCATGTCCACCGTCCTTTTAATGAAAAATGGAGAGATGGAAGATTATACCTTAGTCCAGGCACGCCAAACGATAAAAGATTTACTGATATTAATTCTTATGGATATCTCAAAATATCTAACGAAAAAATTGAGCCAGAAATTGTTTATTTATAGTAAAATGTAACCGTAAACCATGAATTCGAAGAATTATTTCCTTGAAATGGATCTTGTTAATATTCAACCTAGTCAATTATATATAAGCAAACAGAAACTTGCCACAGTAAAGGAAAAGTTTAATCCTAAAGATTTAGCAACCTTGAAGCCAATACCCGTAAAGAAAATTAAAAATACTATTTTTTATACTGATGGTCATACGAGAGCATTTGCTGCTTATCAAAAGGGTCTTACGAAAATCCCTATAATTTGGGAGGACGAGGAATTAGATTGGGAAATGTATGAAATTTGTATAAAGTGGTGTAAAGACGTAGGTATATTTTCTATTGCTGATCTTAGTAGTCGAGTTGTCGATCAAAAAGAGTATGAAATTCTATGGTATAAACGGTGCGATGATTTACATAAAAAATTGGATATAACTCGAGTACAGAAAAAAAGCAGCAAAAATTTCTAAAACAAGGTTTTCTAAAAAATAAATTAAAAATATCTTAACTGTAATCATTAGATTCAAATATACAAAAAAGAATAATTATATTAAGATAGATAGAGAAAGAATTAAGAGATTCACTTTTATTAGAAAAAAATTAGATTAAGCAGCTTCCATCGATTTTCCTGAAAGTTTCTTGTAATGATTGAGTACTGCTTGTCGAGCTGCGTATACAAAGGCTCTCTTAACGTTTATTCCTTGAATAGCTATTGTTTCGTAAACAAGCACGTGATTTAGTTTAGCAGTATCGAGAGCCTGACGTATTTTAGATATTTCTACAATATCCTCTAGATCTCGTTTATTTGCAAGTAAAACTGTGGGTACTTCCGGAGGATCAAATGCTTTTTGCGGTATCAATTTATCACCATAAAATCTGAGTAACTCCTTTAAACTCCAGATATTCTCTCCCCATTGATCTATTAAAGAATCCCATGTAAATATTACAGCATCTGTACCCTTTAGAACAGTTTGGCGTTGAAATTTGTGACGTCTCTGGCCTGCAACAGTATAAACTTGAAATACTACATTTGAAACCCTTGCTACAACCCTATCAAAAAATAATGTTCGACCAGTAGGATCTTGGATTTGTTGCATATCCCCTGTGGCAAGACCTTCTCGCTTATAGACCCAATCTAGCGCAGTGGTCTTTCCACCTAAACTTGGGCCATAAAAACAAATTTTAAACACAAGAGTCCCATCACCCCGACGACTTGGCAAATATATCAATCCTCGTTATTAAAAAATATAAAATTATAAATTAAATATTATTAATTCTATAAAACTCTTGTAATATAAAAATTTGCAAAAGAAAAGTTTTGCTATTTTTAAGTATTGAAAGGATTGTTTGTATATGTATTTACTTCTAATATCTAAATATCATATCTTCGTTCTTAAAAAATAATATGAATTAGTGTCTGGAATTAAGAGTTTTGATTTTATGTTTCTCTAATTTTTCTTTTTAAGAATAATAAAAAGTAAGTTTTTTCAGGATATAAGGAATTTAGGAGTATCTATAATAAAGAGAGTTCAAAAAATATCTTTGGTGTTGGTAATCCTTTTTTAGAACATATTTATACAATTGAACAATTATTATGTGATTTTTTACATTTAATGTAACTAGACAATAGATCAATAAATTGAGATCTGTAAACGAACCTTTAAAAGATGAACTTTTAGCTGAATTAGAAAATTGGAACGAAAAATTTGTGTAACTTATAAGGCTCAATAAAAAGGATTATGATAATTCTTCTTCTCTTTTTTATATAATGTTCTTAATTTGATTTCTTTATCAATTAATCCCTCTATATTACAAAGATATTCATATTCATCCTTTAAACATAGTGTAATAGCAACACCTTTTTTACTCATTCGTGAAGTACGCCCTATGCGATGAACATAGTTATCGGGAAACTTTGGTACATCGTAATTAAAGACATGCGAAATATTATCAATATCGAGACCTCTAGCTGCTACATCAGTGGCAATGAGTAAATTAATCTTATGTGTTCTAAATTCATCTAATATTTTTTCTCTCTGAAATTGTGATAAATCTCCTGAGATTATACCTACTCTGAAATTTGTGCCTTTATATGATTTCAATCTCTTTTCTAACCACGCTGCTGTTTTCTTTGTATTTACAAATACTAACGCATGGTTTGGTCTTTCAATCTTTAAAACTTGAATAAAAGTTTTGAATTTCTCTTCAAATCTTTCAACTAAATAATAGACTTGAGTTGTATTTCCAACAGTTAAACTATCTCGACTTAAATTTAAAAATTCAAATTTATTACTTGAATATTTTTGAACGAGCTTCCTCATATCAGAATCCAAAGTTGCTGAAAAGAGCATAAATTGGTATTCTGATCGTATCTGGTTTAAAATATATTTCACATCGGGAGCAAAACCCATGTCGAACATGCGATCGGCTTCATCAGCAACGCAGAAACGGATATTATCGAAGCGGAACTCCTTTCTTTTATAAAGATCGATAATCCTTCCAGGGGTTCCCACAATAATATTAACACCATTCTTCAATTTGGCGATTTGATTATTTATAGAAACACCTCCATATATAGTCATCGATCTAACTCTAGGATTTCCTAAATCCTTAATAACACTATTAATTTGCTTAGCAAGCTCTCTTGTTGGAACTAAAATTAACGCTTCATTATTAATATACGTTAACTGCTCAACAATAGGAAGAATATAGGCGAGAGTTTTACCACTTCCCGTTCGGGCTTGTGCCATTAAATGATTTCCGTCTAAAACAAGTGGAATTGCTTTTTTCTGGACAGCTGTAGGTTTAAAAATATTTAATTTTTTTAAAGCACTATTATTTTTTTCACTAATACCTAACTCTATAAAACTCAATTTTAACTTTCACTACACCGCTAACTTTTTCACACATTATCATATTAGATAAATTAATTAAGAAAGATAAAGTTATGTAAAAAAAATAAAAACAATTTTATTTAAGAAAAATTTGCTCAATCAATTTTTGTATTTTTATTAATTTTTAATTTAATGTTATTTTAACTTTTTCAGAGACAATAGTGTTAACAAAGAATTCTGAATCAATGACATCTGTATTTTACTCAAATTACGGTAATAAAAGGACGAGAGTAGAATACTAGTTTCTAAAAAAATATAATTTAATTAATAGGAAGAATTTTCTCTAAATCAAAATATAATATTTTTTTAGTGAAAAGATTTAAAAATAACAGTTGGATTTTTTTTATACTGAACCTTTTTAAAAATATTTGTTATGAGGGTGATTAAATGGGTAGAAAAGGTCCAACTTGGTTTGGTATAGATTTAAGTAAAAAACAAGCAACAAATTTATTTATTTTATCGTTAGCAGGCATATTCTTGGTATCGATGATTTTACTACCATTAATTTTTTCATTCATTATGTCATTGAGATCTGCCATTTTGTATGAAGATTTTGAAATGTGGATCGAATATTCTTTGTTGCATATGTTGCCTTATTTATGTATCCTAATTATCATTTTAATTATTATAATCTACTCTCTTGTAAGAAGTAGAAAGATTGCAATGTTTTATTCAGAGGTAATAGAGACGCAAAAGTCTGAATCAAGGGTACTTTCGTTCTGTCCAAACTGTGGTAATAAAAGAATGGGAGAAGAAAAATTTTGTAGAATTTGTGGAGAAGAACTGAAATAACTTCTGATAGCAACTACTAAATTAATAAATTAGATGATTTTTAAAGTATTTGTTCAGTCAATTCCTGTATCTTGGTTAATTTTTGATTTAAGATTAACTTTACTTTCTCAGAAGTTATGTTTGGATTGTTCATAACTAAATCGTAGACCAATAACTCACATTTCTTACCTGTTTTTGCTAATTTCTCTTGCACAGTATCATTTTTATCATAAATGGGAATTGGAAATATGAACGGTCTTTTATGAATATGCCTTGAACTTTTTATTAATTTTATATTCCTGGATAAATTAGGGTCATTTAATATTGCTGATAAGTAATATGCTTCATTCTCTGAAGTAGTAGAATAATAATAATTTTCAGATCCAATGATAACTTTTTGTCTCTCATTATCTATAACAGCAGCTTTCAAATTTGATCCACTTGCGTTATAAACAACAATATAGGACTTATTATTTATCTGTTTCTTAAGCTTATTCCAATAATTTAAGTTTGCAAACAATGTGTTAATTCTACTAGTTTTCTTCTTATTTTTTTTATAAATATTATTCATTTCTTCATAAAACTTCAGGGCTTTGGGGTAACTCTGTAAAAAATTTAAATCTAAATCAAATTGTTCATTAATGGGGAGAAATACATTTCTCTTACGTTTTATAAAGAAAGGAACAAGATCCATATTTAGAAACGTTTTAAATTGAAATCTTTTTTCAATCTCTTTCTCTTTAAATTGAAATTTCCATTCCGTTTTTGCACGTGATAAAACATCCGAATCAGATGTAATTATTAGGTTACCATTTGTTTTCTGCTTTCTTTCAAAAAATATTAATGTTCTAGGAACTAATGTAGCACCTTGAAAGAATTTTTCTTTATATGAACTATTTTCTAATTTATTTAAGGTTTCTAACTCTTCAATAGGCAATAATAGTTTAGCACCATCATTTTCGATTTTTAAACTCGAATAAAATTTTTCTTCTCTTAATTCTAAACTATCATTAAATAATTTTGTTTTTATTGGATATTTCTCATCAATCAAAATATTATTATTTTTTCCCACAAACTCCGCTTTCAAACATATATGATTTACATTAAAAAAATAATTCTTTGGAAAATCCCAAATTTCTAAATTTTTGTTGAAAATAGAAAACGCCCTAAACTTATGGCAATGATCTCCGTCAATTACGCTTTTGGGCATTACAAAAAATATTTTCGCATTCTTTTTTAAAAAATTCAAAGGAATCGCGTAAAAAAAGATTACAGCTAATTCAATATGGGTAATATATTGACTGGGTGGCTTTATTCCTAAATTTTCTGATAAATCTCGAATTTTAATTTGATATTCCTTTAATTGTAGATCCTTATATGTCAACCAAGGTGGATTTCCAATTACTAAATCGAATGAATTACTCATATTTTTGATATTAATATCAGTTTCCTTATCATATAGCTTAGGAAACAAAGAATCAATAAGAAATATGTTAAGTTCCGGGATTTTAAGATTTTTTGAAGTAAAATATTCAAAGATCAATAAAAGAATATTTGTTTTTGTTGTCATAATAGCCAAAGGATTAATATCAAAACCATATACCTTTGAGATTGCTTTAAATTTTAAAGCTGCTGATTCAGGAGAATCTAGAATTTTAAGTAAGATATTGATTAAAAAATTTCCTGAACCACATGAAGGGTCTAAGGTTTTTGAACCAATTATGTAAACTTCATTAATCATTTTCTGAACAAGTTTTGAAGGAGTATAGAATTCCCCTATCTTATGTCTAGTATCTGGAAGAAATATTTCTTGATATATATCACTGAAAATGTCTTGTTGTGCATAATTTGAGAATTTAATTACACTATATATTTTTGTAAATAACTCTTTATTAAAATCAGTCCAAAATAAATAATAGTATTCGAATATCCTTAATTCTTTCAGACTATTTGTGAGATACACCTCATAGACTTCGTCTAATTCGAGATTTTTACTAGAGTATAATTTAGAAATAACTAAAATTTTTAAAATTAGAGAAAAATAAGTATGTTTCAAAAATAAGTCTGAACTAATATCAAATCCATAGATATTTGAGAAGATTTTTCTCCACTGTGTAAAGCTTTGTTCATAGACTATTTGATTTTTAGATTGTTTTTTTAGAAATGCTATAGATTGCTGATAAATTTCAGAGCTCTTACCTAGTTTTTCAGAAATAATGTGAGAGTTTATTAATTGTTTATTTTCTACCATTTTTTATTTCATAAATAGATTGTTCTCGATTGCTCCAATTAGATTGTATAGCTTAAAATAAGATATTAATTTTTTTAAATATAAGGTGAAAATAAAAAAATTGTTTATTTTCTCATAAATGTAGGTAACATTATGGAAAAGATTTCTGCAATCAATCTTAGTTTTGATTTTTCCTGAATTTTTGTAACGATTAAAATTGATTTTGATAATTCTTCTCTATCCAAAGATCCTCCCGAATAAATTGCTTGTTCCGTATTAAAAACTAAGAGAAATTTTACATTAGGATTATTTACAATGCTTATTCCTTGAATATTTTTTAAATCATCATAAATCGATATAAAATTTTTTGGGAAAATACTTCTATCATTAGTGATTAGAAGAACTGGGATCCCTCGGTCGACTGTTCTTTTGAGTTCTTTTGCATAAAAGCTGTCAATGTGAGGAGCTACAACATTCAATTGGTCTTTAGTTGAATTTATTAAATTTATTAGAGAATCATTAAGCACATTTTTCTTTTCTCCCCCACTTGATTCTATGTCTACCATTCCTACTAATGATAATATCTTATTTTCTAAATTAGATATTTGCTCTTTCAAGTGTTTATTTTCTACACGCAATTCTATCAAACGATCCGAAATTTTAATCACCAACTCTTTTTTAATATCATTAAAGAATAATTTAAATTAGCTTATATTAATATTTTATATTTATTGGTTTTTCCAAATGGATAAACTTAATTCAAGACCAGATCTTTTTCCATGGTTTTCCAAAAAGCAAATAACTCGAAATTGCTAAACTACTTCTTAAGTCTATATGTGTAGTACCCATTTCCGAAGTTGAATCTTTAACTTGTTCTTCAATAAGTTTTTCCATCTTACTTGCTATAGATTGCTGACGTGCCTTCAGAAGCGAAACGCCCTGACTATTTTTATTGAAGAAATTTATAAAGAAATTTGAAATAATTTGCTTTGTTTCATCATTAAAAATTGGATAATTTTTTGAAACGATACCAGTAATTTTATTATAATCAAATTGAGCCACAATTTCACCGAAATTCCTAAGAGTATTTCTTAGTTTATTCCCTTCGATATCATAAACTTGGGAATTAAAAAATATAAATGGTTGGTTCTTCGATCTATTTTTATTTAAAATTTTATTGATTTCATTAAAAGTTATTATGTTATTATCATTTATAAGGAGAAAACTATTCTTAGGACTCCATTTGGAGTAAAAAATATTTCCTACGAATACAATAATATGGTATATATTTTTAGATAAATGTGATAAAATATTTTCTCGTGTAGAATTAGCTCCAATTAATGTAGTCATTTGATCAATTTCCTCTCTATTATTAAAGAAATTAATGAGATAATCTAACTCATCCGCACCAGCTTGAAAAGGGAAAATTAATTCTTTCTGTTTTGTGTTTTCATTCCATTTTAAAGGATTATTAGAATTGATTGATTCAATTACTAATACATTATACTTCTTATTAGATGGTTCTTCCGAAGAATCCTCACGATCACATCTTTCAAAAACAACACCACCAAGTGGAGGTTCACCCCCCACACTATAACCCTCCGAATATTTCAATAAGAAAAAATTATTATCATATATGAGATCAAAAGGAATTGTCATGTTGTTTAAGATAAAATATATTTGAGGTATTAGATTCAAGCTTTCGATCTTAAACGATTTAAAGAAATCTCGAATTAATTTTGGCAGAAATATATATAATAATTCACCAAATTCTTTCAGATTGAAAAGATATTTTCGATCCTCAGATTCATAGAAAAGTTCATTGTATATTTCAATTAGTTGAGTGTCATTCCAATATTCATTAGAAACAAATCCTTCAATTATTTTATCATCAACAGAAATCATTCTATAAGAAATCATCCCTATAGAATCGATTCTTAATATTATCTGTTTAATACTAAAGTCTTCATGAAATGAAGTTAGAGTTTCACTATGATCATTAAATGAGTAACATTCTTTTTTTAACGGTTCCACCTCATTATATATGGCTACCAGATCTGTTAAAAATTTATTAAAATCTTTATCTAAATAGGGAATTATTTTTTCTGCGAGGCTAAAATTTTTTTCTTCAAATAAAGCTCGATAGAACATCATTCTCCAAAAATCTCGCTGTTCTAAAGAAAAAAACATAGATTTAAATTGCCACAATATATTGCACGTATAAAAATAATGAAAAATTTGAGCATTAGTCTTGGGTAATTTTAGATGGGTGTTTAATTTTTCTAAGGATTGGAGGAGATACTTTTTTTCCTTCATATCTACAAATTTTTTACATGCTTCCACCCATAATTCTATTAAACTATTATCATAAGATAAATCAGATTTATACATGAACAAATCTTCTAAGAAATCATAAATATCGAATGCTATTTCAAAACGATTTCTGTTTATTGAAAAATCAATAAATTTTCGTATATATGTGACAGCATCACCATATGATTGGTATTCTTGGATTTTTGAGAAAATAACACGAATAAAAATAATAATCCAAGAATACTCACGAATATCATTTAAATAATAAATAAGTTCTTCAAGATCTACTAAAATCGTGTTAAAACTTCTTTCATTAATAGCAATTCTACTTATATTACTAAATTCGTTTTTTAAATAACCATGAAGTCGATTTCCTAATATTTTATTGATTGATCTTACAAACTCAGCGGAATCATCCATTAATTTATACTTTAAAGAAACACTCTCTAATAAGATATAGATATATAAAGCTCGTTTGCTCGGCTCTAAATAAAAGATGGTTTTCCCTAATCTTTCCATACTTAAATTGAAATATTCTGATGGTACAACCGACTTTCTTAAAAACGTTTGTAATATTTGTATTTCAAATAGTTTTTGGTAATCCTCTCTCTCACGGAGCTTTGCTGAAAAGGAATTAATAAATTTAGTTATCCCTTTTTGCGATAAATCTTCCTTTTTAATGAA
This sequence comes from uncultured archaeon, assembly GCA_964409945.1. Lineage (GTDB taxonomy): Archaea > Asgardarchaeota > Lokiarchaeia > Sigyniarchaeales > SOKP01 > Loki-b32. Next base: position 864 of record CAYPFJ010000093.1, on the reverse strand, counting down.
TTCTTGAAGCAGATTCGTACAGAAATTATTAAATAAATAAAAATCATCTAATTTCGATAAAAATGAAAAAAATCTTTTGTATGCATCAATATATCTGATTAAATTTATTTCAATTTTTCCTTCTTTATGTTGTACTAATGAATTTAAATATTGCCACCAAGAATTAGAAATAAAAATTATTAATTGGTGCTTCTTCTGAGCATCTAACCAATCATTCTTCTCGATTTCAAAACTTAAATTATCAAGAATTTTAGATGCCCACTTATGATTTGCGGCATATAGCAATTTCCGAGCAGTTATAATTTTATTTTGAAAATTTGTTAAAAATTGTTGTTTTAAGTCAATGCTAACGGACATGAGAATTCGCACCTTATTGTTCTTTATTTTCAATTTGATTTAACTCTTCCTTTTCTCGAGATTGTTGAGAAGATTCATGGCTGGGATTCTGAATCCATTCTTGTTTTTGTTTTAATTTTCCCTGTGCATACAATACTGAGGATCCGATCCAGCCAATATTCTCTCTTCCAGAAACAGCAATCACATTAATTTTATCCCTTATTCTTTCTGAGAAATATTTTGATATTTCAAATTTCAACCTTATATCTAATCCCGGTATTAAACTGCTACCCCCAACAATGATAATATTCGGTAAAAAATCTTCCCAGTTTTCACGATCCCAAAATTTAATTACTTTTGATACAGCTTCCGGTAATCCCATATAATCAATATGAATTAAAGAAGGATTAAACATTGGTTCAACAAACAAGAATCTTTCTGAATTAATATCTAAAGAGGTTCCATCTGGTAATTCTATGGTTCTGTTATATTTAGTAAAACCATCTTTAATTCTTTTTATTTCTCCAT